>MHEE01000012.1:0-252268 GCA_001805105.1 Nitrospirae bacterium GWF2_44_13 | reverse complement strand
GGATTCAGAATACGGGAAACTCCCTGCAAATAAAAATATTAACCCCGCTTTTTCCCATACCCTTCTCGGCCAGATGATACGCCCGATAGAAAGAGTTGGTGTTTATGTGCCCGGCGGTAAGGCGTCATATCCCTCAACTGTCCTTATGAACGTAATACCTGCACAGGTTGCAGGTGTAAAGGAAATTGCGGTTTGTGTCCCAACGCCGCATGGGGAGATTAATCCGTATGTAATGGCAGCGATAGAAATGCTGGGGATTAAAGAGGCATACAGGATTGGCGGAGCGCAGGCAGTCGGGGCCATGGCTTACGGAACTCAAGCAATAAAAAGAGTTGATAAGATTGTGGGGCCGGGCAATATCTATGTGGCTATGGCAAAGAGAATGGTTTTCGGAGAGGTGGATATTGATATGATTGCAGGCCCGAGCGAGATTCTGATAATAGCGGATGCCTCTGCAAACCCTGCATTTATTGCAGCGGATTTATTGAGTCAGGCTGAGCATGATGAGCTTGCATCCTCGGTATTGATTACAGATTCAGAGATTCTTGCAGAGGATGTCAGCGGGGAGATTGAAAGGCAGATGTCAAAGCTTAAAAGAAAGGCTATTGCAAGCAAATCTCTTAAGAATTACGGGGCTGTTATCCTTACAAAGGATATTGTCGGCGCTGTAAAACTTTCAAATGATATTGCCCCTGAACACCTTGAGATTATGACAAAAAGGCCTGCGGCTGTCCTTCCGGAGATTAAAAATGCCGGCGCAATATTCCTTGGCAGATGGACGCCTGAGACTCTCGGAGATTATTCAGCAGGACCGAATCATACACTTCCAACAGGAGGCACCTCGAGATTTTTTTCTCCTCTTGGAGTTTATGACTTTGTCAAACGCTCAAGCCTTTTATCGTTTACAAGAGAGGGTTTTATGCAGATTGCTAAGACAGTGGAAACCATTGCGGATATTGAAGGGCTTGAGGCGCATGGGAACACTGTCAGAGTGAGGATGAGGGATAAGCGCCGATAAGCCATACGCATAATGTCATTGCCCAGAAAATAGAGTCTGTCATTCCGGCAGGCCGTAAGCCGGAATATAGTTCCTTGTAAAAAAAATACAAGGATTCCCGTTTGCACGGGAATGACAAAGTAGAGAATATTCAACCATGCTCATAAAAATTAACGAAAAAAATCTAAGCGATGTCATTGAAATGGCTGTGGAAATTCTCAACAACGGCGGTATCGTTGCGTATCCGACAGAGACGTTTTACGGCCTCGGAGTAAGGTTTGATAAAGAGGCGTCGCTCAGGAAGCTATATGAATTAAAGAAAAGGCCTGAAGAAAAGCCAATGCCATTAATCATTGGCGACAGGACACTTCTATCAATGATTGCTGCATCTGTGAATGAGATTGCCGAAACTCTTATGGACAAATTCTGGCCGGGGCCGTTGACACTGCTCCTAAAGGCAAAAAGTGATTTGTCTTCATATCTTACTGCGAGAACAGGCAGGGTTGCGGTCAGGATTCCGGGAGAATCATTTGCGCTTCATCTTGCAAGGGAAGCAGGATTCCCGATAACGGCAACGAGCGCCAATCCTTCAGGGATGCCTCCTGCAGAGGACGCTGATGCAGTCATAAGATATTTTGGCAAAGAGATAGATATGGTAATAGACGGAGGAAAGACTGCCGGAGGCCTGCCGTCAACAATTGCGGATGTCAGAGAGGAAAAGATAAAAATAGTTCGCGAAGGCGTGATAAAGAGACACCTGTTAGAAATATGAAAAATCATTTGGTATAATAGTCATCAAAGTTTTAGCAATAATTTTACTGGGGGTTCTAATGAAGAAGACTACGTTTCTGATATTATCATTATCTGTCATTTTGGCATTTGCAATAGGCTGCAAAAAAGCTGAGGAGCCGAAGGTGTCTGCTCCTGCGCCCGCTGTGCCTACGCAGGTTGCTCCGGCTCCTGAACAGAAGCCCGCAGAAACGCCGCCGTCGCCGCCGTCTCAGGAAAAAAAGAAAGTTAAGACTCCTTCCGCATCAATGCCGAAACAAAAGCCAATTGAATCTCAGACTGCTGAGCCTGCTCCTGAGAAAAGAGTCGGCAGATTGGCAGCCCCTGCGCCGGAACTCACTCCTAAAAAACCAACTGAAACAAGGGCCATAATCGAGACAAAATTCGGAAATATAGAGCTCAAATTTTTCCCCGATGTTGCGCCAAACCATGTGAAGAATTTTATTGAGCTTGCTAAAAAAGGGTTTTACAACGGCACAACCTTCCACCGCATTATTCCCGGCTTTATGATTCAGGGAGGAGACCCGAATACAAAAGACCCTGAGAAATCAAAGCATGGCATTGGCGGCCCCGGATATAAAATAAAGGCCGAGTTCAACACAAAGCCTCACAAAAAAGGAACTCTTTCAATGGCAAGAGCTGCGGATCCTAACAGCGCTGGCTCACAGTTCTTCATCTGTGCTGCAAATACGCCATCTCTTGACGGCAAGTATACTGTGTTCGGCGAGGTAGTTTCAGGAATAGAAGTCGTGGATAAGATTGTTAACCAGCCGCGGGACGGCAGGGACAATCCAAATGATAGGATTGAGATGAAAGTAGTGGTTACAGGGAAATAACTATTTTAGAATTTTATCCCGAAGTCGGGGAAAAGCCCTGCGATATCCTTCAGCCGGTTAGTGAGCATTATTACGCCGAATGCTATCAGAAGTATGCCGCTGATGATCATTATTACCCGCATGTGCCTCTGGAGTTTTTTGGAATAACTTAAGAAGCTGTTTATGGCAAGCGATGAAATAAAGAAAGGCACTGCAAGCCCGAGCGAATATACGGAAAGCAGTTTTATTCCATAAACAGCAGAGCCTTTTGTACTAGCATACAGAAGGATTGAGCCGAGGATAGGGCCTATGCACG
This sequence comes from Nitrospirae bacterium GWF2_44_13, assembly GCA_001805105.1. Classification (GTDB taxonomy): domain Bacteria; phylum Nitrospirota; class Thermodesulfovibrionia; order Thermodesulfovibrionales; family UBA1546; genus UBA1546. Next base: position 249,351 of record MHEE01000012.1, on the reverse strand, counting down.
GAGTCCATCCTGCGGCAAATGTCATGCCGATAACAAATGTTCCGATATAACCTGCCGGCCTTCCGCTCAGATGAATCTTCCTCTCCCGCATCAAAAAATTGAATTTAAGAAAACCTGCTATGAAGAGGCCGAAGATTATAATGAGTATTCCGCCGATAATCCTTATCCACTCCTGATAGTGGAATAGAATCCGGCCTGCCGCAGATGATGATGCGCCCAGCGCAATGAATACGGCAGAAAATCCCGCTATGAATATAAGCGAATTTGTGATTGTAAGATTCCTCATTTTTTTTCTGTCTGTAACTGATGTGAGGTCCTCAAAGGACATGCCTGTTATAAACGAAACATAAGACGGAACGAGCGGCAAAACGCACGGCGAAAGGAATGATAATACGCCGGCCAAAAAAGCCAATGAAAAAGAGATATCATTCATTTGCACACTCCGAAGTGTTTCCCTTAATCTTTTCAATTGCATGAGGGATTGCATCAATTATGACTTCAAGATTCTCTTTTACAGCCCTTGGACTGCCGGGAAGATTTATTATCAGTGTTTTACCCCTTACACCAGCCACTGCCCTTGACAGCATAGCCCTCTTTGTTTTCTTCAAACCTTCACTTCTGACTGCCTCAGCAATGCCGGGTATTTCCCTCTCGATTACTTCAAGCGTAGCTTCAGGAGTAACATCCCTTGGTGAGAGGCCCGTGCCGCCTGTTGTAAGTATCAAGTCAACCTTGCCGGAATATGCAATAAGTTTTTCTTTTATCGTACTCTTTTCATCGGGCAGAATATCATAATGGGCAACCACTACGCCTATGCTTTTTAGTATGTCTGCAATAGCAGCGCCGCTCAAGTCTTCTCGCTCGCCCCTTGAACCCTTGTCACTTAATGTTAGAATAGCTGCCGTAATCATGTATTAATCCCTAATTCCTATTCACCCATTCACCGATTCACCAACTTTTATGATGTCTCCTTCTTTGATTTTTCCGCCTTTAATTACTTTTACAAATATGCCTTCTTTTGGCATAACGCAGTCGCCTGCCTGATAATATATGGCGCAGCGCGTATGACATTCCTTGCCTATCTGGCTTACCTCTGCTTCAACTTCGCCGATTGTCATCCTTGTGCCTATAGGAAGTTCAGGCAGGTTGATGCCTTCGGTTGTTATATTTTCCGCAAAATCACCAGGTTTTACCTTCAAGCCCAGCGCCTGCATTTTTTTGATGCTTTCAAGCGCCAGAAGGCTTACCTGCCTGTGCCATTCAGATGAAGCATGGGCATCGCCCTCAATACCGTAGTCTGTTTTTATAATAGCCTCTTTAACTGTCTTTTTACGCATGCCTTTTTTGTCACTCGTGTTAATTGCCGCAACCTTGCCGGTCATTTTAGAAACCATTCTTCCCGTTATGTTTTTAGCCTTAAATATTCAAAAAGCCCGACAAGCCCTCCTGATGCAGTGGATAAGAACCATGCAAACGACATCGCTGTTGCCATTTCAGGTTTAACCCCTGCCGTGCCGAATAAAAAAACGAACGCTCCTTCTCTCAGCCCGATTCCTGATATAGAAATCGGCAGCGTAGAGATGGTTACTATTACGGGGAAAAAAATGAAAAAGTATAAGAGAGATATTTGCTGTCCCAGGCCCAGTGCAATTATATACATGGATAAGATTGCCATTATCTGTATGGCAACTGAGAGCATAAGTGTTTTTACGAGCAGCATTTTCTGGCTGCTGTATTCGTTAAAGTATCCGTAAAATTCTGAGATGGCTTTTATTCCTTTGCCGAGACGGAGCCTGAATATTGCGAAGCTTCCGATGAGAAATGAGAATATTATAACCGGCAAAAGCCATTCAATCAAAGACCCCTTTACATATTTAAATCCTGCGGCAAAAGATATAAGCGCTATAGTCATCAATGATATAAAACCTATGTATCTGTCCATGAAGACAGAGGCAAAACTGAGGCTTCCCTTATTTGTCTCCTTATAAAGATAATAGGTCTTCACGGCGTCTCCGCCGACAAGGCCGGGAAGAAATGTGTTAAAGAAAGAGCCGATAAGGTAAAAAGAGAAAAGCCTTTTCCCCTTGAATTCATCAGGCAGCAGAAGCCTCCACCTTATTGATGAAACGTATATAGAAAAAATATAGATAAATATTACTGCAATAAAGGCAAAAGGATTTATGGTTTTAATGATTGCAAATACCTTTTCCACCCCTGTCTTCGAGAGGACAAAATAAAGCAGGCTGGAGCTTACCACAAGCTTTAGGAGGAAAAACAGTATCTTATTCAGTTTCCGCGCCAATGATTTTCTTGATTACGTAAATGGGTTTCCTCTGGCTTTCATGGTACACTCTCACGAGCATTTCGCCCAACAGTCCCATTCCGATTAGCTGGATTCCTACAATTATCAATAAAATTCCCAAAAGGAGCAGAGGCCTTCCTCCTATCGGTTTTCCGATGAATATTTTTTCTATGCTGAGGTAAAGTGATATTAGAAACCCTGCCGCGCCGCTGAATAGTCCGATGGGGCCGAAGAACTGCAGAGGCTTTGTTGAAAAACTCTGCAGGAACTTTACGGTTATAAGATCAAGAATTACTTTCATGGTCCGCGACAGCCCGTATTTTGACTTTCCCCTGAGCCTCGGGTAGTGAGTTGTCTCTACCTCTGCCATGCGGACCCCGTACCAGCTTGCAACCGCAGGTATGAACCTGTGCATTTCGCCGTATAATTTCAAATTCTTGATGACTTCTCTCCTGTATGCCTTGAGAGAGCAGCCGTAGTCGTGCAGTTTAACGCCTGTTACCTTGCTTATAATCCAGTTTGCAAGCATCGAGGGCAGACGTCTTGTAATAAATGCGTCCTTTCTTTTTTTACGCCAGCCGCTTACAAGGTCATTGTCTTTTATCAAGTCAAGAAGCTTGGGAATGTCCGCAGGGTCGTTCTGCAGGTCTCCGTCCATTGTGATGACAATATCTCCTCTTGCGAAATCAAAGCCTGCTGCGAAGGCGGCTGTCTGCCCGAAATTTCTTCTAAGGCTGAGCACAACGACCTTCTTGTCTTCTGCCTGAATTTCTTCAAGTCCTGCTAATGTTCTGTCAGCGCTTCCGTCGTCAACATAGATTATTTCATAGTCAGACTCAATGTGGTCAAGCGTCTCCTTGAGCCTCTGGTGGAGGATGGCTATGTTTTCTTCTTCGTTATATAAAGGTATTACAATAGAAACTTTCATCAGTAGCTGTCTGCCCCTTTCTGCGGCATTCCTTTAAAGTTGTAGCATGTGAATATAGAGTAGTCTCTAAGTTTTTTATGTTTTTTGTCCTTGCTAAAAACAGTAAGGAGCCGCTTTTCACACCTGTCAAATGCCGTCCCGACTGTTTCAGGCATTTGTACGTTGTCTATTGTAACAAAAACAGCATTAAAATTGACGAGGGTGTTAAATCCCGGCCATAGGTCATATTGGTTCATTCTTCTTCCAAGATTAACGCAGTATGTGACAGGCTGCCCTTTTATATAGAAGGCAAGCTCGCTTGAGACCTGATATTTGTCGGAGAAAATAAAGAATGGACCCTTTTTTGAGAGTCCTTCAGACACTCTGCTTACCTCTACGCCGAGTTCTTTCCATCCCCTTGTCCTTGATGTCGGATCCAATTTAGGCGGCAAATTAACAATGGCAGGATAATGTGCAATTACAGTGATTATCAGTGAGATAAGGACACTGGCGATTACCGTCCACCGCACCCATTTTTTAATACTTTCCCATCTGCTGACGAACAAAGCAGGGAAGGCGATAAAGCCGGCTGCATAAGCAGGAAGCGCCCAGTTTGCCTGCACCTTGCCCTGAAAACTCTTAAGCAGGAAGAAAACAATTATGGGGATAGAAAACCAGAAGAGAAAAGAAGGCCGCGAATCACGGGATGATTTCTGAAGCCTGAAAATGGCATAAAATATCATGAAGAATAAAACCGGAGTGATTATCCCTATTTGCGAGCCTAAGAATTCAGAGAAGTTCTTTAACCACTGCTCACTGATCACTGACCACTGGCCACTGATATGCGCCTGTCCTGCTGTATGTTTTAAAGTGACCCAGTCATGAGCTGCGTTCCAGATAATAACAGGGCTGAAGATAATGAGGCTTAAAGCAAGGCTTATATAAGGCTCTTTTGTAAGGAGAATCCTTCTGTGCTGCTTTGAGGCGAGAAGAAAAAGTAATGCGCAGATGTAAAAGAATGCCATTGTGTATTTTGTGAGAAGGCCCAAACCAATGGAAATACCGAGGAGAAGCCAATATAATAAGGGTGATGCATGATGCATGATGCATGATGCATGATTTTTTGATTTTGTATCCTGCATCCTGTATCCTGCATCCTGTATCCTGCCTTGCTGTCCTACTGCTTCACTGTTCTTTTGCTCTATTGCCCTGTAAAACAGATAGAGCGATAATACCCAGAAAAAAATAAATGGCGAATCAATTGTAAAAAGCACTCCGTATGCAGAGTAAAGTGGAATAATCTGCATTAATACTGCGGCTGCTAATCCTGTCCGCTCGTCAAATATTTTTTTACCGAGCAGATACAGAAAGATACTGCTCAGTGCGGAGGATACGACGGCCATTATCCGTATTCCGAATACATTGTCTCCGAATATGGCTGTGCCCAAGGCTATGAGATAAGCAATCATAGGTCCCTTTGAGTAGTAGCTTAAATCAAGCCTCCTTGACCATTCCCAGTAATGCGCCTCGTCAGGACTCAGGTCAATAACGCCGTGTGTGATGTAATAAATGCGGAAAAGGCTCAAGCCAAGAAGAGATATTAAAAGTGCAGTGTTAAAGGGTTTAAATTTGTATCTTACAGACGCCCACTCATAGAACTTAATTACAAGGATAGAGACTGCAATGCCTGTCAATGCCCCGGCAAGCACATCAGACGGATAATGAACACCGACGTATACCCTTGAAAAGCCTACGAGCAAAGCCACTGTCAGCGCTATCCACCGCACCCATTTCCCTGACATGTAAGATACGGCAAGTATGATTGCGAATGAATTCGCGGCATGGTTTGAAGGCATGGAAAAAGAATTAGTGCAGCCCACAAGTATCCTTGCGCTTTCTAACACATGGCAGGGGCGTATTCTCCCGATGAGATGCTTTAATATATTTGCCGCCCAGTCAGAGAGCGCTAAGGATATGATTGTCAGGACTATCGGGATTAGAGCCTTTTTTTTATAGGTTGACGCCATGTATATCATCAATGCCAGAATGATGAAATAGTACCTGTCGGTAATAACCGGCATGGAGACGTCAAAGACAATGTTCTGGAGGCCTCTGTTTATCAGATAAAACAGAGACACATCAATTCCACGAAGAATTTCCAGCATGATGTTATATTATAAATGCAACATCTTTTTTTATGCTATAGATGTGATTCTTGACAAGGGATATGAGTTATGGGATAGTATGTTGTGACAGCGCATGCTTATTATTTGACTGTATTTTGATAGTGCGGGATAGGCGGTATATCAATAAGTGAGAAGGAAAATCTTTTTATCACTATCCATTCTTCTGGCGCTTTTTGCGCTGGGAATGTTAGTTTCGTTCCTGTATACGAAGACATTTTTTGTAGTTACATTTGCATTGACCTCATTGATTGCTGTCCTGATTGCCCGCTATCTTATAAATGCAATTATTTACCCGGTGGAAGAGCTTTTGAAGGCGACGAGGGCGGTTGCATCAGGCAATTTCAACTATAAGATGTCATATCAGGACAAAACCGAATTCGGAGAGATTGCCGGAAGTTTTAATGATATGATTGCCGTGCTTCGGGACAGTAATGAAAGCATCAAGAACCAGCAGCAGCAGATTGTAGATAACGAGTGGAAGTTCAGGATACTCTCGGAATTTGCACATGACTGGGAGTACTGGATAACAGAAAAAGGGGAAATCCTTTTTATATCGCCGTCCTGTGAGCGCATTACAGGCTACACAAGGGATGAATTCATAAAGGACCCTGATATTAGAAACAGGATTGTATACCTTCAGGACAAGGATTTATGGGAAAGTCATGTGGCTGATTTCAAGCCGCCCCGGCATGAAGAAGAAATAGAATTTCGCATTGTCACGAAAAGCGGAGAGATTAAATGGCTGTCCCATGTATGCGCTCCTATATATGAAAACGATGTATTCCTCGGCAGGCGCGTAAGCAACAGGGACATTACAGACAGGAAAAGACTTGAAGAACAGTTAATGCATTCCCAGCGTCTCGAATCCATCGGGACCCTTGCAGGAGGGATAGCGCACGACTTCAATAACATCCTGACAGCGATAACAGGCTACGGTCACATACTGAAGATGAAAGCAAAAGAAGACAACCCCTCAAAGGCATACATAGAGCAGATACTTGCCTCAGCAGAGAGGGCAGCCGACCTGACGCAGAGCCTTTTAGTCTTCAGCAGAAAACAGACAAGCAGTCCCGAGCCTGTAAAACTGAAAGGGATAATAGAAAATGTAAAGAGAGTACTGCAGAGACTAGTCGGAGAAAACATAGAACTAAGGACAGAGATTTCAGGAGAAGAACTCATTGCAATGGCAGACTCAGATCAGATAGAGCAGGTATTGGTAAACCTGTGCACAAACGCAAGAGACGCCATGCCTGAAGGCGGAGTATTGGCAATAAGGATGAAAAGAGTATCAGGAGATAAGATGCATAAGGCAATCGGCAGAGAACAAGAGGCGCTAAGCATAGAACATGGCAAGGGCTATGCCGAGATATCAATAATAGACACAGGCACGGGCATGGATGAAAAGACAAGAGAACGCATATTTGATCCCTTCTTCACCACAAAAGAAGTAGGCAAAGGAACAGGTCTCGGGCTTTCAATGGTATACGGCATAATCAAACAGCACTACGGGCACATAAGCGTAGAGAGCGAAGAGGGCAAAGGCACAATATTCAGGATATACCTGCCATTAACAGAAATAGCAGTTTCAAAAGACATAAGGGCAGCAGAAGAGGCAAAAGCAATAACAGGCGGCGCAGAGACAATACTTCTTGCAGAAGACGAAGAAACAGTAAGAAAACTTACAAGGGTAGTGCTCGAAGAATACGGATACACAGTGATAGAAGCAGGCGACGGGCAGGAAGCGATAAGCAAATTCATGGAAAACAAAGACAGGATAGACCTTTTTCTGTCAGACATAATAATGCCGAGAATGAACGGTAGAGAGGCGTACGAGAGAATAAAGAAAATAAAGCCCAAGCTGAAAGTGCTCTTTGCAAGCGGTTATCCGTCAGACTTCACACACAAAAACGAGATACTTGTGGCGGGGTTGGATTTTATCGCCAAACCTGTTTCCCCTGACAACCTTCTGAAAAAGGTGAGAGAGGTGCTGGATAAGAGTTAATAGCTCTTCGCTTTTCTTGACAGTTTCTCATAGATAAATTCATAATATCATTCATATTTCACTATTCACTGAAGGGAGAGGCTGGATTGGACAGAGTTCTCAGCGGTATGCAGGCAAGCGGCAGGCTTCATCTTGGCAATCTCATTGGAGCGCTCCAGAACTGGGTGAAGCTTCAGGAAAAATACGACTGTTTTTATTTCATTGCAGACTGGCACGGACTTACCACAGGATATGAAAATCCCTCTGTGATTAAGGAATCAACAAACGACCTTCTGATTAATTTCCTTGCAGCCGGGCTGGCCCCTGATAAGTGCACAATATTCCTTCAGTCAAAGATTCTCCAGCATGCTGAACTCCATCTTTTACTTTCTATGATTACGCCATTAGGATGGCTTGAAAGGGTTCCCACATATAAAGAAAAACAGCAGGAACTGAAGGACCGTGACTTATCCACCTATGGTTTTTTGGGATACCCTCTGCTTCAGACAGCGGACATTATCATTTACAAGGCTAAGTATGTGCCTGTAGGCGTTGATCAGGTTCCTCATCTTGAGATTTCAAGAGAGATTGCAAGGAGGTTTAACTATCTTTACAACAAAGTTTTCCCTGAGCCCGAGGCGCTGCTCACAAAGTTTCCAAAAGTTCCTGGCATTGATGGAAGAAAGATGTCAAAGAGTTATAACAATGCGATATATCTGTCAGACTCGCCTGAAGCGGCTGAACAGAAACTCATGACAATGATGACAGACCCTGCGAGAAAAAGAAGGACTGATAAAGGCGCTCCTGAACTTTCGCCTGTTTTTCATCTGCATAAGATTTTTTCCTCAAAAGAAGAGCAGGATGAGGTTGCCGAAGGCTGCAGGACTGCAGGGATAGGGTGCATTGACTGTAAAAAAATACTTATAAAAAATATTTTTAAGGTGCTTGAGCCTATCTGGAAAAAGCGCGCTGAACTCATTGCAAACCCGAAGGCTGTGAGGGAAATAATAGAGAGAGGCACTGAAAAGGCGAGGAAGGCGGCTGAGGAGACGATGGTTAGCGTGCGCGAGGCAATGGGGCTCACATAAAAGTAAAATCCAAAAAGCAAAATGAAAAAACATTACGGTGAATTGCTGTCGGGTGAATCGGTGAATCGCAAAAACTCATTTGCCTATTCACCCATTCACCTATTCGCCATTTACATTATTTTTGCATTTTTATCTTTTCCTGCCTGTGTCCATGCCTTCATGTCAGACACTGAGATTGCTGTCTTTCAAAAAGAAATCGCCGATAAGCCTGTTGGCGAGAGGATTGCGCTCTGGACTGAAAAGTTTGTCGGCACTCCTTACGACCCGGATCCCCTTGGAGAATATGTGACCAAAAAGGCGATTGTTGCTGATGAGCGTGTGGACTGCATGTATCTGAGTTTCAGGGCCGTTGAGCTTGCATTGAGTCTTACGCCTGACAAGGCAATAGATATGGCCCTTGATAAAAGATTCATAACAAAGGGAAGGCTTGACAGCAAAGGAAATGTAATTAATTATGAAGACAGGTTTCAATACGGCGAAGATATGCTTGACAGCGGCAGATGGGGAGAGGAGATAACAGAACAACTAGGCAAGGCTACAGAGATAAAGGGTTCAAGGGGAAAAGGTAAGGTAAAAATGGTTTCAAAGAAAGACTTTCTAAAAAGTATCAAAGACTCTGGCACTTTGAAAAGCGGGGATTTTATATTTTTTATAAAGGCTGTTGAAAAAAGAAGGGCTGGCGAGATAGTCGGGCATATAGGGATAGTAAAAATAGAAAATAGGGGGGTATATCTAATTCATGCCGGAGGATTTAAGAAAAAAGGCGGAGAAGTTAAGAAGGTAAGGCTCTATGACTACATAAACTCAATGCCGTTTATAGGCGTGAGGGTGAGCAGGATAAATTAACCCTTTAGTTTCTTTGTTGTCTCAGCAAACTGCCTTTTAAATTCAGGATAACCCCTTAACTCCGGCTCTCATGAGTCATAGGCTATTTACTAGCTCTTCTCTGATGTTTTGTCTTCTTGAGAAGTTTTTTATGCTTGTGCTTGCTCATCTTTTTCTTGCGCCACTTAACAACACTACCCACTAAATTACCTCCTTCTTAAATTTTCTTTTGCCTGATGCATAAATGCCTCAAGCTGTATATCTGTTGTCGGAGATTCAGTCCCGTCATACGGAATGCTTATAAAAGGGACGCCGTATTTTTTATTCAGCCCCTGCATCAGGGCTGTTACAATTGTGCCGGGCATGCATCCAAAGGGCATTGCATTTACAATGCCTGAGGCTCCTCTTTCTATAAGGTCCACTGCCTTGCCTATGCTCAATATGGCCTCTCCTTCAAAAGAACTGTGCAGATATGGAGACGCCTTTTTTATTATTTCCCTTGTTTCCGGTTCTTTCAGGGTTTTAAGGAAACCTGAAAAGTATCCTGCGTATTTGTGCTCTACCCTTTTTTGAAAGAAAGTCTTTAAAAGAGTATTCATAATATCAGACCATTCTTTTTTTAGCAAGGCTTTTTGAGAAGCCGTGTGGTTTATGTAATATATCCATTCTTCAACAGGAGCAAGCCAGGCCTCGCCGCCGTGAGCCTCTATCTTCCTTGCGAGATTTTCATTCGAGAACTTGTTGCTTCTTACAAATATCTCGCCTATAATTCCTATCAGGGGTTTCCTGTCTTCTTGCCCCGGGCAGCCCGGGAGCAGATTTTGAAAATCCCTCCGCATACTTTTGAGCAGGACTTCAACTTTTCCATTAGTTCCTTTCAGCGAGGAACATATCTTTCCGAGATATTCCCTGTAAATAAAGTCTGCAGAGCCGTTTTCTTTTTCATAAGGCCTGGTCTCATGCAGGCATTTTGTCAGCAACTCAACGGCAATTATTCCCTGCCATGACCTGAGCGCGAAATCCTTGCCGACTATGCCGAGGTCTCTGTAAAATTCTACATCCTGATTTGGCGAGAATATCGGCACATAAGCGTAACCAAGGTCGTCAAGCACCATTCTGTGAAATACATTATACTGCCCGAACCTGCACGGGCCTGAACCTGAAGGCATAAAAAAAGCAGATTGGGCCGGTTTAAAATCAGAAGAAAGAACCCGCTTGAGCATATCGCCTGTTGTTACAGCGCACGGATAACATTCCTTTCCTGAAACATATTTTCTTCCGATATCAATAGTTTCCTTGTCTGATTCAGGCAATACCTCTGCGGGCACGCCTGAGCGCTCAAATGAAGCGGCAAGCGCAAATGCATGGTCAGCCATCATGGGAATGTAAACAGTGCGCTTCTTCAACGGTGAAGGGGTGAAGGGGTGAAGGGGTGAGTGATTTACCGATTTACCGATTAACCTGTTTACCGATTGTATGCTGTCAAGAAATGCCTCGCATCTTGTTATTGCTCCTGCATCAGCGCTGTGCTCGTCTATCTCAATGTGAAGGAAGGGTTTGCCCTGCAGCTCCTTTTTAAAATATTTCAGTATGAACGAATCGGGCCCGCACGAAAAGTTCCCGATATAAAGCGGGAAGAGATTTTGGTTTTCCCTTATCGCCCTTGCAGCCTTCAATATTTTCTGCCCTGCCCTCCAGTACATATTCGGCCATTCGGAGTCTATGCCATGATCATTCAGAGGGAGGAAATCCATCGGAATAGCCGAGACATTAAGGCCTGCGAGTTTTTTCGGTATCTCAAGATTCATGCCGCTGTCAAAGGAATTATAAGAGCGTCCAATAATTACAAGAGCCTTATCTTTTATGGCTGATAAAACTTCAGTGCCTTTTTCCCTTATGGATATGATGAATACATGCTGCGCTTTTTCTGCAATAAGCAAAGCCTCTTTTATCCGAGCGCTTTTTATTCCAAAAGGTTTAAATGCCTTTGAGAGTTCATTCAGCATGAACTTTTTGTCACGATTCAGATTCACAACAGGAGAGATTATATCCGCATTAGGAAATGCAACCCGCGCTGAGTATGGTATGGTCTGAGTATAAGGACAGGCAAAACCGTTTTCGGGTGATTCCTGTTTTGTGTTCAGGTTTATGAAGCTTGGAATTAATAATGCATCAGCGCCTTCATTTAAGAGGTATTTTATGTGGCCGTATGCAACCTTCACAGGGAAGCACGTCTCTGAAAGTATGGATTCAAGCCCGAGGCTTACTGTCTGCCTGTTTGTTTTCGGTGACACAAGGACATCAAATCCAAGTTCCCACAGCAGAGTTGTCCAGAATGGCAGATATTCATGGAAATAGAAAATATAAGGAATACCGATTTTAGTTCGGAGTTGAGAATCTTTCGCTGAACGCTGAACGCTGAACGCTGAACGCTTTTCGTGCTCTTTCCACAGCATCTCATCCCTGAATCCAAAGATGTCAGGGATTTCCGAAGATGCTTTCTTTTTTTTCACGTCATACTTTTCGCACCTGCCTCCATAAAACAGATGACCGTCTTCGCCTTCAATCTTTATCCTGTTTATTTCGCATACATTAGGACAGCCCTTGCATTCAAAGGATGAAACAGAATATGGAAGCTTTGACAGTTCAAAGCCTTTGAAACTGGTGGATGCATGATGCACGATGCACGATGCACGATTATCCTGTATCCTGTATCTTGTATCCTGTATCATGTAGTCCCTTGCAATCAGCGCCATGCCGATTGCGCCTGTAACGTCATGATTTGGAGGAACAGTAATTTTCCTGCCAAGATATTTCTCAAATGCAGCAACAACAGATTTGTTAAATGCAACTCCTCCCTGAAAGAATATGTTTTCGCCGACTGGTTTTCCTGCAACGACTCTGTTTATGTAATTCTGAACGATTGAGTATGCAAGGCCTGCCAGCAGGTTATTTTTGTCTGCGCCTCTCTGCAAGTTTGACATGAGAGAATTCTCCATAAAAACCGTGCACCTTTCGCCGAGGCGGCATGGATTTTCTGCGGAAAAGGCAAGAGATGCAAAGTCATCCTTTACAGATATGCTGAGTTTTTCAGCCTGTTCCTCAAGAAACGAACCTGTGCCTGCAGCGCATGCCTTGTTCATTTCAAAATCAACTATGACGCCGTCCCTGAGCGATATATATTTTGAATCCTGCCCTCCTATCTCAAATATCGTATCTACATTCCTGTCGATAAATGCGGCAGCGGTTGCCTGAGCAGTAATCTCGTTTTTTACAATATCAGCGCCGACATAATCTGCAATCATATACCTGCCTGAACCTGTTGTCCCTACGCCGATTATCTCAACCCTGTCTCCGGCCTCTTCTCCTATCTCTTTTAATCCCTGTTTTACCGCCTCTATCGGCTGTCCGGCAGTCATAAGGTATCTCTTTGAGAGGAGATTGCAGTTTTCATCTATGACAGCAAGGTTTGTACTTATGGAGCCGATGTCAATGCCGAGATAAGCAGGGATGAGTTCAGCGTTCAGCGTTCGGCATTCAGCGTTTTTTTCTGATTGCTGATGGCTGACTGCTGATAGCTGACAGCTATTACTATGTCTTTCAAGGAAGTCATCATCTTTTAATATCAGAGGTTTATATCCTGCCTCTAACGACTTTTCGGATTTTATGAAATCTTCAAGCCTCTTAATGTCAAATGAGTTTATCCTATTGTCATCCATGTCTTTTAATACAGAGCCTAATGCGCCTATCAGGTTAAAATCAGGAGGAACAAAGAGATCATTAAGTTCAAATACCTCTTTAAACGCTCGTATCATCCCTTTATTTGCAGCGACTCCTCCCTGAAATGAAACAGGCATTTCTATTTTTCTGCCGCGAGAGATAGAGCCTTTAAAATTCCTGGCAACTGCAAAGCATAAACCTGCAACAATGTCTTCCATCGGAGTTGCTATCTGCTGGAGATGTATCATGTCTGATTTTGCAAACACGCTGCATCTTCCGGCAATCCTTGGCGGTTTCTTTGATTTGAGGCTGAGTTCGCTGAATTCTTCAATAGTAAGCCTAAGCCTTTCTGCCTGCTGGTCCAGGAATGAACCTGTTCCCGCGGCGCATACAGAATTCATGGAGAATTCTTTTACGCCGTTTTCTCCGAGCATGATAAGCTTTGAATCTTCACCGCCGAGTTCTATGATGGTCCTGACATGGGGAGAAAGTTTACGGGTTGCATAGGCCTGCGCAACAAGCTCGTTGACAGGCTCAATGCCTAAGACAGAGGCGATAAGCCTCCCTGCGGAGCCGGTGATGGAGAGGGAGAATCCAGAGTTTAGAGTTTTGAGTTCGGAGTCCTCTGATGCATGATGCATGATGCATGATGCATGATTATCCTGAATCCTGTATCCTGCATCTTGAATCTTTAGTTGCTGACTGCCGATAACTTCTCTAAGCAGTTCAAAAGCAACTTTGAGCGGATGTCCCTTGTGCCTTACATAGCTGCTGTTGAGCTTGGTTCCTTTTTCATCAAGCACGACATATTTCACACTCACAGAGCCTGCATCAAGACCTATAAACCTCATGAGAACTCCTTATGAACCTACGAATTGATATTCATTTTATCACACAAGGGATGAAAAAATGCGCTGTGCAAGTTTACTGCACTTATGACCGCCTTTCAGTATCACCCTAAAATCTCCCTCTTTGTCATTCTGGCTCTTGTCCTTGTCTGTCATGCTGGCTTGTCCAGCATCCTTCTTTCTGTCATTGCGGCTTGTCCGCAATCCTTCCTAAGAACGATTCCAGACAAGCTGGAATGACAAACAATACAGGCGGGAATGACAAAATTGTATAAACTTATTTATGAGACAGGCCCTTAGATTGAGTATAAGCAACCCAGTTCTAAATGCCGTTATACGGCTTTTACCTGACAAAATTTGTCAGGCATTTTGTAGAAAGACAAGTAATTTCATTTTATCCACTGATTTTACTGAATATTTTAAACGTTTGAAGTGGCATAAAAACTGCTCATAGTAAATGAAATGGCTGTTATAAAGAGGACGGAAAAATAGGGTGATGGTTGAATTATAATGAATATATACAAATTAAAGGAGGTGAGGGAAAAGACAGCAGGCAGTAGAAAGGGAAATTCTTAAGAGCAGCCGTCCCGGGCAGCTCGGGACGAAAGAAAAAAGGAGGAAACATGTATAAGGCAATTAACAATATAAAGGAGCAAAAGGGCTTTACCCTTATTGAGCTTCTTATCGTTGTGGCAATCATCGGAATCCTTGCCGCGATAGCAATTCCGGGATATATCGGTATGCAAGAAAGAAGCAGAAAGGGTGCGGTAACAAGGGCTGCCACAGCAGTGGAGCCAGAACTTCAGGCATGGCTTAATTCAGCACTTAAAGGCGTTGGAGGAACACAGGGCACACTCAGAGAGGTGGATTCAAATGGAGATGGGCAGATTACTACTGCTGATGAGTCTAATACGTCATTAGGTGTTTATCTTAATAATGGCACCCTTGATACTGTATATATAAGTGCGAGGAATGCCATGTTTAGAGAGAGCTCTCCATGGTCCCCCTCCGTAAGCCTTTTTAATACGGCCGCGACATTAGCTGTAGCGTCAGGTCAGATATATGTATCTCAGGAAAACTCGCCTTTCCGTTTGACGGTTACAGCTATTGATAGCCTTGGTGGGGTACTCCACAATAAGACTGCTTTTTCAGATTAGAAGGGAAACAGGTTCAAGCTATCAGGGCCGGGAACCTTCCGGACCTGATAGCTAACTATTTATGACAATAATTGAATTTTATAAAAAAAAAATCTAAAAACCCTATCTGTTTTAGCCTTTATTATCATTCTTGGTAGTTTTTATTATGTTTTTTTAGCTTGTAATCTTTTTGATTCCGATTTCTGGTGGCACATAGCGACAGGCAGATATATCGTAGAAACAGGCAAGCTCCCTGATAAAGATCCGTTTTCCTATACCTTAAACCTAAAAGAGAATGAGAGCCTTCTACCAGAGAGGGAAAATTTTTTACTGAAGCAATATTGGCTTGCTCAAATTATATTTTATCTGGTCTTTGAAAGCACAGGCCCGAAAGGAATAATAATCCTCAGATCATCAATTTTATTGATGACTATATTGTTAGTCCTCTGGAGACTTAAAAAATGGAATGTAAATTTCTATGTTTCATTTGTCCTTATCTTTCTTGTATATTTTCAAATAACAAGTGCTGTGGGTGAGCGTCCTGTTTTGTTCACAATACTCTTTACCCCCTTAATATTTATTATCCTTGAAGAATTTAAGGATAGAGTTGCAGTCCAAAAAGAAAAAAGCTGGGCAGTTTTATTTTTTCTTTTTCCCGTAATGCTCCTATGGTCTAACCTTCACGGCGGGTTTATCATCGGTAATTTTATCATTCTGGTTTATATGTTATGTGAAGGCATTAAGATTGGATTAAAAAAGGCAACATATAATAAACGAGAAATAATCGTTTTTTATATTGCTTTGTCATTAGCCTTCTTGGCTTCCTGCATAAACCCTACGGGATGGGAGGCTTTTTCTGTTGCCTTTTCACCTAAGTATAGTATCCTTACATCGGGCATTCAGGAATATCACTCACCCATTTCTGCTTATATAAGCAGGGTTTCTCCGTTTCCATACGGCTATGCTGCAATGACCTTCATTTTTTTATTCATCTTAATTTTAAGGAATAAAAAGCTGGATTTAACACATGTAGCGCTTCTGGTAGGTTTCTGCGTTATGGCTGCAACAGCAGGCAGATTTGTTATTTATTACATATTGATTGCAGCAATGATTATCGGGAAAGAGACGGATATATTATCCCGGGATCTGTTCGATAGATTGTCTAATAATCTCAGGAACAGGATGGAGTATGCTTTTGCAATTGTGGCGTTGTTGTCGTCTGTAATTTTCTTTGCCAGTATTTATAAGACCAGAGAATTAAAACTGGATATAGCGCGGTGGCATACTACTCCAGTAAGTGCAGTTGATTTCATAGAAAAAAATAGATTACAGGGCAATATGCTCAATGAAGCTGGTTACGGCGGCTATATTACATGGAGACTTTATCCATGGAAAAGAACATTTATTGATACTAGATGGCTTAGTGCAACTACTCAGGCAGAACATTTATGGATGATGAATGCCGTAGAGACGATTGTTAATAAAGAACTTCCCGAGGGAAAAACTCCTCTCTGGAAAAGATTGTTAGATCACTATAATATCAATTTTATACTGTTTGACATTCTGGATGTCTATGGAACGGTTCCGAGGCTCCTTTTAAAACTCGCTGACAATGAAAACTGGGTTCCCATATATGGCGACCATGTTGCCATTATATTTATAAGGGACATTCCCCAAAATCATGAGATTATAGCAAAATACAGGCTTTCTAAAGACTATGTTTACGATGTAATTGTGTTTGTTGCCTCATATAAGGCTACTATATATAAAAGCAATCCAAAATATCTTATAACTTTAGGCAAGACCTTTTATGAGATGGGGAAGCTAAGAGATGCACTTACTGCTTATAAGTATGCGCTGAAAAGACACCCTAAAGACTTAGATGTAAAGGAGATGATAGCAAAAATAGAGGGTGAGATTGAAAGTATTAAAAAGTAGAAGAAAAAAGGTTAGTATAAAGGGATATTGTCGATTAAAGCCATCAGGCAGTGAAGGATATGATTGAATTTTCCATAATTATACCGGTTTACAATGAAGAAGAGAATGTCAGTGAACTTCACAGACGTTTGGGGACGGTTATGGAGAGGCTTGGAACCTATGAAATTATTTTTGTTGATGACGGAAGCTCAGATAAAAGCTGGCAGATTATAAAGGATTTGCATGAAAAGGATTCGAGAGTAAAAGGACTCAGCTTCTCAAGAAACTTCGGACATCATATAGCAATCACAGCAGGCATGGATCATGCACAAGGTAAGGCAATTATATTGATGGACGGAGACTTGCAGGATCCGCCAGAGGAAATTCCGAAGCTTCTCAAAAAATTCAATGAAGGTTATGAGCTTGTCTACGGGATAAGAAAAGAAAAAAAGGATTCAATATTAAAGCGATTTGCTTCTTTTGTATTCTGGTGGTTTATCAACAGCTTTTCCGGAATAAACATTCCGAGAAACCAGACGCTTTTGAGGATATTCGACAGGAAGATACTTGACGCCCTTAACAGCATGAGAGAGCGGTCAAGGTTTATTCACGGCATGATAGCATGGACCGGATTTAAAACTGCCATGCAGGAAGTTGAGCACGCACCGCGCGAGCGCGGGAAAAGCAAATACAATGTCATCAAGCTCTTCAGACTTGCATTTAATGCCATTACGTCATTTTCGACCTTTCCGCTCAGGCTTGCAACTTACATCGGCTTGCTGAGTTCAGGTATCGGATTGTTTTATAGTTTGTATTTTATCTACAAAAAGTTATTCCTCGGGATACCTGTGCTTGGCTATGCCTCAATAATTGTAGCAGTCCTATTCGTCGGCGGAATACAACTTTTAATGCTCGGCATTATAGGGGAATATATCGGCAGGGTATATCAGGAGGTTCAGGCAAGGCCTATCTATATTATTAAGGAGCATATTCTTGATTGAGAAAGTTGAGTGGGATTCAGAATTTTTTAGCAGGAAAATCGGAAGATTAACAAAAGTCCCGCAGGGAAAGAAACTCAAAAATCTGATTCATCAGGCGCATAACAAAGGATACGAATATCTCTCATGCAGATTAATTTTGGATAAGATAGCAGAAATCCAGCTTCTCGAAAAACACGGATTTTATTTGACTGATATTGGTATTGTATGGGAAAAAAAGATTATCAAAAATATTTCAAATCTTAAATCTCAAATCTCAAATTCTAATATAAGGGAGGCAACAGGCAAAGATAGCCCAATGCTCAAAACAACCGTAAGGGGACTGTTCAAAGACAGCCGTTTTTATAATGACCCCTTTTTTACAAAAAAAGAAGCTGACAAGGTCTATCAGGCTTGGGTTGAAAATTCTGTGGAAGATAAAACGATTAAGGTATTTGTTGCCGAAAAGAGCGGTTTTATCACCTGCAAAAGACTGTCTAAAAATAGAGGGGACATACCTCATATCGGTGTAATTCCCAAGTCACAGGGCAAAGGGATAGGAACCAGTCTTATGCACAGGGCTTTAAAATGGTTTAAAGAAAATGGGGTGAATACGGCCACAGTCAGAACACAGGCTAATAATAGCATAGCAATGAACTTCTATAAGAAGCTCGGCTTTGAGGTAAAATATATAGATATGACAATGGGTTTGATTTTGAGCATGGAGCTAAAGAAAAAGGCATGAAGGATATAAAGGTAGGCGTTATAGGCTGCGGCTACTGGGGGCCAAATCTCATCAGAAATTTCAGCGACAATTACAACACTGATATAAAATTTGCCTGCGACTTAAGCCGCGACAAGCTTGAACGCATTAAACTAAGGCATCCGTCCATTAATGTAACAACTGATTATAAGAGTTTATTGAAGGATAAAGATATTCATGCAGTAGCAGTGGCCACACCGGTTTTTACGCATTATAAACTTGTGAAAGAAGCCCTTGAGTCAGGCAAGCACGTGCTTGTTGAAAAGCCCTTTACTTCAACTGCCAGGGAGGCGGAAACTCTTGTTAATCTTGCATATAAAAAAGGTTTAACCCTTCTTGTTGACCATACATTCATATATACAGGCTCTATAAGGAGGATTAAGGACTTCATATCAGCAGGTGAACTTGGAGATGTGTATTATTTTGATTCTGTCAGGGTTAATCTGGGACTCTTTCAGCATGATGTAAATGTAATCTGGGACCTTGCCCCTCATGACCTTTCGATTATGGATTTCATTATTGAAGAAAAACCCGTGAGCGTTGTTGCAACTGGTGCAAGCCATACACCGAGGGGGCTGGAAGATGTCGCATATGTTACGGTCAAATTCAGAGATAATATAATAGCCCACTTTCACGTTAACTGGATGTCGCCTGTTAAGATACGAAAGGTCATAATCGGCGGAAGCAAGAAGATGGTTGTATTTGATGATCTTGACCCGGCCGAAAAGATAAAGATTTATGATAAGGGTATTACGCTTTCAAAGGCTAACGAGAAATCCGTTTATCAGAGCATGGTGCAATACAGGATAGGAGATATGTATGCGCCTGCAATTACAAACATAGAGGCATTAAAAGTGGAAATCGAACATTTTGCCGACTGCATAAAAAACAAGAAAAAACCTATAACTGACGGAGAGTCAGGGCTAAGAGTAGTTAGAATTCTTGAAGCTGCAAGTAAGTCACTGAAAAAAGGCGGCGTTAAAGTAAACATATGAATAATGTCATCTATCCAAACGTTATTGTCGGTGAAGGGACATTGATAGAGCCGCCGTCCATTATCGGCAAGCCTCCCCGCGGAGCGAAGCACGGAGATTTAGAATTAAAAATCGGCAGTAACGGGCAGATAAGGCCGTTCACCACTGTTTACGCAGGCAGCGAAATCGGAGATTATTTTCAGACAGGTCAGGGAGTATCCATCAGGGAAGATAATCTCATCGGCAATAATGTAAGCATCGGAACAAATTCTGTCCTTGAATTTGGAAACAGAATAGGCGATTACAGCAGGATTCACAGTAGTTGTTTTCTGGAGATGGTAACAATCGGCAAATATGTCTTTGTCGGCCCGAATGTTGTTTTTACGGATGATCCTCATCCCATGGGGTGTCCGCATTACAAAGAATGTAAGGGTGGCGCTGTAGTTGAAGACTATGTCAGGATCGGAGCTAATTCCACAATACTCCCGGGTATCAAAATCGGCAAGAACAGTCTTATAGGCGCCGGTTCTGTTGTAACAAAGGATGTCCCCCCTGACAGTGTTGTTGCAGGAAACCCTGCAAAAGTTATTAAAAAAATCGACCAGTTGACATGTCCCAAAGGTTTTTATGAGAAGCCATATATGTGGCCGCCATATCAGGAAAAGGAAAGCAAATGAAAGAAATCCCTTTTGTTGACCTTAAAGCTGGGTTTGAACCTATAAAAGATGAAGTGATGAAAGCAATCGGCGATGTTTTAGATGGAATGAATCTGAATATAGGGCCGAATTGTCAGGCATTCGAAAAGGAATTTGCTTCCTTTTGCGGCGCAAGATATGCAATAGGCGTAGGCTCAGGGACTGAAGCTATTCAATTTGCCCTTTTGGCCTGCGGAATAAAAGAAGGAGATGAGGTCATAACAACGCCGCATACCTTTTTTGCAACAGTAGAGGCGATTTCATGTATAGGGGCAAGGCCGGTCTTTGTTGATATTGATCCGCTGACTTATAACATTAACCCCGCAGACATAGAAAAAAAGATAACAAAAAAGACAAAGGCAATAATCCCTGTCCATATGTACGGGCAGACAGCGGGAATAGACCCAATATTAGAAATCTCAAAACAATACGGGATTTCTGTAATAGAAGACGCATGTCAGGCTCATGGCGCGCTTTATAAAGGCATTAAAGCAGGGGCACTGGGAGACGCCGGCTGTTTCAGTTTTTATTTTACAAAAAATCTTGGGACATACGGCGAAGGCGGCATTGTCATAACTAATAATGAAAAAACAGCAGAGTTCATACGTTTATACAGGAATCACGGACATAAATCAAAATACGAACATGCTGTTATAGGTTATAACGGCAGGCTCGATGAGATACAGGCTGCAATTTTGAGAATAAGGCTGAAATATCTCAATGAATACAACAGTAAAAGAAGAGAAAGGGCAGAGATATATAATTCATTTTTGAAAGATACCCCTCTTGAGCTTCCTGTTGAGGCAAAAGGCCGGATGCATGTTTATCATTTATATGTAGTCCGAAGTCAAAGAAGAGATGAACTGCAGAAATATCTTTCAAAAAATGGCATAGGAACGGGCATTCATTATAAAAATCCTGCTCATCTTCAGGAAGCAGTTGCTGTTTTTGGATATAGAAAAGGTGATTTTCCGGAAACAGAAAAGGCTTGCAGCGAGATATTGTCATTGCCTATGTATCCTGAACTTAAAGAGGAATATCAGGTATATATCTCAGAAAAGATTAAGGAATTTTTCAGAAGTTAGAATATGAAGATTAAGGGCATGAAAATACTTGTTACAGGAGGGGCCGGTTTCATCGGCAGCAATCTTGTGGATGAGCTTGTCATAGACAACCATATTGTAATCCTTGACAATTTTTCATCAGGTAAAAAGAAGAATGTAGCTCATTATGCTGGAAAAGATAACGTTGAAATTATAGAAGGAGATGTAAGAGATAAAAATCTTTTGTTTAGCATTACAAAAGGAGTAGATGTTATTTATCATCTTGCTGTTCAATGCCTCAGGGTTTCAATTAACGACCCCGAAATTAACCATGAGGTCAATGCTACTGGAACTTTGAATCTGTGCATGGCTGCGCTTAAGAATTCTGTAAAAAGGTTTGTGTATGTATCGTCTTCAGAGGTATACGGCACGGCTGTTAATGTCCCCATGGACGAGACGCATCCTTGTGAACCCACTACTATATATGGGGCAAGCAAGCTCGCCGGCGAGAAATATGCACTTGCGTATCACAGGACATACGGCATGCAATCAATGGTTGTCATCCCATTCAATACCTATGGGCCGAGGGAACACTTTGAAGGCGCATACGGCGAGGTGATTCCCAAATTTGTCCTTAGGGCGCTTAATGATCAGCCCCCTGTTATTTTTGGGGACGGGTTGCAGACAAGGGATTTTACCTATGTTGCTGATACGGTAAAAGGGATTATCAAGGCGTCCGGATGTGATGAGATGATTGGACAGACCGTTAATATTGCTCGCGGCGAAGAGGTCAGCATAAAAGAGCTTGCTGAAAAGATTTACAAAAAGCTTGGCAAGCCTCACATAAAACAGGTTTTTGAAAAAGAAAGACCGGGTGATGTTAAGAGGCATTTTGCAGGAGTTAAGAAGGCAGAAAGGCTTTTTGGATTCAGGGCAGAAATAGGGATTGATAAAGGGCTTGATATGTTTATAAGCTGGTTTATATCTCAGGGATATAATACGGCAAATTTGATGAAAGAAGATATTGTTTTTAACTGGGAGACTCCCAAATGAATATACCGATTGCAAAGCCTTATTTAGGCATTGAAGAAGAAACCGCAGCAGCTGAAGCTATCCGTTCGGGCTGGGTTTCACAGGGGCCCAAGGTTAAAGAATTCGAAGAGATGTTTGCCCTATATGTTGGCGCGAAATATGCGGTTGCAACAACGTCATGCACTACGGCTCTTCACGCTGCGCTTGTGGTATCAGGCATAAGCACAGGAGATGAGGTTATTGTGCCTTCCTTGTCTTTTATAGCAACCGCGAACTCAGTAGTGCATGCAGGTGCGATACCTGTTTTCGCGGATATTGACCCTGATACTTGTAATGTTACAGTAGAGACGATTGAGAAGATTATTACCAAAAAGACAAAGGCTGTTATGCCTGTCCACCAGATGGGACTTCCTGTTGACCTTAACCAGATAATGGATTTATGTAAGAAGCGCGGTCTTGTGCTTATAGAAGATGCAGCATGTGCTATCGGGTCTGAATATAGGGGCAAGAAAATAGGAGGACATGGCAACATTGCATGTTTCAGCTTTCATCCGAGAAAGATTATAACAACTGGAGAAGGTGGAATGATAACAACCGACAATCAGGTGATTGCAGAAAGATTAAGAAGGTTCCGTCATCACGGCATGTCAGTATCCGATATTGAAAGGCACACGGCAGACAAAGTTATAATAGAAATGTATCCAGAAATTGGATATAACTATAGGATGACCGATATTCAAGCTGCGATAGGCATAGAACAGCTTAAAAGACTGCTATTTATTATAAAAAGAAGAAGACAGATATCAGATCTTTATAATACGGAATTAAGAAAAATCCCATGTCTAAAAGTCCCTAAAATCCCTGACTACGCCTTCCCTAATTATCAATCATACTGGGTTGAATTGCTTGACACCTCGCCTGTATCACGTGATGATTTAATGCGGAGGCTACTTAAAAAGGGCATAGCGACAAGAAGAGGGATTATGGCGATTCATATGGAGGAGTGCTATAAAAAATACTATGTTCCTTTGCCCGGAGTTGAGCACGTTACAAAAAATACAATCCTGCTTCCTTTGTATCCAACAATGACAGTGGAGGAACAGGCATATGTTATACAATGCATAAAAGAGGTATTGCAATGACATTTGATGAGCATGGAATTTCTCCTAACAAATATAATCCCCATGCATGGATTATAAATAATCCTGAGATTGGGGAAGGAACGTGGATTGGGGCTTTTACTGTTATTGATGGTATAGGAGGATTAAGAATTGGTAGATGCTGTAATATAAGCTGCGGCGTCCATATAATCACTCATTCAACTGTAAAGCGTTGCGTGACAGAAAGAGAATACAACGAAGTTGAAAAATCTGAGACTGTCGTAGAAGACTATGTTTTTATTGGAGAGCATTCAACTATACTAATAGGTGTTCATATAGGTCATCATAGTATTATTGCGGCAGGGACCGTGATTACGGAAGGAACTGTAATACCGCCATATTCCCTTGTAGCAGGCGTCCCAGGCAGAATAGTACGGAATATTGAAAGTGAAATAGAAAAATGGAAAAACGAAAAACAAAACTTATAATAAATTAATTTTATTATGGCTTTAATATCAGTAATTATCCCGATATATAATGAAGAGGAAAATCTTTCTGTTCTTTATCAGAAATTGAATGAAATAGCAATTCAAGCTGAGTATGATTTCGAATTTATTTTTATTGATGACGGTTCTTCGGATGGTTCTCTCCGTATTATAAGAGAACTCTCAACAAAAGATAATCGTATAAAGGCCTTGAGTCTATCAAGAAATTTCGGCAGTCACTCAGCCTGCCTTGCCGGACTTATGTATTCAAATGGAGATGTATGCACTTTTATTTCCGCTGATCTTCAGGATCCTCCCGAACTTATTCACCGATTGATAAACGAATGGCGGAGTGGATATGAGGTTGTGATCGGCGTAAGAGAATGGAAGAAAGATTCGGGACAATTTTTTCAAAGATTATATTACAGACTTGTAAGAAAGTTTGCGCTTAAGAATATGCCGGAAAGCGGAACTGATGTATTTCTCATTGACAGGAAAGTAGTGAATGCTGTTATCTCAATGGGAGAAAAAAACACATCTATATTCGGTCTTATACTATGGAGCGGATTCAGTCAGAAGGTAGTTTATTACAAAAAGGGGGCAAGGTACAAGGGAGCTTCAAAATGGACATTAGGCAAGAAAATTAAACTGTTTATAGATACCTTTGTATCATTTTCTTATTACCCCTTGAGAGTTATGTCCTTTTTGGGGATAACAATAGCTTTTACAGGTTTTATATATGCATTAATTGTCATTGCTGCGCGGCTGTTTTATTCTAAAACTATAGAGGGCTGGACATCTCTTATGGTTGTTCTTCTTTTAGTATCGGGAGTCCAAATGATATTGCTTGGAGTATTAGGAGAATACCTCTGGCGCAACTTTGATGAATCAAGGAGAAGGCCTCCTTTTATTGTTAAAGATTTTATTGGCATGGAAGAAAAGAAGGAGAAGTGATATTGGAGACAAATATCTTATTAATCAATCCTAAAATAAGCGACTATTCTCAAAACAAGAGGATTAACGCCCTTATAAATATTTCGTTCCCCACAAGCATTGGTGTCCTTGCCGGCTATTTAATGGCATCAGGTATTGAACATGTGAATATCATTGATGAACAAGTAACCCCTCTTAACGATAATCTATTATTTGAAACAATATATGCTCTACGCAAACCTCGGGTTATCGGCCTGAGTGTTTTGACCTTAAACAGCGGCAGGGCTTATGAATTAGCAGAGAAGGTTAAGATGCTTGACCCCAAATCAAAAATTGTCTTTGGCGGGATACATCCCACAGTCGTTCCTGAAGAAGTGCTGTTCAGAAAAGGCGTTGATGTTGTTGTAAGAGGAGAAGGGGAAGAGACTGTAAAAGAACTTATTGCTTTGATACTTAACGGAAAAGACTTTAGGCATATACTTGGAATCTCCTACAATAATAATGGCAGCCCTGTTCACAACCCCAGCAGGCCTTTAATTGAGAATCTTGATGATATCCCTCCATTTCCGTATCATTTATTTGAAAAGCATCTTGATAAATATCCAAACTTTTCCGGGGTGTTCGGCTCAAGAGGATGCCCTTATGGCTGCACATTCTGTTCTGCGAGGAGCATTTCAGGACGAAAATATCGTTTTCATTCTGTTGATAGAGTAATTTCTGAATGCTCCACTTTAATTAATAAATATAGACAGAAATCGGTTTTTCTTATGGACGATAATATTTCTGTTAACAAGAAACACTTCATAGAGCTTTGTGACGCAATTATCAGTGAAGGTTTATATAAAAAGGCATTTTTTCATGGTTCAATGCGCGGAGATAATGCCACGGACGAGATACTTGATAAGGCTGCAGAAGCCAACTTCAGGATTATTTATTATGGCCTCGAGACAAGCAGCGAAAGACTTATGAAAGTTATTAATAAGGGAGAAACGGTCAGAGAAGTTATTGAAGCGATAGAAAGGGCAGCCGGAAAAGGTATTGCTGTCGGAACTACAATAATTTTCGGGCTGCCGACAGAGACAAGGAGAGACCGATGGGGTGCGATGAAATTAGTAAAATCTCTTCCATTGTCATCAGTCCGTTTTAATACCCTTGCTCCATATCCTGGAACCCCTGTCTATAATATGCTCGCGCCTGAAGGTAAAATCCTTATCAAAGGGAATTGGGAGAACTTCGGAGTTCAATACATGTGGGAAAGCGACGATATTCCCTACGTTCCTGAGGGAAACGACAGGATTGAACTCATTTTCGATACGATGTGGGCTAACTTATCCTATTACCTAAGCTTCAGTGGATTAAAGCTGTTATTTACACAATCAGTAGCAGGCGGCAATGTTATAAAACTTTCCAGCAAATGGTATTTATCCATTGGCGAGATTTTAAAAATGGGCAGGGCTTTCTTCTATTTAGCTTTCCGATTTATAAATGTTACGGCAAGGATGTTATGGAACAGAGTCAAGAGAATCTTCAAAAAGAAAATTTAGAATATTCAATTAGATTATCCTTTAAATTAGGCTTAATCCTTGTTTTTTTAATTGCTGTTGCAATATGGTATGCAAACTATGCCTTGCATTTTAATGGTTTTGTCATAAATGACAGCCATGATTATGCTCAACTGGCAAAAAATGTTAATGAAGGGAATGGTTATTCCACATCTGTATTGAGGCCCCTTGCATACCGTTTTTTTAAAACCCTTCCTCAGCCTGAAATCACCCGAATGATAGGTTACCCTTACATCTTAGGATTATCCTTTAAAATATTTGGTCAGTCAGACTTTACTGTTGTTTTTTTAAATGGTGTTTTTTTTGTTGCTCTGATTATTTTAGTTTATTTCCTTGCATATGAGCTTTCCAAAAATACGGTTATAAGCCTAATAGCCGCATTGCTGGTTTCGTGCATGAAGTGCTTTCTTGACCACAGCCTGCAGGCTGAGCCCAATATTATGTATTCGTCGCTTTATGTCGCTTTTTTTTATTTCTATATCAAATATCCATGCAGACCCCTGATTTACGGAATTATGCTCGGTCTCTTACAACTCGTGAGGGCAAATACCCAGTTTGTCTTTATCGCTTTTTTCCTGATGTATATTTTTCACGGAAAACAAAATCTAAGAGAAAGATTTCTTGATGCAGGAAAACTGTCAATTGGTTTCATGATAGGAATCACGCCGCATCTTGTCAGAAACTACAGTATCATTGGGAATCCTTTCTTTTCATTGTATGGCTATAGTTTTTTGTTGTTCACAAAAAGCTTCCCGACTTATTCAGTATGGACACAAATAAGCGATATTAACCCCATCATGTTCGTCATGAGCCATCCCGGGGAGATGATATCAAAGAGCTATCAGTGGTTTTGGAGGCTTTTAGAGAACTCGGTGGATTTTTACACCCCTGTTGTCTTATTGCTGACAGGAGTAACATTTTTTATGCCTTTAAAAAATTCCCGGGTGCGCATGTTGAGGATTATTACTATCGTGGGAATTATTGTGCAGACTGCTTTACTCCTTCCGATGGGGCCTGTGCCGTATTATTACATGTTCTTTTTTCCAATAATGATGATTGTTTCCGTGATTAACGTTGATGATCTTTTAAAAAAATACAGCCCGATTGTATTGTCATTCGGGCTGATAGCCTTTGCTTTTACTGCAATGCCGTACTGGAAAAGTCCCAAACCGATAAATCCGTTCATATCAATGGGTAAACAGGTTGAGAAATTGACGGAAAAAGATACTCTTATCTTGACAGATATGCCGTGGGAACTGGCATGGTATGCTGATAGAAAGGCTATATGGCTTCCGTATGATCTTGATACGCTTAAAACAATAAGCCAAACGTTGAAGCCTTCATATGTGATATTATCCGGAAAGATGTATGTCCCATATAAGGATATGATATGGATGCGTATGCTTAACGATTCCAATTATGCCAAAAGCTTGGGCTATAGATTAGAAAGTATTATATCATTCCAGAATGAGCCTATTGCTTTAATGTATAAAACAATGGATTCATCTGATGCATTATAAAGCAGCAATTATCTGTTAAGGAGGCTTTATTATGAAAACAATTCTTGTTACAGGCGGGGCGGGGGTTATTGGAAGTAATTTCGTCAGGCACATATTCAAAAAATATAGCGGCTATAAAATAATCGTCCTTGATGCCTTAACTTATGCAGGGAATATAGAAAATATTCCTCTTGAGAGCAGGAATTCAGAGAGATTTGAATTCTGGTACGGTGATGTAAACAACCTTGACCTTGTAAGCGACCTTGTGGGCAGGTCTGATGTAGTTGTACATTTTGCAGCAGAAACACATGTTGCCCGCTCCCTCTATCTTAACAGGGTCTTTTTTGTTACCGATGTTCTGGGAACTCAATCTGTAGCAAATGCTGTTTTAAAGCATGTTGACAGAATAGAGAGATTTATCCACATCTCAACATCCGAGGTTTACGGCTCAGCTCTTTATGAGCCTATGGATGAAGACCACCCATTAAATCCTACAACGCCGTATGCTGCCGCAAAGGCTGGAGCTGACAGGCTTGTCCATTCTTATGTAGTCTCTTATGATATACCGGGTGTCATTATACGGCCGTTCAATAATTACGGCCCTTCGCAGCATCTTGAGAAGGTAATCCCGAGGTTTATAACAAGTGCTTTGCTTGGAGAGCCTTTGACCATACATGGCGACGGTACTGCTGAAAGGGACTGGGTTTTTGTTGATGATACTGCCGAGGCTGTGGATAAAGCTGTTCATGCGCCGATTGATAAGGTAAAGGGAGAGGTTTTCAATGCAGGAAGCGGTAAAAGCATAAGTGTCCTTAAGATTGCTGAAATGATATGTGATGTGTTCGGGCTTGACGAAAGTCGACTTGAGTTCATGGAAGAAAGATTTGGGCAGGTTGAAAAACACATATCGTCCACTGATAAAATAGCGAATACTGTGAGTTTCAGGACTAATGTCGGTTTTGAAGATGGGCTTAAGAGGACGATAGAATGGTATAAAAATAACAAGGCAATGTGGGAGAAGCAGGTTTCAATGCGAAAGGTGCCTGTAAAAGATAAAAAGGGGAATATTATCTGGTATTAGAAAGTGAAAATAGAATTTTTTAAACATAACATCGAACAGGATGACATAAAGAGAGCGACTGATGTTTTAAATTCCATATTCCTGACGACAGGTCAGGTTGTTTCGGAGTTTGAGAATTCGTTTGCCGCATATCTTAAGGCGCAGCATGCCATAGGCGTAACAAGCTGTACTGCCGCTTTGCATTTGAGCCTTCTTGCTTACGGCATTGGCAGGGGGGATGAGGTCATAACAACGCCGATGAGCTTTTGCGCCACTTCAAACTCCATCCTTCACGCAGGCGCCACGCCGGTATTTGTTGATGTTGAAAAAGAGACAGGAAATATAAATGCTGAACTCATTGAAGCGGCGATAACGAAAACAACAAAGGCGATAATGCCAGTGCATCTATATGGACAGATGTGCAATATGCAAAAGATAAGAACTATTGCGGATAAATACAGTCTTGTAATCATAGAAGATGCAGCACATGCAATTGAGGCTGAAAGAGATGGAGTAAGGGTTGGAGAACTGGCAGAAACAGCATGTTTCAGTTTTTATGCAACAAAGAATATAACATCGGGTGAAGGAGGAACCGTAACGACCAGCAGTTCAGAAAAGGCAGAGATAATCAGGATGTTAAGGCTGCACGGCATTGATAAATCTGCCTTAGACCGATACACAAAGATTTATAGGCACTGGGATATGCCTGTGCTCGGATGGAAATATAACATGGATAATATTCAGGCTGCTTTGCTCATAGGTCAGCTTCAGAGGATTGAGGAGCTTTGGTCACAAAGAGTTAGGATATGGAAGATATATGAAGATGCCTTTAAAGATATAAAAGGTATTGAGATTTTAAAGACTGTCTCGAATTCAAAACATGCAAGACATCTCTTTACAATACTTGTTAGCCCCGAAAAAAGAGATGAAATTTTACATAAGCTTCAAAAAAGAGGTATAGGAGTGGCTGTCAATTATAGGCCAATTCACTTGCTTAAATATTATAGAGAAACTTTTGGCTATAAAGAAGGAGATTTCCCCGTAGCTGAAGACATAGGGAAAAGAACAGTTTCACTTCCTCTTTATCCTCGTCTGGACAATACAGAGGTCTGTTATGTAATAGAATCTTTTAAAAAAGTGTTGAAAAATTGAAGTTTAGAAGCAATAGTAAATAAGGTATTACTCAGGGAAGTAATAATCTGTCTAAAAATGATAGATTGTTTT
This sequence comes from Nitrospirae bacterium GWF2_44_13, assembly GCA_001805105.1. Classification (GTDB taxonomy): domain Bacteria; phylum Nitrospirota; class Thermodesulfovibrionia; order Thermodesulfovibrionales; family UBA1546; genus UBA1546. The sequence continues at coordinate 219,094 of MHEE01000012.1, read as the reverse complement.
TTAATTACTTTAAACACTTTCAGGAGGTGATTATGAATAAAAAAGGCTTTACTTTAACAGAGCTTTTGATTGTGGTTGCTATTATCGGCATCCTTGCAATGATTGCAATCCCTGCTTATATCGGTCAGCAGAAGAGCGCTACAAGGACAGAGGCATATACAAATCTTCAGACCTTGAGGCTTCTTGAGGAACAGTTCTATGCTGAGAATGCAATGTATGCGTCTACAACAGGTGTTGCAGGCGCTGACCAGCTTGGTAATGTAGCTTTGATTCAGGCGGCTACGGTACTACCAGGATTTAGGCCTGGCGCTGATCTTAGCTTTAGCTACATAATAGTGAGAGACGAGGAAATTACTAACACTAGTACCAATCCGCCGACCTATGGAAATAAAACTCCTTGTTTTAGGGCCGTTGCTACTGGCAATACAGGCACGAGGGTAACTGGTGACACATTTGCTATTGACTGTGATAATGACAAGAATTTTTAATCTTTAAGCCTGTTTAAAAATTCCCTGTTCTTTAGATACCAGTCAACTGTATGTTGTACGCCTTCTTCTATTGAAACGGTCGGTTCCCATCCGAGTTTCTCTTTTGATTTTTCTATGTCTGCCCATGTCGCCAGCACATCTGCCGGGTGTATAGGCAGCCATTCTATCTCTGCCTTTTTCCCGAGGCGCTGCTCTATCAGGTTTATTACATACATCAGTTCCACAGGCTTGTCGCTGCCGAAGTTAAAGATTTCATAACCGAACGGCTGAAGGCATTTTATTGTTCCGTCTGCTATGTCGTCAATATAGGTAAAGTCTCTTGTTTGTTTCCCGTTGCCAAAGACAGGGATGGGCCTTTCGTTGTCAATGTTTTTAATGAATCTGAATATGCTCATATCAGGCCTGCCTGCCGGTCCGTACACAGTGAAGTATCTTGGGATGCTTATGTCAAGGCCTGAAAGATAATGATAGCTGTGGCATATCGCCTCAGCGCCTTTTTTTGTAGCAGAATACGGAGCTAATGGATGGTCTGTGTTGTCGGTCTCTTTAAAGGGCATCTTGTTAAGCCCATAGATGCTTGATGTAGAGGCCAGTACGAATTTTTTTGTATCGAAGTTTTTACAGCACTCAAGGAGATTTAATGTCCCCTTAACATTTGTATCAAGATATATCCACGGGTCTTCCACCGATGCCCGCACACCTGCCCTCGCGGCAAGATTGATAACCGCATCTATTTTGTGATTGGCGAATACTTTTTTGACTTCATTGTAATTGCCTATATCACATTTATAAAAATTAAAGCCTGAGCCTTTTCCTTTCAACTGTTCAAGCCGCCATTCCTTTAACCTTGGATCATAATAATCATTAATGTTGTCAATGCCGACGACAGAATAGCCGTCCTCAATCAGCTTTTCCGATACCTTGCATCCGATAAATCCTGCACAACCTGTGACTGCGATAGTCCTCATTCTGCCTCCAGAAATTTTGTGTATTTTACAGTATAATACAACAAATTTACAAAAACGTTAAAGTTGTCTATGACTCGTAGAGCAGAGAGAAAGGACTGTTGCATGAAAGCATTGATATTAAGCGGCGGAAAAGGTACAAGGCTCAGGCCGCTGACCTATACAACAGCCAAGCAGCTTGTCCCTGTAGCAAATACACCCATACTCGGATATGTTCTCAGGCATATTAAAGATGCAGGGATAAAAGATGTAGGCATTATTATCTCACCTGAAACAGGAAATGAGGTGAAGCAGTATGTAAAGGATGGGAAGGAGTGGGGTGTTAATGTAACTTATATTTTACAGGCAGAGCCTGCAGGGCTTGCACACGCCGTAAAGACAGCTATGAATTTTCTGAGAAAAGACGATTTTATAATGTACCTTGGAGACAATCTTCTCTCACATGGGGTCAAAGATGCGATTAAGAAATTTAAAAAACAGCATATTGACGCCGCGATATTTCTTAAGGAAGTGGACAACCCAAAACAATTTGGCGTGGCAAAGCTTGATAGGAAGGGCAATATAATAAAGCTGGTAGAAAAACCTAAAAATCCGCCATCGAATCTTGCGCTTGTCGGCGTCTATATATTTACTGCAATGATACATGACGCTATTGATAAGATAAAACCGTCGTTCAGAGGCGAGCTTGAAATAACGGATGCGATACAGATGCTTATAAGCATGGGCGGCAAGGTAAAAAGTGAAGTCTTAAAAGGCTGGTGGCTTGATACAGGCAAAAAAGACGACATCCTTCAGGCAAATACAATAGTTCTTGATGAATATATAAAGCGGCAGATTAACGGTATGGTTGACAGCAAGAGTCAGATACTTGGAAGGGTAACAGTGGAAAAAGGGGCGACTGTGATAAATAGCATTATCAGGGGGCCGGTTATAATAGGGAAGGGCTCTGAGATTAAGAATTCATTCATAGGCCCTTTTACAAGCATTGGCAGAGAGGTTACTGTAACAGATTCTTCTATCGAGCACTCTGTAATTCTCAGCAATGCATTTCTTTCAGGGGTTGAAAGGCTTGAAGACAGTCTTGTAGGTAAAAACACAAAAATTATAAGGGATGCGGTTCGTCATAGAGCGCTGCGCCTGATGATAGGGGATGACTCAACAGTTGAAGTCTGATTATAGAGGCATGTTTAGGGACGGCGACATAGAAGGTGTTTTTATCAAAAAAATGGAGACTTACGCTGATAATCGCGGGTGGCTGGGAGAATTATTCAGGAAAGACGATCTAACCCTCAACCTAATTCAAAACGACTCAAAGTTTTATCCTGCGATGAGCTACATATCTATCACCAATCCTGATGTTGTGAGAGGGCCACATGAACACAGAGAGCAGACAGACTATTTTTGTTTCTTAGGTGAATTCAGGCTTTATTTGTGGGATAACAGGAAGGGGTCGCCCACGCATAAAAATAAAAAGGTATTGGAAAATGCAGACAGGCTTATAGTGGTTGTGCCGCCTGGAGTGGTCCATGCATATAAAAATATCGATTCTAAAGATGCGATGGTTTTGAATTTTCCGGATAGACTTTATGCTGGGTGGAATAGAAAAGAGAAAGTTGATGAGGTTAGATATGAGAACGATTTCAATAGTCCATTTAAAATTGAATAATTCGGACAGGGGAGCATCCTTTAGAAAATGAAGATAGTTGTTACAGGCGGATGCGGATTTATAGGTTCAAACTTTGTCAGGTATATCCTGAAGAAGTATCCTGACTATGAGATTGTAAACATAGACGCCCTGACATACGCTGGAAACCCAGAGAATCTAAGAGATATAAAAGGAAATAAAAGGTATCATTTTTTCCGTGGAAGAATTGAGGATAAGAATCTTGTTGTAAATATGCTCGGCGATGCAGACTATATCGTAAACTTTGCCGCAGAGACGCATGTTGACAGATCCATCCAGAATTCATCTCCTTTTCTGACTACAAATGTTTTAGGAACTCATACTTTACTTGAGGCTGTGCGCAGCATCTTTCGGACAAGAACGGTTTCAATGAAGAAATTTGTTCATATCTCAACTGATGAGGTGTATGGGGCGCTCGGCAGCAAAGGAAAATTCACGGAGAAGAGAATGCTTGTGCCCAATTCGCCATATTCGGCGTCTAAGGCATCAGCTGACCTTCTCATACGTGCATATTATGAAACTTACAAGTTGCCCGTAGTAATTGTCAGGCCGTCAAATAATTACGGCTATTACCAGTTCCCTGAAAAGTTTATTCCCCTTATGATTACGAATCTCTTGCTGAATAAACCTGTTCCTATTTATGGGAAGGGGAAAAATGTGAGAGACTGGTGTTTTGTAGGGGACACTTGTGCGGCAATTGACAACGTCATGCATAACGGCAAGGCAGGTGAAGTGTATAATGCGGGCGGCAATTGCGAGGTTGAAAATATAGAGCTTGCAAGAAGCGTTCTTAAAATAATGGGGAAAAGTGAAAGGCATATTAAATTTGTTAAAGACAGGCCGGGGCATGACTACAGGTATGCTCTTGATAATTCAAAAATAAGGCGCAAGTTGAAATGGAGGCCTTCTGTAAAGATAGAAGAGGGGCTTGAGATGACCATAAAGTGGTACAAGGATAACGAGTGGTGGTGGAAATCGCTTAAGGAGAGGCTTGGCGCTGAGAGCAGGGGATTTTGGGAGAGATGAAAATTTTAATTACAGGCTCGGAAAGCATGCTTGCACGGGATTTAATGCCTGTGCTGAAAGAAAATAATGAGATAATACCGCTTTCAAAGCAGGAGATGGACATTACTCAAAAAGATGCTGTTATAAAAAATATAAAAAGAAGTGCGCCTGATATAGTAATCAATTGCGCTGCATATACAAAGGTAGACACGGCTGAGGAAGAAAGGGGAAAGGCATTTCAGGTAAACGGCATAGGCGTTCAGAACATTGCAATTGCGTGCGCGGAAATGCAAATTCCTTTATGCCATATCAGCACGGATTATGTTTTTGACGGTAAAAAAAGTAAACCTTATACGCCGTTTGACGCGCCAAATCCCCTGAATGTCTATGGAGAATCAAAGCTTGCAGGAGAAAAATATATACAATGGATTACGAACAAGTTTTACATAGTGAGGACAAGCGGGCTTTACGGCAGAGGAAATAATAATTTTGTGATTACGATTCTCAGGCTTGCAAAAGAGCAGAGCGCAGTGAAAGTTGTTACGGACCAGATATGTTCTCCGACTTATACTTTAAATCTCTCTGCAGGAATAAAGAAACTTATTGAAAGCGGAAGTTTCGGGATATATCACATTGCCGACGATTCAGGCAGCGGCATAAGCTGGTTTGATTATGCCAGAGAGATTGTTTCAATGGCAGGCATACGCGCAGAAATAATCCCGGTAACTTCCGAGGAATTTCCGCGCCCTGCAAAACGTCCTGCCTATTCCGTGCTTGATACGGAAATTACAAGGCTTTCAGTAAATTATACTCCGGAAAAACGCGAAGTGGCCCTCAAAAAATTTCTTTCAACAGCTAAGCGTTTTTAGCAGCGAATTTTTGAAGTAAGTACTCCCAGATACCTATTGACTAAACTGATTTTTATGTGGTATTGTTCATGACATGAACAATCATCCGCCTGAGGACATATCCCTCAGGCTGCTTGACGAACTTACAAGGGAGTCGGTAATTACCCAGCGGGCGTTGGCTGACCGTCTTGGGATTGCCCTCGGCTTAGTCAATGCATATGTAAAGAGGCTTTATAGCAAAGGACTCATAAAAGTCAAAAACCTTCCTAAAAACAGAGTCAAGTATATAATTACCCCTAAGGGTTTTGCAGAGAAGGCAAAACTTACCTACAGATATATGAACCGCTCAATAGACTATTTCAGAGACGTTAGACAGAAGATTGAGCAGACTTATGCGCTGATGCTGGCTTCCGATGTAAGGAATATTCTTCTCTGGGGCGATGGAGAGGTTGCCGAGTTATGTTACATCTCTACGAGAGGGCTGCCGCTTAAGATAGTTGGTGTTGTTGCTGACAGCGGGATGGGAAAGGGATTTTTCGGGCATGACATCTATTCAATAGAGAATGTCAATGGAATTGAATATGATGCAATACTGGTTGCATCCCTTGACGGCAGGGCAAGTGAAACGATGAATAAGGCCGGTGTAAATCCCGAAAGGGTTTATTATATATGAGCAACATGGAATTAACTGATATTTCTGGCGCTTATCGTTGCGACTCGCAACAGAGTTGGTATGCTGTTCATGTTAAATCCCGCCATGAGTTTAAAGTGGTGGAAAGATTGAAAAAATCCGGCGTAGAGACATTTCTGCCTGCTGTTGAGAGACTCAGCAGATGGAAGGACAGAAAGAAGTTAATAAATTTCCCTCTTTTCCCTGGTTATATTTTTGTCCATATGAATAAGATTTATGAAGCCATGCTGTCTGTCCTGAAAACTAAAGGGGTTGTAAGATTTCTTGGCATTGTTCCCAGTGAGCCGGAGCCTGTCGCAGAAGATCAGATAATTTCTTTAAAAAAGCTCGTTGAAAGCAAAGAAACCCTTGACCCCTATCCGTATTTGAAGGAAGGCCAGAGGGTAAGGATAAAAATGGGGCCTCTTGCAGGAGTGGAAGGTATTCTTGCGGAAAGGAAAGGACAGCATCTCCTTGTTCTTTCCGTTGATATACTCAGGCAGGGCGTGTCGCTGAAGATAGACGCTTTAGAAGTGGAAGCTGTTTAGAGTCCAGAGTTTTTAAAGCGGTAAGAGTTTAAGCCTTCCTGGTTATTATCCTCTTAAACGAGGACATGTAACTGAGAGGGCGGAGCATTATATAAACGCAGGGAGAATAAAAATGAGAATTTCAATTATAGGCACAGGATATGTAGGGCTCGTCACAGGCGCATGCATGGCGCAGATGGGAAACAGCGTTTTTTGTGTGGATGTTGACAGAAAAAAAATAGACAACCTTAAACGCGGTGTTATCCCCATCTACGAGCCCGGGCTTGAACCTCTGGTCGCTGAAAATTACAGGGCGGGGACATTAAGGTTTACGACTGACATTAAAGAGGCAATTGACAACAGCGAGATATGCTGTATTGCAGTCGGCACTCCGATGGGAGAAGACGGGAGCGCTGATTTGCAGCATGTTTTGCAGGCAGCCAGTGATATAGGCAAAAATATGACACACCATATTATCATCGTTAATAAGTCAACCGTGCCTGTAGGAACAGCGGATAAGGTTAGAGATGTCGTAAAAAGTGAACTGAATAAAAGGAAACTTGAAATACCGTTTGATGTTGTGTCCAATCCTGAATTCCTTAAAGAAGGGGCTGCTGTCGAAGATTTTATGAGGCCGGACAGGGTTATCGCAGGGGCGGATAATCCAAAGGCGCTTGAGAAGATAAAAGAACTTTATGCGCCATTTACAAGGAGCCACGAAAGGTTTATTTCTATGGATGTAAGAAGCGCTGAGATGACAAAATATGCCGCAAATGCGATGCTTGCCGCAAAGGTATCTTTTATAAATGAAATAGCCAATATCTGCGAGAGAGTAGGGGCTGATGTTAATAAGGTTAGGGTAGGGATAGGAAGCGACAGCAGAATAGGATACAGCTTTATATATCCTGGCTGCGGATACGGTGGAAGCTGTTTCCCTAAGGATGTAAGGGCGCTGGAAAGATTAGCTACAGAAAATAAATATGCGGCCAGGATGCTCAGGGCGGTTCAGGAAATAAATGAATCTCAGAAATTAGTCCTGGTCCGTAAGGTTATAAAAAGGTTCGGTGAGGATTTAAATGGGCATGTATTTGCTGTTTGGGGGTTGTCCTTCAAGCCTGAGACAGACGACACAAGAGAGGCGTCAAGTATAGCTATAATTCGGGAACTTACAAAGCATGGAGCAAAGATAAAGGCGTATGACCCCAGAGCAATGGATGTTGCCAAGGCGTACTATCTCAAGGACTTAAAAAACGTAGAGTATGCTGATTCCAAATATACTGCATTGTCAGGCGCTGATGCCTTGCTGCTTGTTACGGAGTGGAAGGAGTTCAGGAGCCCTGACTTTGATGAGATTGCAAGGCGTCTGAAAAATAAAATAATTTTTGACGGAAGAAATCAGTATAATAAAGAAAAACTTAACGAAATAGGATTTGAATACTTTCAGATAGGTGTTGGTGAATGATGGGGAAGATGATAATATTGACAGGAGTAGTAGGTCTTATTGGGTCATATATAGGCCGCATGAGGCGCTGGGATATAATGTCTCAACTAATTATTATAAACTTGAAAACATGGTGGGACTAACTTTAAACTCGAAATGAATTGTTCCGAATTTGTCGAGCAGGACATAGATAAACCATATATTCCCAAAATGTCTGTGAGTCCTAATATAAAGAAAAATATTATCCTTGCAGGGGTTATAAGCCTTTTTGCAGGGATATTTTTAGCCTTTTTTATGGAGTAATTCTTTATGGCATACTCTCGATATCGGAGTGTAATTTTAATCTATCCAAATACTGGTTATGATATCGGGGTTGGAATTACTCCACCTCATAGCATTTTAGCGGTGGGCGCTTATTTGGTCCACCATAAAATAAAAAATCGTATCATTATCATTGACCAGAGAATTGAGAAAAACTGGGAAAATGTCATAAGAGAGGAACTGAAGCAAGAACCATTATTGATTGGAATTTCCTCCATGACAGGGGTTCAACTTAAAAATGCCCTTAATATCGCCAATTTTATAAGAGAACATTCTCCTGCGACTCCAATTGTTTTTGGCGGCGTCCATGTCTCCCTTGTGCCGGAACAGAGCATTCAGTGTGAATTAATTGATTTTGGTGTAATTGGAGAAGGGGAAGAAACTATCCTCGAATTAGTTAACGCACTTAATGAAAATAAAATGGATATTCTTATGTCGGTACCGGGACTAATCTTTAAGAATGGGAAACAAATAGTGAGAACGCCTAAACGCCCCTTAATCAATATGGATACCTTTCCGATTGACCGTTTCGGCCTTGTCGATGCGGAGAAATATATTTTTAAGAAAGCCTCTTTACTTTCGGACCGGGAGTTAGATTTGGGAGAAACAAGCAGGGGTTGTTGTTGGGAATGTGCGTATTGTTACAATGCAGCCTTTTTCGGCCGTAAATGGCGTTCAATGAGTAAGGAAAAAACAATAGAAATGATACAATACAACACTGAGAAATACAAGCTAAGGTCTATTTGGATTCGAGACGATAATTTTTTTGTTAACATACCCAGAGCTGCTGCAATCATTGAATATCTGTGCCGGCAGAAGTTAAAAGTTTATCTTCCCGGTATCACTATACAAGAATTCAAACGCCTTCCAAATGAAGCACGTCAAGATTTAAAAAAGATAGGCGCAATACTTCGATTTGGGGTTGAATCAGGCTCAGAAAAAATTCTCTCTTTTATTAAAAAAGGGATTACGACAAAGGATATATATGAAGTTAATCGTGAGTGTAAAAATCTGAATCTTACTCCTGCGTACAACTTTATGATCGGATTTCCACGGGAAAAGAGGGAAGATGCGCTTGCAACAGTTAATATGATGAAAAAACTCAAGCAAGAAAATCCTAATGCCCAACTTGCAAATATTAATAACTTTACTCCTTACCCGGGAACCGCTTTATTCGACGTTTATAGACAGGATTACCCTGATGAAGTCCCAAAGACTATCTATGAGTGGACAACTTTCCATCATCTTAACCTCAAGAAGGGCAAAGTTGACAAAAAAGAGTATCAATTTTACGAAAATATCGTTACTATCTCATACCTTATATCCGATTTGTTTTATCAGGCTCTGCCTAAACTCGCTAAAATATTATATTTGCCTATAAGATTCTGGTTTTTAATCCGTTGGCGGCTTAACGCATTTAAGTCTGTTCCTGAAATGTTTTTAATAAGAAAGTTTAAACAATTTTTCCTTTCTATCGATTAAAACCTTTTATGAAAATCTTGATACTCAATCCTCCTTATCATATATCAATTATTCGTGAAGGGCGCTGCCAGTCTTCTCAAAATATGCGCAAGACCTCTATACCACAGATGACACTGGCTTATTTGGCCGGAATCCATGGCCGCGGTGGTCACACCCTGAAGGTTTATGACTGTATTGCCTCAGGAATAACTAATGAAGATTTGTTTATGGATATGGATGAGTTTCAACCTGAAGCGGCATTTATTAATACTGTAACACCTTCAATAAATGCTGATTTATTATTTGTTGAAACATTCAAGAAACGCTATCAGGGTTGTTTTACCGTGGTTTTTGGAACCCATGTAACTGCTCTCCATCAAGAGATTATGAATAAAAATTCATTTATTGACTGTGTGATACGCCATGAACCCGAATGGACCAGCCAGGAATTGATTTCAGCTCTTCAAGATGGGAGAATTCCGGATGAAGGAATACATGGATGCACCATGCGGGTTAATGGAAAAGTCATTGTTTCAGCAGATAGAGAGTATAATTCCGATCTGGATTCGCTTGGGTTCCCGGCCTGGGAACATTTTGATAAATCAAGATATTTTCATCCCATTTTTAATAAGCCTTATGTGATGGTAAGTGCTTCAAGGGGATGCGTTCATAATTGTATTTTTTGTGTTGGACATCTCTACTATGGCAAAAAAGTCCGTTTTCGCTCTATAGCAAGTGTTATAGATGAGTTGGAGAATCATGTTATAGGCAAATTCGGTATTCGTCATGTCTGGATGCATGCTGATGATTTTACATGCTCGCCTGAATATGTAAAAAAACTATGCAAGGCAATAATTGAGCGTAAAATTAAGATTACGTGGTGGACCAATACCCGTGTAGATAAGCGGGACGAAGAGATGTTCCAGCTCATGAGAGATGCCGGTTGCTTTATGCTCTCCATCGGAGGTGAGAGCGGCAATGCCCAAATTCTTAAAATGATAAAAAAAGGGACGAAGCCTGAACATATTAAGGATACCGTTAAACTTCTTAGAAAAGTCGGAATTAGTTCTCTTGTTTATTTTCTCATAGGGCTGCCTGGAGAGACCCGAGAGACAATTCAAGAGACAGTGGATTTTGCAAAGCAAATTAACCCGGACTACGTAGAGTTTTATCCTGCAACACCATATCCTGGAACAGAATTTTTTGACATAGTTAGAGCCAAAAATTTAGTCGTGGATGTCAATTGGGACAACTATATGACTGGTGGAAGTCAATTTGTTATTGAAATTCCAGGAGTGAAAAAAGAGAAATTGGATAAGATTATTAGAAAAGCATACCGTAAATTCTACCTGCGTCCGGCGTATGCTTGGATTCTCTTCAAACGGGCGCTCAGACCCGCAGAGTTCTTGCGCCTGATGAGTTTTGGCGTTGGTTATTTCCGAAGATTCCTAAGTCCTACGAATTAAATTGAGATAATAATTTGATAATCTATATTCTACTGCCTGCCTATAATGAGGGGAAGGCGCTTGAGCCCCTTCTAAAGCGTATTAAAACAGAGATGGAGAGTCATAGTTTTGATTATCAAGTAATTGCTTACAATGATGGCAGCACAGACAATACGCTTGATATTCTAAAGCAGAATAAATATGGTATTCCACTCAAAATTATAGGGAAGGACCAGAATGAAGGATTGGGATTTGCCTTTTTTAGCCTTATCAGAGAAGTGCTTAAGCTTTCATTTAACGAAGAAGATATCGCTATTGTCCTTGATTCTGATAATACACACAATCCGGAGCATATTTATCAGATGGTAAATAAAATAAGAGACGGCTTTGATGTTGCTATTGCATCCAGATATCTCGGGGATAGCAGGATAATCGGTGTGACAAAACTCAGACAGATACTTAGCATAGGCGCCTCGTGGATGATGAGAATACTTTTCCCAATTAAGGGCGTTAAGGATTACACCTGTGGTTACCGTGCTTATAGTCTTGAATGTTTGAGGAATGCCCATGAGAAGTTTAAAGATAGGCTCATAGAGGAGAAAGGGTTTGCATGCATGGCAGAACTGCTAATAAAGTTGAGAAGCATGGATATTCTTGCGGTAGAAGTTCCCCTCATTCTCAGATATGATCAAAAAGAAGGAGAAAGCAAGATGGAAGTTATAAAGACAATAAAAAGAACCCTCTTAATGCTTTTACGACTGAAAAGGATAAAATAGCAGTGTATTCTAAAAAAATTGTTTTCATAGAACCCTCCGTGGCATTAGAGGAAATTTATGGAGGTTTAGCAAAGGTCGGAGCAGTCTCACCGCCTCTTAATTTGCTTCTCTTAGCTGCTATTGTTCGTGAGAGAGGCTATGCCCCCCACATTATTGATTGTCCAGCTCTTGGACTGACTTATGGAGATGTTATTGGCAGACTTAAGAAGATCAACCCACGATTTGTAGGCTTGACTGCAATGACGCCTCATATCATGCAGGCTGGTAAACTTGCAAAGGCTATAAAAGCCGCAGTGCCGGAAGCAATTATTCTCTTGGGTGGAGCGCATATTTCATCAGTTCCTGAAGAGACAATGCTTCGTTTTCCCGATATCGATATAGGATTTATAGGTGAAGCAGATTATTCTTTGCCGGAGTTACTCGATACAGTAAATAAAGGGAATGCAGCAAGTACTGTTAAAGGCACTATAAGCCGGGAGCATAGCCAGCTTATAAATACCGGGCAGCGAGGAGAAAAAATAAAATTAGACGATCTTCCTCTGTACGCTTGGGATATTCTCGAGGGCTTTCCATATATTTATAAAACCCCTCTATTTGCAGCGCACCGCACACCGGCAACCCCCATACTTACTTCGAGGGGCTGCCCTGGCAAATGCATCTTTTGCTATAGCGGCTGCCACAAGACAATTTCGACATACTCTGCAGAATACATAATAAATATGCTGAAACATCTTAAGGAAAGATATGACATTCGGGAATTTATGCTTTTTGATGATAATTTTGTCACGTTTAGGGAGAATTTGAAAAAACTGCTCAATATGTTGATAGAAAAGAAGCTTGATTTGACGTGGTCCTGCAATGCACGAGTTGATATGGTAAATCAGGAGATGCTTAATCTTATGGCAAAAGCCGGATGTTGGCAGATATCCTATGGCATTGAAACCGGCAATCAGAGGATCATGGATTTACTTGGCAAAAATATCACCAAAGAGAAAGTATGCAGGGCTATTGATATGGCCCGCAGTGCGGGAATCAGAACAGTTGGCTTTTTTATGATCGGCCACTTTGGTGAAACCCAAGAGACTATTGATGAAACAATAGAATTTGCGTGTAATTGCGGGTTGGATGACTTCAGGATGACTTTTTTCACCCCCCTGCCAGGCACAAAAGCCTCGCTTATGGCAGATGAATACGGGGCGTTTGAGAATGAATGGGAGGGGATGAATTTGTTCTCACCGGTTTTTATTCCTCGATGCCTAACAAAAAAACAACTGATTGAGAACCAGAAAAGAGCAATGCGCAAATTCTTTTTTCGGCCCCGGCCAGTATTGTCGTATTTAAAAATGGTAAAAAATCCCATAATTGCTTTGCGAGGGGCTTATATGCTCGGTCAATATGTACTCAAAGGCAATAATCATTAGAAATGATTTTGCAATGAACATGCAGAAGGTGCGCCTTTATGCCCACATGTGCGTCTCCCGAAATGTAGGTTCTATAGTATGAGAGAGAGGATTGTTTTTATATCACCACCGCTAACCCTTGAGGAGCGTTACGGCTCTCTTGGAAAAGGTGGGGCAAACATGCCGCCAATAGGTCTGCTTTATCTTAGCGCCATCTGTAAAAAGGCTGGCTATGAGACCTTTTTGATTGATGCTTCATGCCCGGAAAGGCCATTTGATAGGATTGTGAATGAAGTGCTCTCACTTAATCCTGCATTCGTGGGAATATCTGCTGCAACGATGGCGATTGCTTCCGCAAGCAGACTGGCTATGCACCTGAAAGCGGCTAATTCAAGCGTTAAAGTTATCTTGGGCGGTCCTCATATATCTGCCGTGCCTGAGATGACAATGAAAAGGTATGATTCTTTTGATGTCGGAGTCTTAGGAGAAGGAGAGGAAACCTTGATTGATCTCCTTGACGCGCTTTCGAATAACGCCTCTTTAAGTAAAGTCGCCGGAATTATTTTTAGAAATGGCCGGCAGTTGATTAAAACCGAAAGCAGGGGATTTATACAAAACCTTGATACCTTGCCTTTACCTGCATGGGATCTTTTGCTGCCATTCGAGCTGTATAAGCTTTCCGCTACCCGCTTTCAGGATCAGCCGACAGCAAGCCTTATTACCTCGCGGGGATGTTTTGGAAAGTGTACTTTTTGTGACGTCAGTGTTTTTGGCCGGAGAATTCGTGGGCATAGTGCGGAATACGTCCTTAACATGATCGGCCAGTTGGTAGAGAATCATAACATCAAGAGTTTGATATTCAATGATGACACTTTTGCCTACGATAAGAAACGTCTTCGATCTATATGCTCAGGCCTTAAGGCGCGATTTAGTTCAATTCCGTGGAGTTGCTCCTCGAGAGTTGATATGATGACACAGGAATCCCTTGAGATGATGCGAGATGCAGGTTGTTTCCAGATTGCGTATGGGGTCGAAAGTGGAGCGCCGGAAATTCTAAAACAGGTCAATAAAAACATTAGCATGGAACAGGTGAGGAGAACTGTCGCATGGACTGAAGCTGCCGGAATCAGATCAAAGGGGTATTTTATTATTGGATTCCCAAACGAGACGCAGGACACAGTACAGAGGACTATTGATTTTGCTCTTTCACTTCCGCTCTCTGATTTCCAAATAACATTTCTTACTCCATTTCCAGGCTCTGAAGTACATGAAATAGCAAAAACAACCGGCGAATTTGATGATGATTGGGAACACATGAACATGTGGAATATTGTATTTGTTCCCCACGCACTGACCAAAAGTTATCTTATAAAAAAAAGGAATGAAGCATTTAGGAAGTTTTATTTAAGGCCGCGCATAATAGCTAAATATGCAAAACTCCTGCTTGAGAAGCCAAAGTTTATCCCTCTGCTTTTCAATGACTTTATTTCATTTGTGAAAATGGTGAGAGCCAAGCCTGCTCATTAGTCGAAATGATGCTTAAATATTCGCTTATATATTTTATTGGAATAATAATCGTGCTAATCGTAACAACCGCGGGGTTTATTGTTTTCAATAAACTTCCATTGTTTGAAAGTGTCAGCAAAAGAAAGTCATTTTTCTCAATTGTTGCGCTGTCAAGCATTCTTTATGTGATCATCTTTTCTGCAATGAAAGACTTCACAGTGCTTTCTCATCACAGCTATGTTGATTTTGCCGGTTATCTTGAAATATTTAATAATTTTGCCAATGGGAAAGGATTGTTTCTTTCAATGCAAGAGAATTTTGTGTCTGGAACCGGCAATTGGCTTTCAACTCATTTTACCCCGATTGCCTATGTTTTCGGTTTTTTATTCAAGCTTTTCCCCTCTTTTCATACTATAAATTGGGCTCAGACAATTCTCCTTGCCTCCTCAGTAATAATTTTATATCTTTTTGCAAAACCGAAGATAGGTGATTTTAGCGCTTTTTGTATTTCATTAGCATTATTATTAAACCCAACATTTCAATACATAACCCTGTATGAGTTTGATTTTTTGAGATTTATCATTCCCATTGGTATGTTAACGCTGGGCGTTGCAATGCAGAAAGATGCGAATATATGGGCGGTGTTGGCATGTTGCGCCCTTTCTCTTCTGGTTCGGGAGGATACGGCATTCTTTGTTTTTGGAATAGGGTTTTATATCGCTGTTTTTCAAGAAAAGAGGGCGCTCGGTTCCGGTATTATGGCGCTTTCCCTCATATATCTGATAGCCGTCCTTAAAGTCATAATGCCGGCATTTAGAGGAGATGGCGGGAGTGTGAATGTGGCTGCCGGGTCTTTTTCTGAGTTCGGAAGCGCCCCGGTTGAAATAATTAAAAACGTGCTGCTTCATCCGATCAAGCTAATTGCGCATCTTTTTCATCCACACAAAAGTATTAATTATTTCATGTATCTATTGCCTTTTTCTTTTGTGCCGGTTTTTGGTTTCAAAGTTCTTGTAATAGCGCTTCCATCAGCAATCTTCCTTGCTTTCAGCAGCTCTGTTACACATAGTTCGTATTTCCTTTACTATGTATCTCCAATCCTTGTCGCAGTTGTTTGGGCTGCCGTTGAGGGGGTTAATAATGTTGCAGCCTTCTCTGATAAACACCCTCGATTTATGGCATTTCTGCGGCTTAAGTTCAGGATTACAAAAGAGCGGGCAGCATTTGCGGTACTTTGCGGCAGCCTAGCAAGCGCTGTCTATTTTGGCCCCTCTCCCTTTTCTATTCAGTTTTGGAATAAAGATTTCTCCCTTGCCCCCTTTCGCACAAACACTTTTAATATAACCAGATATCAACCGACATCTCATGATGAAATAATACGGAAAGTTGCAAAATTAATTCCCGAGAACGTCTCGATATCTGCGGAACAATTTTTATTGCAGGATGTGTATAAAAGCAAGTCAATATATATATTTCCATGGATAGATGGAGCAGAATATATTTTTATTGATAAGCAAAATCCTATTAAAACCGGGACTGGAAGTATTCCGGGGTCTTGGGATGGCTTAAGGCAGTATCCGCAGTTTTATTATGACTGGATAGAGAGACGTCAGGATGTGTTTGAACTTGTTGCTTCAGAAGAAGGCATTTTTTTGTATAAGCGCAAATCTGACGCTTTGCCATATCCTCAACCCTTTGAAATTCCACCCGGCATTAATGTTACAAATGCAGAGGTAGAGAATGCAAAGGCTAATTATCAGAAAAGAATTAATCTGAAAACAAAATAGCCATGAGTTCATCTAAGCCGATATCTAAGTCCATAGTGAAATTATTATCAAACGTGCATCCTATGGACAACAGATTGTCAACTACTCTATTAATCTTGTCTATCTTCGTATTTGTTTCCCTGCTTCTTAGTTCTATAGTGACAATAATGAATTTATTAACAATTCATGAAAGAATACTTATTAATGCTGCAGTTTTAATTTTGTCAATATTATTGTTTATTGCAATTTTTTGGAATGAAAGTGAAGGCGATTTTTTTTCCTTTATAAATATTATTCTCTGTTTATATTTTCCATTCTTTGTAATGCCTATTTTTGCCATTTTATTCATACCGGGAGCAGGTATAATAAAATATAATTATTGGGATATGTCTTCTTTTGAATATGCTGTCTGGATTTCAATCTTTGCTTTATATGCGCTATGTTTCGGTTATAAATTAGCACAAAAAATAGGGGTTAATGTTAGTCTTCCATTTGGTACAGAGCCATCCACAAGAAGAATCATATCCTATGTTTTTATATCAGTTGTTGCTCTTTTAGTAATTGCTATCATTAAATCCTATCTTATGCATGCAAGCCTATCGGAAATAATTGGGTTTAAAAGTTATGGCAGTGAGTTTATACGGAGAGAAGATAGCATTAGGGGGTATACTACAGTTCTCTTATTTTTTGAATCCTTCTTTAGTTACATTTTTTTTACATGTTTTATGCTTCCAAGAGATAACCCAAAAAACAAAGCGCTTATCCGTTGTGCAAATATATTTATATTGCTTTATATAGCCTATACAATTACTAATGGTATTATCACAACATCAAAAAGCGGACCAATCTTCATCGCTTTTTTTCTATTTGCTTTTTTGCACTATACTAGGAGGAAAGTAAGATTTACTGAACTTTTTATTTTATTGTCCATTGGTATATTTATCATGATAACGTTTACTTCTCTCAGAACTCCTCAAGCCGCCTTTCCTTTGAGTTTTTCTCATATTCTCATTTATATGCAGAGTTTTGAGTCATTTGAGCGCTTATGCATGATTATATCCCATTTTTCCCATAATGCTTATTATTTCGGACAGAGATTATTTGAGGAGATGTTTATTTTATTAATTCCAAGAGCTTTATGGGAAGGAAAACCTTTTGTATATGGAGCTAGAGTTGCACTTTATGATATTAATCCGGACTTCTTTTTTTCAGGCTATGCTGTTGGCTTACATGGTCAATTCTACTCAGATTTTGGACTACCCGGTGTGATAATCGGATTTGCTGTTTTTGGCGCTCTGATTAGAATTGTTTATAATATTTTTAGAAAGAATAGTTATAACGCAGGTGTTGTAATGTTATACATATTTATTCTCGGTCAATCACGGAATTTTTTTTATGGCGGGTTCCCATGGCTTAATATTGTAGTAATGAATATCTTACCTTTTTCTGTAGTGCTTTATTATATATATCCTCGTAGGAGAAACCCGGCATGAAATTAATTGGCGAATCAAAACAAAATAATTTCATAAATATATCACTTATATTATTCGTTATTTCATTGCCGTTTCATGCAATCGAATGGGATTTGTTTTCTGTCAGCCGGTTTGAGATAAAAATAACAATGATAACTTTTATGTTACTTGTTGTTGCTTGGTTTCTTAGATTCATTAAGTTTGAAAGAAAAAGATGCTTAAAAGAAAAATTAGTTTACACTTTTGCTTTTATTTATGGCATTTCGCAATTTGCATCGCTCCTTAATTCTCCTATGCCTGAAGAATCATTAAAGCAAGCAGTGATCGTTTCTTGTTTACTGCTTATGATGGTTATTATTTCTGAGAGCATAGCGACTAAAGAAACAGCTATATTGCTATTGATTACAATGGGTATAGTGTCGTTAGTTATCGGTATATTGGGGTTTGGGTATTATGTTTTTTTCACTGAACATGGCGCTCGATTAGGAAATAATAATGGTAATTTAGGGTTGATATATTTGGGTGGAGATGCGCCTTATTTTGGAGATTTAATGTTGTATTCTATAGGCCCTGTTTTTTATGTAATCCTCAACTTTTTTGATAAAAAATCTTGGAAATAGGTGAAGTGGCTTTTGTTGATATTATGGTTCTCTGCTATAATACTCACATACACAAAAGCCCTAATAGTTTCTGTAGTTTTATTTTTAATTTATTTATTCTTCGTTTTTAAAAAACACGGATTTTTTATAGTAAAAACTTTAATTTTATTTATAGTACTTACGATTTTTGTGAATAATCAGAGTGATATAAAAAGTTTTTTAATTAACAGATTCCCAAATATTGCTAATCATTCAAATTTAACTGGAATAGAAGGTAGGCCGGATATAAAAGATAGACTGAATATATTTTCCCCTATTGGTAAACATTCATTTATGATTAGAGCAAAGGCTGTTATAGTGAGCCTCAGTAGTTCCATTAATTCCATGGAAGTCTTTTGGGTTGGAAACGGAGCCGGGCTTTCACAAAAATTATTGCCACAAATGGCTAATAATTTTGAAAAAACTCTTGACAGAAAAACTATGAAATTTATGGAAAAATTTGGGGTAGATGGTGAAGAAATTAATAAAAGCCTGCTTGACGCCCATAATTTGTTCCTTACAGAATTTTTTAATGTAGGGATAATAGGCGTAATTTCTTTACTGTGCCTTATAGCTCTTGTAGTTGTGGAGCAAATAAGAATTATAAAGAGTTCTTTGGAAACTGACAATATCATTCAGCTTCTTTCTGCTACTTTAATCGCAATGTTATTTTTTAGATTAGCAAGTAGTTTTGTTGTTATCCCATCTTTATGGTTTATGCTTGGTTTGAGTTTTGGAGTTTGTAAATTGTATTGGAGCCACCCCAGTATAAATGCGTGCAAGGAAATTCATAATCAATAATTTTCAATTTATAGTATTGGATTAGCCGTATCAAGGCGCTATGCTTGACAATGGAAGAAGTTAAAATCACAATTATCGGCTCCGGTGTTGTCGGCTTGGCAGTTGCAGCGGAACTTTCATCAAGATACGACAATATAGTCGTTCTTGAAAGACACAATACGTTTGGGCAGGAAACGAGCAGCCGCAACAGCGAAGTTATACATTCAGGCCTATATTATCCTGAAGGCTCCTTAAAAGCGCGGTTATGCGTAGAGGGCTCCGAACAGCTATATGCTATCTGTAATAAATATTCTATCCCTCATAAAAAATTAGGCAAAATAATTGTGGCTACAGAGCAGTCAGAGCTAAAAATTCTTGAGGAACTGCATAAAAAAGGGCAGAGGAATAATGTAAAGGGATTAGTAATCATGGATGAGAACGACATTAACGTAACAGAGCCGAACACCGCAGCGATTGCAGCCCTTTATTCTCCCAATACGGGAATAATTGACTCGCATTCGCTGATGAAGCATTTCTACAATAGGGCTCAGGGTAATGGAGTCTTATTTGCCTTTAATAGTGAGGTTAACAGTTTAAGTAAGGAAAACAATGGGTTCGTTGTCGGTATCCAACAGGAAGATTATCGGTTTAAATCGAAATTAGCGATTAATTGTGCAGGCCTTTCGTCTGATTACATTGCTAACCTCGCAGGCATTGATATTCAAAAGAGCAGCTATAAACTCAAATACTGTAAGGGTTCATATTTTTCTTATGCCAAGCCTTCGCCTGTTAAAATGCTTGTTTATCCTGTTCCGCATGAGGAGCTTGCAGGCTTGGGTGTTCATGCAACACTGGATTTAAGCGGCCGCCTGCGTTTCGGGCCTGATACGGAATATATAGAAAACATTGATTATAGAGTAGATGCAAATAAAGGGGAGAGGTTTTACGAAGCAGCTTTAAGGATTATACCGGGACTTGAGAGAGATGCGTTTGTTCCTGATATGGCGGGGGTTCGTCCAAAACTGTCGGGACAGAATGAGAAAGTAAGAGATTTTGTTATAAAAGACGAAACAGAAAATGGGATGCAAGGGCTTATTAATTTAATTGGGATAGAATCTCCCGGACTGACAGCATCCCCTGCCATTGCAAAGATGGTTGCAGATATAGTGAGCAAAATATTTAACTGATGTTGAAAATTTTATCATGGAAGCAATAATCTTGGCAGGCGGGGCGGGCACAAGACTCCGGAGTCTTGTAAAAGATGTTCCTAAGCCGATGGCAGATATAAATGGCAAGCCATTTATATGTTATTTATTGGATTATCTGGCAGCTTATGATGTAAAAAAGATTCTGCTTTCTGTGGGATACAAATATGAAGCCATTAAGGATTATTTCGGCGTGCAATATAAAAATATGAATATTAAATATGTCATAGAGGATAAACCTCTCGGGACAGGAGGCGCCCTTAAAAAGGCATTGATGGCCGCGGAGGGAGAGGAGTTTATGGTATTGAACGGCGATACGTTTTTTAATATTGATTTAAGAAAGATGATTGACTTTCATCATGCGGAGGATTCTATATTAACCATTGCCGTAAAACCTATGCATGATTTTGACAGATACGGCGCTGTAAATATAAAAGACAGCAGGGTAGTCGGTTTTGAGGAGAAGACTTTTAAGCGCTGCGGTTATATAAATGGCGGAGTTTATGCTATGAAAAAGACGATATCAGGATTTTTTGACCCTGATAAAGATGCCTTTTCATTTGAAGTTGACTTTTTGCATAAAAAAATAAACAATATACGTCCTTTTGCCTTTATCAGTGATGATTATTTTATAGATATCGGAATGCCTGATGACTATAAAAAAGCACAGGAAGAACTTGGCCCTATTTCGAAAGGAGTACGCAGATGATTATTTCACGAACGCCGCATAGAATCTCATTTTTTGGAGGCGGCACAGATTATCCTTCATGGTATATGGAACACGGCGGCAAGGTTCTTGGTGTGGCGATAGATAAGTATTGTTATATTACGTGCAGAGAACTTCCTCCATTTTTCAAACATAAACACAGGGTTGCATACTCAAAAATAGAGACCGTAACCAGCATTGATGAAATGCAGCATCCCGCTGCAAGGGAGACGTTGAGATACTTAAAAATTGAATGCGGGCTGGAAATCCATCACGACAGCGATATCCCCGCACTTTCCGGTATGGGATCAAGTTCTGCCTTTACAGTAGGGCTTCTGAAGACATTATATGCGCTTGATGGTAAGGTTATTACAAAAGAGGAGCTTTATAAAGAAGCGATACATATAGAGCAAAACCTTATCAAAGAGAATGTAGGCTCTCAGGATCAGGTATGGGCTGCATACGGCGGATTAAACACAATTGAGTTTCTGCAGAACGGTAAGATACTCGTAGAGCCGATTATAATGAAGGAAGAACATCTGAGAAATTTTGAGAATAAATTTATGCTTTTTTTCACAGGGCTGTCAAGATATGCCTCTGTTATAGCACAGGAGCAGATTCAGAACACACACAGGAATAAGAATGAACTGTCTAAAATGAAAGAATTAGTGGATGAAGCCTATAAAATAATAGCCTCAGGGAAAGATGATTTCGTTGATTTCGGAAGGCTTTTAAATGAGACCTGGCAGTTGAAAAGGAAATTATCCAGCAAGATTACGACGAGGGATATTGATGACATATATGAGACTGCCGTCAAAAGCGGCGCAGTTGGAGGAAAACTGTGCGGTGCAGGCGGGGGCGGTTTTATTGTCTTTTATGTTGAACCTGAAAATCAAAAAAAGGTAAAAGAGGCATTGAGCAATTTTCTGCATGTGCCCTTTAAATTTGATTTCAGCGGTTCCGAAATTATGGTATATAAACCTAACTATTACAGGAAGCAATAAGGAGAAGAAGATTCCGATGGCTCGTGTAGAGAGATTTGAACTTGTGAGTTTAACGTGGGGTGACGAAGAGAGACAGGCAGCAATTAGGGTGCTGGACAGCGGTAATTATACTATGGGGAAAAATGTAAGAGAATTTGAGGAATGTTTTGCCCGGCATTTAGGGATGAAATATGCGGTTATGTCAAACTCCGGGTCTTCGGCTAATCTTATTGCTGTGGCTTCACTTTTTTATAAAAAAGAAAATCCACTCAAAAGAGGAGACGAAGTGCTCGTGCCGTGCATATCATGGGCAACGACATTCCATCCGCTTCATCAGTATGGGCTGAAGCTTAAGTTTGTAGACATTGATCTGCATACCTTAAATTATGATGTCAAAGAATTGAAAAAAGCCGTAACCAACAATACAAAAATGATAGTTGCTGTCAGTATTTTGGGGAATCCATGCCAATTTGATGAGATAACAAAGCTGTGCAGCGAAAATAACATTATCCTTTTTGAGGATAACTGTGAATCGATGGGCGCAAAATTTAATGGCAGATATACAGGAACGTTTGGATTGGTAAATACCTTCAGTACATTTTTTTCGCATCATATTTCAACGATTGAAGGTGGCCTAGTTTTAACAGATGATAGAGAAATCTATAATCTGTTAAAGTCTCTCAGAAATCACGGTTGGACACGGGATCAGGATAAGGACAGTCCAATCTTTGAAAAGAGGGATGATGATTTCTTTGAGGCTTATAGATTTATTCTCCCGGGATATAATCTTAGGCCTACCGAGATTCAGGGCGCTATCGGCAATGTGCAGCTAAATAAATTAGAAGAATTTATCGGGGTCAGAAGAAAAAATGCAGAACATTTTGTTAATTTATTTAAAGATGATGAAAGATTTATCACTCAGAAGGAGGTTGGAGAATCTTCATGGTTTGCCTTTACAATGATCATAAACCCGGAATTAAATATTAATCGTAAAAAGGTTTTACAAAAACTCAGAGATGCAAATATAGAACATAGAATAATAACAGGGGGAAATATTCTAAGGCATGATGTTATTAAATATTATGACTATGTTGCCACAAAATCCGTGAATGCTGACATCGCCCACTATAACGGCTTTTTTGTCGGTAATCACCCTTATGATATAAGGGATAAGATAGATTATCTTCATGAAACATTGAAGGTTATATAAGGAGAGGTGAATGAGTTACAATATTTTAGTCACAGGCGGTGCTGGTTATCTGGGCTCAATACTGGTTCCTGAACTTTTAAAAGCAGGCCATAAAGTCACAGTTCTGGATAATTTTATGTTCGGGCAGAACTCTCTGCTCGAATACTGTGCTTATGAGAATTTTGATGCGGTAAGGGGAGATGCAAGAGAGGAAGCTGTCTTAAGACCTCTTCTGCAAAAGGCTGATTGCATTATACCTCTTGCAGCGCTGGTAGGGGCTCCGCTTTGCGGCAGAGACAAATCCGGGACCATAACAACGAACAGAGATGCGATAGCTTTAATTACAAAGCTCGCATCAAAAGAGCAGAGGATTATTTATCCCTGCACAAACAGCGGATATGGAATCGGGCAGAAAGATTCATACTGCACTGAAGAAACGCCTTTAAAGCCTATTTCTCTTTATGGAAAAGCAAAGGTAGAGGCCGAACAAATTCTTCTTGACAGGGGGAATTCCATAAGCCTGAGACTGGCAACTGTTTTTGGGATGTCTCCGAGAATGAGGATAGATTTGCTGGTCAATGACTTTGCCTACCGCGCGGTGACGGACAGGTTTGTTGTTATTTTTGAAGGGCATTTCAAGAGAAACTATATCCATATTCGTGATGTGGCGCGGGCCTTTATTCATGCAATGAATAATTTTGGAGCTATGAAAAATGAGCCGTATAATGTAGGGCTTTCAGATGCAAACCTTTCAAAACTTGAACTCTGCGCAAAGATTAAAGAACAGGTTCCGGATTTCGTATATCTTGAGGCTCCAATCGGCGAAGACCCTGATAAGAGAGATTATATCGTCTCAAACGAAAAAATTGAGCGAACCGGTTTTAAGCCAAAATTTTCACTTGATGATGGTATAAAAGAATTAATTAAAGGGTATAGAATTATCAGAAATACAAGGTATGGGAATATATGAGCAAGGGGCGGAAAATCAAAAAAGCCCTCATAACGGGCGCAAGCGGTTCGGGCGGCAGTTATCTTGCAGATTACATCGCAGATAATCACAAAGGAGTTGACCTGCATGGAATTTCGAGATGGCATAGCACGTCGGCAAACACAAACCTCAGACACACCGGCAGCAGAATTAAAATGCATGAATGCGATCTCACGGATTTCAGTTCCGTGTTGTCCGTTCTTGCAGCCGTAAAACCCGACGCGATATTTCACATCGCTTCTCACGCGAACGTGAGGGCATCTTTCATCACGCCTCTATCCGTGATTAATAACAACATCATGGGAACGGCAAATCTGCTTGAAGCGGTGAGGGCAGCAGGGATAGATCCTGTTATACAGTTTTGCAGCACTTCTGAGGTATATGGCCAGGTGGACCCTAAAAATGTTCCTATAACAGAGGACTGCCCGATAAATCCCGCAAGCCCCTATGCGGTTTCAAAAGTGACTCAGGATTTATTAGGCCTAACCTATTTTAAAAGTTACAAAATGAAAATTATCAGAACACGGATGTTTGCATATATCAATCCCAGGAGAGCCGATCTTTTCGCCACTTCTTTTGCGCTTCAGGTGGCAAGAATTGAAGCCGGGATTCAGAAAACACTTCTTCACGGCAATCTTGAATCTGTAAGAACGCTCATTGATGTAAGAGATGCTATGGAATCCTACTGGGTTGCGACCATGAGATGCAGGTACGGAGAAGCTTATAATATCGGAGGGGCGACAGTTATCAAGGTCGGAGAATTCCTTGATCTTCTTAAGAAACATGCTAAATGTAAGATCGTTTCAAAACCTGACCCAAAACTATTCAGGCCGGCTGATGTAACATTGCAGATACCCGATACCTCAAAATTCAGAAAAGAGACCGGGTGGCAGGCGCGATATAGTTTCGAGGACAGCGTTAAACTACTTCTCGATCATTGTAGAGAAGAAATCAGGAAGAACGGATAAAATGAGATCAAAAGATTTCGGCGTTATTCCGGGATTATCTAAGAAATACCCCAAAGAAACATCCTTAGAACTTTTCAGGAGAATGTGCGCTATCAGATATTTTGAGCAGGGGGTCATAGAGTCGGTACAGGCAAAATATATCGATTACCTTGTCTATCTTTCAAGCGGTCAGGAAGCGATAGCCGCAGCGATGTCTGTTGCGCTACAGGGCTTCATGATCTTCGCTCAGCACCGATGCCACGGAACGTATCTGGCCTTCGGCGGAACCCCCGCAAAGCTTAGAGATGAACTGCTTGGCATGGACACCGGCACCAGCCGGGGAAGAGCCGGTTCCAACTGCGTCCAGTGCCACGAGAACGAGGTGGCCATGTTCGGCCACCATGGACTGATAGGAGAGAATGTCCCTCTCGGCGTAGGCGCTGCTTTAGGCTCAAATAAACCTGTTGTCTGTTTCTTTGGAGACGGCGCCGCGGAAGAAGACTATGTTTTTGCAGCAATGGGTTTTGCAGTGACGCACCGGCTTCCGGTTATTTTTGTATGCGAAGACAACAATCTTTCAATACTTACAAAGGTGGACATACGCCGCAGTTGGAGCATTACCCATGTTGCAAGAGCTCTGGGTATGCCGGCAGTTGATATTACCGATGACCCATGGACCATTCTGGAAACGGCAGGACAATTTAAAAATACGCTTCCTGCATTTATAAATATATATACCTGCCGTGCCAATTGGCATGCGGGTGTTGGTGTAGATGGCCCGCCAGAATGGGATCGCTTAAGCATGGTTCGAGAAGAATTGGAAAAGATGGGACTTTCAAGCCAATCCGAAAAGATAGAGAAAGACATAATTGCTGAAATGGAAAAACTATGGGACAAAAAACACTTGCAGAAACTATAAAAGAAATTACTTCGGATCATCTTGAGCAGCATAACGGCCTGCTCTTGGGCGAGTCCATAAGCGCTGTTGGCTGGGTAAATAACACCGTCCCCAATGTCAAAGGTATCGTAGAGCTTCCAATGACCGATGTGGCGGGCGCGGGGATAGCTGTTGGAGCAGCCTTAGTTGGCAGGCGGCCAATATTTGTGATAAGATTTCAGGATTTTTTAATTTTAAATGGCAGTCCGCTTATATTCTTTGCCGCCAAAACAAAAGAACTGCATGGAAAAAGCGCGCCTGTTTTTGTAAGAGCTATAGCTTCTGACGGTCTTGGCCCGGTTCATTCTGGAGTTCTTCATAGCATATTCATGCATTTTCCTGGATTTCGCGTCTGTTCACCAATGACCCCCAATGAATACAGGGAAATATGGGAAACATATATGAAAAACGACGATCCGATGATATGCAGTGAACACAGGCTTAGCTACCCAAATACACAGGAGCTTTCTGATATAACCGTAGAAAATGCGCATGTCACGCTCTATGCCATTTCTTGCACGCGTTTTGAAGCAGCTAAAGCAGTTGAGTCACTAAAAATAGACGGCATACGCTGCAACCTGGTTAATATTCTGTGGTTAAAGCCTTTCGATATAACCGACAGGTTGATACAGCCTTTGAAGGAATCAAAACTCGGGCTTGTAATTGACCCGGGGCACGAGATAGCCGGCGCCGCAAGATCCATAGCCTATGAACTAAACTTTGCGGCCGAATGCAGCGTAAAAGCTCTCGGCTTGGAAGACCGGACAAAATGCCTTTGCCCGCCATACAAAAATATGGCTCCGAATGCCGAAATTATATGCAAAACTGTAAAAGAAATGCTGAAGAAAGGAGAATAATTATGAAAAAGGCTGTAATTATCACAGGCCCGGGATTCCAGGACGAGGAATACATATATCCTTACTACCGGCTTCAGGAAGCTGGTTTTACGGTGGATGTTGCAACGAAAGATAAAGAATCCGTAAAAGGAAAATACGGGATAACGGCTAAACCAACGATAGATGTTAAAGACCTCAAGGAATCAAATTATGATCTTGTCGTACTCCCGGGCGGACACGAAGCTCCTGACAGGGTAAGACAGATAAAGGAAGTCCTTGATTTTGTTAAAGCGATGTATGAAAAGGGCAAGATAGTATCAACGATCTGCCATGGCCCGTGGATACTTATTTCGGCGGGTATTGTGAAAGGCAAAAAAATAAGCGGCTATATTGGAATAAAAGATGACATTATCAACGCCGGCGCTGAATATGTAGACGCGCCGGTGGTGGTTGACGGCAATATTATATCCTCGCCGCATTACAAATATAACGGCGAATGGATGAAAGAAACTCTTAAAAAGTTATAGCCTCGCGGCAAACAAATATGGAAAAGACTGACAAGATATATACAGCAGGGCATAACGGCCTTATAGGCTCGGCTATTCTGCGCCGCCTTGCAAAAGACGGTTACGCGAATACCATCACGAGAGGCCATGCTGAACTGGACCTCTGCAACCAGTCTCAGGTCCATTCCTTCTTTGAGAAGGAAAAACCGGATTATGTTTTCTTTGCGGCGGGTAAAGTAGGCGGTGTTTTTGCAAATAAAACATACCGCGCCGATTTCATTTATGAAAACCTGATGATGCAGTGCAACGTGATTAACAGCGCCTTTCAGCACGAAGTTAAGAAACTCATTTTCTTAAGTTCGGCGGACGCATATCCAAAGAACTTTGAAGAACCGATAAGGGAAGATGCATTATTGACCGGGCCTCTTGAGGCTACCTGTGAGCCGTTTGCTCTGGCAAAAGTATGCGGTATGAAGATGTGCGAAGCCTACAACAGGCAGTACGGAACTGATTTTGTCGTAGTTATAGCCCCGAACGTATACGGGCCCAACCAGCGCTACGATATGCTCAACGCCCAGGTGCTTCCTTCTCTTATAAAAAGATTCCACGAAGCAAAACTTGCAAATCTAAAACAAGTGGTTATATGGGGAACAGGGAAACCTGTGAGAGACTTTCTTTTCGTAGACGACCTTGTCGACGCTTGCATGTTGCTTGCGGAAAGATCTTCAGGAGCGGATTACTTTAATGTCGGTACCGGGCACGGCTACAAGATAGTAGAGCTTGCCAGATCAATAAACAAAGCTGTCGGCTATAAAGGTAAAATAGTTTTTGACGCTTCCAAGCCTGACGGAGTGCACAAAAAGCTATTGAATATATCAAAGATCCGCCAGCTGGGATGGAAGCCCAGGACAAAACTCATCGACGGGATCAGTATATCATATAACTCATACCTTGAAGAACTTAAGAAAAAGCAGGTGAGGGCTTCCCGGATACACAACATTACCGCCGGTCAAAAGGATCAAAGGTCCTTGTTAAAAGTAATGAGAAAGTCTAAGAACCTTGCAACTTATGCGCAGCCAAAATCATACAGGGATAAAGTAGTCATTAAACCGTGGGGCTACGAATTCCTGGCTTTCGAGAACAGATATGCTGCGGTATGGCTGCTTTTTATCAGTAAGGGTAACTCAACCTCTATGCATTGCCATCCGGAGAAGAAGACTTCGCTGATAATACTTTCCGGAACCGCAATGAGCAATACTTTGGCCTCAAGAAACTATTTGAAAGGCGGGGATGCCTTGATCCTGGATAAGGGCGTGTTCCATTCCACAAAAGTATTATCACAGGACGGCATGTACCTCCTTGAGATTGAAAGTCCTCCTATGAAAACCGATCTTGTAAGGCTGGAAGATAAATACGGAAGGGAGACATCCGGTTACGAAGGCATATCCGAGATGAAAACCGACAACCTTAAAGAATATGGTTATTTCAATTTCAGGGAACCGGCATCTCACGGCAAGATCGTTCGCGAAACCGACAAGTTCACCGTTATATTTGAAATGTTTATAAATCAGGTGGATTTCAAGAAGCACTTTAAAAATGACGGCATAGGCCTTTATACTTCCTGCAGGGGCAGACTGCTGGACAATGAGAATAAGATTGTCCTCGGCGCAGGGGACACGCAGAAGGCCGGTACCCTGGCTACGGTACAGGGGCTTCATATATCCGGGAAAATGATCCTTATGAAAACATATTCGAAAGACAAATAATGGGTAAAAAAATAGTAAAACTCAAGAAGAACTTTACTCTTGGCGATGTTGCTTTGGTGATGTCATCCCAGGACAATGTCGCTGTCGCAAAAATGGAAATACTCAAAGGAGACTCTCTTCTTTATTTCGATACCTTAATAACGATAAAAAGCACGGTACCCGCAGGCCACAGGTTTGCGCTCTCTGATATAAAAGAGGGAGAAAAAATAAAGCAATATTCTTATTCCTTCGGTATTTCAAAGGGCATATCTATGGGAAGCAAGGTTGATGGAAGCAATGTCAGCGAGATAAGGGCAGATTATAAGAAACTATTAAAGAGCTATGTTGTCCCGCGAATGCATACTTCCCTAAACAAAACTGACAAGACATTCTTTGGTTACAAGAGAAAGAATGGAGAAGTTGGGACCAGAAATTATTATGTAATAATACCGACCTCCTTATGCGCAAGCGATACAGCCAAAAGAATAGCCGATGACCTGGACAGAAACAATAAGCTAAAGGCAGCATATCCAAATATAGATGGGATAACAGCTGCAGCGCATACCGAAGGCTGCGGCTCAAGCGACGGGGTCATGATCGACCGCCTGCTTCTTACTCTTAAGAACACTATACTAAACCCGAATGTCTGCGGCGCATTGATAATAGATCTGGGCTGCGAGAAGATCAGCGCCTCTTCTTTCATAAAATACGCGGGAGATCTCTCAAAATACGGCAAAGCCATAGATACGCTTTCTATCCAGGAAAGCGGCGGAACGCGTAAGGCAGTTGAAAAAGGCAAGAATTTAATTCTAAAAAACCTCAGAAAATGTTCTGTGAAAAGAGAACCGGTTTCAATAAAACACCTTATTATAGGCGCTGAATGCGGAGCTTCGGATTCATTCTCCGGTATCACGGCTAACCCATTGATAGGAAGTACAGTTGACAAAATAATTAATTCGGGCGGCTCAGCAATACTTTCTGAGACTCCGGAAATGATAGGAGCTGAGGAAACACTTATTAAAAGAATGGTTTCTAAATCTGTCGCCATGAAATTTCTTAAAGGCATGAGTTGGTATAAAGACCTGGCCGATAAGCTTGGTATATCGATGGAAGGCAACTTTGTTCCGGGAAATAAAAAAGGCGGCCTTGTTAATCTTACCTTAAAAAGCCTCGGGGCTGTTCTAAAGGGCGGGACTACGCCTATAGTTGATTTTCTGGACTACGCAGAGAGGACCCACAGAAAAGGGCTTTCTATAATGAATGGCCCCGGCAATGACCTTGAATCTATGACCGGCATAGCGGCCTCCGGCGCTAACATATTCCTGTTCTCCACAGGTAGGGGTGCTGTGGAAGGAAATTTAATAGCGCCTGTTATTAAGATATCATCTACTACTGAGCTATATAAGAAGCTCAATGAGGATATAGATTTTAATGCAGGAGAAATCATTGATAAGAATTCAACCATAGGCAACTTAGGCGATAAACTTTTAGATTTTGTCATTGCAGTTGCATCAGGCAAAAAAACCTGGGCGGATAAATGGAAGAAACGTTCCTATCAGGTTTGGAGCGCGGGAAAACTGTCCTTATGAATAAATTTAAGGGAATTCTATTTGATTTTGACGGCGTCATCGGCAGGACTATGGAAGACAACTATACTGCATGGAAAAATGTATTGTCTCAGTTCGGCATAGAGCTGACAAAAGATGAATATTTTCTGCTTGAAGGTGTAAATACGATTGAACTGGCTAAATTACTTTTAAGCAAGAATGGTAAAGATACAAACCGAGCCGCAGAAATTGTAAAAGCAAAGGAAGAATATTATCTTAAAAATAATAATTTTTCATTATATGAAGGTGTAGAGGAAACCATACATACACTTAAAGGCAATGGTTACCTGCTGGCTATAGTTTCGGCGGCAAACTTTTCACGGTTGTCGAATACTCTATATCCGGCTTTGCTTAAAGAATTCAACACAGTTATAACAGGTGATAAAATAGATAGAGGCAAACCCTTTCCCGACCCCTACCTCACGGCAGCAAAGGAGCTTGGGATCGAGCCCTCGGAATGCCTGGTAGTTGAGAATGCGCCTATAGGAATAGAAGCAGCCAAGAATGCAGGTATGTACTGCATAGCAATTACATCGACTTTAGATAAAAAATATCTTTCAAAAGCAGACAAGATCATCGGCAATTTTTCGATGCTGCTGGACGAAATAGAACCGCAATAGATAATTAATAATGAACAAAACAAATTTCTACATAGACGATAAATGCGTGTTTCTTGCCGGCTCGACCGGTTCAGTCGGTTCAGCAATAATGCAGTATGTTCTTGACAACTATCCATTAACAAAGATCAAAGCTTCTTACAGACATAGAGAACCTTTCCTTAAACACGAAAGGGTGGAATATGTTAAAGCAGATCTCAGAGTTCTTGAGGAATGCAGGCGTGCAGTAAGCGGATGTGATTGCGCTATAATGGCGGCCTCTCATTCAGCCGGTTCAAAGATGATGACAACGCAGCCCTGGCTTTTTACAAACGATAACATCATTATGAATGCTCAGATGTTCGAGGCCTTTTTTCACGAGAAAGTTAAACGCGTGATTTATATAGGCACCGCTACGGTTTATCAGGAGTTTGAAGGGTTTATCAAAGAAGATGACATAGATTTTAACAAAGATCCTCACTTGGCATATTTGGGGGTTGCCTGGATATCCAGGTTCTTGGAAAAGTTGGGGCTCTTCTGGAACCAAAAGACCGGAATGGAAGTGATCAATGTCCGCTCTTCCAATATTTTCGGGCCTTACGCGAACTTTGACCCCTCATCTTCCTATTTCATCCCTGCTATTATTCGCAAAGCCTGTGAAAAAATGGATCCTTTTGAAGTATGGGGAAGCCCTGACGTGACAAGAGATGTCCTTTATTCTGAAGACTTTGCTGCTGCAATTATTGCTCTTCTCAATAGTGCCGATATCAAATTTGATGCCTTCAATATCGGTTCAGGGTTAAAAACAACCGTTGGAGATGTGGTGAACTGGTCTATCAAACACTCCGGCCACACTCCTTCAAACGTTCATTACGATCTAAGCAAACCTTCAACAATAAAATTCAGGGCGTTGGACGTATCCAAGATAAAGAAAGTTACCGGATGGAAACCCGTATATTCTATAGAGGAAGGCATAATGAAAACCATAGGATGGTGGAATAAAAATAAAGAGACATGGAAAAGATGAAGAAAATACTGATTTGCGGCAGTACGGGTTTTATCGGCAGAAATACAGCCGAGGCTTTTGCCGAAGATAGTTCTTTTGAGGTTCATGGCACCTATTTCAAATCCAAACCCTTGAAAAATAGCCGCATAAAAATGATCAGAGCTGACCTTACCGATAAAAATGATGTTAATACCGCAATAAAAGGGATGGACATTATTATCCAGGCGGCCGCCACAACCTCAGGAGCAAAAGACATCGTAACCAAACCCTATTATCATGTCACAGATAATGCTGTTATGAATGCTCTTATATTTCGCAGCGCATTTGAGCAGAAGATATCACAACTTGTTTTCCCAAGCTGTACAACAATGTATCAATCAAGTGACAACCCTATTAAAGAAAATGACTTTGACGCTAATAAGGAGCTTTTCAGCGGTTATTTCGGAAGCGCCTGGACAAAGATTTATAATGAAAAAATGTGCGAATTTTTCTCAAAACAGGGAGAAACTAAGTTCACCGTAGCAAGGCACTCAAATATATATGGCCCATATGATAAGTATGATCTTGAGCGTTCGCACTTTTTTGGCGCAACTATTACAAAAATCATGACAGCCAAAGAAGGCGGGAAGATCACAGTTTGGGGAGAAGGAAAAGAAGAAAGGGACCTGTTGTATATTTCCGATCTTGTGGATTTCTTCAAGATTGCAATATCAAAACAAAATTCTAAATTTGAACTGGTGAACATAGGATACGGGAAAGCGTTTTCAATAAGCGAACTGGTTAAAAAAATAAGTGGATTGTCAGGGAAAAGGCTTGCAATTGAATATGACCCGTCAAAACCCAGTATAAAAACAAAAATATGCCTTGATTCGACAAAAGCCAGGGAGCTTTTCGGCTGGACGCCAAAAACGACTTTGGACCAAGGCATTAAGAAAACAATCGATTGGTATAAGGAATACTACGAGGTTTAGTTCAATGGACTCCTTACACAAAACTAAGAAAGAAGTTAAATGGGAAATTCTGGAAACAAAAGAACTTCTGCATATTGATTCTCGCTTAACAATTTCTGTTCAAAAGGTCAAATTACCCGATGGCAGAATAATTAATGATTATTACCATGTAGAATTTCCGCACTCGGTTATAACAGTTGCAAGAACTATTGATGATAGGGTAGTGATGTCAAGACAGTATCTTCACGGTTATGAAGATGTAAGTATAGTTCTCCCCGCAGGTACTACCGAAAAAGGTGAAGACCCGCTGGAAACGGCAAAACGCGAACTACTTGAAGAAACAGGATATGCATCCGACGATTGGAAATACTTAGGAGCCATGAAACCCCATACGAATTATGGTTGTGGAAAAGTTTATTTTTTTTACGCTGCAAATGCTAAAATAATATCTGAGCCCGACAGGGTTGACCTTGAGGATATGGAAATAGTCTTATTACACGAATCAGAAATTATAAATGCTATAAAGAACAAGAATATTATATCAATAGGAACCATAACAGCATTATCACTTGCAAAAATTTACTTGCAAGGGGAGAATTACTATGCAAAATAAGCCTAAAGTTTTATTGATTTATCCCGGAAATAAATCATCAGCGGGCGCATATTCTCAGGGGCTATTATATGTGGCAAAATCATTACAAAAAATAAATATTGATGTATCTATTTTGCATTTGGCGTGGGAAAGCACAAAAAAAATACAATATGAGAATTATCTATTTGTCGGAATCAGCATGTTGACCGGCACAATGATATTAGACGGTCTGAAAATCGCAAAACTAATAAAAAAGTATAACTCCAACATTCCGATTGTTTTGGGCGGGGTGCACCCATCTTTGCTTCCTGAACAAACGCTGCAAAACGAACTTGTTGATATTGTTGTTATAGGCGAAGGCGAAAGAACTATTCAGGATTTGGCGATGTGTATGTTGAATCAAGGGGATTTATCAAACGTCAGAGGAATTGCATATAAAAAAGAAGGGAAAGTAATAATAAACCAGCCACAGGATTTAATTGACCTGAATACACTTGATATGGACCTTCCGTATGAACTTTTAGGCAAGGTTTTCTATGAACCAACAGCTATATCTGTGCATACATCACGGGGTTGTCCGCACAGATGCAGTTTCTGTTACAGCCCGGCATTTAATAAAAGGAAATACAGGCAAAAAAACGCTGAAAAAGTTGTGGAAGAAGTTGAATATCTTCACAAAAAATACAACATCAAAAATTTTAATTTTGCCAACGAAGATGAATTTTTCATTGATATTCAGAGGGCTTATGAAATATTCCAATCTATCATTCAAAAGGGATTGAAAATAAGATGGACAACTTTTTGCAGATTTGATACTTTTGACAGGGCATATAAAAAGTTCGGTCAGGAGTTCATGGATTTAATGAAGAAAAGCGGATGTTATTATATGAGTTTTGGCGCTGAGTCGGGTTCCCAGAGATTGTTGGATGAAGTTATCAAAAAAGATATAAAAGTTGAACAGATAGTTAGTGGCATTGAAGCAATGAAGAGTAATAAAATACCCCATAGAGTAACTTTTATGAATGGTTGGCCAACAGAGACAGAATACGATTCAAATGCCACCTTTAATACTATTGATAAAATATCCTATAATAATCCATACATTTTGACAGTTATTCTAAATCTCTGTCCTTTCCCGGGAACTGCAATATTTGAATTATTGAATAAAGATTATAACTGCCAATTTCCGGATTCTCTGGAAAAGTGGGGGCGGTGGAGCGCACCTTTAAAATTGAAAGTTATTAGATGGTTCCCTAAAGAAATTGCGAGAAGGTTTCATAACATTTCCAAATTGTCATCCGGTGTTTTTTTTAGGGATTTTAATTCTTACAAGGATTACAAGAATTATATTCATTATATGGGATACCCGTATTATGCCGGATATATGAGTTATGTAATTTCAAGAATTCAGAACTGGCGTTACAAAAAAAAATATTTTAAATTTATGTACGAATATATTTTATTTGAGAAACTTATCAGAGTATACCAGAGTACAAGAAATTTTTTTATAAATGCGATTCTAAAAAAATATCTTCCAAGAGATATATATAAAGTATTAAGAAAACGGTTTGGGCCGAAGGACTGGACATCTGAAAAGGAAGTTGAAGAGTTAAAGAGTTAATGTTAAGAATCGGGTTTGTTTTCCCAAGCAGTGAATATCTTTTTGATCCATTTAAGGGCGATCCTCATACCCATTTCCAGATACTTACGGTTTTAGAGAACCATTTTGGGAATGAAGTAGAGCTGCTTCTCATCGATCTCAGGGGAATAAAGAAGGATTTTGCGATTTACCACATACCTGAATGCGATATCTATCTGCATTCTGTCTATACTCTGGACTGGGAAGAACAAATATCCATAGTCAAGAATCTTCGCGATAGCTATCCAAAAGCAAAACATATTGCAGGGGGGCCTCATGCTACAGTATTCCAAAAGGAGAGCCTTGAACATTTCGATTCTCTTATAATTGGCGCCGGAGAGGAAAAGATAAAAGATGCCATAGAAGATTATAAAAAGAAATCTCTGAAAAAAATATATGAAGAGAAATCTGTCATGGATATAAACAAATACCCGTTTCCAAGCAGAAAATTTCTTCCAAAATCAACAACAGCAAGAAAAGGGCTCTTGACCCTCAAGCATAAGAAGGGCTACGATCAGATGCTTGGAACCACGGTTATATTCAGCAGGGGATGCCCGTATGACTGCTATTTCTGCGCGATGCCTCAGGTTAAGCAATACTGCCCGGGTGTCAGGTACAGGAAACCGGAACTGATCGAACAGGAGATTGAATATTTGAAGCGTGAGTATGGCTTGCAGGGAATAAGCCTTCTTGATGAAATAGGCGTGCCTCCCGGACACGAAGCAGCCGTAAAACATCTTGAGGCCATAGGCAGGACAGGTATAGTCTGGAGGGGACAGTGCAGGGTTGACGGAATTACTCCGGAAACAGCAAAACTTCTGAAAGACACCGGCTGTGTCACTATGTGCCTCGGTGTCGAAAGCGCGTGGCAGCAATCCCTTGATATCATAAATAAG
Organism: Nitrospirae bacterium GWF2_44_13; assembly: GCA_001805105.1. Lineage (GTDB taxonomy): Bacteria > Nitrospirota > Thermodesulfovibrionia > Thermodesulfovibrionales > UBA1546 > UBA1546. The sequence goes on along the minus strand of MHEE01000012.1, from coordinate 182,573 downwards.
AAAATCAATATCGCAAAAGCCAAAGAGACGATAAAACTTCTGGAAAAGAACGGCATAGAATGCAGGGTATATATGATAATTGGGCTTCCCGGCGAACCTGAGAATATAGTCGATATTACTTGGGATTTCATCCGGGAAACGAAACCTGCGTCAGTGTATCTATCCATACTGACCGTGCGGCCGGGCACACAACTTTTCAATAATCCGACTAAATTTGGGATGAAAAATATAAACACTGACTGGTCGAAAACAATGCATATGTACGGGAGATATAAGGAAGAAATACCTTCACTGACGTTCGAATATGAAGATGCTGCCCCGTGGGGCAAAGGCTTGAAGAACGAGCAGATAGTGAAGAATTATCTTGAACTGCAATCGCGGCTGCATAAAGCCGGATTATCACATATTTAAAGGGCCATAATGAAAATACTTTTAATAAATCCTCCTATTCCCGCTAAATGGTACAACGATGAATTCTATCTGCCATCGAGCCTTCTTTACCTTGGCGCAGCACTTCAGAAGAATTGCGCTGAGGTCAAGATCCTGGATATGAAGGCGCTGAAAGTGCCCAAGGACAAAGACAAGAATGAGTTTTATGACAGATATCTAATAAATATATTAGATGAATTTTCTCCGGAACTGATAGGGTTCGGGTGCCTTTTTTCCGGAAATTTTCCCGATACTCTTAGATTTTCAATCAGGTGTAAGGAACATAGAAAAGATATTCCCATAGTTGCCGGTGGGATTCATTTCACGATATATGCAGGTGAAATATTGAAGAACTGTCCTTCTATAGATTTTATTGTAATGGGAGAGGGTGAAGAAACAACAGTACAATTAGTCAATATGCTGGAAACCAACAGAAAGGATTTTGCCTCACTGGATGGGTTCGCATACAGGGAGAACAACGAAGTAAAAGTTAATCCCAAAAAGCGCTACATTGAGAATCTTGATATGATACCCTTCCCTGCTTATAATCTCATTGACCTCACGGATTATTACGTAGATACTTCGAAGTGGCATAATCCCAAGAATCTGCCCATCAATACTTCCATCCCTATTATCACCAGCCGTAGCTGCCCTAACCGGTGTAATTTTTGTTCGATGTACACGGTTATGGGCCCTAAATGGAGACCGAGAACTGCCGTTAATGTTGTGGATGAAATTGAATTCCTCTATAACACTTATAACCATATGCATTTCTCCTTCATGGACGACAATATGACCCTGCAAAAGAAAAGGGCGCTGGATATATGTTCGGAGGTAACAAAAAGAAAGCTCAATATCCAGTTTGAAACTCCGAACGGGCTCAACATCAATACTCTTGATGAGGAAGTTCTCGACGCATTGGTATCGGCTGGAATGGTAAGGATATCCATTGCTATAGAAAGTGGTTCAGATTTTATAAGGAACAAAATAATGCGTAAGCGGCTGGCGAGAACAAAGATAATAGATACCGTCAAACTAATAAAGCAATATCCCCAACTGCATACAAGCGCATTTTTCATTATGGGGATGCCGGAAGAGACGCAGGAAACTCTTATGGATACTTACAACCTGATAAAAGAGATAGATTTCGACAAGATTCACCTTATGAATATCGTCCCTTTCCCTGGTACTGAAGTTTTTGAACAAGCAAAGAAAGATGGAATCCTTATGAATATTGACACTAAAGATATGTATAAAACCGATGACTTGTATTTCAAGAATTACGAGAGGTTTTTTATCAAACCCTATACACTCGAAGTTTCCGAGATGCTTGATTTTAGATGTAAATGTGGGGAGTTAATCAACAAAAAAACCGGTAAAGGAAAAAACTGATGCAGATGCTTTCCCGCAACGATTACATGAAACTCCTTGACAAATACAGAAACTTGTATGCCATGTATGTAGAGTACCCGCATAAAAGTATCTGGAACGCTAATTTTACCGACGCTTCCGTAAGGCAAGCTGTCGAAGCACACATAACTAAACTCGGCAACCCGCCCATACTTTTGTATGTCCATATACCTTTCTGCAAAATGCAGTGCTACTACTGCACATGTCATACGACAATAACAAGGAGCTATGACAGAGTTAAAGACTATCTGAAATATTTGTATGCCGAGATTGAGCTTATTCATGCGCTTTTTCGAGAATATGGAACAAAGCCAAATATAAAAGAGATTCATCTCGGGGGGGGGTCTCCGACACTGCTTCAAAGACAGGAATTCGATGAACTTATATCGCAGCTTGAGAGAATTTCGGACTTCCCCTATATCGACGAATTTACCATAGAAGTGGACCCGCGAGCCGTTACCGTTGAAACTCTCAAGTATTATCATTCAAAGGGACTCAATAGGCTTTCATTCGGTGTACAGGAGTTCGACCCGGAGGTTCAAAAAACAATAAACAGGGTTCAACCAGCATCACTTCTCGAAGGCCTTCTTACCCCTGAGATCCGCGATCTTTTTCACGGCATCAACTTTGATATTATGTGGGGGCTTCCCAAGCAGACGCGCGCGTCATTCCAGAAAACCATGGATACATTGCTGAAAATTTCACCGGACAGGGTTTCATTGCTTCTCCTGCACTATGCCCCTAAAGTAAAAAAACACCAGATGATGATGAAAGAATCAGACCTGCCTGACCTTTATGACAGAACCCTCATGTTCCATGATGCTGTCGAAAAACTCACCGGGAGCGAATATGTCAGAATAGGGCTTGAGCATTTCGCCAAGCCTGAAGACGATCTTGCCAAAGCTCTAAAAAATAAAACTGCGGGTTGGAACTCATTGGGATATACTGCGGGCCGATACCGCAATATTATAGGAATCGGTACGGGAAGCGCGAGCACTATTGCAAATAACTACTATTTCCAAAATACTTACGAATTTAAAGAATATAAAGACTTTATCTTAAAAAACACCTTTCCCGTTTTCAGGGGATATAAACTTAACCGGGATGAAACAATTAGAAGGGAACTTATACAGAAACTACGCGTATATTTCACCTTGGATTTTGCCGAGTTCGGGAATGCAAATAATATAATTTTTAAAAAATATTTTGCTTCCGAAATCAATCAGTTGGAAGAATTCGTCAGCGACGGCATTCTGGAAATTGATGACAAATCTATGAGAGTTACCGATTTCGGCAAGTTCTTTACCATGCAGATCTGCCGTAAATTTGATAGAAACATAACAGATTAACTTACCGCCTATGCAAAAAATAAAAATCGGCCTCGTACAAATAAACAACAGTTTCTCAAATCAGAACTATTTCCCTTATTCTGTCGGAATTCTTCAGGCATATGCACAGAAATATTTAAAAGATAAAGAACTATTTGAGTTTTCTTTGCCTCTGTACAAACGCATACCACTAAAGGACGCCCTCAAACAGCTTGACGGTTGTGACATAGTTTTTTTCAGCGCTTATACATGGAATATCAATATTTCTCTGGAGATCGCAAGGCAATTAAAGACTGTTAATAATAATATACTCGTTGTTTTCGGCGGCCCTCAGATTCCGATCCGGGGGATCAAAGAATTCCTTAAAAAATACAGATTCATTGACCTCGCCTGTCACGGTGAAGGTGAGAAGGCTTTTCTTGCTATTCTGAATAACTTCAAAACAAAACAATGGAAAGATATACCTAATATAAGTTACTTAAATAATAAGGGGGAACATATTCTCACCGAACAAGGGATGAGAACAACCGATCTGGCCGAGATTCCTTCCCCATATACCGAAGGCGTGTTTGACCATCTTATGAAAGCCAACCCTAATGAGAACTGGGTTGCCCTATGGGAAACAAACAGGGGCTGTCCATTTTCGTGTTCCTATTGCGTATGGGGAGCTTTTACAAATAAAAGGGTCTACCAGAGGGATATAAAAGAACTTTATCGTGAAATTGATTGGTTCAGTATAAATAAAATAGAATTCATTTTTTGCTGCGATGCTAATTTTGGAATTTTTCCAAGGGATCTTCTCCTGGCAGAATACACTGCAAAAAATAAAGATAAATTTGGCTACCCGAAGGCCCTTTCTGTGCAAAATACAAAAAACTCAACAATGCGTGTTTATAATCTATACAAAACCCTGTCTGATCATAAATTAAATAAGGGGGTCTCATTAGCGATCCAATCGGCGAACCCGGACACTTTAAAGAGCATAAAAAGGGAAAATATATCTCTTGACACTTTCAATGAACTGCAGGAAAAGTTCAGCGAAGCAGGCATAGAAACTTTCACCGATGTGATTCTGGGCCTGCCGCGCGAAACATATTCCAGTTTCGCTGACGGAGTTTCGAACATCATAAGCAGCGGCCAGCACAACAGGATCCAGTTTAACAATCTCTCAATTCTTACCGGTTCGGAAATGGATGACCCCGTATATCTTAAAAAATATGGCATTGTTACAGTAAATAACAAGCTGGTAAACATTCATGGAAGCCTAACGGATGATTTTGAGATTGCTGAACATCAAAGATTGGTTATCGCAACCGGAGCAATGCCCAAAAAGGATTGGGTCAAGGCCAGGATGTTCGGGTGGATGACCGCACTCCTGCATTTTGACAAACTCATTCAGATACCTCTTATACTGATCAACAGTGAGAGCGGCGTGCCTTACCGGAAGCTTATCGAAGCATTCTTAGAGAATGAAGAGAAGCATCCTGTTTTGACTGAAATCATAGATTTTTTCAGGACTCAAGCTGAATGCATACAAAATGGGGGAACTGAATTTGCGCAGTCCAAGAAATGGCTGAATATCTGGTGGCCGCCTGACGAGTTAATGCTAATCAAATTATGCGCTGAAAATAAACTCTCTGAATTTTACAAAGAAGCGGAACAGTTAGTTGGCAAATTTTTAGACCGTAAAAAGATAAATAACTGCAAAGATATTCTTCACGATGCTATTGTTTTCAATCAAAACTTATTAAAAATGCCATTTCAGGATAAAAATCTTAAAATAAAATTATCTTACAGCATTTGGGATATTTACAAGGCTAATTTAACCGGGAAGAATGTTCCGGTTGAAAAAGGCGAATACTATTATGAAATAGACAGAACAACTTCGAAATGGCCTTCATGGGATGACTGGTGCAGAGAAGTCGTCTGGTACGGCAATAAGCGGGGCGCCTATCTATATTCCTGCAGAGAGATCAATTAAGTGCAAATAAAAAATGAACAACGTCTCAAGAATAAGGTTGCAATCATTACCGGTGGGGCCGGAGGGATTGGTTCAACGATTGTGGACCAATTTATAGCAGAAGGCGCAAAAGTTATCTCAGCGGATATTACAAAGATAAAGCTCAAAAAAGAACCGCGCTTTTTTTATTGCCGCACGGATATAAGAGACTCAGCTTCAGTCAAAAACCTTATTAAGAAAACTCTTGCTTTGTTTGGGACCATCGACATACTTATCAATGCGGCGGCTGTACAAAAACCTATAGGGCCGCTTACAGATATATCGGAGAAAGACTGGATTAATTGCATCATGACAAACCTCATAGGAACTATGCTCTGCTGCAGGCATGTTTTACCCGCAATGATTTCTAATAAGAAGGGAAAAATTATCAACTTTTCGGGAGGGGGATCAACTTTTCCAAGACCGAATTATTCTGCTTATGCTTCATCAAAAGCTGCAATAGTACGATTCACTGAAACCTTGTCTGAAGAAGTCAGGGATCACGGAATTGATGTTAATTCCATAGCGCCCGGGTCCGTTTATACAAATATGCTTAAGGAGATCATACAGGCAGGGAAAATACGCGGAGGAAAAGATTATTCCGGGGCAGTGCGAATAAAATCAAAAGGCGGAGATTCCCCTATCCATGCAGCTAATCTCTGCGTTTACCTTGCATCAGGCTTTTCTGATGGCATCACAGGAAAACTAATAAGCGCCGTATGGGATAATTGGAAGGGTTTTGATAAAAATATTTCAGAAATAAAGAATTCTTCTCTTTACACTTTAAGACGAGTGGATGGGGAAAAAATTATTGAGATAAAAAATTTACAAGAATAATTCAAAATTATGGATGAAATAAAAATATTATTTCTTTCTCACACGGTGGACTATAGTAAGGCTCCTTATGATACCGGGAACCAATTTATACAGGCATTGCGAAATAATAACGCTGCATACCTAAGTTATGTACAGCTATATAATAAATATGGGCACTATGGCGCCCATCATTACCTTAAAAAATATGTGAGAGACAATGGGATTAACTGTCTAATATATGGTTCCAGTCCAAGCGAGTTTTATTTTGATATTAACTATCTTGAAAAACTAAGGAAAGAAGTTTTTTTGGTAATGATGACGGGCGATACAGAATATTACTATGAAATTCGTGACCAATATTATGCTCAGGCAATGGATTTAGTAACCGTTAACGATTTCATCTCTACTTTTAAATTACGTCAAATTGGTATCAATTCAATTCCATATTATGCTTATTATGATTCTACAAAATACAGTAAAAATGGAAATTTGGCAAAAGATATAGATGTATCCTTTATAGGGACATTACATGGCGGGGCAGGAAGATGGCATAATATCATGCATTTGTCGGCTAATGGAATTAATATTGAAACCTTTGGATCGGATTCCCCAAATGGCCGGATAACATTTGAGAAAAAGATTGAGATTATAAATAGAAGTAAAATAAATTTAGATTTTAGCGGAGTATCGGGAAAAACGAGGTTGACAAGAAAACATCAAATCTATAAACGCATGAAACAAATTAAGGGAAAAGTCTTTGAATATACGATGTGTGGCAGTTTTGCATTGTGTGAGTATGCGCCGGGATTGGAATATTTTTTTGAGGTAGGCAAGGAAATAGATATTTTTCATGATAAGGAAGAACTGCTTGAAAAAATAAAATACTATCTTGCTCATGAAGAAGAAAGAGAAAAAATTGCCCAAAAGGGTTATGAAAGGGCGCTCAAAGATTATGCTGTAGAGCGGGCTGTTCCTAAATTAATTTCAATAATAGATGGACTGCGGAAAACGAAAACATACAAACCGTCAGAAATATATCTTGATGAAGAATTTATAAGAAATTACACGACATACAGAACGCTTTTAATTATCAGGTTTATAACGCAATTAAAATTTAAATTTGCATTTGAAGAATTAAAGATTATCTTAAAATACAGAAAACTTGATTTGTATCAAATTGTTATATTTTTTAAAGAAGAAATTTTAGATATGTTTCCTAGAATCAAATCTGTTCTAAAATCAATATTCAGAAGGCAATAAATTTTATCTATGCAGCAGAACTATTTTGTGGACAAAAATATTTTATATTTATTGCCTACAAATAAAAATCAGTACTTAAATTTTATTTGTGATGAGTTAAAAAAATCTTTAACTAATATTTACTATTTCAATTTTGTTGAATATAGCTATAAATATGGGATTAGAAATACTGAAAAATATATAAGTAATTTTATATTTGAAAAAAAAGTAAATATTGTTATTTCTTCTCCTTTTCCTGGGAATTATCAATTATCGGTTGAATTTTATGCATCTCTGAAAAATAAAACAAAAATAGTTTTTTGGATGTGGGATGATGAAGCGTATTTTGATTCACACAGTAAATACTATTGCCAAATCGCCGACGCAGTTATTACTTGTGATTTTTTCAGTGTTTATGCTTATCAAAAGTTAAATATACCATCCATTTTCTTTTCGACCACGCACCCGCAAAATATTTACTTCCCAATTGAAGCAACTAAAGATATTGATGTCTGTTTTATCGGAGGTTGTAATCAACGTGACAGAATGGAATATATAAACTTTTTAATTGACAATGGCATTAATGTAGAAACCTTTGGAGAAGGTTCAAAAAATGGTTTTCTTGAATGGGACAAATTTTCAAACATATTATCAAGAAGCAAAATTGCTTTGAATTTTAATAAACTGAGTGACTTGCTCTGGATGAATAAAGATGATCCATTATTAAACAGGGCGAGACAGTCAGGCGGACATTGGTGTGAAAGCGCTTTAACAAGAACATTTTGTCTTGCTGAATATACACCCAATATACATGTCTTTGCAGAGGTTGGGGAAGAAGTAGATATATTCAATAGCAAGGAGGAATTAATAGAAAAGGTAAGGTACTATCTGTTACATGCGGATATAAGGGAAGTTATAGCAAAAAATGCATACGAAAAGGCAATTAATAACTTTTTGCCTCAAGTTGTTATACCAAACATATTAAGAGAATTAGGAGAAATTTTAGAAAAGAATAATACTCAACAAATAGAAAAAGTTGAAATTTTTTTAAGCAGAACCTTTAAGGTAAATTCAATTAATGGACTAACTTTTACAATGTTTGCCCTCATTAAAAATAAAAAAGTGTTATATGCTTTAGAATTATTTAGGGAACTTTTTAAGTATGGTTTTTTTATCTTTTTCGCGGGCTTTTACGGCGGAACCGTTAGAGCAATGAAAAATATAATGACGCTGTTGAAAACCCCTAAAAATTCTTTGAAATAAACAAGACGGACTCGTAAAAAGTCCGAAAAGCGCTTTTTTGTCATTCCCGTGAAAACGGGAATCCATTTTTTTCAAGTAGTTGCTTGCGCTCTGGATACCCGCCTTCGCGGGTATGACGACTTTTACGAGTCCGTCAAACAATGCTCTATTAATAAAAAAGGATTATTGATGACAAAGATACTTTTAATGAATATACCCGGTGGTCCCTCAGCAACAGATTATGCTCCTGTTGCAATATCAAGAGTTATGGAGGGCATAGACCAATCTTTAAACTGCGATGTTTCATTTTTCGATTTAGATTATTACAGGCCTTCATTTGATGAAATTAAAAGCAGAATTCAAGCTTTCTCTCCCCGGATAATAGGATTCAGCGCCATGTTAACACCGGCCTATACGTATCTTAAAAGATTATCTAATTTTATTGGAGATAACTTTCCGGATATTGTTCAAGTCTTAGGCGGCCAAATGAGTGTCATATCTAATATTATTCTCTTGAAAACAAAAATTGGTTTTTGCTGTTTTGGCGAATCCGAGCCCGCTTTCAGCGATTTGATTAGAAGACTTCAACAGAATGATTTTGAAATTGGAAATAAAGACGACTATATGGATATCAAAGGACTTGTTTTTCTGAGGAATAATATCCCCTATTTTACCGGGTATGCGAATGAAGATATTGAAAAAGGGTTGCGCCAGTTCAACTATAATCTAATATCAAAATTCACAAATTTAGATCAATATATTCAGCAGATAGATGGTGGACAACATTATAGAGACAGGTTCAATGCTGGAATTCTAAAGAAATTCTTAAGTTTACTTTATCCAGAAAATAGAGGAAAGAAGTTAGGAATAGTTTTTGCCAGCAAAGGATGTGTAAATAGATGTTCTTTTTGTCATAGATATTATAAAGGATATAAAGTTATAGCTACCGATGATGTTGTTAATTATATTGATAAGCTTAAAGAAGACTGCGATGTCGGAATGATCATGTTTGCAGAGGAAAATTTTGGAATGAAAGGAAGTCATACCCAAAAACTTATAGAATATTTAAAAGGCAGTAATTTAAATTGGAGTGCAGGGGCAGTAAGAGTAAAAAATATTGACGAACAAATAATCAAAACATGGAGCGAATCCGGATGCGTGCATATTAATTTTGGCATAGAATCATTATCGCAAAAAATGCTTGACGTCATGGACAAAAAAACAACGGTTAAAGAAAATATAAACGCGATAAAACTGTGCTACAAGTATAATATTTTTACTATAATTGGCTTGGTGATTGGGATGCCCGGCGAAACAGAACAGACAATACAGGAAACAATTGACAATTTGTCGGATGTTATACCGGATGATATAAATATGCCCTATGAAATATGTGTTAATTATGTTCAGGCAATTCCCGGCACACAAATCTATGAGTATACAAGAAGAATTGGTCTCATTGGGCCATCACTGGAAGACGAAGAAAAGTATATAGAGAGTATTTATAATGCAAATGCAAGTGATATAGACCAATATTTAAACTTTACAGAATACGAGAAGGAAGAAATAGCTTATTGGAAATTTTATATTTATTTGGAATTAATAGCAAAACATATCAAAAAGCACGGATACATAAATATTTTGAAAAATAAAAAATCAAGACGGCAGAGAGTTGGATTGATATATAGTTTGTTGCCGTGGAGGATAAGGAAATCTCTATTAAAGCATATTGTAATTCTAAGATTTTTTGGTTTTAACCGATTAATAAGGGTGCTGCTTAAAAAATTATTTGCAAGAAAAATCAAAAAAAATGGAAATACGGATATCTCTCTTAAAAAACTTATTCGCGAGACCCCGGCACCCTTAAGGGAAGATGAAGTTAATACAATAATTTTTAGAAGGGGATATTCGTGAGTTTTATAAATTCTTTAAATAAGATAGCGATAATTCTTACTGCAAAAGATAAAAAAAAGCTGATAGGCTTAGTTTTTTTATCTTTTATAATAACTCTTATAGAAACAATTGGGATTTTTTCTATTGTGCCGTTCATAGCTATTGCTTCTAATCCGGCATTGATAAGTACGGGTTTTTATATGAAGCTATATAACATCTTGGGATTTACAAGCATCCCCAGTTTTTTAATATTATTTGGCCTTATTCTTACAGGCTTTTTTATATTAAGAGGAATTTATAGTATTTTGCATAGTTATTTGTTAAATAGTTATGTCTTTGGTATATTTCGTTCTATATCGCGGCGGCTTTTTCAAAATTATATAAATATGCCGTATTCTGATTTTGCCAATAGGAATTCTGCGGACCTTATAAAAAGTATTACATCAGAAGCTATGTATTTCTCATTTATTCTTCAATATCTGCTCTTTTTTTTATCAGATATAATGATATTGGTTTGTTTTTATATCGTGCTGTTGCTTGTAAACATAAAAGCAACATTAATATTATCAGTAGTTTTGGGCGTTAAAGTATTTGCGCTTACAAAAATAACTTCTAAAATCATGAAAGATGAAGGCGTCAAAAGAGAGTCTTTTGATAAAAGACTGTATAAAATTTTAACTGAAACATTTGGAAATTTCAAATTTATCAAAATGCTGCCTGACAAAAAAAATATTTTAAAAAAAATGAGCGATATCACCGAACAAATTACAAGGACACAAACAACTTATTATACTTTTATGACAATTCCAAAAAATATATTGGAAACAATTGGTTTTGCAAGTTTGCTTTTAGTAATTGTTTTCTTTATCTATAAATATAGTGATAGCGCTTTCATACTGCCTTTTATTTCTGTATATGTAATGGCGCTTTATAGAATGTTTCCTGCCTTGAGCCGGATATTGGGCAGTCATAATTATTTAGTTTTTGGCTCAAGGGGACTGGATATAGTTTTTAAGGAATTAACGGGTAAAATTGAAGTTGAAAACAATGAAAAAATTGAATTTACTAAGAAAATAGAGATTAGAAATGTTAATTTTTCTTTTGAAGGTCGGGAAATTTTAAAAAATATAAATATGATAATAGAAAAAGGTTCAAAAATAGCTATTATAGGAGAAAGCGGAAGCGGTAAAACTACACTGGTTGATATAATTATTGGAATTTATAAGCCTGAAGAAGGCAATATTTTTATAGATGATATAGCTATAACCAATGAGAATATAAAAGATTGGAGACAAAAGATAGGATATATTCCTCAATCCATATATTTATTTGATGGCACAGTAGCTGAAAATGTATGTTTTGGACTTGATTACGATGAGCAAAAAATTATAAAAGCGCTCAAAAAAGCAAATATTTATGATTTTTTAAGGCAAAAAGAAGGCTTAAATACATTAGTTGGAGAAAATGGCATAAAATTGTCAGGGGGACAAAAGCAAAGGATTGGCATAGCGCGGGCGTTATATAGGGATCCGGAGATTTTGGTGCTTGACGAAGCTACTTCGGCGCTTGATGGCGAGATAGAAAATAGAATCATAGAAGAAGTTTTTAATTTAAGTGAAAATATTACATTGGTAATTATTGCCCATCGTAAAAACACAATAAAAAGATGTAAAATTATTTATGAGTTTAATAACGGCATACTCAACCTCTCTACACATCAAGATGTTTAAACCCGAGTCCTGCCTCTTTTCTTAAAAATTTTATAAGGGAATATCGTAAGCGCTTTTTCAGTGGATAGAAGTTGAAATCTCATGAAACTTAGATATTTAAAATACTATTGCTGCACAAGATGTAAGGCAAATCATTTGATGATTAATAAAGACATTCAGTTTTCAAGTAAAGAGCTGATTAATGGAAATTTAATGTGTTCTAACTGTAACAAAATATATTCGGTGGAAAATGGTATTCCGAGATTTGTATCAGCAGAAAATTATATAAGTTCTTTTAGTTATCAATGGAACTTACATCGGACAACGCAATTGGACAGCTATACAGGATTGCCCATTTCCCGCAATCGCCTTTTTGATGTAACTGGTTGGCCTGAAAATTTAGAGGGACAAATGATTTTGGAAGCAGGATCCGGAGCTGGACGATTTAGCGAAATATTGGCTCAAACAGGCGCTGAGATATTCTCTTTTGATCTGTCGTCTGCGGTCGAAGCTAATTATGAGAATAATAAACATTATCCTAATTTGAATATCTTCCTTGGAGATATATACAATATTCCCCTTAAAGAAGCTTCTTTTGACAAGGTCTTATGCTTGGGAGTGCTGCAACATACGCCTGAGCCTGAGAGGGCCTTTAAGAGTCTGGTTCGGTATGTTCGTCCCGGTGGTGAGTTGATTATTGATGTATATGCCAAAAAGTTTACTGCCTTATTGCATTGGAAATATCTGCTCAGGCCACTAACAAAACATATGAATAGAAAAATATTATATAAAGTAATTAAGGCCGTAGTGTCTGCTCTTTTACCGGTATCTATTCTCTCTCGTCGTTTAATGGGTAAAATAGGGGCCAGATTGCTTCCAATAGTTGAATATTCCCATCTTGGCCTTCCTTATGCTTTGAATAAACAATGGGCTATTCTTGATACCTTTGACATGTATTCTCCATTATATGACTTTCCTCAATCTATCGAAGAAGTAAAAAAGTGGTTTGAAGACGCCGACTTTCTGGATATAGACGTAAGGTACGGATCGAATGGAATAATCGGCAGGGGGCGCTGTCCCGAGCAGCTTCTATAGTATTTATGTGCGGAATTGTCGGAATTATAAAAACAGATAATAGCCTGATTGATGCTAACGCGTTGAGGCGCTCTACTGATATGCTCGCCAGGCGTGGTCCTGATGATTCCGGCATATGGGTGGAGGAGGGCGCCGGGCTAGGACATCGGCGTTTATCTATTCTCGATACGACCTCTGCAGGACATCAACCGATGCTATCCGAAAATAAACGGTTTGTTATTGTTTTCAACGGAGAAGTTTACAACTTTAGGGAGCTTCGTAAGCAGTTGGAATCAGAGGGACGATTTTGGAGCAGCAATAGTGACACCGAAGTAGTTCTGAGCGCCTATTCAAAGTGGGGAGTTGACTGCCTGAAGCGCTTCCATGGAATGTTCGCTTTTGCGATTTGGGATAGAAGAGATAAGGTGCTTTTTGCCGCTCGTGATAGGATGGGTGTTAAGCCGTATTATTACTCTCATTCTGCCGGTTTTTTCTCGTTTGCCTCAAGACCGAGAGCTTTATATGCGCTTGGCTGTGATCTCTCATGCGAAATAGATGAGCAGGCATTGCGATTCTATCTTGAGCTTGGGTATATCCCTGCGCCATATTTTATATACAAGAGCATACGCAAACTTCCTCCAGCTCATTATTTATTGCTCAGCGATGGAGAGCTTCGTATTGAACGCTACTGGGATTTCCGCCATATCACTCCTGATAATGCCGTAAAGTCAGAAGAGGAATTAATAGAAGAACTTGATTTGCTGATTTCTCGCTGTGTTCAATCGCGCATGGTGAGCGATGTGCCTCTCGGAGCCTTTCTCTCGGGAGGAATTGACAGCTCATTGATTGTTGCTATGATGAATAAATTTACATCTAAGCCCATCAAGACCTTTACAATAGGATTTGAAGAAAAAAGATATGATGAGAGCACGCCTGCGAAAGCGGTGGCGGACTACTTAGGAACTGAGCATTACTGTGAGCGGCTTAGCGTTAACGATTTACTGCAACTTGTTCCGACATTTTTCGAAGAATACGATGAGCCTTTTTTTGACTCTTCCGCATTCCCTGCAATGGCGGTCTCCCGCCTGGCCCGGCAGCATGTAACCGTCTCATTAAGCGGAGATGGGGGAGACGAACTGTTCGGCGGATATCATTACTATAAAATTGTCAACTGGTTGAAGCCGGTTTTCCAGCTTAATGAAGGCACTCGCAGGCATATAGCTGCTCTTATAAATCTGGCTCCGCATCATAACTTTAAACTTTTAGCGGGTGCTTTACAAAAAAAAGATATTATTGAAGCGTTTTCATTCTCCCGAAGCATTTTGAAGGATTTCAGTTCCATTTTTATGACGGATATTGCACAAAAGACAATGAGCGGTTATGAGTTGTTTTTTTTGACGGCGCAGAGTTTCCCTCAAGGGTTGCACCCCAGTGAGCAGGGGATGCGTCTTGACGCCTCGCATATACTTCCTGAAGAATATTTGCAAAAAGTTGATGTGGCAAGCATGACATTCTCTCTGGAGTCGCGTGAGCCTTTGCTGGACCATGATTTAGTCGAATGGGCGATGAAACTTCCGGTAAATTATAAACTGCGGAACAATCAGAATAAATATCTGCTGAGAAAATTAGCATACAGGTATATCCCTAAGAAAATTTTAGACCGCCCCAAGCAGGGGTTTGCTGTTCCTATTGACGACTGGCTGAGGGGAGCATTAAAACAATGGGCGGAAGAGAGATTATATGACAGCGCGCTATTTGGGAATATTTCTATTAATCAAAGTAAAATAATAGAACTCTGGAATCTCCACCAGAGCCGGAAGAGGAATTTGCATCCTTTGCTTTGGGCTGTGTTATCTCTTCTTGAATTTTTTAAGAGAAATCCGGCTGCAGGTAGACCATGAGAATTGCGCTGCTAAATCTGACCGGCGGCGGCATCGGCAGTGGGTATAGGAAATATTTACTGAATATGCTGCCCCGATTGGCGTCACATCCTGCGGTGGACTCTGTGCTGTGCGCATCTCCATATGGGCTGAATGTGCAGGACTGGTTTGAGAATCTTTCAAATGTTGATTTTATAGGATGCCGTCCTTTCAGGTTTATGCATCATCGTCCTGACTCTGAGCTTTATGACAATCTAAAAAAATATCGTCCTGATGTTATCTTTATCCCCCTTGAAAGATATTTGAAGTTTGAGAATATTCCTATTGTAACCATGGTAAGGAACATGGAGCCTTTATTGTCTCCTGAAATGCCAAATCAGTTGAGAGAGAGAATGAGGATTTGGGCGCAAACATGGGAAGCAGGCACTGCGGTGAGGAGAAGCAGCCGTGTTATTGCGGTTTCGCAATTTGTAAAGGATTTCATATTGAGAAAGTGGAACATTTCTCAGAATAAAGTCAGTTTGATCTATTTTGGCAGTGAGCATGTGATGGAGGGGAAAGGTTCTCGTCCGAATACTATTCCGGAGGCATGGACGAACGATTTTGTGTTTACTGCCGGAAGTATTGAGCCCTATCGGGGGCTTGAGGATATAGTAAAGGCGCTCTCTTATTTGAGGGGCAAAAACAGGCGGATAAGACTGGTGATCGCCGGACAGGAACGGCCGCAGATGCAGTTATACAGGGGTAGCATAGAGAGAATGACCGAAAAACATGGCGTCGCCCAGAATATTGTATGGGTAGGGAACCTGAATATTGATGAGATGCTGTGGTGTTACCGTAATTGTAAAGTCTTTGTAATGAGCAGCAGGGTTGAGGCATGTCCGAATACTGCTATGGAAGCGATGGCGTATGGGTGTATTTCCGCTGTTGCCGATAATCCTCCACTTCCTGAGTTCTTCAGAGAGTGCGCTGCCTACTATCCTCCAAAGGATGGGAAAGCCTTAGGTGAGACCATTCTACGCCTTTTGGAACAAGATGAAAGAGAAAGAATGACAGTATCAGATATGGCGATGGCAAGAGCGAGGGCTTTTTCGTGGGATGATACTGTTGCAAGAACGATACAGACACTGAGAGATGCGGTCATGCAAGGGGGACGGAAAGACTTGCATTGTATTCGTGATGAGGATAGCATAAAAAATGCAGTATAAAAAGACAGATATGAAAATATTGTTGATAGAACCTCCCTTTGAACGCTTTATAGGACAAAGATGTGAATGGTATCCGATAGGACTAACTTCTATTGCAACGCTGCTGCATGAACACGGATATACAACAAAAGTATACAATGCAGAGCATGATAATAGCCTGCGCTATATCAATACTGAAGTTTACTTAAATAGTTATAACAGATATAAAGAATGTCTGAACGATGATGGAAACTATATATTGCAGGAAATCATTCACGCTATAACTGAATTTGATCCGGATGTTGTCGGCATATCGGTTAAAAGCGTAAAAATCCCGGTGACAATCAAGATAGCTGAAATATGCAAAAGAATAAACAAGAATATCATTGTTGTAACCGGCGGATTTCATGCTACCAATAGGCCAGAGGATCTCTTAAGGTCGGAGCATATAGATATTGTAGTAAGAGGGGAAGGAGAGGAAACATTCTTGCAACTGGTTAATAGTATAAGCAGCGGATCCCATGGATTTGATAACATAAACGGCATTAGTTTTAAAGGAACTGATGGAGCTATTATTAATACCCGGGACAGGGAGTTGATGGGAGCATTGGATAATATTCCGTTTCCCATGAGAGAGCTGATTTGGGGATATGAAAAATATGCGCCGGAGCAGCTCGGGTGGATAATGACAAGCAGAGGATGCCCTTATGATTGCGCTTATTGCAATTCAAAAACCATATGGAACAGACGCGTCAGATTTGTCAGTCTGGATAGAATCTTTGAGGAGATAAGGTACTTAAAGAAGGCATTTAATGCAACTCATATAACATTTATGGATGATTCATTTACTGTTAACAGGAAGAGGATTTTGGAATTTTGCAAGATGCTTATTGAACAGAAGATCGGTATTACATGGTCATGTCTTACGCGGGCGGATCTTGTTGATGAAGAAATCGTGCGCAGAATGAAGGCTGCCGGATGCGTCAAATTTGATATAGGGATTGAATCGGGAAGTGAGCGTATTCAGAAATTGATAAATAAAGGCATAGATTTTAGTGATGTCAGGAGGGCATCGGACATTTTTAAAAAATGCGGGATGTTTTGGACAGGCTTTTTCATGATGGGCTTTCCAACTGAAACGAAGGATGATATTCTCAAAACTCTGAGTTTTATGAAGGAGGTAAGACCCAATTGGGTATATTTGAGCATCTTTACTCCGTATCCCGGGTCAAAATTCTATGATATGGCTAAAAATGACGCTATGATTTCAGATGATGAGGATAAAAGCTCTTTCAGCCATCAAAGCCCGAACAATTGCTTCTCTAAAGATATTTCCAATGAAGCGTTTAGGGCGATAACGAAGGTTATGTTCAAGGAATTTAATAGTTACAATAATTCACTTGCTTCCTTATTGCGAAGAGCGCAATCAAGGAAGTATCATAAAGACCCTAAGAACTTTATACATGATGTGAGAAAAGCGCTATCGTGGCTCAAAAATTAATCATTTTTCAGGCTTGGGATGTGCGTATAACGGCGCTACTTATAATTACTTCAGGAAAGGTTTTTTAGAATGACAAAGCCGGTGGTAATAGCGGAGAGACTCAATGAGAGCGATATAGAGGCGCAGATGTATAACGCTGCCCGTGTGATTGGCCTTGAAAGAGACATAAAGTCATCGCGTGCGGTGTTTATAAAGCCTAATTTAACATATCCTTTATATAGAAAGGGGGTTACTACAAGGGTTGCGTTTGTTCGCTCGCTTGTCTCGGTTTTGAAGAAATTAAATGCTGGAATAAAAATATATATAGGCGAGGGCGATGGCGGATACAACAGCTATTCCATGACAAATGCATTTCAGGACATGGGTTTTATGGATCTGAAAGATGCTTTTTCAAATGTGGAAATTATAAATCTTTCTAAAGCTCCATCTCGGACTGTTGCCATTGATACTCCCCGCGGTCCTTATGAGATTGCATTGCCGGAACTGTTTTTCAGCGAGATTGATTTTTCAATAAGCTGCCCGCTGCCTAAGGTTCATTGTATGACTAAGATTACTCTCTCATACAAGAACCAGTGGGGATGTTTACCTGATGTTATGAGGATAAAGAATCATTTTATGTTTGACCATATAGTTTCAAAAGTTTCCGATATTCTTAAATTCAAATATGTCTTTCTGGACGGCAAATATGGGCTGGACAATAACGGCCCGATGGTCGGAGACCCTGTAGAATTAAACTGGTTTGTTGCCGGCAACTCATTGGGAGCTTTTGATATGATAGTATCCGGGATGATGGGATTTAATTGGCAAAAAGTAGGTCATTTGAAAATGGCAGCTAAATATGGACTCTTGCCGGACAGGGAGGACATCAAGGTTGTTGGTGATACAGAGGGGTTGAAAAGGAAGTTCGTTTTGAGAAGAAATTTTTGGAATTATCCTGCATTGGCTGCGTTTTATTCTAAAAAATTGACACACCTGTTTTATTTTTCGCAATGGGCGAAAATGCTTCATGACGTAATGTATATGTTCAGAAAAAGACCGATGTGATTGTCGTGCCAGAATCAAGAGAGGAAGCTGTTATATGAGAGTCTGTTTGATTAATCCTATACTTTTTTCATTCCAACGGGTGAGAAGCCGGACAATGAAAAATAATGTCGGTATGTCTTTTTTCCCTCCGCTGGGGCTTTGTTATATAGCTAATATGCTTGAAAAAAATGATTTTAATGTCAGGATTATAGACAGAAACGCCCTGATGACCAAGCATAACGCCAATTGTTTTATTGTGGATGAAATTACTAAAGATGAGATCAAGCGCTTTAAGCCTGATATTGTCGGCATCACATCAACAACCGCAACCTTCTTCGATGTAAAAAACAACTTACTGAATTCAATAAGGTCAATTGACAAAAATATCAAGATTGTTTTGGGAGGTCCCCATGCCTCTGCACTCCCTGAAGAAATATTATCCAAATACAGCGATATAGATATTATATGCCGGGGAGAAGGCGAGATTACGCTGCTGGAGATAGCGAAAGGAACTGCTCTCAAGGATATTCAGGGATTATCTTACAGGGACGGTTCCGGCATTTGCTCAAACAGGGACAGGGATCCTTATCTTGCTATTGATGACCTCTGTTTTCCGGCAAGGCATCTTGTTGATATGAACTTTTATTGCAGGGGGAATCCTTATGTGATGCATGGCTTGTATGCACGCGCAACTACAGTTTTTACCTCAAGGGGATGTGCCTTTGACTGTACCTTCTGTGCCGGTAAGGTTGCAGTAGGGAAAAAGGTGCGCTTTCAATCACCGGATTTGGTTATAGAGGAGATAGAGAGATTAATTAAGGATTATAGGGTTGAGGGCATTTATTTTGCCGATGACATGTTTGACATCAACAAGCAAAGGGCCGATATTATTTGTGAAAAATTGATAGAGAAGGGACTTCATAAGAAAATACGATGGTACCCGCAATTGAGGGCAAATTCAATTGAAAAGAGGCGTGTAGAACTTATGAAAAAGGCCGGAGCCGTGCGCGCTGATATTGGCTTTGAATCGGGTTCTCAAAGGACATTGGATACGATAAACAAAAGGACTACGGTTGAGCAGAACTACAATGCGGCCAGGGTATTGCACGAAGCAGGACTTCAGTTTCAGGCAAACATTATTGTGGGCATTCCTGGTGAGACTGAAGATGATATTAAGGCGACTGAAGCTATGGTGCGAGCGATTAAGCCTCATTGGATCGGGTTCGGAGAATTCATTCCGCTACCGGGGAGTATGTTATATTGTGAACTTATGAAACAAGGATTGCTGAAACCTGAAGATGTTGAAACAATGAAGCAGCTAAACTTTACTAAAATGGATGATGCAACTTTTGAAAAGTGGATTGAGCATATTAGGAATACTATTGTTCTTCCGACAAGAGTAAAATCATATTTCAGATATAATTTTAAAAGTGCAGGTGCATTCTGGTTTATTGCAAAGACACTTTTAAATAGCGTTAGAGAACGGATAAAATTATCAAGAACAAGGTAGCTTTTGCGTACGAATAATATTAAAAATGTTCTACTCATTACAAGTTCATATCCTCCCGAGGTGCGTTCTTCATCTCACATCATGCGAGAACTGGCAGAAGGATTAAAAGACAGGGGATATGGAGTTACAGTAGTTACTTCGTATCCGCAGCATAACCTTGCAGATAACAATAAGAATTTTTATTTTGACCGAATCACAATGGAAGACGAGATTGAAGTATTAAGGATTAAAACTATATCCCCGCACATAGCCAATTACTTTCTAAGGGGTATTTCACAGGTAATACTCCCTTATTTTTTTCTCTATAATGTTAAAAAATTTATTAAACATAGAATTGACGTAGTAGTCGTATACAGCCCCCCTCTCCCCCTGGCTGTTGCGGGCAGAAAAATAAGGGACCTCTATGGAGCCAAATATATATTAAATGTTCAGGATTTATTTCCTCAGAACGCAATTGATTTAGGCATTCTGAAAAACAATATGCTGATAAGGTATTTTGAATATATGGAGAAGGAAGCATATTCACAAGCCGATACAATAGCAGTCCATTCAGAGAATAATAAGATTTATCTCAATGAAAGGAAGGGTGTGCTGCAGGACAGGATAAGAGTTATTCATAACTGGATAGATATCGAACCCTATTCTAAAGTTATGAGAACAGGACGGTTCAGAAAGATGTTCAACATAGAGAATAAATTCATCTTTTTATTTGCGGGTGTTATAGGGCCATCGCAAGGTCTTGACCTTATAATAAAGGCGGCCAGAAAGATTAAGGATGTAAAGGACATTTGCTTTCTTATAGTAGGTGATGGTATGGAAAAAAAAAGGCTGTTAAAAATGGCAGAGGAATATTCACTTGAAAATGTAATCTTTAAGCCATTTGTATCTAAAGATGAATATCCAGAACTGGTAAAGGATGCAGATGTAGGATTAGTGTGCCTATCCAGTATGAACAAGACGCCTGTTATACCAGGAAAGATTTTAGGTTATATGGCTGCTTCTATACCTGTAGTAGCATTTCTTAACAAAGAGAGTGATGGACATCAAATTATAAAAGATGCAGATTGCGGCTATTCAGAAATTTCGGATAGTGTTGAAAAAGTGGCCGCAACAATTAAAAAGATTTACAATGAACGAAACAGGCTGAAAGAATACGGAGAGAATGGTTTCAGCTATGTGCAGGAAAATTTCGAGAGAAATGTCTGTATAAACCGGTTGGAGGAAATTTTTTAAAGATGGTTCTAAGGTATATGGCATTATGAAAAAAGTCCTCTTTGTATTCGGCACGAGACCTGAAGCAATTAAACTTGCGCCGATAATTCTGGAGTTTAAGAATTATCCTCAGGTGCAAACGATAATTTGTGTTACAGCTCAGCACAGGCGGATGCTTGATCAGGTATTGGGGCTTTTTGCTATCGTTCCTGATATTGACCTTGATTTAATGAAACCGGATCAGACCCTATCGGAACTGACGGGCAGGGTTGTTGGCGGTGTTGACAGAGTTATAGAAAAGGAGCAGCCATCTATGGTCCTAATTCAGGGGGATACGACAACGGTGATGGCTGCCGCATTAGCAGCATTTTACAATAAAATACCGGTGGGACATGTAGAGGCAGGATTGCGTTCAAATGATATATACTCGCCTTTTCCGGAAGAAATGAACAGAAGGATAACAAGCATATTGGGCAATTATCATTTTGCCCCTACCGAAAAGGCTAAAAAAGCATTGCTTGGAGAGGGCATTTCAGGGGAACGAATCTATGTAACCGGAAATACTGTAATTGATGCGTTGCATATGATTTTAAAGAAACCTATGCCCATGGTTGCAAGAAAGATTCTGGACAGGGTTGGGATTAGTGATAATGTTAATGAGCGGAAAATGATTCTTGTTACTGCTCACAGGCGCGAGAATTTTGGAGAAAGATTTAAAAGCATATGTCGTGGTATTAAGCAATTAGCGGAGAGAAATCCGGATATCGGTATAGTTTATCCGGTACATCTAAATCCCAATGTTCAGGAGCCCGCAAACCGGATTTTAGGAGGGCTGGATAGGATATTATTGATAGAGCCTATAGAATATGATGCAATGGTGCATATAATGAATGCTGCATCTATTATATTGACCGATTCAGGAGGCATACAGGAGGAAGCTCCTTCTCTGGGCAAACCTGTTCTTGTGATGCGTACCGAGACAGAGCGACCTGAAGGGATTGAGGCTGGGACTGCAAAGCTTGTTGGGCCCTATACGGATAGCATTGTAATGGAAACAGAGCAATTGTTATATGATAAGGCGGCTTATAATGAAATGGCAAGAGCTATTAATCCTTATGGGGATGGAAAGGCAGCAAAACGGATTGTGGAAATACTTTTATCAAGTATGTGATGGAGGTTAAATGAGAAAGTATGAGAAACGGATAAGCCTTGTAAATGAATACATGAATAGGATGAATCTTTTACGGGAGATTTCCGATTACTATGCAGGAAGAACAATTCTTGTGACAGGCGGAGCAGGAGCAATAGGGAGCAATCTTATAATAGCGCTTTCAAGTCTTGTCGGCAATAAAGGAAAGATACTGGTTCTGGATAACCTTTCCTCTATAAAAGCGAAAGACCCGTGGAATGTGACTCCACTGCCGAATATAATGTTTGTGCTTGGTGATGTGCGAAGTGACGTGGATTTAAAGAGAGTTTTTAAAGAGGAACCAAGTATCGTCTTCCATCTGGCGGCTTTCTTTGCGAACCAGAATTCAGTGGATTATCCTGAAACGTCGGCTGAGGTAGATGTGATTGGTCAAATAAAATTGTTGGAATACTCAAGCATTTCAAAGATAGATAAATTTATCTATGCCTCAAGCGGTTGTGCAATTTATGGTTCATATCCAGAACTTCCGTTAAAGGAAGAGTTTGTATCTATGCACCTTACCACGCCGTATCAGATCAATAAGATGACTGGAGAGATGTACTGTAATTTCTACCACCATCATTATGGATTACCTGTAGCCAACTGCCGTTTTTTTAATTCTTATGGACCGGGAGAAGTGCCGGGTCAGTACCGGAATGTGATACCGAACTTTATTTACTGGGCAATGAATGGCATAGGGCTGCCTATTACAGGCATCGGAGAGGAGACAAGGGATTTTACCTATGTGCTTGACCTTGTGCAAGGCCTTATAAAAGCAGGGTACTATCAGAATGCGATAGGGGAGAACTTTAACCTCGCATCAGGGAAAGAGGTCTCTATTAGAGATTTGGCAAAAATGGTAAATAATGCGACCGGAAACAAAGCGGAAATAATATTTAGAGAGCGTCGCAAGTGGGATACAAAGCCGAGACTTCTGGCGTCTATAGACAAGGCGCAGCGATTAATAGGCTACGAACCATTAATAGGTTTCGAGGAGGGATTTCAAACGAATATTGAATGGTTCAGGGATTATTTGGAAAAAATAGAGTCTCTTGCTGATTTCCCGCCTGGAATGAATAGTGCAGTAAGAGGGGTAGATATTAGAGCTGAGAAATAGAAAGATAGTTCAGGCGATGATTTTTTTGTTATTTCAATGTTGACGAAAATGAAGATACTTGTTACCGGTGCTAATGGCTTTATAGGTCAGAGGTTATGTGAAACTTTATTGAAGGCCGGCTACTTTGTGAGGGAAGCAGTAAGGCATCTTCCAGAGAGTGTACACTCTCTAAAATCCAGCAATAATGCCGAATTTGTTTTTATAGATGATATTAGTCAGAAGACAAATTGGAGTATGGCTTTAAAGGGGATAGATTGTATTATTCACCTCGCAGCACGTGTGCACATTATGAGAGAAACCTCTGGAGACCCGTTCACGGTATTCAGGAAGGTAAATGCTGAAGGGACATCGCTCTTGGCACGGATGGCAGCAAATGCAGGGGTAAAACGCTTTGTTTTCTTAAGTACAGTTAAGGTGAATGGAGAAGAAACAGAGAAGCATCAATTTACTGAACGAGATACTCCAAACCCCCATGATGATTACTCCACTTCTAAATGGGAGGCAGAGCAGGCATTGCATAATATTTCAGATGCTGCGGGAATGGAGATAGTGATACTACGTTCTCCTCTTGTATATGGGCAGGGTGTCAAAGCGAATTTTCTGCGTTTGCTTGATATGGTAAATAAAAATATTCCTTTACCTCTGTCTATGGTAAATAACAAGAGAAGCATGATTTATATAGGCAATCTTGTAGATGCAATAATAAGGTGTATAGAGCATCCCGATGCTGTTAATAAGACATTTTTAGTGAGCGACGGGCAGGATGTTTCTACCCCTGAGTTGATAAGGATGATAGCTGTGGCACTGGGTAAAAAGGCGAGATTGTTTCCATGTCCGGCGCCTCTTTTGAAAATGATTGGCAACGTCGCAGGCAAAAGCTCCGAGATTGAGCGATTAACAGGCTCTTTGCAGATTGACAGCTCTAAAATACGCAGAGAGTTAAACTGGACTCCGCCATTTACAATGGAGCAGGGGCTTAGAATGACAGCTGACTGGTTCATGTCAAATGAAAAGAATATTTGATGTTGGGATGGCTTTGCTGCTTCTGTGCTTTCTTGCACTGCCAATAGCAGTAGTGGCAATTATAATTAAAATAACATCAAAAGGGCCTGTACTGCACTGGTCTGACAGAGTTGGCCTTAACAATACAATTTTTAAAATGCCTAAATTCCGCACTATGAAAATAGATACTCCACCGGTTGCGACGCATCTTTTAGAAAATCCGGATCAGTTTTTGACTAAAGCAGGAAAGTTTTTAAGAAAAATGAGTCTTGATGAATTGCCGCAGCTTTGTAGTATACTTAAAGGAGATATGAGCTTTGTTGGGCCGAGGCCTGCCCTATTTAACCAGCATGACTTAATTGACCTCAGAACGATGAAGGGAGTTCATAAGCTTACTCCAGGACTCACCGGCTGGGCGCAGATAAATGGCAGGGATGATATTCCAATTCCGGTCAAAGTTAATTTTGATGAATATTATATGAAGCGCAGGTCATTTTTTTTTGATATTAAAATATTGTGGCTGACTATTTTTAAGGTTGCCGGAAGTGCAGGCATAAAACATTAAATGCTGAAACAGTATATTCCAAGTCTTTTGTATCCTTCTTTATTTAAGCGCTCGATATTCTTTATTCTCTCGGATATTCTAATTATTATCCTTTCTCTGTATCTTTCTTTTTTCCTGCGTTTTGAATTTGCATTAGCTGATGAATACAGACGGTTGATTGCAATAGGGTTGCCTTTTTTTATTATAGTTAAGCTGGCATTTTTCGGCTTATTCAGAGTTTACAGGATTACATGGAGGCATGTCGGTATTAATGATATGTGCAATATTGTAAATGCGCTTATCGTTGCGCAATTAGTTTTGATAGTTTTAGTTTTAGTCCCGTCGCCTTTGAATCTTTTTGCCCTTATAGGGCGCTTTTTGAGCCCTGTTTCTATAGGATTCCCAAGGAGCATTTTTCTGATTGATTTGGGTATATGCATTTTATTATTTTCCGGGCTCAGAATATCTAAAAGGCTTTACCTTGAGATTGTTCGCAATAAGAGAAATCTTAAACAAGGGTTGAGGACAATAATTATCGGAGCCGGCAATACAGGAGAAATGGTGCTGAGGGATATAGCCAAACAGGAAATCTCGCTGTTTTATCCAGTAGGGTTTCTTGATGATGACGGGAGTAAACTCGGAACATATATTCATGGAGTAAAAGTTCTGGCAAAGACTGATAAATTAAAGGCTGTTGTAAGAAAATATACAACTGAAGCTTTGGTTATAGCCATACCATCCTTAAACCATAAAGATTTGAGAAGGATGTATGATGACGCAAGGGAATGTGGAATAAAAACCATTAAAATTGTTCCAAGGATATATGACTTTCATAAGCCTGACATAAATCTCAAAAGCCTTGAAGAAATACGAATAGAGGACCTTATAGGCCGTCAGACAGTAAAGGTAGATTATAGTGAGATTGAAAAGTTTTTAAAAGGCAGAGTTATTCTTATAACGGGAGCAGGCGGCTCTATAGGGTCTGAAATAATAATGCAGGTGTGCGGATTTTATCCCGAAAGGGTAATTCTTTTTGATATCGATGAAACCGAGCTTCATAATATTGCCCAGAAGTTAAAACAGTCTTTCCCATATCTGTTTGAGAAAATATCTTTTGTGGTTGGTGACATAAGGGATACAGAAAGAGTTAATGAAGTAATTAAGACTTTCAAGCCGCAGATTGTATTTCATGCCGCTGCGTATAAGCATGTGCCTATGATGGAACACAATCCTGACGAGGCAGTTAAAGTCAATATCTTTGGGACATATAATACGGCAAAAACCGCAGCAGAACATGCTGTGGAGAAATTCATAATGATTTCAACAGACAAGGCTGTTAGGCCTACAAGTGTTATGGGGGCGACTAAGAGGGTAGCGGAATATATATGCACAGCCTTAAATGATGTCAGCAGCCGGAATAGAAAAGATAATGGAAAAACGGAATTCATATCAGTTCGGTTCGGCAATGTTCTGGGCAGCAGGGGAAGTGTTTTGCCTCTGTTCCTCGATCAATTGAAATACGGCGGTCCGCTCACAGTGACTCACAGAGATATGCGGAGATATTTCATGACAGTGCCTGAAGCAGTTTCTCTTGTGCTGCAGGCAGCTGTTATAGGAAAGGCGGGAGATGTCCTTGCGCTTGATATGGGAGAACCCGTAAAGATTGTTGAACTGGCTGAAGAGTTGATAAGGATTCACGGGATGGAACCATATAAGGATGTGGATATAGAATTTATAGGTTTAAGGCCCGGAGAAAAACTTTTTGAGGAGATACTCACTGCGGAAGAAGGCACTGTTGCAAGCAAACATGAGAGAATATTTATAGCAAAAAATAGCGAGAAATATTCCATGGAGGCGATAGAGAATATACTGAAGGAATTCTATGGGGCGATAAAGGAATCTCCTAATGTAGATGACCGCCGGGTCAGAGATTTACTCAAGAAATATGTAAGACATTTTAATGAGAACTGATATTATTTTCAGCCAGATGTTTAAACCTCGTTCTATAATTTGTTTTTAAAGCCTCCAGTAGTTTAGTCCTGCCTTCAGCGCCTCATCCTTTCCGTATATTCCTTTGACATCTATAAGGGATGCATTGCTGTTGCACAGACCCTTAAGATATTCCATTGAATAATTAGCGTATTCTCCGTGCTTTACAGCAATAATTATTCCGTCAAACGGGCGTTTCTCTTCAGGGGTTTGCATGAGTTTAATGCCATATTCTGCTGACACATCATCAGGGCTGGCATGAGGGTCGTGAACATACGGCTCAACACCGTATTCCTTCAGTTCGTTATAAATATCTATTACACGCGTGTTTCTTATGTCTTTCACATTATCCTTGAATGTAAATCCAAGGATGAGGATTTTGCTGCCTTTCACCGCCTTATTTGATTTTATGAGATGTTTTATTGCCTGTTCTGCTATATATTTCCCCATGCTGTCATTAATGCGCCTTCCTGACAGGATTACCTCCGGATGATAGCCGATAGACTGTGCCTTGAAGGTCAGATAATACGGGTCAACACCTATGCAGTGGCCGCCTACAAGCCCGGGCTCAAACCTTAGAAAATTCCATTTTGTTGATGCGGCATCCAGAACATCTCTGGTGTCAAGCCCGAGTTTATGGAAAATAATGGCGAGTTCATTAATGAGGGCGATATTGAGGTCCCTCTGTATGTTTTCTATGACCTTTGCAGCCTCCGCAGTCCTGATATCAGGGGCTTTGTGAATTCCTGCCTTTACAACAAGACCATATAATTCTGCAAGCAAATCTGTCGTTTCTTTGTCCCCTCCGGCTACGACTTTTATTATATTGGTCAGATTGTGGTCTTTGTCTCCGGGGTTTATCCTTTCCGGAGAATAGCCAATTCTGAAGTCTTTTCCGCATTTCATTCCGGAATATTGTTCAATAATGGGCACGCAGAAATCTTGTGTTACTCCTGGATACACCGTAGATTCATATACTACAACAGCGCCTCGCTGAATATTTTCTCCGACAATCCGTGATGCTGACTCGAGCGGCTTTAAGTCGGGTATCTTGTATTTATCTATAGGTGTGGGAACAGCAATTATGATTACAGATGCTTCTCTGAGCCTTTTGGGATCTGATGTGAAGTCTATATCAGTTTTCTTTAAGATGTCGGTAGTGATCTCGCCTGTAATGTCTATGCCCGATGATAGTTCTTTTATACGGTCTTTTTTTACATCAAAGCCTATGACTTTCCCTGTAGTTTTGCCGAACTCAACCGCAAGCGGAAGCCCTACATATCCGAGTCCGACAACAGCAAGTCTTTTTTCGCCTTTTTTAAGCTGGTCGATTATTTGAGACATGAAAAATTTTAATATATAGCTCAGGGAAAAGCAAGGAAGCTGATGTGTCTGTATCGCAACAGTGTAGGATTTTTGAAGGGAGGGACTGCACAAATACAGTCTCTCCCTTCTATTTTTTAAATATCGTAGTACAGGAAAAACTCGTAGGGATGCGGTCTTAGCCTCAGCGCGTCAACCTCTTTTGACCTCTTGTAGCTTATCCATGTGTCTAAGGCGTCCTCTGTGAATACATTGCCCTTCCTGAGGAATTCATTGTCAGCCTCAAGATTATCCAATGCCTCTTCAAGGCTTGCAGGCATTGTCGGAACAGATGCCAACTCTTCAGGCCCCAGATCATAAATGTCTTTATCTAATGGCTCTCCCGGGTGTATCTTGTTCTCTATGCCGTCCAACCCTGCCATAAGCATTGCTGCAAATGCAAGGTATCCATTGCATGACGGATCAGGGAATCTCACCTCAGCCCTCTTTGCCTTCGGACTTGGAGAATAGGTCGGAATCCTTATGCATGCTGAACGGTTTCTTGCTGAATATGCGAGATTGACAGGAGCCTCAAAGCCCGGCGTAAGCCTTTTATAAGAGTTCGTAGTCGGGTTTGTGATCGCGGCAAGGGCAGGCGCATGTTTCAATATTCCTCCGATATAATACAGCGCAAGCTCGCTCAACCCTGCATAGCCGTTACCGGCAAAAAGAGGCTTGTCTTTTTTCCAGATGCTCTGATGCACATGCATGCCTGAGCCGTTGTCGCCGAATAGAGGTTTAGGCATGAAAGTTACTGTCTTGCCGTGCCGCTTTGCGACATTTTTTACTATATATTTAAAAAGCATCAGCTTATCAGCCATTTTCACAAGAGAGTCAAATCTCATGTCGATCTCTGCCTGTCCTGCTGTTGCAACTTCATGGTGCTCTCTCTCAATATAGATGCCGCACTTCTGCATCTCCATGACCATCTCTGTCCTGAGATTTACCTGACTGTCTGTCGGAGGCACAGGGAAATAACCTTCCTTGTGTCTCGGCTTATAACCAAGGTTTGGCTTCTCGTCTTTGCCTGAATTCCAGATGCCTTCAACAGAGTCGATAAAGTAATAACCGCTGTTAGATGTCTGGTCAAACCTTATATCATCGAATATAAAGAACTCAGCCTCCGGCCCAAAATATGCTGTGTCGCCGATGCCTAATGACTTAAGATAGGCCTCTGCCTTCTGTGAGATATAACGCGGGTCCCTTGTGTAGAATTCCTTTGTGATAGGATCCACGATGTTGCAAATAAGGCTTATTGTCGGGTACTCCATGAATGGGTCCATAAAGGCTGTTGCGGGGTCAGGGATTATAAGCATATCCGATGTGTGAATCGCCTGCCATCCCCTTATTGAAGAGCCGTCAAAACCAAGGCCTTCTTCAAATACTTCTTCTTTTAATTCAGCTATCGGCACTGCGAAATGCTGCCAGATGCCGGGGAAATCAAGGAACTTGAAATTTGCCATGACTGCCTTGTTTTCCTGAGCCATTTTGATTACGTCTTTCGGTGTCATTTTTCTCCTCCTTTAATTTTTTATTGATTCATGATTCACAATGCACGATGCCTGATGGAATTTATTTTTAATCCTGTATCTTGCATCTTGTTTTATACTGCTGCTTCTCCTTGCTCTCCTGTTCTTATCCTTACTACATTTTCCACAGGATAAACGAATATCTTTCCATCGCCTATCTTGCCGGTCTTTGCTGTTTTCTCTATGACAGCGACCACTTTTTGTGCAAGGCTGTCAGATGTGACCACCTCTATCTTTATCTTCGGGATAAAGTCAACGACATATTCAGCGCTTCTGTAGAGTTCGGTATGCCCTTTCTGTCTGCCAAAACCCTTAACCTCTGTGACAGTCATGCCCTGTATGCCGATTTCATTCAGAGCATCTTTCACTTCGTCGAGCTTAAAGGGTTTTATTATCGCCTCAACCTTTTTCATATATCACCTCCTGTATCTGAGTTAAAAGTCTTTAATTCGTTGCCTATTAACTTTTCGCAAAAAATGCCTTATAAAAATTTACTGCCCTGCCATGGTATATCTCATAGAGTTTTTCAGTCGCTATTTTTATTTTATTTAAGTCCACAGGCTCGTTTTTAAACCAGTCATAAACCATTTCTTTTGTAACTTCTATATGAAACTGAAATGCATAGGCATTGTCGTTGTATTTAAATGCCTGATTTGGATAAAGGTCTGATTTCGCGAGCCTCACAGCGCCCTCCGGCATGTCAAAGGTTTCCCCATGCCAGTGAAATACACTGAATTTTTTCCAGAAATCTCCTGCCTTAGGATGCAATGCAAGTTTTTTCATAATATTGTCTTTTATCCCTGACTCAGTGAGCTCTATATTATACCAGCCTATCTCAGGTTCTTTTCCCTTATAGACATTTGCTCCGAGCGCCTTTGCCATTATCTGCGCGCCAAGGCATATCCCGAGAACTTTCCTGCCTTTTTTTATAAATTCTCTTGTTAGCTCTTCTTCCTTGCTTATGTATGTATAGATGTCACTCTCATTCACGCTCATCGGGCCGCCCATCATTACAAGTATGTCGGAGTTGTTTGCCTCAGGAACAGGCTCAGTTTCAAGTTCTACGATATTATAATGAATGTTTGCATCTCTGAGAAAGTCCTCTATTGTTCCAGGGCCTTCTGTTTTTATATTTTTCAAAATCAAAACAGACATCAACCTTAATGTATCAACAATCATGCCAGCAGCAATACATTGATTTGTAAGGTTTTCTTGACTTAAAGATACATGATTGCCTTATTTTTAGGCATATGTGACTAATAAATAAGCAGAAAAACGGGAAGTTGTGCATTGCAGCGGTGCCTTTCACGAAGGCGTCTAACATCTTCAGAGGCTGCTTGCAACTATTTTTTTAGTGTCCTCCGCAATGATGTGGCATTCAACAGCAATGGAATATTTTTTAAAATTGTCCTCAACCTTTCTTTTTGCGATATGGCATAACCTTCTCAGGATGTCAAACCTTTTACCGTAGTAAAGCCACGGGAAAAGGTCATTTATGTCAGACGCCTTAAACGGCTTAAGTTCTTCTGAACTGATTCCTTCGTTTCTGAGAAGCGTAAATACGTCGCCGACAGATGGCTTTGACGCTTTCAATAGAGAAATCTGTAAGATGTTTGGCCAGCCCATAACAAGATGGATTTTTCGTAAGGGGGATGATAAGCAGTATGTATTGATGATGTGTGAAAGATAATCAATGAGACTTGCAGCCTTATCTGAAATGATATATTGAATATCGCCGGAGCGGAACAATTCCTTATGAGCCTGACTGGCAGTCTCACTATCACAGATTACGAGTTCTGCATTTTTGAGGTTTTCTGGTGAAGGCAAAACAGACATCTATAATTTTAACATACAGGGAAGCGCTGCAGAACGGCAAATTTGTTATACTTAAAAATGTCCGTTATTCCTAAGCTGAGAGGGCACCATCTTATCTGCCTGCATTTTTTCAACGGCAAAGGCTATAACAGGGAATTCACAGAAAACCTGAGATGCGTACTGGAAAAGGCGGAGAATCTGGGAGTTGAGGTTTCTGTTGGTGCAGATGATGTATGCAGGGGATGTCCTTACATGAGGGATAAAAAATGTTGCTCAGAGGATCATTCGAATCAAGAAATTATAGAAATGGATGAGTTTGCCTTGAAACTTCTGAAGGAGGCCTTCGATAGTAAATTAGGGTGGAATGTCTTAAAAGAAAAAATCCCGGCAATTTTTCATCTATGGCTGGAGAGGTATTGTAAAAGATGCTGCTGGACAAATGCATGTGAAGAAAACCTTTATTATCTTGGGTTGAGGGATGGAAAAAATACTTTCTGAATTTTTATTGTTGCTTTAGAAGTTTGCTTACGGCAGTAAAGGCGTCTTCGACAGAAATGTCAGCGGCATTTCTGTTTTTTTTCAGAATAATATGTCTTGTGCCCCATGGCGCCCAACTATCAGGACTGGTTGACCCCCATATCGTCACAATAGGTTTTCCCAAAGCGGCTGCAATGTGCATTGCTCCTCCGTCGCAGCAGACAACAAGACTGCTTACGCTCAGGGCAGCAATAAGCTCGCGGAGGCTGGTGGTTTTATACGCAGCAGGTGTTGGGTTTAATGCTTTTATAATAATCTCTGCCTTTTCATCATCTCCAGGATGGTATACATTTTTTTCACTGCCGGGCGACCATAGAAGCAGTATATTTGAGGCATAATTTGCAGATATAAGATTTGCAAGTTCAATGAATCTCTGAGCAGGCCATCTGTTCTCAGGACGCCTGCTGCTTATATGAAATGCTATGAGAGGATTTTCTTTCAAAAAGCCTGCTGAGTTTAAAAACTCTTTAACTTTATTCACTTCTACATTATCGGGGAGCATCCTTAATCCGGAAGGCTCGCCGTTTATGCCGAGGGGAGCCAGCAGATTATAGGTTTTTTCAACTTCATGGAGTTTTTTCTCGGGTTCGTAAAGAGGCATATTGTAGAGTTTTGATTTTTCCATGCCTTTTTTAAGGTATCCGATTCTTGTTTTTGCTCCGGTAAGCAGCGTATATCTTGCGAGCCGTGGAGAATACGAGCCGCACCCGATTGCGACATCATATTTCTCTTTTCTTATTTTCAACAGCACCTTGAGATTGCTCCGCCAGACAGACAATTTATTTTTATCAGTGGCGTGTTTTGCTTTTTCATATATGTAGACTTCGTCTATATCAGGATTGTTGCTTACAGTGTCCGCATTATAAGTATTTACCAGAATACCTATTTTTGCATCAGGATATTTTTCTCTGACAGCGCGGATAGACGGAGTTGTGCATACAAGGTCTCCTATATTGTCGCGGCGTATAAAGAGGATTTTTGAATAGCCGGATTTTAAATTATGCATCTCTTTTATCTTCTATGCGCTGGGCGTACTGTTTGTGGATTACAAAGATTGAAGCTATAAACATAAAAATCATATTGCCGTATGCTTCTTGCCAGTAACCATTTGGTATGTTAATCAGGGCGTAGGACACAATAACTCCAAGACTGCAGAGGACGAAAGTTTTGCCATCCGACTGTTCTTTTACCGAAACAGTTTTCAAGATTTTTAAAATAACGGTTGTCCACAGCCATAGGAAGAGAATAAGACCTATTAAGCCGATTTCAAAGACTATCTGGAGCAGTAGATTGTGTGGGTTTATGCTGCCGTATCTGTTTTTATCTGGTTTAAACATAAAGCCGTAGATATCAGGGAAATCTTTTCTCCAGTATTCCATAAGTTTCAGGTCGTCTATCACAAAAGCCATTTTTTTCCAGCCGTAGCCGTAACCTGTGATAGGCCTTTTTTTGATAATGTGTAGTGTCCCCTCCCAAAGCAGCCAGCGTTCATTTTTAGAGAATGTCTCTAAATCAGATAAAGACTGATATTTTGATTGTGATAATGTGTCAGATTTTACCGGGGAAAATATTGATGCATAAAAAAATGCGAATATAATAACGGCTATAACAAACAGTTTAAACTTTTTAGAAAGAAAAATGATTAGGAGAATGGCTAAAGGAATAATAAGTATTGCTGCACGCACATTGTATGCGAAGACCGTAAGAAGTCCTAATAATATAGCAGTTAGTCCTATCCACTTTTCCCGCGGCACTTTTTTTAGCGATGTAAGCCATACTGCGATAAAAGGAAGGTAAAAAGAGGCCTTACTTGCATATCCGGCTATAAACATTTTATGGGTTCTTTTAGATTGTAATGCATTAAGATCCATATTAAGATTTATTAAGTCTAAAAAGTTTTCTGCTATAGAAGCTAGCGTAACAATTGCAAAACTCACAGCTACAATTCGGAACAGTGTTCTAAGCTCATTATAGCTTTTAAACTCTGTAATGATTACTAAGAATATTAGCATTTGAACAAATAAATTTTTCCGTAACGCATTTAAGCTATCCAAGGGATATGGGCCTAAAATTGACGCTAATATCGACCAGCCGACCAAGAGAGAAATGGCAACTATTGTTTTATCTCTGAAGTCTATGTGTATTGCTCTGTTTTTGAATATCTTCATTATAAAAAGTAGCAGCAATCCGTAAAAAGCTATCTCTCTGAAAGAATTAAAGCGATTGAATGGCTGAAAAAATATCAGCATATACAGGAAGAATCTTAAAGATGTTGATGTGTTGAGATTGCTAATTATGTTCTGATAATAATTTTTTAGCGGCATGGTATATTTCTTCCGGCGACACTGATTCTATGCATCCTCTGGTATTTATCTTACAATAATAAGGACTCTTAAAGGTATGAGAACAGGGGATACAGGGTAAGTCTGATTTTTGTATTATTAAGGCATTCTTTCCTGTGGGTCTCTGGTCTTTCATGTCTGACGGTCCAGCGATGTCAATAAGAGGTATAAAGAGCGCATCAGCCATGTATGTTATCCCTGTGTCCACCCCTATAAAAAGCGACAGCCGTTCAAGAAGCGCTGGAAGTTTCTTGAGACGTAATTTGCCCGCGGCATTTATAATTCTGTCTTTCTTGCCGGCTGTTTGTAAAACTGCGTCTGCAGCCTTTATTTCGTGTTCGGAACCGACAAGCACTATGTAAACATTCATATTATTAAGTATCATAGTAATAATGTCGGCAATTTTATCTACTCCCAGTTCTTTAAGTTTATTCCCACTGCTGACTGCAATTCCTATAAGGGGTTTATCAATCTTTCCTATCATTTGTTCAGCTTTTGCATCTGCATCTTCTGATTTGTAGACTTCTTTTGAAATGTCATTGCTTGAAATCCCAATGGCTTTCAACATATGCATATAAGTTTCTATAACCATTCTTCCTCTTCTGTATTTTTCAAGATGTGTGAAAAATACAGAAGCGAGTTTAAATGTGAACCCTGAGAAGTCCGGCATTACAGAAAGCCTGATTGGAACAAGACCCCAGAACAAGGCAATTGCAAATGGGATGTTAGGATTAAGACAAATCCCTGCATCATACTTTCCTCTGCGTATCAGATCGGACAATCTCAGCTTTCCTGAAAATCCTTTATAGCCTGCCTGATTTACAGTTATGATTTCATCAATGTTTGAATTATATTCCAGCAGTTCCCTTGTAATGGGATTTGCTATAACAGTAATATGCGCATCAGGATATTTCTTTTTTACCTCTCTAAAAACCGGCGTTGAACATATTAAATCACCTATCTTAGCTGTCTGAATTATCAGAATCCTTGAGACTGTTTTTTTTCTTTTTATCGCAGTAAGAAGATAAATCAGCGGTGAAAAAAGATAGGTTAAAATCACATATATCAATGTCCCAACACCTCTGCAAAGACATCGTCTACATCATTAATATATTTTTCAATAGGAAAGTTTCTGATTACCCGTTTCATTGCCTTTTTCCCCATCCCTTTTCTCATCTCAGGGTTTTCTATCAGCCTTAGGATTGCATCGGCAATTGCTTCTGTTTTTCCCACAGGCACTAGAAAACCGGTTTCTCCATCAACAACAAGCTCGGAGGGGCCTGTTATGTCTGAGGCAATGACAGGTTTCCCCAGTAACATTGCTTCAAGAATAACCCTTGGCATGCCCTCTTTCTCAGATGGCATCGCAAAGATATCTAATGCATTTATATGCGAGATTGCATCTGATTGGAAATCAGTAAAGAGAATGCTGCTGTCAAGGTTTCTTTCTTTTACTTTAGTCATTAGGTTTTCTTTTTCGGGACCTTTTCCGATAATCATGCATTTAATGGGATGTTCACTCCTCTTTGCAACTATAGCGGTAGTCTCTATCAAATCCATGATTCTTTTTCTTTTAATAAGAGAGCCCACAGTCCCTATTAAAATGTCTTTGTCAGATATTCCCCACGTTTTTCTTATATCCTGACGTGATGCCTTCGGAACTGTTTCGATGGCTATACCATTATAAACTACCACACACTTTGATTTATCAACACCCTGCCTGATAAAACTATTTTTTACCCCCTCAGAGACGCATATCATTTTTTTAAGCCATAGGTTAACAGCCTTGACTTCAAAGGAGTTAAGCGTAGTCTCTATACGGCTGTGCTGAAGTGCGGGTATGCCTGTTATTTTAGCGGCTATAATCCCCTCTAAATTTGACGACGGTTGATTGTTCATGTAAAGCAGGTCTATTTTATGATTTTTTAAAATTCCGGAAATTTTTTTTGCATTCTGTTTAATTCTGAAATGGTAATCAATAAGAAATACAGAATATCCTTTTAAGCGTTTGCTGAAAAAAAATAGCAGCCTTAAAAGTTCTTTGGCTGTCTTGGCAATGACAGGCTGCGTTTTTTGCTCTAAAATCAGAAATTCCACGCCGAGTTTTTCTGCCTCTGTCTTTATGTCTGAATCGGTTCCCTTCTTGTAATTGTTGTAGAACAGCAAGGTGAACCTGTATCTGCTCTTGTCAATTCTTTTGAGAAGTTCGAGAAGGCTGTTTGTGCCTCCACCCCATTCTTTGCCTGTGTCAAGGATGAGAATCTTTTTTTTCATATCATAGTAGGTTTTGCAATAGCAACAATGCCGGGGGCAAAATCAATATCCAGAAGTCTCAGCAACGGACTATATATCCAGTATCTGAGCCTGTCTTTAGCCTTCATGTCCTTAATCCGGCATATTTTAATGTCATGAAATCCTGCCGAAATCAAAAGGCCGGCTAACTCATCATACCTGTAAGGTGTTATATGTGTGCAGTCTCGCCAGAATCGTACGGGATGGCACATGTTTGGCGTGCTTATTACAACGCATCCTGACGGTTTAAGCAATTCATGAATTCTTTCAAACAATACAACTGTATCAATGAGGGTCATGTGTTCTATTACATCTAAGGCAACAATTACATCAAACTTGCGATCAATAGATGCAATGTCGTAATAGTCATGCAGCAAATTTTTATCTATATCAAAACTTAAATAAGAAGTTTTTACAGGTATGGAACCGAGATATTTCTCAAGGTTTCTATTGTTAGCTCCGATATCAAGAATGACATCTCCATCTTTCAATATACTGCTGATTACTCGCCTATTGCTTTTTACTATTGGTAATTTTGTTATCTTGGGCAGCGATTTAGAAGCAGCATCTCTGCCTTTGCGGATTTTACTCCAATCAATTTCATTAGCCATTATTTCTCCACAGTTAAATTGTTGTATGCAGCTATGATGCGGTTAACTACATCGTTGTAAGTATAATTAGCGCGGACATGCAGACACCCTTCTCTGGCTATTGCTTCTCTTTCAGCGATATTATCAAGATAATATTTAGCCTGTCTGACGCAATCCTCTATGTCTTTGTACAATGCAATATGTTTGTCCGGTGTTATAACGGATTCTATATCTCGTGAACCATCCGTAAGCAAGAACGCGCCGGTTGCGGGCACCTCAAGTATCCTCATATTCATACCGCTTCGCTTTTTGCCTTCGCCAAATCCCCAGTTTGTAATATTCAGTACAATCCTGCTTTTATTGTATAACGTTACCAGTGCAGCGCCGTCAATATATTTGCCTTTAATGCATTGTCTTATTCGTTGGTTTAGGAGGTTCTTCTTTAACCATTTACCGCCATAGATTACAACATTATCCGTAACATTGAATAATGCTTCAATAACCTGTTGTCTCTTGAGTGACCAGTTGCCGACAAAACAGATGTCTATCTCTTTATCAATGTTATCCATCGGATAGAATATATCTGGATCGACTGAATGATGGAGCAGGCTGATATTTGAAATCCCCTTTTGCGTCGCTATATCAACACATGATGAGTTTATGAAGAAATACCAATCAAATAGATTTGTTTCCCTGAGCGCTTCTTCTATGCGCTCTTCTTTTTCTATCCACCAGCCAAACAGAGGAGTATTTTTTCTGATTTCCTTCAATACGTCATGCTGAAAACCGATTCCCCTGATAAACAGAACCAGATCAGGATTGAAATGTTTATGGGTTTTCGCCAAATTGAAGCTTCTATAATTTTTGTGAGAGAGACGATGATTAGAAAAAACACTTTTATCCTTTGGAAGTATACGCAGATTATGAAGCATTTTATTGGCGGTATGTATTATATAACGATCAAACCAGTGGTTAGCATCTGCATAAACCATTTCCGTGGATATTTGTTTGCGGCTAAAAGCAGAGGCAAGATACTGCATAATGGGCGGTTTTGAAGAATAAACCAACAAAACTTTTCTCAGGGTTTTATGTTGATTTGAATGCTGTTTGTTTAATAGCATCAAATACCTCATCAATACTTATATTTTCCATGCAGATTTGGTGCTTGCACTTTTTGCTCACACACGGCTCGCAGGTTCTTTCTTTTTGTATTACAATATGTTTTTCCATATCATAATAAGGCCCTGATTTTTTTGCATCTGCTACTGCAAACAGAGCAATAACAGGCGTACCTACTGCTATTGACATGTGCATGATTCCCGTGTCCCCTGAGACCAAAACCCTGAAGCGCCTGAGCAGCGGCGGCATGTATTTTAGAGGAATTTTGCCTGCTGATACAAGGGCTTTTTCTCCAATGGCATCTGCAATCTTTCTGCAATGATCATATTCCTCAGGCGAGCCGGTTATTATTATCTTTAATTCGGGATACGACTCTAAAAGCATTTTGCCTAACTCAGCGAATCTGTCGGGAAACCACATTCTGCTGAGCGTGGATGCGCCTGCCTGAAAGCCTATGATTGTATCTGCGGCTGTGATTCCGCTTTTTTTCAGAAAATTATCAACAACGGGTTCTCCTTCTTTTGCAATAGGCAGAACCATTCTCTTATCCGAGATTTTACATCCAACCAGTTCTGCGGTCTTGAGCCTCTGCTCTATTCCGTGAATGGAACTATCCTGTTGCTGTGCTTGGTTTTTGTTGGACAGCAGAAATCTATACTCGCTTGTATTTAGCACTTTTATGATGAATCTTGCCCCTGAAAGATATGCCATCGGCGTTGCCTGAGGTTCGTTGCCGTGAAATATCAATGCAAGGTCAAATTTATGTTTGCGGAATTGCATAATGGTCCTGAAAATTTTTTTATATCCGCCATGATAAGGCATTATCTCGTCTATGTGGGGGTTATTTTCAAAAAGCCCCATGTTTTTAATATTAAAATGAGCAACTATCCTTGCCTTAGGGTATCTCTTGCGGACAGATCTTATTGCAGGCGTAGAAAGCAATGTGTCTCCTATTGCCGTTGATGATACAACTAAAATGTTTTTAACCGCTTCGGGAGCAAAATATTTTAAATCCATCTGCCTTCCATCAAAGAATTTCACGATCTTTAACAGCAAAAACAGCAGGACATCAATTGGATTGTTTCTCATTTTTTCTTTATTTTGAGGTATAATTTTGAAAGGATTGTGTTTGTATATACTACCATTCTTTTCTTAAACCAGACAATGCTGTCCTTTACTATTATCCTGTTTATTGCAAAGGGGTCAGAACCTGTTTCAACGACCCCGTGATTTGTGGTAAATAAAGCTTTATATTCGGTTTTTTTTGCAACATTTACGGCGAGGTCATTATATTTGCCGTAAGGCCAGCAGAAGTATGGACATGGGCTGCCAAGCCTTTTTTCAATAATTTCCCGAGATTCTTTCAGTTCTTCCATGAGTTCTTTCTCTGTGAGGCTATTGCATTTAGCATGGCTTTTTGTATGCGAATAAAACTCAATCATGCCGCTGTCTGACATTTCCTTAATAAGCTTCCAGTTTAGCGCAACCTTATGCGCTTCTCCTTTTTCTATTAGCAATTTTGATTCCTCATGAGTTGGGATGAGGGATGGAATTTTAGCAGCATTTTTAGATGCGTTTTCCACTCTGTTTGTAATTAAGAAGACAGTTGCGTTGATTTTGTATTTTTTGAGGATGGGAAAGGCATACATATAATTATCAAGCCAGCCGTCGTCAAAGGTAACAACTACAGCCTTCCGAGTTAAAGTCAGTCCGTTGTTTATGTAAGCAATGAGTTCAGCTATCTTTAATGTCCTGTAGCCTGCTCTGTATAAGTACTCCATCTGGCCTTCGAAGGCCTCCGGAGTTATAGTGACCATATCGCTTTTATGGTGGTTGATGTGATGGTACATTAAAACGGGAAGTGGTTTCATTGAGGACATTGAGTATTCTCCTTTGTTAGAGACAGATAAAGGGCATACATCCTTTCACACATCTTTTCCACTGTATAATCCTTTTCCACTATCTTTCTTCCTTCCATTCCCATTAATCTTGCTGCCACTTTATCCTTCAGCATCTTTATAATTGCCTCTGCAAGCGCATGCGGATTGTCCGGCTTTACCAGATAACCATTTACGGCATTTTTAATAACTTCACCGACGCCGCCTACATCTGCTCCTATCACCGGCTTGCCCATTGCCATTGCTTCTATAAATGATGTCCCGAGTGCCTCCTGAAGTGTTGGCAGTGCAAAGACATCAATGGATTTCAATATCTCCGGAATGTCCTTTCTCAATCCGAGCATGAAGACTTTTTCGGATAACCCCGAGGCCTTTATCTTATTTAAAATATTATCCCTTTGCGGGCCATCCCCTGCAAATACAAAAACAGCATCCGGTATTTCTTTGAGCACTAACGGCATGGCATCAAGGATGATATGATGCCCTTTTTTTTTCCTTAAAATCGCTATTGTACCTATAAGAGGGATATCTTTTTGCAATCCCAGTTCCTGCCTCAAGTGGTCATTAACTTTCTCAGGGTTAAATTTATCTGTATCTATGCCTGTCGGTATGGCTGTTACCTTCCCTGATGCAATGTTTTTTTCTATCAAATACTGCTTTACATATTCACTCACGGTGACTACTTTATGTGCCAGCAGGCTGTATGTAAACTTTGATGTTATGGGAAGTGCCAGATGCCTTGTTCTGACTATTATTGGTTTTTTTCTTGAAAGCTTTCCTGCTATACCTGCAAGGAGGCTGTCCCTTCCGCTGTGAGTGCTTATTATGTCAATATTTTCGCTTCTTATCAGTTTAAGTATATGGCTTATCGCTAAGATGTCATAACTTTTCTTCATTCTGCATGTTCTCACTTCAATGCCCTCTGCCGATGCGCGTTTATTCAATCTGCTGTCAGGCTGGCACAGAATGATTACTCTTGCTCCTCTTTTTTTCAGGCCTATGCACTCCTGAAGCGTCCTGTTTTCCTGTCCTCCCCATCCTGTTGATGACTCTGTATGAAGTATGGTAAATATCATGTTATAAGTTATTCGCCTTTACACAGCTTATTACAAGCCGGTTGCCTGTTAGGAGTTTTCTGGAAGCCAGACGTTTAGTCATCTCTGTTTTCCCCATATTTTTATTCTTATCAAAAATCAGTCCCGGAAGATATAAAGCCCTTATGAAAGGATATAACAATAAATTCTTAAGTTTTATGTCAAGAGCAATGACGTTCCTTAACTCAAAGCTGTTCTTTCTTATAAGCTCAAAGACCTCTACAAATGAAGGGATATTGTAGATGAAATGGTCCCATTCTTTGTTCTGCTTGGTCCTGAACGGTTTGAAGTGCTGGAAATACCCCCGCCTCAAAAAATACAGACGTGAAGATACTGTAAGCACATTTGGAAAACTGATTATAAGGCTTCCGCCTGTCTTTAACACCCTTCTGAATTCCCTGAAAAGTTTCTCATGATTTTCTATATATTGCAGTGATTCAGCGCAGACCACAAAGTCAAATTGTTCATTCTTGTACGGCAAAAAGTCATTCAGGTCAGCATTTACAAAGCGCTGTACGCTATGAGGATTGTCGTATTTATCCATATAAAAGACCTGATGCCCCGCCTTTTCAAGCGCTCCGCCAAGCTCTCCTTTGCCGCAGGCTGCATCCAGAAGATATCCTCTTTTCTTATCTTTCAGTAATTTGTATATAGCTTGATGCATGTTTTTCATTTTTAATTTACCATCCAGATTTTTATATATTCAGTTTGCCTTTTAAAATATTTATAACCTCTTCCGTTTTTATCTCCTCGAGGCACCTGCTGATTTTGGTTCCGTCACATCCATCTTTACCGCATGGAATGCACTTCCAGTCTTGCTGAATAACTGTATGAATCCCAAATGTCTGTATCCCGCTTTTTTCAGGGTAAGGAGTTTTAAACTCTAAACTCTTAATGCTTAACTTTGAGCTTTCATTATCCCAGGGCCCCCAGTGAAAGGCTCCGCTTGGCCCGAATAGGGCAACGACAGGCGTGCCGACTGCTGCGGCAATATGCATAGGAGCGGAGTCTACGCCAAAGAATAAATCTGAGACTTCTGATATAGCAGCAAGCTGTTTAATGTTTGTTTTACCACACAGGTCAACTACTCCTAGTCGCAGGGACAGTCCCGATTCGGAGCCTGCCCCGTCAATTACGGGGGCTTCGCCCGTAAATCTGGGACTGTCCCCTAAAGTTCCCCCCCCATATACCAAAGATAAAATTCTCTTTGCCTTTTCCATTTCCCGTTTGTCAGGAGCCGATGTAACAATTACAGTTATGCCTTTTCCGGTCATCCAGTTTATAACCTCTGCCATGTATTCATCCCTCCAGCATTTGAAAAGCCATCTTGATGTCGGATGGACATGGACTACAGGAGCAACACTATCTGTTCTATTGTGGCTAACGATATTTTTAGCGAATATTCTCGCACTTTCAGGAATAGATATATCCACGGAGAGATTGTCTGATTTGATGCCGAACTGCCTTACGATATCAAGGTTTTGCAGCACTGTGTGCTGATTATCATTTCTTGCGGCAAGGTGGGTATACAGGTATTTTTTCCCCCCGAAACCCCCTCTGGTGTCATGCGCAAGCCTGTATGCCGCACCTGAGACAAAGGATGTTATCGCAGCCCTGTCACCGCCCGTGAGGTCAACTGCCATATCAAAGCCTTTCCTTCGTATCATTCTTAGGACTGATATTTCTTTTGTATATTTTTGGAGCAAATTCATTTTCTTGATGCCTCGGTCAAAGACTATTATCTCATTAATAAACGGGCTTGAATCTAAGGCCTCTTCCGTGCCTGAATTCACGAGGGCGGCAATATGCGCCTCCGGAAAATTTTCCCTTAACGCCCTGAATACAGGAACACTCAGAAGGACATCGCCGATATGGCGGAGTTTTATGACAAGGATTTTTTTTATGCCGCTGAAATTCATGGCTTTAATAATAAAAATTTATTTATACTATCACATTCCAGAGGTAAAATTATACTGTCACGCTATGGGCTTGAATTATTAGAGAAAATCTTTTAAGGTAGATACATGCAAAGGGAAAATATCACGGCTAATTCAGGCAAAAGCCAGAATCTTCAGGATAACTATCCGAACCAGCTTAGAAAAAGTAAAACAGGGGGGCGCTGACATGCTCAGGGCGATGCGCAAACATGCAAAGTTTTTCTATGTATTCTTTTTTATTATAATCCTCTCGTTCATATTCTGG
This sequence comes from Nitrospirae bacterium GWF2_44_13, assembly GCA_001805105.1. GTDB lineage: Bacteria > Nitrospirota > Thermodesulfovibrionia > Thermodesulfovibrionales > UBA1546 > UBA1546. Next base: position 138,500 of record MHEE01000012.1, on the reverse strand, counting down.
GGTGTCGGGACGGTTGACAAGTCAACAGCAGTGCATGTCGCAGAAATAGGAAAGGAAAAAATAACAGTTGAGGAATACGGACGCGCGTATGACAGAGCAGCAGGCTTTTACAGGGATATATATAAGGAAAAATTCAATGACGAGATGGAGAAGAAACTTAAACTCAGAGAAAAGGTTCTGGATTCCCTGATAGATGAAAGGGCGCTGCTGATTGCAGCCGGGAGTATTGGCATGACTGTGAGAGATGAAGAGCTTGAAGATGCAATAAGAAATGAGCCTGGATTTACAAGGAACGGCGTTTTTGACAGGGATATATATATGAGGGTATTACAGCTTTCAGGGATTACACCGGAATATTTTGAGAATATAAAGAGATATGAATTGATGCTCGTCAAAATGAAGAGGTTTATCGGTGAGGCTGTAGACCTCGCAGATGATGAGATGAGACAGATAACAGGAGATGAGCAGACGGCAAAGGCCTTCAGGCAGGCGCTTTTATTTGACAAGAGACAAAAGGCCGTGAAATCCTATGTGGAAGGCATTAAGAAACAGATAAAGATTAAGGTTAATACCCACCTGATATCCTGAAATATGCCTCAGAAAATGGCAGGATAAGACTACCAGTAACCCCTTGAGTCTGTTTGTAATATTAAGTCCGGTTTGGTTATACTACATAACTGCCTGAATTTCAAAATTTAATTGGCAATGAGGTTTGCAATATGAAAAATAAAGTTTATCTTATTGACGTTACAAACAGAGACGGGGTTCAGACATCAAGGATACTTCTGCCGAAGCTTTCCAAGACGATGCTTAATATCTATCTTGATGAGATGGGAGTGTATCAGAGCGAGATAGGCTTTCCTACGCTCAAGCATGAAGTGAATTATATAAACGGCAATCTCGAACTTGTCAAGGCAGGAGCTATTAAGCGGATTCATCTTGAGGGCTGGTGCAGGGCAATCCCTGAAGACATAAGGCTCACATTCAAAAACTGTCCTGACATAAAACACCTGAACATTTCTATGTCAACATCAGAGATAATGATACAGGGTAAATTCCAGGGCAGAAAAACATTTAAGGATATCCTGAAAACAACGATTGAAGCCGTTAAGCTTGCAAAGGAATCAGGCGCTGAGACCGTAGGGCTCAATGCCGAAGATGCGTCAAGGACAGAACTTGACAGGCTGATAGAGTTTGCAGCGGCGGGCAAGGAAGCCGGCGCGGACAGGTTCAGATACTGTGATACGCTCGGCTCTGATGATCCAATAACAATCTACGAAAGGATAAAGGCGCTTGCGCTGGCAACAAAGTTTCCGATAGAGATGCACTGCCACAATGACCTCGGTATGGCAGAAGCGGTGTCTGTGGCCGGCGCACAGGCCTCCATAGACAGCGGGATTGATGCTTATATAAACACAACAATAAACGGTTATGGAGAACGCTGCGGAAACTGCGACCTTGTATCAACTATCCTTGCTCTTAAGTTTTCACACGGCTTAAGCCGGAAGGTTCATCTTGATGAACACGTGGATCTGAAAAAGTCATGGAGAATTGCAAAGTATGCATCCTATGCCTTTAACCTTCCAATACCTATAAATCAGCCGGGCGTGGGTTCAAATGCGTTTGCTCACGAGTCAGGCATTCATGCTGACGGAGCCTTAAAAGACAGAAGAAATTACGAGCTTTATGACCCTGAGGATGTAGGCAGAGGCGAACCGGAACTCCTTGAGACAGGAAGGATCATAACAACAGGCGAATACGGCGGTGTTAAGGGCTTCAGGCATGTCTATGACAAACTCGGAATCCACTTCCATGATGACAATGAAGCAAGAAAGGTTCTTGAACTTGTTCAGTATGCTAACCTGCATACGCAAAAACCGATGACTGACGATGAACTGAAATTTATAGCCCAGTATCCTGATATTGCAAGAAAGATAATGACTTCAAATCCATAAATCATGATACACGATGCAAGATTCATGATGCAAGTCAAATATTTTGTGAGTCATGCATCAGGCATCAAGTTTCTGAAAACATATTAAGCGGAGTAATCTTATGTACACAATAACTTTAATTCCCGGTGATGGTGTTGGGCCTGAAATAGCCGAAGCGACAAGGCGCGTGATTGAAGCGACAGGCATTCCAATTAAATGGGAAGTGCACGATGCCGGAGAGGATGTCTATCAGAAAGAGGGCAATCCACTGCCTGATCGGATAATTGATTCCATCAGGAAAAACAAGATTGCAATTAAAGGGCCTGTAACAACGCCTGTCGGCACAGGATTCAGGAGCGTTAATGTTACGTTGAGGCAGGCGCTTGACCTTTACAGCTGCCTGAGACCTTGCAGGAGTTTTAAAGGCGCAAGAACAAGATATGAGAATATTGACCTTGTTATTGTGAGGGAAAACACGGAAGACCTTTATGCAGGCATAGAGTTTCAGAAAGACAAGGAAGAGACGAAACAGTTGATTGCCTTTGTGAAAGCAGCGACAGGTAAGAACATAAGGCAGGACTCAGGCATAAGCATAAAACCGATTTCTGTTTACGGCAGTGAAAGAATAGTAAGATTCGCATTTGAATATGCGAGAAAGAATAAAAGGGGAAAAGTTACCGCAGTCCATAAGGCAAACATAATGAAGCACTCAGACGGCTTATTCCTTGAGGTAGCAAGGAGTGTTGCTTCCGGATACAATGACATAGAGTTTGAAGACAGGATTATTGACAATATGTGCATGCAGCTTGTACAGAAGCCTGAATTGTATGATGTCATTGTGCTGCCGAATCTCTACGGAGATATTGTTTCAGACCTTGCTGCGGGGCTTATAGGAGGGTTGGGGCTTGCGCCTGGGGCGAATATAGGAAATGAGATGGCGGTATTTGAGCCGACACACGGAAGCGCGCCAAAATATAAGGGATTGAATAAGATGAATCCGTTTGCTATGATGCTTTCAGGAGTGATGATGCTGAGGCATATAGGTGAAACAGATGCCGCACAAAGACTTGAGGCTGCAATAGCCTCTGTTATAGAAGAAGGCAGGCACGTAACCTATGACATGAAACCAAAGCCCGATGACCCGGCTGCCTCCGGCACATCTGAGGTGGCTGATGCAGTTATACAGAACTTAAAAGTGTCAGTTAATAGTGACAATCATCAAACACTGACCACTGACACTGACCACTAACACTGATTATGGAGCCGCACAGTATACTTTCAATAATTACTATTGCCTTATCCATCGTATTTATTGCCATCCTGGCAAGCGCTGAATCGTCCTTTATCGCTGTAAACAAGATAAGGATAAGAAGCCTCATGGAGAAGGGCGACAGCAGGGCAAAAGCTGTACAGAAGCTGCTTGATGAACATGACAAACTTTTCAGCGCAGTAATACTATCGGGCAATTTGTTTACAATCCTTGCAACGTCAATAGGAACAGTGCTCGCACTGCGGTATTTTGGCGAAGACGGGATAATAATAGCCACAATTATCATGACATTCCTCACCGTTGTATTCGGAGAGCTTGCGCCAAAGACCTTTGCAGTCACTTATTCAGAAAAGGTTTCTTTATTGCTTGCAAAGCCTGTTGCGTTTTATATCAGGCTGATTTCACCGCTTGTTTGGATATTTAAAGTCATGTCTAATCTTATAATCAGGATGCTGGGAGGCAAGAAAAAGCCTATATCACCTTTTGTGACAGAAGAGGAGATAAAGACAATGATAAATATAGGCGAGGAAGAGGGGACCCTTGAAGAAGAAGAAAAGCAGATGCTTCACAAGGTTTTTGCATTCGGAGATAAAGTCGTAACAGAGGCGATGGTGCCGCGCACAGAGATAGTATCCATACCTGATGATGCAACAGTCGATGATGCCCTGAAGCTTGTATTGGAAGAGGGTTACTCACGCTACCCTGTCGTAAAAGAGAATATAGACAGCGTTACCGGAATCCTTTATGTGAAGGACATAGTGAAACAGATGGCGCAGGGTAAAATACAGAACCATACGCCTATAACAGAGATTGTGCGTGAGGCTTATTATATTCCTGAAAACAAGATGGTGACAGAACTTCTTGATGAGATGCAGAAGAACAAATTTCAGATAGCTATAGTTATGGATGAATATGGCGGCACTGCCGGGCTTATAACGCTTGAAGATATAATGGAGGAAATAGTCGGAGGCCTTCAGGATGAATTTGAGGCAATGGAAGGAGAAAAGGAGTTTGAGATTATTGATGAAAGGACGTCCATAGTTGCGGGGCAGACAGGGCTTGACGAGATTAATGAACTCGTAGGCTCTGAAATTGTAAGCGAAGACTTCCATACAATCGGCGGGTTTGTGTTCGGGCTTTTCAGAAGGCTTCCGAAGGTTGGCGAGCAGGCCAGGTATCACAACCTCAGGTTCCTCATACTTGAAATGGAAGACAGAAAGATAGCCAAGGTTAAGATTACAAGGCTTTAGCAGCGGAGGTTTTTTTAAAAAAGTTTGCAATTTTTTTAAAATAGATGTATTCTTTTAAAAATAAATTTATTTTTGCAAGGGAGGTGTAAGAATGAAAAAAGCTGTATATTTGGTTTTCATGGGACTGCTTCTCTTCTCATTCGGCTGCGCCACAAAAGAGTATGTAAAGGAGCAGGCAGCCCCTCTCGCAGACAGGATTACCAAGCTTGAGGCAAAGATTGCGGACATTGAAGCCCAGCAGGGAAAGACAAGCGCTGAGCTGGCTAATGCCAAGAAAGAGGCAGCAAATGCCAAGATGATGGCTGAAGAGGCTATGAAGGCTGCAAAGGAGTCTTCTGATAAGGCTGATGATGCTGTAAAGAAGGCGGAGATGGCTGCAGAAAAGGCAGAGATGGCTGCAAAGAAAGCGGCTGCTGCATCAGAAAAAACAGAGACTTCTGCAAAGAAGGCAAAGAAGGCATTTGAATTACAGCAGAAGAAGTAGTTTGTAGTATTATAAACAGTGTTAAGAGGGGCGTGGAAATTTCAGGGATGTAATTTCTGCCCCCCTCTTTTTCTTAATCCGAAATCTCAACAGGAACACCTTTTTTACCTTTTATTGCGGCATTTAATTTTTCCGTGTCAACACCTTCAAGCAGGTTTTCCCTTTTTAACAGTTTTACTGCCATCTCGGAATATTTTAATTTTTTGTGGTAATCGTCTTTGTGCACCTCAATGAATACCTTATTGTTTTTGACGCCCACTTTTACAGGTTGTCTGACAATTGTTACCCTGACGCCATTTGGCGCTAATTTGAAGAGCTTCGGAATGTCTTCAGGGTACAGCCTTATGCATCCGTGGCTTGCCCTTCTGCCGACTCCCCACGGCCTGTTCGTTCCGTGAATAAGATAGCTTCCCAATGAAAGCCTCAGCGCATGAGAGCCGAGAGGGTTGTCGGGTCCAGAGGGGACTACTGCAGGCAAATTTGGCTTCTCCTTTCTAATGGATTCAGGCACTCGCCATCTTGGTTTTACTATTTTTTCTACAATCTTGAACTCTCCTGTCGGCGTATCATTGCCTTCGCTGCCTATCCCTACTGGAAAAGTCGCGACAAGTTTTGAACTGCGGCGCTTGAAAAAATAATAGAGCCTCATCTCAGAGAGGTTTATAACAATGCCTTCGTATGATTTCACATCCGGAAGTATCCAGAAAGAGGGTATGGCGACTGACGTTCCGTTTCCCGGGACAAACGGGTCAATATCAGGATTTGCGTCAGCAATCTCATTGTATCCGAGTTTAAATTTTCGCGCTATCTCAATCAAAGACTCATCGTTCTTGACAATGTAGCCCTTGAGGGAACCGACCACTGTATTGTTCTTTGTATATGGGTAAGATGCAGCATCAGCAGACTGCGCTGCCCACAATATGAAAAAGTTAAAACCCAAGATTGCCGTTAGAAACAGCCTGTTATTTATCAGATGAACGCTCCCGTTTATTTTTAATTTCACGACGCTGTATTTCCATAATGTCAATCTGTATTATATCTATTTTTTAATGTAATTGGCATGAGTCTGTTGTTTTTGGGGATGCCGCTGTTTTAAACTCAAACAAGTGAGGTGGTAAGGTGAAAATACAATTCCTTGGCGGCGTTAGAACTGTTACAGGCTCGTGTTTTTATATCAGGACATCTGAAGTAAAGGCGCTTGTCGACTGCGGCATGTTTCAGGGAGAAGATTCCTATGACATTAACAGGGAGCATTTTTTGTTTAATCCTACAGAGATAGATTACCTGTTCCTTACTCATGCCCATGTTGACCACAGCGGGCTTATCCCGAGGCTCGTCAAAGACGGGTTCAGAGGGAAGATAGTTACAACCTCTGCGACTGCAGACCTTGCAGAACTGATGCTTTATGATTCAGCGCATATTCAGGAAACGGATTCTGAATGGCATACGAGGAGGGCGATGAGGGCAGGTAAAGAACCGGTGTTTCCGCTTTATACCGTTGATGACGTTAGGGCTTCAATACCATTTTTTAAAAGAGTTGCTTACGGAAAGATTGAGCATACAGGGAAGGGCATAAAGTACAGGTTCCTTGATGCAGGGCACATTCTCGGTTCAGGCAGTCTGGAGATATGGTTTCAGGATGGGCATAAAGAGAAAAAAATAATATTCTCAGGAGACATCGGAAGGAAAGGAAACCCGATAATAAAGGACCCGTCGCTTGCAACAGAGGCTGAGTATGTTGTCATGGAATCAACTTACGGCAACAGGCTTCACAAAGGCATGCCGGAGACTATAGACGAACTCGTGGAAGTTATAAAAGTGACATTCAAAAAAGGCGGAAATGTCATTATCCCCGCCTTTGCAATTGGAAGGACGCAGGATCTCCTGTATGTGCTTAACAGGCTCGTGCGTGAAGGAAGACTTTATAAAATCAATGTGTATATTGACAGCCCTTTGGCTGAACAAGCGACAAAGACATATCTTGCGCACCCTGAGTGTTTTGATGAGGAGGCAAAAAGGATTCTAAACGCCGGATCTGTGGCAGACAGCATAAGGCTCAGGTTTACCGGATCTGTTGATGAATCCATTGCGCTGAATAAGATTAAATCCCATGCGATAATCATCGCTGGAAGCGGTATGTGCGAAGGCGGAAGAATAAGATATCATCTGAAACATAACCTCTGGAGGCCTGAATGCAGCATTATATTTTCAGGATTTCAGGCAAGAGGCACGCTCGGAAGAAGGATTGTTGACGGAGCAAGAGTTGTGCGTATATTTGGGGAAGATATAGCAGTGAAGGCAGGGATATATACGCTTGGAGGGTTTTCTGCTCATGCAGACCGAGACGGGCTGGTTGAATGGCTTTCGGCATTTAATGACAGTCCGCATGTCTTTGTGGTTCACGGAGAAGAAGAAACATCCTTGCAATTCTCAGAGTTGATAAAAGAGAAATATGGATTTGTTACGCATGTGCCGAATAAAGGAGAGCTTTTTGAATTGTGAGAATGGCCGATGAACCTATTCTCCTGAACCTCCTTTTTATTAAGTGTTTTCTACTTTACTCTTGCGCCCGCTTTTATCTCTTTCTCCGGAGTAATGACTGAAAGATTTCCTTCATCATCAGATGCCGCGAGGAGCATTCCGTGCGATTCAACTCCCATGAGGTTTGCAGGCTGCATGTTTGTAACTACCACGATGCTTTTGCCTATGAGTTCTTCAGGCGTGTATGCCTTGCCGATTCCCGCAACTATCTGACGCTCTTCACCTGTATCAACCTTCAGAACAATCAGTTTATTAGATTTCTCAACCCTCTGCGCCTCAAGCACTTTGCCGATTTTTAATTCTACTTTTGCAAAATCCTCAATCGTTATCATCTCTTTTTAAATTTCTCCTTCAATGCTCTTTCAACGGCCTCAGGCACGAGCCCCTTTACCGAGCCTCCGAATGATGCGACTTCCCTGATTATAGTGGATGTCAGGAATGTATACTCCTCTGAAGGCATCATAAATACAGTTTCTATATTGCGGTCAAGGCGCCTGTTCATAAGCGCCATCTGAAGTTCATATTCAAAATCAGACACAGCCCGCAGTCCTCTTATGACCGCAACTCCTTTTTTTGATTCTACATACTCAACCAGTAAACCGCTGAATGCCTCAACTTTAACATTTTTTAAGCCCCTGACAGCATCCTTTATCAGTTTCAACCGTTCACTGATAGTAAATAGGGGCTGTTTTTTCTGTGCTGTTGCAATGGCGATGATGACCTCATCAAATATCCTCATTCCTCTCTTTACGAGGTCTATGTGGCCGTTTGTTATAGGGTCAAAGGTTCCCGGATAAATAGCAGTTTTTTTCATTGTTTTTTCCTGAATAATGTTAGCATAGTGTCGCCGTATTTGTAATCCTTCTTTTTAAGAAGCTTTCCAGTCTCATCGGGCAGCTTTTTTTTTGACGTGTGTTCCGCAATAATGATGCCATCATCATTAAGCAATGTTCCCTCAGCCAAGAGCGAAAGCGCAGCTTCAAACTCTCCTCCATGATAAGGCGGGTCAAGAAAAATAATATCAAATTTTGAATTATCTCCTGCTGCTTTTTTTATAAAATCCGCTGCCTTGCTCTTTATAATCTCTGCCCTTTCAAAACAGCCGCAGTCTTTAAGCATCTCTTTTATCAGTTCTGCTCTTTTCCTGTCAGCCTCTACAAAGGAAACAGCGCTTGCGCCTCTGCTGAGAGCTTCTATCCCTACTGCGCCTGTGCCTGAGTAGAGGTCAACAAATTCCGTTCCCTTTATCTTTTCTCCGACTATATTGAAGATAGATTCTTTGACTTTTGAAGATGTGGGTCTTAATTCATCGCGTTTTTTCGCAAGCCTTAGAGCCTTGGCAGAGCTTAATTTCCTTCCTTTTAAATTGCCTGCGGAGATTCTCATTTTTAGAGCTATTAGCTGTCAGCTATCCTGACCTGTTTGGAGGGTTAACGATGTTTGATGAGATCACAGGATGGTCTTTTATCACAACCTTCCCGTCCTTAATCTCAATCCTTCCTTCGGAAAAGAGCCTTACTGCCTCGGGATATATCCTGTGCTCAAAACTCAGTATGCGTTCGGAAAGAGTATCTTCCGTGTCATCAGGCATTACAGGGACCGCTGCCTGAATAATTACCGGCCCTGTATCCATGCCCTCGTCAACAAAATGAACTGTGCATCCTGAAATCTTTACGCCGTAGTCAAGCGCCTGTTTCTGTCCGTGAAGTCCGGGAAAAGCCGGAAGCAGCGCAGGATGTATATTCATTATCCTGTTGGGAAATGCGTCTATCAGGGGTTTTCTTACAATCCTCATAAATCCTGCGAGTATGACGAGTTCAACGCCGCATGTCTTGAGTTCATCCGCAATCTTTTTGAATAATTCATCCTTTGTCGCAGAGTCTCTCGGGTTTATAAAGATGTGTTTTATATTATGCTTCTTTGCTCTTTCCATCGCAAAGGCGGATGGATTATCTGTTATCAATAGCTCTATAGAGGCTTTGAGATTTTTATTTTCTATCGCATCTATCATTGCCTGAAAGTTAGAGCCGCGGCCTGATGCAAGAACACCTATCTTCAGCATAATCAAGCGTCCTCCATTTTAGCATTTGCTGAACTAAAGTCTTATTTCAATATAGGCGGTTTCTCTTAGTTCTCTGAGCCAGTGCTTATATTTTTCTGAAAAACGCTGTTCAAGCAGCTTATTTTTAGCGGATTCTTTAATTGCGGCTGCGCTCTGTTTTTCTATTTTTTCTTCAAGCTTAATGATATGTAATCCCATGTCAGTCCAGAAAGGCTGGCTGATATCACCCGCTTTCATCCGGGATAAAACATCTGTGAATTCTTTCGCCATCTGGCCCTTTTTAATAAATCCGAGGTCTCCTCCTGCCTTGCCTGACGGGTCTTCGGAATGTTTCTGCGCAAGGGAAGCAAAATTTTCTCCGGCCTTTAACTGCTGATAGACAGTTCCTGCCTTTTCTTCCATTGTTTTCCTGTCACTATCACCGGGGCTTTTGGGCTTCCTGAAAAATATCTGTCGTATCCTGTAAGCGTCATCAGTTATTAAGGTGTCCTTGCTCTTTTCTATATATTTCGCTATCTCAGCATCGGAAAAGACTATCTTATTTCTTACCTCCTGCGAAACGACCCTGCTTAATATAATCTGCTCTGCGAGTTTTTTCTTGTATTCATCTAATGTGAAGCCTTCTTTTTTCAGCGAAGCTGTCAATGTTTGCTCGTCCATGGAATATTTTTTCTTTATGTCGTTTATAGCCTCGGCTATCTCCTCTGCCGCTGCATCTATCCCGCGCTGCTTCGCAGCCTGAATCTGCAATTTCATGTCTATCAGGACTTCAAGGAAGGGCCCCTCATTTTCCTTGAATATCTTTCTCTTTTCCTCTTCTTTTATGTCTTTAATTTTATCGCTTGCTTCAAATTCCATTGCCTTATATAAATCACTCCATGTGATGACTTCCTGATTCACAACTGCAATAACCTTGTCGAGAAGGATAGCTGCGCTTGAAACACCGCATGACGCCGCAATCATTAATACGCAAATGAATGCCTTAAGCCTTATCATTTGTTCCTCCCGAAATATAAAAACTGATGTGTAAGTATACCCTATGACTGATAAATAATTCTATAGGTGAAACGGTAGATTCAAGGGATTGCCGTAATATCCTTAACCGCTGAATATACAACAAAAACTTTTATAATGAACGATTGTTCTATAACTTGCAGTGGATGGCTGTGTAATCAGATTGCTCCGTATACATTAATCTTATGTTTTGTTCATAAATAGGATTGCACAGAGTTACTTTGAATATAACTTTGTATAAATAGAGCAGTTAATCGTTGACTTAAGGGAGATGTATTGAATCAGAATTATATTCTTATAATCATAAAAAATATCCTTTTGTATAAAAAGTTAATTTTTTTGTTGACAAATCTGTTTTGTTCTGATATAAATTAATACAAGATGGTAAAGCAACAGTCAGTAATAGGGAAGCAGCACACAGGCGAGACCTCGTTGAAGATGTTGTTTTCCTCGGCAATAAGAGCTGATGTGCTTGCCCTTCTGCTTAATAACCCTGATGAAAAGTTCTATGTCAGGGAAATTGCTAATCTTATAAGAAAGAACCCTTCCGGAGTTAAAAGAGAGTTGGATAATCTCGAGAAGATGGGGATTTTGTTCAGCCATAGGGTTGCGAACCTCAAGTACTTTCAGGCAAATAAGATGTCGCCGCTGTTTTCAGAGCTTAAGAACCTCATTGATAAATCCCTTGGCCTGCCGGGTGCGCTTAAGACAATAGTGAGGCTGGCCGGCGCAAAGGCAGCTTTTCTATATGGCCCTTATGCGGATGGTGAGGATGTCGGCAGTGTGGATCTTTTTATTATAGGAGCATCTTCCAATAACATAGGCGCAGGGCTAAAAGAACTCGAAGAAAAGTTTAGCAAGAAGATTAACTATACCGCAATTGACGAGTCTGAGTATAAAAACAGGAAAGAAAAGGGTGATGTTGATCTGGAAAAACTGCTATCAGGCAAAAGGATTACCTTGATAGGCAGGATTTAAATTTAAGCTTTCCCCTGTGGGGGACGGAGAGGGGGTGAACTCTAATGGCAGCTAAGAAGAAAGCAGCAAAGAAGAAAAAGAAATAGGTTAATGTTTCAGAGTATTTTGGGCTGGGGAGTGCAATCTCCAGCCCTCTTTTTTTATTTTGTAAACTTAGAAAACAACCGATGTACCTATATAAAATACTGATTCCAGATAAAAAATCAAGTAGTTTTTTGTAAGTCCTTGAAATCTCAGTATTTTTTATGAATATGCCAACGCCTGTGCAGGGGCAAATGCGGTATCGGATACAATTTCCCAGCAATCCACAGCAGAAAGTAGGCTCTTTACGAATTTTATGTTTGTAGAATGCCCTGTCCTGTTCGCTACAAGATGCCCGTATATAGGGAATCCTATCAGGGAGATATCACCAATAAAATCAAGTATCTTATGCCTTACGAATTCATCCTTGAATCTCAACCCCGATTTGTTCAATACTCCGTCTTCGCCAAGGATAACGGCATTGTCAAGCGACCCGCCTTTTGCAAGTCCGTTTGCCCTAAGATACTCAACATCCTTCACAAATCCGAAGGTCCTTGCCGGAGCAACTTCTCTTGCAAATGTTTCTTCATTCAGGTCAATGCTTAATTTTTGCTCGCCTAAGAGGTGGTGGTTGAATTGTATTCTGCATGTCAGTTTTCGGCCGTCGTACGGGAAAGCGGCAATTTCCGAATGGCCGTCATCAAAAAATACAGGTTTTGTAATGCGCAGGTAGGGCCTTTTCTTGCCTTGTTTTGCAATCCCGCCTCTCAGGATTATGTCAATCAGTTCGGTAGAGCTTCCATCAAGTATCGGTATCTCAGAGCCGTCAAGTTCAATGATAAGATTATCTATTCCTAATCCTGATGCCGCAGCGAGGATATGCTCGACAGTTTTTATCCTTGTGCCGTTATAGCCCAGGCTTGTCGCAAAGGCGGTGTCAACTACAGCGCCCACGTCAGCCCGTATCATGAGATTCTTGTCACTCCGGTAGAAAGCGATTCCTGTGTCTCTTGACGCCGGCTTCAGCTTTACAGTGACATGCGAGCCTGTATGAAGCCCGATGCCTGCAAAGCTTACTTCCCGCTTTATAGTTCTTTGTAAACGCACGACAATATGATAAGCAAATAAGATGCCAGAAAAAATATCTTTGAAGTCAAGGGGTTATGTGATATTAATGTTGTATATATTCATCAGATGTGTGGTTATCAACACACATGCGGTTATGATTTTTACGCCTCGCCGCCAACTACCATCTCAGGGATTCTTATTGTCGGCATTGCATCAGATACCGGCGCTCCCTGATCATCCTTGCCGCAGGTCCCTATTGAAAAGCCGAGATCAGAAGCAACCATGTCAATAGATTTTAGGATTTCAGGCCCGCTCCCTGTAAGCGTTGCGCCTCTTACAGGTTCTCCGATAACCCCATTTTTAATTATATAGCCTTCCTGAACATCAAAAACAAAGTCGCCGTTCACCGTATTAACCTGTCCTCCGCCCATCTTTTTGACAAAGATGCCTTTTGTAACTGATTTAAGGACGTCTTCAGGCATGGATTCACCGGGAGCGATAAAAGTGTTTGTCATTCGCGGAATCGGCCTGTTGCGGTATGACTCTCTGCGTCCGTTTCCGGTTGAGTTTGTCTGGTCCTGCATAGCTGTAAACCTGTCGTACATATACCCGATAAGCACCCCATTTTTTACAAGCACTGTTCTTTGTGCCGGTGTGCCTTCGTCGTCAAAGCGGAAGGAGCCTCTTTTGTTTGGAAGTGTTGCATCGTCAATAACAGTCACTAAAGGAGATGCGACTATCCCGCCGATTTTTTGGGAATATACCGAGAGTCCCTGCTGTGCAAGGTCAGCCTCAAGCCCATGCCCTATTGCTTCGTGTATCATGGTGCCGCCGGCCTCGGATGATATGACGACAGGCATCCTTCCGCCCGGCGCCCTTCTGGCATTAAGCATCATGAGCGAGCGCTCTACAGCTTTTAACGCAATATCTTCAGGTTTTACGCTCTCAAAAAGCTCAAAGCCGATAGAGCCTCCTGCCTGTTCATATCCGGTCTGGATTATGCCGTTATCGGATGCCACGATGTGGACAACCATAAGCGTATGAATACGCTCATCCTCTGCCGTAAAACCATCTGATGTTGCTATCTGGACTTTCTGCACAAAGTCGCGGTACCCGGCTAATGCCTGTTTTACCCTTTTATCAAAATCCCTTGCAGTCTTGTTTGCAGCCCTCACAAGTTCTATTTTTTTGTCTATAGGTATTTTTTCAGGAAGAAGTTTTATCGTGTAATCAACATTAGGTTTCTGTTTTCTAAGGTCCAGCGTAAAGTCTTTGTCTTCTGACTTCCCGCTTGCAAGATGTAATGCTTTTAAACTGCCGGCCAACTCTAACAATGCCTTTTCGGATATGTCGTTGCTGAAGGCGTAATAAGTTTTTCCGTTCGCTATCAGCCTTATTCCAACCCCTGAATCTACTCCTGTGAATATCTTTTCTATCTTATTGTCTTCAAGCTGTATGGATACAGGCCTTCTGTGTTCAACGAACACGTCTGCGTATTCCCCGCCTGAAGAAAGGGTCTTTTTAAGAATCTTTAGCAGAAGCTCGTTATCCAGCATTAATATCCTCGATTTTTGTCATTGCGCGGCAATCTCACCCGAATTGTCATTGCGAGCCCAACGGGCGTGGCAATCTTATTTATTATAGCATTAAGAAAAAAAGTTTAAGAGACTGCCATGATGATGGCGCCCTTTCATCACCTTTTTCTTTCTTGAAATTCCCGCGCTTGAAAGGGGTATGATTGAGGGGGAAATTGGGGAGAGAATAAATGAACATAACTGATTATCAAGGGAATGTTATCCGCCTGACTGATGAAAGACTTAAACATATAAAAGAGCATCCTGAAATGGCGATACACACCGATAAAATAAATGAAACCCTGTCATATCCCGATAGGGTTATAAAATCGCAGAGCGATAACGAAGCAAGTCTCTATTACAGACAATATGATAGGCTCTCAATCGGAGATAAGTATTTATGCGTTGTGGTAAAATTTAAGCAAGATGATGCTTTTGTAATTACAATTACAGCTTATTTTACGGACAGCATCAAGAAAGGAGACGTGCTATGGAAAAAGTAAAAGTCTGGTATGACCCTGAAGGGGATTATCTTGAAGTTATGTTTGAGAAAAAAGAAGGTTATTTCAAGGAAACAGCATCTGACCAGATAATGGAAAAGGTTGATATGGCGGGTAATGTTATCGGATTTTCAATCCTCAAGGTAAGCTCTCTTAAAGACCACCCTATAGAAGTAGCGCTTGCAGGGGCCAAATAGAAAGAGTGGATGAAAAAATCCAAGCTCATTTCTACTGTACCTGAACCGAAGAAAAGGAAAATAGGGTTTGAGGTCAGGGAAAGCATGGCGAGATATGGCGCATCCAGACGCAAGATGACTCCTTAGCTTTTCAGCCACTTCCGCACTATTGAACTTTCCCTCTCGCGTGGGGTAAGATTGAGGGGGGAAAATAGATTTTAAGAATATTACTACGAAAACCGAATGAATTTAATTGAAACAGGAATAGAAAAAGGACTTGTAAGGTTTGATGAAGAACGAAACTTCATCACTTACATCCATCAAAATAAAAAACGCAACTTCAGCAATCCAGAAGAAAAAGTTCAGGCAGAAGCATTTTTAAGTTTAGTTCTCATTTATGGCTATCCTGCAAACCGAGTTAAGAATTATGTATCGGTGCAGATGGGTTCGGAAACCAAAGAAGCAGACATCATAGTTTACGCAGACGATGAATGTGAAAGCCCTTTTATTGTTGCTGAATGTAAGAAAGAAGAAATAACCGACCAAGAATTTAACAAAGCCGTTGACCAAGCATACAGCTATGCAGTTGCTGAAGGCGGCAAATTTGTATGGATAACTTCACGAATAAAGAATGAGTATTACGAAGTTCCCGAAAAGAAACCCAAGAGCAGAATTTCAGCGCCAGATGTTCCGCAATTCGGAGTAAAGAAACTTGCACCTTACAAATATGTGAAAGGCGGAATTTCGCAAAGTGAAACAGGAGAAGCAGGAGAAGTAAAAGAGCCGACAGTTGATTATGGCAAGCAGCAAAAGTTTTTTGAACTTGTAGTTGTTAGCGAAAGCGAACTGACAAAAATTTTTATTCAGGCACATCAAGCCCTTTGGGGAGGCGGACAAAGAAATCCATCAGTAGCATTTGACGAGTTAGACAAACTTATCTTCTGCAAAATTTGGGATGAAAAGCATCCGAGAAAATCGGGCGACCCTTACGACTTTCAGATTTTCAGAGACGAAACACCCGATGAACTTTTAAAACGAGTTAAAGCATTGTATTCGCAAGGCAGAAAAAAAGACCCCGAAGTTTTTAAAGAGGACATTAACCTTTCAGCCGATGAAACGCAAACCATTGTAAAATATCTGCAACGAATTAACCTCAACAAAACCGACCTTGACAGCAAGGGCAAAGCATTTGAAACTTTTATGGATAGTTATTTCCGTGGCGATTTCGGACAGTATTTTACGCCACGACCTATTGTAAAATTTATTGTGGCCAGTTTGCCCATTAACAACTCAAAGCGGGTTTTAGATACAAGTTGCGGCAGCGGTGGTTTCCTCTTGTATGCGCTTGACAAAGTAAGAGAGCAAGCCAATGAATTTTACGATAAAGACAAAGAGGAGAAAGACCATTACAAACATTGGCACGACTTCGCAGAAAAGAATCTTTTCGGAATTGAGATTAATGACCAGATTGCAAGAACCGCCAAAATGAATATGATTATTCACGATGACGGACACACCAATGTAATTGCAGCAGACGGCCTTTTGAGCGATGAAGAATTACGCAACAAATCCAAGAACAAAGAATTTGAATACGACACTTTTGATTTCATAATTACCAATCCGCCTTTCGGTAGCATCATTAAGCAAACCGAAAAAGCATATATGCACCAATACAGTTTTGGCAAAAAAGAATTGGACTGGTTAAGCACAAACGGAACAACTAAAGAAATAATACGAGACAGCCAAAGCACAGAGATTTTATTTTTAGAACAGTGTCATAAGTTTTTAACCGAACAAGGTTATCTGGCAATCGTAATCCCCGATGGAATTTTAACTAACAGCGGTTTGCAGTATGTGAGAGATAATCTGGAAGAACTCTATCGCATTGTAGCAGTAGTTTCAATGCCTCAAACCGCTTTCACTAAGACGGGTGCAGGAGTAAAAAGTTCTGTTTTGTTTTTACGCAAGCATAAGGGAAAAGCATCCGAGAAAATTTCTAATCAGAAAACGAAACTGAAAACAACCTTAATGAAGGACAATAAGTTTATTGAAACAGTAGAGAAGTGGGAGAAAGAAAAAATTGTTGCAATAAAAAAAGTAGAGGATGAAGCAAAAAAGAAAAATCCAAAGTCAAGCAAAAAAGAAATCGGAGAATCGAGTAAAGAAGAAAAGGGGAAATTGCAAACTGCTTTTACCGACAAAGTGAACTTGCTGAGAGAGGAACTGGCTGAAAAATATCTTGCAGCCAAACAGCAGGTGCTTGACGACTATCCGATTTTTATGGCGATAGCCGAGGATATTGGATACGATGCCACAGGCAGAAACACAGGCAACAATGAGTTGATTGAAATTAGCAAAGAGCTTTCAAAATTTATTACTCACATCAACAAAACGGAAAAGTAATGAGCAGTTTTACCCTTTCATCAACTTTCAATAAAAACAAAGTCTTCATTCTCAATAGACGTGAGATTAAAAAACGGTTTGACCCTTTTTATTATGTTCCCGAATTAGTTGAACTGGAGAAAAAAGTTTTATCAAAGAAACCAAAACAGCTTCGTGAATATGTGCGTTCCATCGCAAGCGGAGCAACACCCAAAAGAGATGAAGAAGAAAAATATTATTCTGATATAAAAAACGGGGTACCATTTCTTAGAGTTCAAAATGTAACTGAATGGGGTTTGGATTTATCAGATGTAAAATATATCAACAAAGAAACTCACAATGGGTTATTAAAAAGAAGTCAAGTATTTGAAAATGATTTGTTGGTTACAATCACAGGAAGAATTGCAAGTGCCGCTGTTGCACCAAAAGGGTTTGAGGGAAACATTAATCAACATTCTGTTGTAATAAAAACTGAAAGCAAAGAAGTTAGTGAAATTCTTGCAGCATATTTGAATTGTTCAGTCGGACAAAAACTTGCACTTAGAAATACCACAGGCGGAACAAGACCTGCATTAGATTATCCTGCCTTGCTTTCCATTCCGATTTTGCACGACAAAAGAGTTTTGGAAATTACCAGACGAGTTGTTGAGCAGAAAAAACAAAACGAAGTCACAGCCGAAAAACTTCTTGCTGGCATTGATGATTATTTACTGAAAGAGTTAGGCATTGCTTTACCTGCACCACCAGAAAACACTTTGAAGAATAGAATATTTACTACTTCATTTAATAAAATTACGGGGCAAAGGTATGACCCAACCTATCACAGATTAAACTATGAGAAATTCATTAACTCATTGAAAAATTCTTCCTTTAAAATTTGTAAACTAAAAGACATAATTCTTTTCCTTGACTATGGTTTAATGCCTACACAAGATTATGCTTTTACGGAAGATGAAGGACTTCCAATGATAAGGGTTACAAATATTATGAAAGACGGCTACATCAATATGGATAAAGTGGAATACATCAAATTTAACACGCCTAAATTGAAAGATAAAATTGTTCAAGAAAATGACATACTAATGGTTCAATGTGGCAATACTACTGGAAAGTGTGCAATGGTTACAAAAGAGTTTATTGGTTATACTTATGGTTCATTTTCTTTTGCAATCAGAACGAACCCCAAAATAGTAAATCAACATTTTCTATTTTATTTGCTTAACTCAAAAATTGTTCAAGAGCAACTCAATAGAAGCATTACGATTACGTCGGTGAGACCAAATACCACAAAACCTGAAGTTGAGAATTTTCTTATTCCAGTTCCCCCGCTTGACAAGCAAAAGAAAATTGCCGAGCATATTTCCGCAATCAGAAAAGAAGCACAGCAACTGAAAGATAAAACGAAAGAAGAATTAAAAAAAGCAAGTAATGAAATTGAAAAGATATTATTAACGCAGTAAAAAAGATTAAGCCGTATATTTGTGTTAGGATAAAAAATGCCACAAACAATAAAGATACAGATCAAACCGCAGGTTTTGCAATGGGCAAGAGAGGAAGCGGGTTATAAAGCAGAAGACATTGCCACAAAACTGCATATTCCTACGGAAAGGTATTCCAACTGGGAAAACGACGGAAAAGAAATCCCTTTGGGAATGCTGAAAAGCATTGCCAACTATTACAAAAGACAGTTGGCTGTATTTTTATTGCCCACACCACCGCCAAAACTAAAAACGCCAAAGGACTTTAGAAATCTTGCCGTCAGTCAAGCCGGATTATCTCCCGACACACTCTTGGCAATGAGACGGGCACACAAATATCTTGAACTTGCAAGAAAAATATTAGGTGAGGGATATTGGATAAATCAATACGGATGGCAAAGGGAGATTGTCCCGATTAAATCGGGATTGAAAAAAGGAATACAAGTATTTGATGAAAAAATTACGGAATGGTTGAGAGGAAAACTTAAAATTACTATTGACCAGCAACAGAAGTTTTTTGGGTATGATGATGCTTTTAAAAAATGGCGAAACAGCATAGAGCGGGAACTTGGAATTTTCGTTTTCCAATTTTCTATGCCTGAAAAAGAATTGGACGGCTTTTGCTATGCAGGCGATAAACCGCCCTATGCAATTATTATCAATTCCGACACTTTTAAACCACGCAGGATTTTTACATTGTTTCACGAACTGGCTCACATTTTCAAACATCAATCTGGCATCTGCCTTCCTGATATTATCAGTGAAAAACAAGATATAGAATTTGAGTGCAACGATTTTGCAGGAAAATTTCTCATTCCTGATACAAATGTTTATCCCATAAAAAATATAAAAGACCTCGGTGAAGTGGCAAGACGATTTAAAGTAAGTCGTGAGGTTTATTTGAGAAGGAATTTTGAAAGAAGATTTGTCAACAAAAAAGATTTTTTTGGTATTCTGAAAGAACTGAAAGAGCAACCGCCTCCACCGAAAAAAGGTAAGAAACCCGGTGCGCCTGCGCCTCCGATTTTGAGTAAAAGCATAAGAGGAGAAAAGTTTTACAATCTGATTTTAGATGCAGTTTATAATAACAAGATTGATTATACAACTGCATCCGATGCCCTCGGAATGGGGTTTCACTACATTGCCGGCAATGAGTAATCAGGAAAAAATATATTGCTTTGATTCAAGCATTTTTATTTCGTTGAATAGAATTCAGAATTATATTCCCATACCAAATGTTTGGGAAGAACTTGAAAAACTTTTTAAAAATGATAGAATAATCTCCCACGAATTTGTTTATGAAGAATTTAATCCTGAAAGAAAAAATCCTGATTTTATTGCAAAATGGATAAAGGATAAGAAGGGATATTTTTTCGGAATTACAGACAAACAATCTAAAAAAGTAGAAGAGATTTTGCAAAAATTTCCTGACTTTATTGACGCTGAAAAGGAAAAGGATCAGGCAGACCCATGGATAATCGCTTTGGCTATTGAAAAAATGGAAGAAGTTACTTTGTTTGGACAGAACACATTGGTATATGTGGTAAGTCAGGAGAAAATTTCATCTTCAAAAAGAATTCCGGCAGTTTGCCGTGAATTCAAAGTGCCTCATATGAACCTTGACGATTTTCTTAAAGACAATGGTTGGCATTTTGGAATCATAAAACCATAATACCATATACAGGAAGGAGTTTAAGTGGACGGTTGTACTTAATTGAAATTCCTTCTCTCTCTGAGGAATCTGGGCATCGGGGAATAATCAGAGCCCGCGACCGGTTTTCGATAGCTCAAAAGTGCAAAAGAGCAGAAGAACAAGAGAGTAAAGGGTAGCTCGCCTCGGCGAGTCACTTCGTGAAAGTGCGGGAGATATTGAGATTGTGGAGGGAAAAAGATGAAATCTGAAATATATTTCTCTGTAAAAACACCTATAGGTATTGAAGTCAGAACCACCGTTCAGTATTGGGAATACCTTACTATATTCAAACATCCAATAATGAGAAATAAGGAAGATATTGTAAAGTTTGTTTTGCAGATGCCTGATGAAATAAGACAAAGCAAAATGGATAAAGAAGTCTTTCTTTATTATAAGCAGTCTGATAGAGTATATTGTGTGGTTGTCAAGCATACAGGAAAGGAAGGTTTTTTCCCTAACTGCATATCCTGTTGATAAGGTAAAGGAAGGAGAAATTGTATGGACAAAGTAAAAGTTTATTACAACAATGAGTCAGATACAATGGATATTTGGTTCGGCAATCCCGAGGATGAAGTCGTATGTGAAGAGGCGGGAGAAGGCATTATCCTTAAAAAAGATAAAAATGGGAAGACTATAGGGATTGAAAAGCTATATGTAAGCAAAACTGTCGGTATTGACAGGCCTTTGCCTGTCGAATTAGTAGTTGCTTAGAATACCGGCAGCCCTTCGGGAAAATATAATGGACGATTTTAAGGTCTTTTATGATGAAGAAGAGGATATTCTTTACCTTGCAAAAGAAGGCGAGGAAGCCGAAGTTGTAGAAATATCTCCGGGCGTGAATATGGAACTTGACAGCAAAGGCAAACTCATAGGCGTTGAACTGTTTAAAGCCTCGTATATGTTTAAAAATGTTCTTAAACCAATGGAGAAGAAACTCCAGTTTGCATAACTGTCGGAACGAAATCAGGCTTCATTTCCCTTTGAGGTAGAAGATGATTTTTATGCCCTTCGCAAAGTCGGTACCCACGACATAATCAAAAAGCCTTAATTCTCTCGAATCCTATATGCCGTTTACTTATCGATAGATATTGTCCTTATATGTTAAAATTTCATTAGCATTTCAAAGCTGTCTCAGGAGAAGATATGATAGGCGTTATAGGCGGAAGCGGGGTTTACGAGATAGATGGAGTTGTCATCAAGGAGGAGAAAAGAATCTCAACTCCTTTTGGCGAGCCTTCCGATTCTTACAGGATTGGCGAGATATCAGGGGTAGAGGTTGCATTTCTTCCAAGGCACGGCTCTCCGCATCACATTGCACCGCATAAGATTAACTACAGGGCAAATATCCGGGGTTTCAGAGAACTCGGAGCAGAAAGGATTATCTCTGTGAATGCGGTCGGAGGAATAAATCCCAAGCTTAAACCGGGCTCGATTGTCATTCTTAATCAGATTATTGATATGACAGAGGGCAGGGAGTCAACATTTTATGATGAAGAAGAAATCGTGCATGTGGACTTTACAGAGCCGTATTGTCCTGAGCTGCGGACAGCAATACTCACGGCAGGTAAAAACGCAGGAGTTGCGCTTAAAGAGAATGCCGTTTATGTATGCGTAAACGGCCCGAGGCTCGAGACTGCTGCGGAGATAAAGGCCTTTTCTTTGCTTGGCGCTGATGTGGTTGGAATGACAGGCATGCCGGAGGCGTCTCTGGCAAGAGAGCTTGCGATATGCTTTTCCGGGATAGGTGTTGTCACAAATTTTGCTGCCGGCATTTCGGGTAACAGGCTTACCACAACTGAGGTTGTAAGTACCATGGCAGAATCAGCGGAAGCGGTGAAGGCTCTTTTAGAAAGGACCTTTATCAGCATCCCTCATACAAGAAACTGCGGATGCAAGGACGCCCTTGCGAATGCAAAGATGTGATACTATATAAAATTCCCCATGGATACCATTCTTATAGTTGAAGACAGAGAATCAATGTCAGATATGCTTAAGGAGACCCTCAGGACTGAGGGCTACAGGACTATTACGGCAAAAGACGGGCCGGAAGGCATAAAAAAAATAAAAGAAAACAGGATTGACCTTGTCCTTACTGACCTGAAACTTCCCAGAAAAAACGGCATAGATGTATTAATGGCCGCAAAGGAAGAGAATCCTTTAATGCCGGTAATTGTAATGACTGCCTTTGGCTCCGTTGAGACTGCCGTGCTTGCAATTAAAGAAGGCGCATTTGATTTTATTACAAAGCCTTTTGATACTGACCATCTTCTTGTGCTTATGAAAAGGGCGCTTGAGACTCAAAGACTGATGACAGAGAATATGCTTATGAAAGAGGAGTTTTCATCACAGCTCGGACTGCCGAGGATAATAGGCAAAAGCGAAAAGATATCAGAAGTTGCCCAGCAGATACAGAAGGTTGCGCCGAGCAAGACAACGGTGCTGATTCTCGGTGAAAGCGGTACAGGCAAGGAATTGTTCGCAAGGGCCATTCATTACCTTAGCCCGAGAAAGGAATATCCGTTTGTCCCTATAAACTGTGCTGCCATACCGAGGGAACTATTGGAGTCAGAACTTTTCGGGCATGAAAGGGGAGCTTTTACAGGCGCTGATTTCAAAAAAATCGGCAAATTTGAACTGGCTGATAAAGGCACTGTGTTTCTTGATGAGATAGGCGAGATGGATACTGCGCTTCAGGCCAAGCTGCTAAGGGTTCTTCAGGAAGGGGAGATAGAAAGGCTCGGAGGCCTGAAAACGATAAAGATAGATGTAAGGGTTATCGCTGCAAGCAACAGGGATATTGAAAAGGCTGTTTCAGAAAAGGCTTTCAGGGAAGACCTTTACTACAGGCTGAGCGTATTCCCTGTCAGGATCCCTTTGCTCAGGGAAAGGGCTGAGGATATTCCTATGCTTGCAGAGTTTTTTCTTAACAAATACTGCGCGGAACTCAAGACGCCTTTGAAGACTGTCTCTGCCGAAGCCCTTGAAATGATGGTTGAGTATCCGTGGAAAGGGAATGTCAGAGAGCTTGAAAATACAATAGAGCGGGCCATAATATTATGCGACGGGAAGGTGATAATGCCTGAACATATAGCACTGAGGCCTTTAGCCTTTGAGTCGTACATGAAGAATCTCCCGATGGACGGAGCGCTTGAAGACGCCGCAAGAGAGGCCTTAAGAATTGCTGAAACGCAGAGAATAATAAAGGCGCTGAAAGAGACAAAGGGAAATAAAAGCAGGGCGTCAGAAATCCTGCAGGTGAGTTATAAAACGCTTTTGACAAAGATTAAAGAATATCATATAGAAGAATAGAACATCTAAAAATATACCGGAGGATTATAATGTCAGGACATTCCAAATGGTCTCAGATAAAACATAAAAAGGCTAATACGGACGCAAAAAGGGGCAGGGCCTTTACTAAGATCGTCAAAGAGATAGCGGTTGCGGCAAGGTTCGGAGGCGGCGACCCTGACGGCAATCCAAGATTGCGCACTGCCATAGAAAATGCAAAAGAGGTAAATATGCCTCATGATAATATCAAGAGGGCTATCATGAAAGGCACGGGCGAACTTCCCGGAGTTACGTATGAGGAAATCATGTATGAAGGGCATGGCCCTTCCGGTGTTGCCTTAATGATTGAGGTCCTGACTGATAACAAAAACAGAACCGTCCCTGAAATAAGACATATGATGGCAAAACATGGCGGGAGCCTCGGCGAAACAGGATGTGTTTCATGGATATTCGATAAAAAGGGTTACATTCTGGTTAATAAGGCGAAGGCATCTGAAGACTCTATAATGTCTGCTGCCCTTGATGCAGGGGCTGAGGATATGAAAAATGACCCGGAGGAAGAAAACTTTGAGATAATAACCGCGCCTGAGGATTTTAATAATGTTAAAGCTGCTCTTGATAAGGCAAATATTCCCGTTGAGTCAGCTGAAATAACCATGCTTCCAAAAAACTATGTAGCGCTGGACGGAAAGGCGGCAGAGCAGATGATCAGGCTTATGGATGCGCTTGAAGACCATGACGATGTCCAGAATGTATATGCAAATTTTGATATTCCTGACGAAGCCGCTGAGAAGGCAGTAAAATAATGAAAGGATGCACGATGCAAGATGCACGATATTTATTGAATATTTTTTCCCTTTATCCTGTATCTTGTATCCTGTATCATGCATCATGTAGGCTCTTGCAATATAAAAGCCTGTGGCGTTATTATAAATAACGAGATGGCAACTTCTATTCGCGCTACCCTTAAAAGAAAATTTCTTGCCGGGCTGATTGTCTCAATTCCTGCGGTAATCACTGTTTTAGTTATCGTATGGTTTTTTGAGTTTGTTGACGGCATACTGGGCCCCCTTTACAACAAGATGCTGGGCTACAATGTGCATGGCCTCGGGTTCGTTTCTGCGGTAATTTTGATATTTCTTATCGGAATAATATCAACAAATGTATTCGGTAAAAAGCTGATAGAGTTTTTTGAAAAGGCTGTTGTCAGAATACCTGTATTCAAGGGTATTTATACGGCAATAAAGCAGCTCGTTGACGCATTCTCGCCTGAAAACAACAGTTCATTCAAAAAATTTGTAATAGTTGAGTATCCAAGGCCCGGCGCCTATGCCTTCGGCTTTCTGACAAAGGAGTGTACGATAAAAGCATCCAGGAGCGGCAAAGAAGCATGCCTGCGGGCGATATATGTTCCAACGAATAATCTGTATCTCGGCGAGATAGTTTTGCTGAGCGAGGGTGATGTTTTCTATACGGATATTCCCATAGAGGAGGGCATTAAGATAATACTTTCAGGCGGCATTGCCGCGCCGTCCCGGATATCGGAGTCAAAAGAATGAAACTTGCAGTGGTTATCCTTGCGGCAGGACGCGGTGAAAGGATGGGTTCTCCCTTGCCGAAGGTTCTGCATGGGATTTTTGATAAACCTATGCTGCAGTGTGTGATTGATTCCGCTGAGAGGCTAAGGCCACTTAGAATCGTTGCTGTGGTTGGAAAACACTTCAAAGAGATTAAAAAGTCAATAAAGCCTGGGAATATTTTATTCGCAGTACAGAAAAAACCCAACGGAACAGGCGATGCGCTTTTAAGGGCAAAGACATTGCTGAAAGATTTCAGAGGCACAATACTCGTATTAAACGGCGACGTCCCGCTCATTACATCAGAGACATTGAAGAAATTTCTGAGTCTGCACCAAACAGGCAGGAATCATATTTCTCTCATCTCTTTTGCTGCAACAAATCCTGCTTCATACGGAAGAATATTAAGGGACAGAAATAGTTGTATTAACGCAATTGTAGAAGATAAGGATGCGACAGAGGCTCAGAGAAAAATCACTGAGGTTAACAGCGGAGTATATGCTATAGAATCCGGCGTCTTATCCTTGCTTAAAGAAATTCCGCTAAATATTGCAAAGGGCGAGTATTATCTTACGGATATTATCGGCATCGCCGGAAACAAGGGCTATAAAATGAACGCCTGCTGTATAGGCTCTGAGGATGAGATGATGGGAGTTAATACAGCATCCGAACTGATGAAGGCGCGGAAAATATTCAGGGAAAGACTGGCTAATGCCTGGATTAAAAAAGGCGTTACATTTCTTGACCACGATTCAATCTTTATCTCAGGCAATGTTGTTATAGGAAAAAATACAATTATTTATCCTGATGTCTGTCTTGAAGGCAGGACAGAAATAGGCAGCGGATGCACTATATATCCGAATGTGCGCATTGTTGACAGCGTTATTAAAGATGGAGTTGTGGTGAAGGACTCTACCGTGATTGAGGGTTCTATTGTAAGGGCAAAGGCAGTGGTCGGCCCTTTTGCCCATATCAGGCCGGGATGCGATATAGGATCCGAGACAAAGATAGGGAATTTTGTTGAGATAAAAAAATCTTTGATAGGCGACAGGACCAAGGCGTCTCATCTCAGTTACCTTGGTGACGCCTCTATAGGAAAGGGCGTCAATATCGGAGCAGGCACCATAACATGCAATTATGACGGCAAAAAGAAGAGCAGGACAACAATAGAAGACGGCGCTTTTATAGGCAGCGATACACAGTTGGTTGCGCCTGTAAGAGTGGGGAAAGGCGCATACATAGGCGCAGGCTCTACCATTACCAAGTGCGTTCCTGCCATGTCGCTTTCAGTCAGCAGGGCAGACCAAAAGAACATAGAGGGATGGGCGATTAAAAGACAGTTCAAAGTTCAAAATTCAAAATTCAAAATTAACAAGAAAAAGAGAAAGTAGCATGAAATTTTTATTAAACTCTTCACTTTTAACTCTTAACTTTCAACTTTTGTGATATGTGCGGGATAATAGGCTATACAGGCAAAAAGAATGCGGTTTCAATAATACTTGAAGGGCTCAAGCGCCTTGAATACAGGGGTTATGATTCTGCGGGAATCGCATTTTTTAATGAAAGAGGCGTGGAGATCAGGAAGTGCACAGGGAAGATTAAAGACCTGTACGCGATTATAGACTCAGACAAACCGTTCAGCACTACCGCCATAGGGCACACAAGATGGGCGACGCATGGAAAGCCTTCAGAAGAAAATGCGCATCCTCACAAGTCAGGCGGGATAATAATCGTGCACAACGGGATAATAGAAAATTATCTGCAGCTTAAAAAGAAACTGATTGAGGAGGGGTATAAATTTACCTCGGAGACCGACACAGAGGTTCTATGCCATCTGATAGAAAAATATGCCGCTGATTATCCTTTGGAAGATGCTGTCAGGAAAGCGCTTAAGGAGGTCAGGGGTGCATATGCGCTTGCAGTGATAAATGAAAAAGAACGCGGCAAGATAGTTGGGGCAAGAAAGGACAGCCCGCTTGTTGTCGGCCTTGGCGATGGAGAATTTTTTCTTGCGTCTGATGTGCCTGCTTTTCTCAATTATTCAAGAGATGTGATATTTCTTGATGACGGAGAGATGGTTGTAATGACAGGCGACGGCGTGGTCGTGACGACCCTTGACGGCGAGCCTGTCCAGAAGGAAGTTGTATCTGTCTCGTGGAGCCCAGCCATGGCTGAAAAAGGTGGTTACAAGCATTTTATGCTTAAAGAGATATATGAACAGCCAAGGGCAATTGCGGATACTTTAAGGGGAAGGTTTTATCCTGAAAGCGGCCAGGTGAATATGGATGAGTTTGGCATAAAAGAGGAAGACCTGAGAAAGGCACAAAAGATTTTCATTGTTGCCTGCGGCACGTCATGGCATTCTGCCCTTATCGGAAAATACATGATAGAGGAATTAGCAAGGGTTTCCGTAGAAGTTGATATAGCATCAGAATTCAGGTATAGGAATCCTGTGATGGGGCAAGACAGCATTTTAATAGCTATAACGCAGTCAGGAGAAACAGCAGATACGCTTGCAGCCCAACGAGAAGCAAAGAGGCTCGGGACAAAGACTCTGAGCATATGCAATGTTGTGGGCAGCACTGCATCAAGAGAGGCGGATGCTGTGTTCTATACGCATTCAGGGCCTGAGATTGGCGTTGCATCAACAAAGGCATTCACCACGCAGATAGTAGGGCTTTATCTCTTTGCAGTGGGGCTAGGCAGGCTTAAGGGAACTGTAAGCAATGATTCAGCGATGGGATTGCTAAGGGATCTCCTTTTTCTGCCGGGGCTGGCCGAGAAGGTTATCGCGGCGGATAATGCAATTGAACGCATGGCAAAAGAACTGTTTAAGGCTGATGATTTTCTGTATATGGGTAGGGGAATAAATTATCCCATTGCGCTTGAAGGCGCGCTTAAACTCAAGGAAATATCTTACATTCATGCTGAAGGTTATCCCGCAGGAGAAATGAAACATGGCCCTATAGCGCTTGTTGACGAAGCGCTTCCGTCTGTTTTTTTAGTGCCAAGGGGTAGACTTTATGACAAGGTTCTATCTAATATAGAAGAAGTAAGAAGCAGGGGGGGCAGGATTATAGCAGTAACTGACGAGGGCAACAAAGGGGTATGCAGCCGTTCCGATTATTGCATCTCTGTGCCTGAAACTAATTCTTTTCTGTCGGCAATTCTAATGGCAATCCCGCTGCAGCTTCTTGCGTATCATATAGGAGTGCTGAGAGGATGCGATGTTGACCAGCCCAGGAATCTGGCCAAAAGTGTAACCGTTGAGTGAGAAACGCTTTGGAACCGGCAAAACACGCATAAGCTGTATTTGATGATTTAAAAAGGAGCTGTAATGTCAAATGAGACTTTATTGAAGGAGCTGAATCCCCGGCAAAAAGAAGCGGTGCTGCATGAAGGAAGCCCCCTTCTTGTGCTTGCCGGCGCCGGCAGCGGCAAGACGAGGGTCATCACGCATAAGTTTGCATATCATACAAAATCAAACAAGGTTTCTCCGCATTCAATATTTGCCGTCACTTTTACAAACAAGGCCTCCGATGAGATGAAGCGCAGAATAGCCTTGCTTATCGGAAAGGATATGGATGGTTCATGGATAGGCACATTCCATTCGCAGTGCAACAGGATACTCAGGAAGGAGATAAAGGCGATAGGATACAATAATAATTTTTTAATATACGATGCTGATGACCATTGTAATCTTATAAGGCACATACTGAAGGAATTCAGGATATACGAGGCGATGTATAAAGGGGTTGCTTCAAGGATAAGTTCTTTGAAATCTTCACTTGTAACCCCGAGCAGGTTTCTTTCTAAGACAGACGGTTTCGGTTTTGATGAAAAACTTGCGAAGGTATATGTGAGATACCAGGATGAACTCAAGAGGTCCAATGCGCTGGATTTTGACGACCTTATAATGCTTGCGGTAAAGCTTTTTGAGGAAAACCCTGCATTGCTTGAAAAATACCGGGCTATATTTAATTATGTTCTCGTTGACGAATTTCAGGATACCAACTATGCTCAATACCGCCTGTTAAAATTGCTTGCCGCAAGGGACAATATCTGTGTTGTCGGCGACGACGACCAGAGCATATATAAATTCAGGGGCGCTGATGTCAGAAATATTCTTAACTTTGAAAATGATTTTCCGCGGGCCAAGGTCATAAAGCTTGAACAGAACTATCGCTCAACACAGAACATACTTGATGTCTCAGGCGCTGTGATAGCAGGAAATAAGGACAGAAAATCAAAAAAGTTATGGACCGAGAGGGGCTGCGGCGAGAAGGTCTATCATTGCTGGTTCAACACAGAGGAGGACGAAGCGAAGCATGTAGCAGCAATGATAAAGGAACTTTACCTGAAAGGCGAGTGCCGCTATAAGGATTTTGCCGTGCTTTACAGGGTAAATTTTCAGGCCAGGGCCATAGAGGACGCCCTTAAAGACGAGATTATCCCATATCGTGTTATGGGCGGAATAAGCTTCTATCAGCGGAAGGAAATAAAGGATATTATTGCATATATGCGGCTTGCCGTAAATCCTGACGACAATGTAAGCCTCAGACGGATAATAAACTGCCCTCCAAGAGGAATAGGCGCTGCAACGCTTTCAAAGGTGGAGCATGAAGCAAAAAACAAATCGCTGAGCCTGTTTGCTGCGATTAAGGCGATATTAAAGGCAAACAGCGTTGCCTTGTCTGTGAGGGAGAAACTCAACGGCTTTGTCAAAATCATAGATCATATCACTGCTGATGAATACAGGTCGGCTGCTGACATGCTTAATGCGATAATTGAAAAAACAGGATATATGGATTTTATTGAGGAAGAGAAAACTCATAATATATATGAACTCATTGCGTCTGCCGAGGGAAAAGATATAGGCGACTTTAGCGACAGGGCCGTGCTTTTAACAGCCATGGATGATGTTAATGCAGCGAATTCCGTGTCGCTCATGACGCTGCACAGCACAAAAGGGCTGGAGTTTCCTGTTGTTTTTGTTGTCGGGCTTGAAGACGGCCTAATGCCGTATTTTAAGGCGCTTCAGAATGAGGATGAGATATCCGAGGAGCGGAGATTATTCTATGTAGGCATGACGCGCGCAAAGGATGTGCTGTGGCTTACCGGCACGAAAAAAAGAAGGCTGTACACAAAGGTGCAGGAACAGGAGCCGTCAAGATTTCTTGCCGATATACCGCAGCAGTGCTGCCAGCGCATAGAGAAATCGGCGAGCCCCCAGCCTCTCGCAGTCCTGGCAAGGAAAACTGTTCAGTTTAAAAAGCCGATGTTGTATGTTGTCGGCTGCAGGGTAAAGCATCCCAAATGGGGCGTAGGTGTTATAAGGGAATGTTACGGGGATGGAGATGAACAGAAAGTCATGGTAAATTTCCCTGTTGTGGGAGTAAAGAGGCTGGCTCTCAGAGTTGCAAACCTTGAGAAGATATGAAAATATCTGTTGCATACATATCAAAACTTGCAAGGCTGTCGGTTTCCGAGAAAGAAGCGGAGGCTTTTAGCGCGCAGCTTCAGGGTATCCTGAGTTATATGGAAAAGCTGAATGAACTTGATACAAAAGATGTTGAACCGACTTCTCATGTAGTATCATTAAGCAACGTAATGCGCGATGATATTCAGAGAGCTTCGATATCAAGGGAAGATGCGCTTGCGAATGCTCCTGACCGCACTGATAAATTTTACAGGGTGCCAAGGATAATAGAATGAAGGAGGCCTTATGTTAAGGTGCATGCTCAGGGCGAAGATACACATGGCAAGCGTGACAGAGGCAAATCTTGAGTATGAGGGCAGCATCACCATAGATGAGGTTATACTCAAAAGAGCGGGAATCCTCCCCTATGAGCAGGTCATGATAAGCAACCTCAACAACGGCGAGAGATTTGAAACATATGTGATACCCGGCAAAAAAGGCTCAGGAATGTTCTGCCTTAACGGCCCAACTGCGCGAAAGGGCGCTGTCGGGGACAGGATCATCATATTCTGCTACGGATATTTTGAAGACAGGGGCATAAGAAAGTTCAAGCCAAAAATAGTAATCCTCAATTCAGGGAACAGGGTTGTAAGGGTTAAGTAAATTCAGGTAATACCGGATGAAACTATTTCTTCCAAGATGAAAATCCTCGTTACAGGCGGCGCGGGATATATCGGAAGCCATGTTGTGAAGGCATTGGGAGAGGCAGGTTATGAGGTTCTGACCTATGACAATCTCTCCACCGGCAATAAATGGTCTGTTTTATATGGCGAGCTGATAGCCGCTGACCTTTCAGACAAAGAAACATTA
The DNA here is from genome assembly GCA_001805105.1 of Nitrospirae bacterium GWF2_44_13. Taxonomy (GTDB): domain Bacteria; phylum Nitrospirota; class Thermodesulfovibrionia; order Thermodesulfovibrionales; family UBA1546; genus UBA1546. The sequence goes on along the minus strand of MHEE01000012.1, from coordinate 106,921 downwards.
AAGAAAACAATTGTCAGGTTCAAGCCTGATGCCATTATGCATTTTGCCGCATCCATAGTTGTTCCCGAAAGCGTAAGAGACCCGCTTAAATATTACAGGAATAATACCGTCAATACCCTGAATCTTCTGGATGTCATGCTGGAGCAAGGCATAGGCAAATTTATTTTTTCATCAACTGCCGCTGTTTATGGCAACGCTGAAAAAATGCCGGTAGGCGAGAACGCACCAATATCTCCTGTCAATCCCTATGGCTCATCAAAAATGATGGCAGAAAAGATTTTGAGAGATAGGCATCTGGCGGACAATGATTTTAATTATGTATCGCTGAGGTATTTTAATGTCGCGGGCGCTGACGCCGGGTGCAGGATAGGACAGGCATACAAAGCAGCAACGCATTTGATTACAAGGGCTTTAAAGACAGCCAAGGGAGAATTTCAGAAGTTGCAGGTCTTCGGGACCGATTATCCCACTACTGACGGAACTTGCATAAGGGATTACATCCACGTTGATGATATTGCGAATGCTCACATCCTTGCCCTCAAATATCTTTTGGACAAAGGCAGGAGCGAAGCCTTTAATTGCGGGTATGGGCACGGATATTCTGTTCGCGAGGTTATTGCTGCCGCTAAAAAAGTAACAGGGATTGACTTTGAAGTTGAGGAAACGGGCAGGAGAGAAGGAGACGCATCAATCCTGATTGCTGATAACACAAAAATAAAACGGGAACTCGGCTGGCAGCCTAAATATGACGACCTTGAATATATAATTAAGACTGCATGGAAGTGGGAAAATAATTTTCATGGAAAATACAGTTAACTAAGGAGGCCGTGTCTGTCTTTCGGCAATCTTAAACTACCTTTATAAAAATGAAGATGGCAGTGCTACATATTAAGCCGTTCTAAGTTCTCATGCGGGGCTATACGCTCCATTTCATTACGACTTCAGCCCCTATTCTGATTGGCCCGTGAATCTTGCCTCAATCCAACCCCAGCCTCCTTTAGCCCCTTAAAAATTTCTCTTGACAGAAAAATACTTTTTGCCATAAACTGAACGTAGGTTCACATGAACAAGCGTTCAGGTATAAAGTCAAAGAAGAGAATCCTTGACGCCGCGATGAGGGTGTTCTCCGAGTACGGCTATGCGAAGGCAAATATGAGGATGATAGCAAAGGCCTCCGATATAAGCACCGGGGGGCTTTATCTTTATTTTAAAAACAAGGAAGACCTCTATCTGACTCTGATGAAAAGCAAGATGGACGACTTTGCCGGCATGACAATGGAGTCGGTAAGCGATATTGCCGACCCGGCAGACGCCATGGCTGCCTTCATAACAATAAATCTTAATTATGCAAAAAAACATAAAGAGCTTATCCTCCTTCAGGGCAGGGAGCTTGGGTTTACATTCGGGCTTGAGATGAAAAGAAAATTTTTCAAAAAACAGAGAGGACTCATAGAGGATATTATCAGGCAGGGGATGCAATCAGGCATATTCCGGAAGGTAAATGTGCCGGAAACTGCCAAAGTAATCTTCAGTATCATAAGGGGTTTTGTTTTGGGTATCGTTGTAGAGCCTGATGCGCTTTTCACGCCCGCGGAGTGCAGCAAGCTGCTGCTTAACGGCCTTCTGAAAAAGGAGTAAAAAATGAAAAAGATTGTTTTTTCAATGTTGTTTATTTTTTTATCGGCTGCAAATTGTTATGCAGTTGAATACAGCCTTGAAGACCTCTATAAAATTGCATTGGAACGTTCTGAGAGAATAAAAATATCAGAGGAAGACCTGTTCATTGCGCAGAAGGGGAAGGATAAAGCGGCGGCAGCGCTTATGCCAAAGCTCTCGGGTTTTGGAAGTTATACGAAATATACGGAAGATAAATATTCTCCTTCAAACACGCTTATTCAGCCTGATGATTCGAAATCATGGGGAGTGAGGCTGGACCAGTCATTTTCACTGAGTGGAAGGGAGCTTACCGCTTTTAGCATATCTAAAGGGAATATTGAGAAAAACAGATTTGACCTCCATGCAGCTAAAGAGGAATACCTTCTTAGCGTCTCTGCCTCATATTATGAAGTCCTGAGGGCGAAGAAGGCTCTGGATATTGCAAAGGCGAATGTTGAAAGGTTAACAAAACACAGGGACGCTGCAAGTGTAAGATTAAAAGTTGGAGAGGTTACAAAGACCGCACTTCTAAGGGCCGAAGCAGAGCTTTCAGGTGCACAGTCAGAGGAGATAAAGGCAAAAAATGCACTGGAGCTTGCAAGGGCTGTTCTTGCAAGGATTGTCGGCATTGCGAGGGATTATAGTTTAAAAGACCCCGGGCATCCCGGGGTTGACAACCTATTGGCTCCGGAGCCGGACTTAGTGACTGCCGGCTGCCAGCCGGAACCAATGAACTGTTTTAAAACAATCGCTCTTTCGGAGCGGGTTGAACTCAAGGGGCTTGAACTTCAGAAAAAAATCGGACAGGAGCAGGTTAAATACACACAAGGCTCTTACTGGCCCACGCTTTCCATAGAAGGCGTGTATTCGAGAAAGGATGAAGACCCGGCAGCTTCAACTCTCAATAAAGAAAGCGCATACGGCGGGCTAAAGATAAGCATTCCGATTTTTGAGGGAGGGTTGAGGGATGCGGAGGTAAAAGAGGCAGAGGCAAAGCAGAGACAGGCAGCGCTTTTATATGAGGATAAAAAGAAGTCGATAGACATCGAGGTTGAAAGCGCCTATCTCGACCTGATAACCCAGAAGGGAATCATGGAAAAGTTCGGGGCACAGCTGACTTTTGCAGAAGACAACTATAAGGCTGTTTCAAAACAGTTTGAGTTCGGCCTTGCAAGCAGCATTGATGTTATGGATGCAAACACACTTCTTGTCACAGCAGAAAGGCAGCTGACCGATTCCCTGTATAACTATAAGTTGTCAGATTTAAGGCTGAAACGTGCGGCGGGGATACTTCTGAAGACAGCCGAATCAAAAGTAAAATGAAAATATACGGCGAGGGTGACTGAATGGAAACAAAAATAAACATCAAGATTAGAAACAATATTGCGCTGATTCCATTTGCCGTCTGCATGGCGGTTATATTCGCAATCTCGTTTTTGCCTGCTTGTTCAGGCAAGAAAGAACAACAGGAGAAAAAGCCGGCAGCGCCTGTGACTATAGGCGCTGTGATTAAAAGAACAGTCCCTGTTCAAATCCGCGCAATAGGGAATGTTGAGGCTTATTCAACAGTCTCTATTAAGGCGCGTGTCGGCGGCGATCTTACGCATGTTTATTTCAGAGAGGGCCAGGATGTTAATAAAGGCGACATGCTTTTCACGATAGATTCCCGGCTTTATAAGACGGCGCTTGACTCTGTCAAGGCTAATCTGGTTCGTGACACGGCGTTGGCTAAAAAAGCAGAGGAGGATTTACGCCGCTATACCGAGCTGTTACGCGATGAACTGGTCAGCCGTTCTCAGTATGAACAGATTTTTGCCAATGCTGAGGCGCTTAAGGCCACCGTGGAAGCTGATAAAGCGGTTGTAGAAAACGCCCGGCTTCAGGTTGAATACTGCACAATATACGCCCCCATCGCAGGCAGAACAGGCAGTCTCTTAGTGAATCAAGGGAATCTGGTTAAGGCAAATGACGATAAGCCGATGGTAGTTATAAATCAGATTCAGCCCGTGTATGTCAGCTTTTCTGTCCCTGAAAAAAATCTTGCCGAGATTAAGAAATATACGGCAATAGGAAAATTAAATGTTGAGGCATTTTTATCACAGGAAGACAAAAAATCTTTTCATGGTGTTTTGTCTTTTATGGACAACACCGTGGATACCGCAACCGGCACAATCAAGCTTAAGGCAACCTTTAGCAATAAGGAAAAAGCCCTTTGGCCGGGGCAATTCGTAACTGTCCTGATTACTCTGTCAAATTTACAGGATGCGGTAGTCGTTTCCACACAGGCAATACAGACAGGACAACAGGGACAATTCGTATTTGTTGTGAAAGACGGGATGGCGGAACTTCGTCCGGTTACTGCCGGTGTAACATACGAAGATGTAACGGTTATCGAAAAGGGGCTGTCGGCAGGCGAGCAGGTGGTTACTGACGGCCAAATGCGCCTTATGCCAGGAGCAAAGGTAGAGATAAAAAACGCTCAGGGGCAAAATAGCAATGGCCAGAAAGAATCTTCAAAAACCTCAAATCCTGCAAAAGATAAAGTGAAGTGAATATTTCGGATCTATTTATAAAACGTCCTATAATGACCAGTCTGGTCATGTTGGCAGTTATGCTTTTCGGGGTTTTTGCATACAGGCTTCTGCCTGTTAATGACCTGCCGAACATTGATTTTCCGACAATACAGGTTAGATCCAATCTGCCGGGAGCGAGTCCTGAGACGATGGCCAGCGCTGTCGCAACCCCTCTGGAGCGCCAATTTTCTACAATTTCCGGCCTTGACTCAATGACATCTACCAATGGCCAGGGGATCTCGATTATCACGCTCAAGTTTGCTCTGGAGCGCGATATAGACGCTGCGGCGCAGGATGTTCAGGCTGCGATATCCATGGCTGCGCGCCAATTGCCTCAAGACATGCCGAGTCCGCCTTCATACAGAAAGGTAAATCCGGCTGACCAGCCTGTTTTATATCTGGCGCTCAGTTCTCCGACCCTTCCCCTGTCGGATGTTAATGAGTTTGCCGATACAATCATTGCGCCGCGTGTATCAATGATAAGCGGTGTGGCGCAGGTTCTTGTTTACGGCTCGCAAAAGTATGCAGTGCGGGTTCAGCTTAACCCTCAGGCTCTCGCAAACCGTGAGATAGGCATAGATGAAGTTTCGGCGGCTTTGGCACGGTGGAACATTAACCTGCCGACCGGCGGACTTCAGGGAGAAAAGCAGGCATTTACCATACAGGCAACAGGACAGCTTTACAATGCAGAGGCATTTAAGCCGATGGTAGTAACGTACCATCAGGGATCGCCTGTTCGCCTGCAGGACATAGCCGAGGTTGTCGACAGTGTGGAAAATGATAAAATTGCGGCATGGTATAACTCCGGAGGAAAATCCACGAGGGCTATTGTTTTGGCTATTCAGCGGCAGCCGGGCACGAACACCATCGAAGTGGTAGACAGCATAAAGCGGCAAATTCCAGGTTTTCGCAGTCAGTTGCCCGGTAATGTTCAGCTTAACATACTTTTCGACCGCACAGAATCAATCAGAGATTCGGTCGCTGACGTTAAATTCACTCTGGCGCTTACAGTAGCGCTGGTTATTATGGTAATCTTTCTTTTTCTTCGCAACCTGTCTGCCACAGTCATCCCAAGCCTTGCCCTTCCGCTCTCAATTATCGGCACTTTTGGGGCAATGTACGGACTTGGATTCTCGGTCAACAATATAACACTGATGGCGCTGACACTGTCTGTGGGTTTTGTGGTGGACGACGCCATAGTGATGCTCGAAAATATCGTACGCCACATGGAGCACGGCGTAAAGCCGATGGATGCGGCATTCAGGGGTTCGAAGGAAATAGGCTTCACTATCATATCCATGACACTCTCACTCGTGGCGGTTTTTATTCCGGTTCTTTTTATGGGTGGAATGCTTGGAAGAATTTTGCACGAGTTTGCCGTGACTATCACGGTTGCAATACTAATTTCAGGAGTTGTTTCCCTTACCCTTACGCCGATGCTTTGCAGCCGTTTTCTCAAACCGCATACCGAAAAGCATCATGGACGTTTATACGATATTATGGAAGGATTTTTTGACGGTATGCGCAATCTTTATGAGAAGACCTTAAAGCGTGTGCTTGCCGTGCGCCGTGCCGTGCTGGTAATTACCGCGGTAATGACGGTGCTAACAGTCTGGCTTTTCACAAAGATGCCGACCGGCCTTCTTCCGCCTGATGACATCGGAGCTATATTCGCAATTACAGAAGGCGCGCAGGGTATCTCATTCGAGGACATGAAGCGAAACCAGCAGAGACTTGCCGGGATCGTCATGGAAGACCCGAATATTCAGGCTTTCATGTCGTCAGCCGGGGCAAGCGGAACACGCGTCGGTTCTAACAGCGGTTTCATGTTCCTTAAGCTTAAGCCCAGGCACGAGCGAAAGTTGAACGCAGACCAGATTATTCAGAATCTCCGGCCTAAGGTAATGGGTGTGCCTGGCGTCATGATGTTTATGCAGAACCCGCCGCCTATACGGCTTGATGCGACTCTGTCAAAGGCGCAGTACCAGTTTGTTCTTCAGAGCCCTGAGACGGATGAGCTTTATAAGCATGCTACTGACTTCGAGATGAAGGTGCGGGGATTGCCGATGATTCAGGATGTGACCAGCGATTTGCAGATCAAAAATCCGCAGATTAACCTTGAAATCGACAGGGATAGGGCGGCAGCCTTTGGCGTCACAGCGCAGCAGATTGAGGACTCCCTGTACTCTGCGTATGGCGAAAGGCAGGTTTCGACCATATATTCTCCTTCAAACCAGTATAAAGTGATTATGGAAGTCGAGCCGCAGTACCGGATGGATCCGTCAGCGCTTGGCTTGCTCTATGTCCGTGCGAATACGGGGCAGTTGGTTCCGCTGTACTCGCTGGCTACTCTTAAAAGGGGTCTCGGCCCTTTGTCTGTTAACCACCTTGGACAGATCAATGCCGTTACTATCTCATTTAACATCAAGCCCGGCACTCCGCTCGGTAAAGCAGTGACGGCAATAGAGAAAGAGGCTAAAGCCCTGCCGGCATCCATCACAACCGGCTTTCAGGGAACTGCTCAGGCATATCAGGCCTCGACTAAAGGGCTTGCCATGCTTCTCGTCCTAGCCATTGTTGTTATATATATCGTGCTCGGCATCCTTTACGAAAGTTATATCCACCCTCTAACTATTCTCTCAGGCCTCCCGTCAGCCGGTTTTGGAGCGCTCATAACTCTCTTAATATTCGGCAAAGACCTGAACCTATATGCCTTCGTGGGTATTATTATGCTCATCGGCATAGTGAAGAAGAATGCCATCATGATGATTGACTTTGCGCTAGAGGCGCAGAGAAACGAGGGCAAGAAGCCGGTGGACGCCATTTACGAAGGCGCCATTATCCGTTTCAGGCCTATTATGATGACTACGATGGCTGCGCTTATGGGCACGCTTCCTATTGCAATCGGTTTCGGCGCAGGAGCGGAATCACGGCGTTCTTTGGGCCTTGCTGTTGTCGGAGGGCTTCTATTTTCACAGATTATGACACTTTATATAACTCCGGTTTTTTACGTTTACATGGAGGCATTTCAGAAAAATATTTCCCGCCGGTTTGGGAAAAAAGGGAATAGGGATAAAGAAATTCTCCACAGCGTCAACTGAATTACTGAGGATAAAAATGGAAGATGGCAGAATATTAACTAACGGCAATCACAAAAGGAAGATAATTATCGCCTTTGTTTTTGCCGCTGTTTCAATCGCAGGAATTATTGCAGGTTTCTTTTATGTCAGATATAAGAGCACCCATATCTCAACAGATGATGCCTTTATTGACGGCCGTATTCATACCATATCCTCTAAGGTGCAGGGGACAATAAAGAATATATATGTCAATGACAACCAGCTTGTAAGGAAGGGAGATATCCTTCTTGAGATAGATTCTGAAGATTACGGTTTGCGTACAAAAGAGGCATTATCAGGGCTTGACGCTGAAAAGGCAAAGATATCTGAAATTAAATATAGGCTTCAAACAGCAAAACAGCAGTTCGAAGAGCTTAAGGCAGCACTTGGAGCTGCAAAGGCTAACCTTGAGCTTCAGGAAGCAAACATGAGGCAGGCAGATGCGGATTTGAAAAGGGCAGAGAATCTCCTGAAAGAAGAGATTATTCCGAAAGAAAAATACGAGAAGATAAAAACAGGATACGATGTTACATTTGCGCAGGTAAAGGCTGCCATGGAAGAACTCAGCCGAATGCAGGCGCGTCTTGAAACGCAGAAGGCATTTATCAAGCAGACAGAGTCTTCCATAGAGCCGCAAAAGGCATTGGCAAAACAGAAAGAGGCGTTGCTTGGAGTTGCAGCGCTTAACCTGAGTTATACAAAGGTTATTGCACCGGCTGACGGTTATGTGACTAAGAAATCAATAGAGCAGGGCAATTATATTCAGGCAGGACAGCCTTTGATGGCTGTTGTGCCGCTTGATGATATATGGGTTATGGCAAACTATAAAGAGACACAGCTTGCAAGGGTGAGGGTTGGCCAGAAGGTTGAGATTAGGGTTGATACATATACAGCCAAAAAATTCAGCGGCAGGGTTGAAAGCATTATGGCCGGTACAGGCGCTGTCTTTTCACTGTTCCCGCCGGAGAATGCAACAGGAAATTATGTCAAGGTCGTGCAGAGGATACCTGTAAAGATTATTCTTGATAAGGGGACGGACCCGGAGCGAATTTTAAGGATAGGGATGTCTGTTGAACCGACAATAATTGTGGGAAAATGAGTAAGTGGATTATTGCATTAACAGTAATGCTGCCCACTCTTATAGAGATTATAGACACCTCGGTTGTTAATGTCGCCCTTGATCATATCCGAGGAAGCCTTTCCGCAGGCATAGACGAATCAACATGGACAATAACCTCTTATCTTGTTTCTAACGCAATAATAATACCGATGACAGGATGGCTCAGCAGGTTTTTTGGAAGAAAGAGGTATCTGATTTTTTCTATATCATTATTCACCCTGAGTTCGCTGCTTTGCGGTTCTGCATGGAGTCTCCAGAGCCTCGTATTTTTCAGAATCCTTCAGGGCATCGGCGGGGGCGCCCTGCAGCCCATTTCCCAGTCTATACTCCTTGAGACATTTCCACAGAGGCAGCACGGCATGGCAATGGCGATATTTGGCGTGGGAATAATGTTTGGCCCGATTATCGGCCCTTTGCTTGGGGGCTGGATTACTGATAACTGGTCATGGCACTGGATATTCTTTATCAACATTCCCATAGGCATTGTCTCAATCCTGATGGTAATATTTTTTATAGTTGATCCGCCTTATATGAAGGGGATGAAGATGAAGATAGATTACTGGGGGCTTGCATTCCTTGCAATCGGACTTGGATGCCTCCAGATAGTGCTTGATAAAGGGCAGATGGAGGACTGGTTTTCATCAGGATTCATTACATGGCTTACGATAATATCTGTTTCATCACTCATTCTTTTTGTGATAATTGAGTTCTTTGCAGAGCATCCTATAGTTAATCTGAAGACATTTAAAAACCTGTCCTTCACTATGGGAAATCTCGTGATGTTCTTTGCGTTTTTCAATCTCTTTGGAAGTATTGTGCTTCTTCCGATATTCCTCCAGACACTCATGGGCTATACTGCTACGCTTGCCGGAGTGGTGCTTGGTCCCGGAGGAATCGCAACTCTTATAGCTATGCCCGTAGCGGGAATGCTTGTGACAAAGATGAATCCCAAGATACTGCTCGGTTCCGGCATAATCATAGCAGCTTATTCCACTCATTTAATGTCCTTGTTTAATCTTAATGCGGATTTCAATACAATTATATGGCCGAGGGTGGTGCTCGGTGTCGGGATGGGTTTTCTCTTTATTCCGCTTACAACAATGACAATGGCAAATGTGAAAAAGGAAGATATGGCAAATGCATCGGCTATCTATAACCTCCTCAGAAATCTTGGCGGCAGCTTTGGCGTTGCATTTATCACAACTATGATTGCAAGGCGAGCGCAGTTTCATCAGGTGCGAATAGTAGATCATCTTACACCGTTTGATGCTGCTTATCAGGCGGCATCTTCAAAGGCAGCCCAGTTGTTTCAGTATAGAGGTGTTCCGGCGTCCGAGTCCGCTGATGCGGGACTGAGCGCCATCTATAATCAATTGCTCAGGCAGGCTTCCATGCTTTCATTCAATGACGCTTTTTATATGTTGGGCGTGCTTTTGATCTGCACGCTTCCACTGGTGTTATTTATGAAAACTGCAAAGAGAGGATTAGTTCACGGAGACATGCATTAAAATAAAAATGTATTTTTTGGGTTAAAATAAACAGATGGAAACGGCAGTCATGAAAGGCAGGAGGTAAAATATGAGAAGAGTTGTTTTAACCCCGATATTATCAGGGCTTCTGTTAGTTCTTCCTTACAGCGCAGGGGCTGAGGAGGCCATAAAAACGAGCGAAATTCTCAATCTAAAAAGGTGTGTTGAAATCGCCCTGCAAAAACACCCTGATATAGTTGCCGCTGCGGGTGAGGTAGAGGTAAATCAGAGCAGGATCGGCCAGGCAAAGGCTAATTATTATCCTCAGGTAGACCTGTCGTCAGGCTATAAAAAGTATTCGCCTGTTTCCAAGACCTCAAATAGTTCCCTTGACGAATATAAGAGCAGCGCAACGCTTACACAGAACATCTTTGATTTTGGAAAGACCGCAACCCAAGTGGAAATTCAGACGCTGAACCGCGAATCAACAAATTCTGACCTCAGGAATATAAAAGAAAGAGTAGTCTTAAATGTTAAACAGGCGTATTACGGATTTCTACAGGCAAAACAGAACAGGGAGGTTGCCTTGGAAACCGTTAAACAGTTTGAACAGCACCTTCAGCAGGCAAAGGGGTTCTATGAAGCCGGCACAAAACCGAAATTTGATGTGACAAAGGCGGAAGTTGATTTGAGCAATGCAAAGCTTAATCTTATAAAGGCGGAAAATGCCCTGAGGATAACAAGGGTTGTTCTTGACAATGCGATGGGCATGCCTAATGCTCCTGAATACACGATTGAAGATGTCCTTTTATATCAGAAGTACAACATGACTCTTAAGGATGCGATTGATAAGGCATACGAGAACAGGCCGGACCTTAAGTCAGTAATTACAAAGAAGTCTGCTGCAGAGTCCTCCATAGACCTTGCGAAAAAGGGATACTATCCTACACTGGCAGGCAATGCCGGTTATGACTGGTCAGGTGAAAAACTTCCGCTGCAGGATGGCTGGAATGTTGGCGTGACCATTACGATACCGATATTCAGCGGCTACCTGACCGACCATCAGGTGCAGGAGGCAAGGGCGAAGCTGAATGTGCTTAAGGCGCAGGAGGAATCATTCAGGCAGGGTGTCCTTCTTGAAGTTCAGCAGGCATATCTTAATCTGCGGGAGGCTGAGGAGAGGATTTCTACCGCGCAGCTTATTGTAAAGCAGGCACAGGAAAACCTTGAGCTTGCAAACGGCAGATACGCAGCAGGACTGGGGAATCCCGTGGAAGTTACGGACTCTCAGATTGTATACAGCAATGCAAAGACATCGCATATTCAGGCTCTCTCGGACTACAATGTTGCAATTGCAAATCTTGAGAAGGCAATGGGGGTTAGATGATGAAGAAGATTCTTATCGGCATCGCAATTGTTATTGTGCTCGGCATTGTTGTCTTTTTTGCATTCAGGAAGAAAGAGAACGGATTAAACTTCAGAACCGAAAAAATCAGCAGGGGTGATATAGTTGAGACGGTTACTGCTTCAGGGAATGTAAATGCGGTGACCACCGTTCTTGTCGGCACTCAGGTCTCAGGGACAATAAAGACTATTTATGCTGATTTCAATTCGCCTGTTAAGAAGGGACAGCTTATAGCGCAGATTGACCCTGCAATATTTGAGGCTCAGGTTGAGCAGGCAAGGGCAAATCTGCTTTCCGCCAAGGCAAATCTGGAGAAGGCCGATGCCTCTTTTATTGATGCAAAGAGGACCATGGAGAGGAATAAAGCGCTTTTCTCAAAGGATCTCATTGCCAGAAGCGAGGTTGACACAGCAGAGACAAATTATGAAACGTCAAAAGCTCAGATAAATGCGTCAAAGGCTCAGGTTGCGCAGTCAGAGGCATCATTAAAGGTTGCGGAGACCAATCTCAGATATACAAGAATTATTTCGCCTGTTAACGGCATCGTTGTTTCAAGGAATGTGGATGTCGGGCAGACCGTTGCCGCAAGTTTCCAGACACCGACTCTTTTCACTATTGCGCAGGACCTCACAAAAATGCAGATAGATACGAATGTGGCTGAGGCTGACATAGGCAAGGTAAAGCAAGGGCAGGACGTTGAGTTCAATGTTGACGCTTATACCGGTGTTATTTTTAAAGGTAAGGTATCGCAGGTCAGGAATGCTCCTATAAACGTACAGAATGTTGTTACGTATGATGCGGTAATTCTGGTCGGCAATCCGGAACTTAAACTAAAGCCCGGCATGACGGCAAATGTTTCTATAATTATATCGGCAAAGAAAGACATCCTCAGGATACCTAATGCTGCATTGAGATTCACAATGCCTGATAAGGATAAAGACAAAAACAAAAAGGCTCAACAAAAAGGGCCGGGGCAAAAAGGCGCAAGCGTCTGGATACTTGAAAATGGAAAACCGAAACGTCTGCCTGTATCTACGAGTGTGAGTGACGGAAGTTATACCGAACTAATCTCAGGCGAAATAAGAGCAGGCCAGGAAGTGATAGTAGAATCCTTGGCAAAGGCAAAACAAAAGTCAGGGACTACTCCGAGGATGTTCTGATATGCCGCTCATTGATGTGCAGCAGATCACCAAGGTCTATCAGCTTGGCGATGTTTCGGTCAAGGCGCTCTGCGCAGTTTCGTTCAGCATTGAAAATGGAGAATTCATAGCGATAATGGGGCCTTCGGGTTCCGGTAAATCTACTTTTATGAATATTCTTGGATGCCTTGACAAGCCTACAAGCGGCAGGTATCTTCTTGAAGGCACCGATGTCGGCAGTCTCGGAAGGGATGAACTTGCCGCCATAAGAAACAAAAAAATAGGTTTTGTTTTTCAGGGATTCAATCTTCTTTCAAGGACGTCCGCTCTTGAGAATGTTGAGCTTCCCATGCTTTATAACGGAGTCACAGCAAAAGAAAGAAGACAGAAGGCAATATCTGCCCTTAAAAGCGTCGGCCTGGAGGGAAGGGAGCATCATTTCCCCAATCAACTTTCCGGAGGCCAGCAGCAGAGGGTAGCTGTTGCGAGGGCGCTTGTTAATAATGCGCCTATAATACTTGCAGACGAGCCGACAGGCAATCTTGACACAAAGACAAGCGCTGAGATAATGCAGCTTTTCACAAAGCTGAACGCTGAATCAAATATCACAATAATACTCATAACACACGAGCCTGATATAGCGGAATACAGCAGGCGGATAATAAAATTCCGCGACGGCTGTATTGTGACTGATGAGGCAAACTCGTAAGAGCGGATAAGACCATGATTAATATACCTTCAACTTTCAAAATATCATTCAGGGCATTAAGGGTGAACAAGATGCGTTCAGCCCTTACAATGCTTGGCATTGTTATCGGAGTCGGCGCTGTGATTGCGATGCTTGCCGTAGGCAAAGGCGCAAGCCAGAAAATAGCAGACCAGATAGCAAGCATAGGAAGCAACCTTCTTATAATACTGCCCGGCTCAACTACGACAGGAGGGGTGAGAATGGGCGCAGGCACCCAGCCCACACTGACTATGGGTGATACAGAGGCTATTCTCAGGGAGTGCCCTGCAGTTGCTAATGTTGCGCCTGACCATGGCGGAGTTGCGCAGGTTGTTTACGGTAACCAGAACTGGTCAACAGGCATAAAGGGCACGACACCGAACTTTTTGAATGTAAGGGAATGGCAGCTTGCTTCGGGCAGAGTGTTTACAGAGCAGGAGGTCAAGAGCGGAGCAAAGGTATGTTTACTGGGGCGGACTGTTGTGGACAACCTTTTTGGCAATATCGATCCGATAGGCCAGGTTGTGCGGATAAAGAAGGTTCCGTTTACTGTAATCGGTGCGCTTGCGCCTAAAGGGCAGTCTCTTACAGGGCAGGATCAGGACGATACCATATTGGTCCCTATCACAGCGGTCCAGAGACAGCTCTTTGGAACTCCTTTTCCGGGTATGGTCAGAATAATTCATGTTAAGGCAAAGAGTACTGAAGACCTTGCCGTTGCCGAAAAACAGATAAATGAATTGCTCAGGCAGAGGCACCGCATAGGGCCGAAGCAGGAAAACGATTTTACCGTCAGGAATCTTACGCAGATAATGCAGACACAGGAACAATCCTCAAAGGTAATGGCACTGTTGCTTGGCGCCATTGCATCGGTTTCTCTTCTCGTAGGAGGAATCGGGATTATGAACATCATGCTGGTCTCGGTTACAGAAAGGACAAGGGAGATAGGGATAAGGATGGCTGTGGGCGCAAGGACATGGGATATAAGGCTTCAGTTTATTATTGAGGCGCTCACACTGTCATTAATAGGAGGCATTATAGGGATTATTCTTGGCGTAGGGGGCTCCAAGATGCTCTCTGCTTTTGCGGAGTGGCCCACAATCATATCTCCGTTTTATGTTGTGCTTGCGTTCTGTTTTTCAGGATTAGTCGGAATATTTTTTGGTTTTTATCCTGCATACAAGGCTTCTCTGCTTGACCCCATAGATGCGTTAAGATACGAGTAGAAGATCCTGCAGAAAATTATTTATTTTTGCCTGAAATTCCCGTTATAATAATAAAGACAGTAAACAGTGTTAGGGGTTAGTGTTTCTATACCGTCACTATTCACTGTCACTATTCACAGCCACCGTGGAGGAAGAATGATTATAACAAAGAAGCGGGATTTAAAAGATCTGATGGAAAACGTAAAAAACTACAGGAGTTTTTTCCTGCTCGGATGCTCTGAGTGCGCAACACTGTGCGGAACCGGAGGGGAACCTGAGCTTAAGGCTATGAAAGAAGCGCTTGAGGCAGAAGGAAAGGCCGTGGCAGGAACTTTTGTCGCAAAGACAGGCTGTCAGGTGCTCGGCACAAAAGTGGAGTTAAAGCCGTTCAAAGAGGCGATGGATAAGACAGACTGCATTATTGTCATGTCATGCGGCGCAGGCACGCAGACTGCGGTAGATTTATATGAGGACAAAGCTGTTTTCCCTGCGAATGACAGCCTTTTCCTCGGGAATATGACAAGGCTTCAGTTCTTTGATGAGAGGTGTTCATTGTGCGGAAAATGTATTCTTGACAAAACAGGCGGTATATGTCCAATTACAGCATGTCCGAAGGGACTCTTGAACGGGCCATGCGGTGGATGCAAGGACGGCTATTGTGAAATAAGCCCTGACATTAAATGCGCATGGGTAAGGATATACGAGAGGATGAAGAAGCTTGACAAGCTTCAGGAATTCTGTGAGGTCACAATAGAGGCAAAAGACTGGTCAGCATCGCAGAAGCCAAGGGCGCTTACAGCGAGGGAGGAGAAAAAGAAATGAGCTTTAAAGATATATTGAATTCAGGAAAATTCGTTGTAACGGCAGAGGTAGGCCCGCCCAAAGGCACTGACATCAAAGAGATGCTCCACCACATGGAGATTTTAAAGGGCAAGGTGGATGCTGTTAATGTAACTGACAACCAGTCCGCTGTTATGCGTATATGTTCAATGGCTGTATCCAGGACTGCGATGGAACATGGGCTTGAGCCGATATTCCAGATGACTTGCCGCGACAGGAACAGGATAGGGCTTCAATCAGACCTCCTTGGCGCAAGCATTCTCGGCATAAAGAATGTGCTCTGCATGACAGGAGACCATGTCTCTGCAGGAGACCATAAAGGCGCAAAGCCAGTTTATGACGTTGAATCAGTCCAGCTTCTTAAGATTGTTGACGGCTTGAATAACGGAAAGGATATGTCAGGCAATGAGCTCAAGGGTTCAACTGATTTCTTTCAGGGCGCTGTTGTGACGCCTGAAGCAAACCCGATTGAACCGCAATTGATAAAGTTCGAAAAGAAAATACGGGCAGGCGCAAAGTTTTTCCAGACACAGGCGATATACGATATTGAGAAGTTTAAAGATTTTATGAAACACGCAAGAAAATTCCCCGTGAAAATTCTTGCGGGTTTTGTTGTCCTGAAATCTGCGGGCATGGCGAACTTCCTTAATAACAATGTTCCCGGAATCAGGGTTCCGCAAGTGTTGATTGATGAACTTAAGGCGGCAGGCAAAGAAAAAGCGCTTGACACAGGCATGAACATCACGGCAAGGCATATAAAACAGTTGAAGGAAGAAAAGATATGCGATGGCGTTCATATAATGGCAATCGGCATGGAAGACAAAGTGCCTGAGATAATGGAGAGGGCAGGGCTGCCTTAGTTTTTATTAAGAAAAACTAAAGTTTCTAATGTCTGGCAAGTCCGGTTTTCCTTGCCGTCTCCGCAACCGCATGCGCGACTGAGGATACAACCTTTCTGTCAAATCCGCTGGGGATGATGTAGTCTTCGTGCAGTTCGTCGTCCTTTATTACCTGGGCGATTGCCTCTGCAGCTGCAAACTTAATCTCTTCATTAACACCCTTTGCCCTCACGTCAAGCAGTCCCCTGAATATTCCCGGAAAACTCAGCATGTTGTTTATCTGATTCGGATAATCAGACCTCCCCGTTGCAAGAACACGCGCTATCGGAAATGCATCCTCAGGCGCTATCTCTGGTTCGGGATTTGCCAGAGCAAATACAATAGGATTTTTTGACATTTTCTTAATGTCGTCAACGGTTATGATGTTTGGCGCTGAAAGGCCGATGAAAACATCGGCTCCTTCCATCGCATCTGATAAGCTTCCTTTTATTTTTCTTGGATTGGTTATTCTTGCAAGCGCCTTCTTGAAGACATCCATGTCATGCTTTCTTCCCGTATAGACCGTGCCGTGCTTGTCGCAGACTGTTATGTCCTTTATGCCGTAAGCTGAAAGTATTTTTGCGGTTGCAGAACCCGCGGCGCCGGCGCCGGCAACTACTATACTGAACTTTCTTATATTTTTTTTCAGCAGCCTTGATACATTTATAAGCGCTGCAAGCACAACAACAGCAGTGCCGTGCTGGTCATCATGAATCACAGGGATATCAAGTTCTCTCCTCAGCCTCTCCTCAACCTCAAAGCATCTTGGCGCTGATATGTCCTCAAGATTTATTCCGCCAAACGGGATAGAAATGTTTTTTACCGTATTTACAATCTCATTGATATCTTTGGTTTTTAAAGCAATCGGAAATGCATCAATGCCCGCAAATTCCTTGAATATCATGGACTTGCCTTCCATGACAGGCATTGCAGCTTCAGGCCCTATGTTGCCGAGGCCGAGCACTGCAGTGCCATCGGTCACCACTGCGACAGAATTGCCCTTTATCGTATAACGGAATAAATGCTCTTTGTTTTCGTGAATGTCCATGCATACCCTTGCAACTCCAGGAGTGTATACTTGTGAAAGGTCATTACTGTCTCTTATGGGAACCTTGTTGCATATCTCAATCTTGCCTCCTTCGTGCACAGAAAATGTCCTGTCCATGACCCTCAGGACCCTTACGCCCTCGATGCTTTTTATAGAGGTTACAATAGCCTTTTCGTGTTTTTCGTCGCGGGCATTGACAGTGATGTCACGGATAATCTTTCCTTTTTCAACTCGTACGATATCAATTGAGCCGAGGTCGCCTCCCGCATAACTTAAGGCTGTCGCAAGCTTTGCGAACATTCCAACCTTGTTGTCTATTTCAACTCGGATGGTTATGCTGTAGCTCGGGCTTGGGATGTGCGCCATAATCGTTCTCCTTTGAATATAGGTTTGTAATCTCAATTATCTCATACGCCGCTGGTTTTTTGAATAAATTAGTGATGCTGATGTGTCTTTTACCCTTTGAAAGCTTTCTTATAACGCAGACAACCATTCTTTACAGACAGATTTGGCGGTCCCAACGGGATTCGAACCCGTGTTTTAGCCTTGAGAGGGCCACGTCCTAGACCGGGCTAGACGATGGGACCAATGGCTGGGGAGAGAGGATTCGAACCCCTATAAACAGCTCCAGAGGCTGCCGTCCTGCCGTTGGACGACTCCCCAAAACAAGTAATCAGCAATCAGTATTCAGCAGGCAGCAATAAGAAACTTAATACCGACTAAGTATATAAAATAATTGATATTGCCTGAACAAGTCAACTTGACTTTGCTGAAGGTTGCAAAACATTCGCCATATATGGAAAATGTATATGCTATGAAAAAATCAGCATTTATCGCAATAGTCTTTTTTGTGACGGCTGCCGCTGTTTTTGCTCAGCCGAAGACTGATGTAAATATGAGGGCAAGCAAACAGGACGGAGTTCTTCGCCTTGTATTTGAGTCTGAAGAAGCATTCCTGAAGAAGGCAAATGCCGCTGTATCAGGCCTGCAGCTGAATGTTGAGTTCCCCTCAGCTTTTAACATCGCTTCCAGAAAAGGTATCAATCTGGATACTTCCGTAAAGGAAAGAATCTTGACCGTTAATCTTAAAGAGCCTTTTGATATAAAGATTATGAGGCTTTCTTCTCCTGCGAGGTTTGTGATAGACATAGTGCCAAAGGCAGCGGCAGATATAAAACCGCAGTCGGAATCAGAAATTGTGCCTGCGCAGAAAATCTATGTTATTGATCCGGGGCATGGAGGATATGATTTCGGCATTGCAGGCGATGATATTAAAGAAAAAGATATTGTTCTTTCTATTGCGAGGGAGATTGAAAATTTGTTTGCAAAGAAGGGCAAGAAGGTTTTTCTTACGAGGAAGAGCGACCAGTTTATGTCTATCAAAGACAGGGCAGTGTTCACAAGCCAGAAATTTGCTGAAATATTTGTAAGCATCCATGTTTCATCAGGAGAGGGCTTTGCTTTATACGTTTCAAAAATCAGCGATGCAGGTTATGACCCTGTCGCGGCTTTGTACTCGTTAAGCTTGAGGCAGCAGAGATATTTGCAGAAAAGCAGGGCGCTTGGCGATGGCATATCAAAGGCAGTAAAAGAGGAATTTAATCTTAATGTCATACGAAGAGAGATGCCCCTGCCGGTACTTAATTCTGCGGCAGCGCCTGCTGTCTTAATAGAAATTCCGTCATTTAAGGTTATGAATTATGACCAGAAGACCCGCGCAAAGCTTGCGGAGGCAATCATAAAAGGATTTTCTTATTATGGCCAGTAAAAAATATTTGTGGATACCGGCCTTCCTCCTGCTTTTTGCGGCGGGCATGACAGGAGGCTATTTTTATTTCTCAAAAAAGTTTCCTTCGCCCCCCGATCGGATCGGGGACAAAGAGACTGAAGAAAAAATTGGCAGTATGATAGAAGAGATGTTCACTCTCAGAATCTACTATCCTGCAGGCGGAAGATTGCAGATGGAGGAGAGAAAGGCGCAGAGGAAGACGCCGCAGATGACCGTTGCAGAGGCGGTGATAAGCGAATTTTTTAAAGGCCCTGTTAACGTAAGCGTTTCGGAAATACCAAAAGATGCGAGGCTTATAGGTTTATACAAAGGTGATGACGGCATGCTCTATGTTGACCTGTCGGATGAATTCAGGAGAAACTTCGGCGGCGATGCGGCGGCAGAGTTTCTGCTGTTGAGAGGGTTATATGAGAGCCTTATGTCTAATGTGTATGATATAACCGATGTGAAGATATTGATTGAGGGGAGAGAGATGGAAAGCCTCGGAGGGCATTTATATCTTTCTTATCCGTTAAAGGATATGGTTTCTTCCGCCTCGGCGAGATTCCCCGATCAACTCGGGGCCGCTGGGGAGATGCCGGGGCCGACAGGAGAAAAGGAGAATAAATTTAATTTCCGATGAATGAGATAAATAACAACAGTCCTATAGGTGTTTTTGATTCCGGAGTGGGCGGGCTTACTGCCCTCAAGGAGATATTCAGGTTATTGCCGGATGAAAACACAATATATCTCGGAGATACGGCAAGGGTGCCTTACGGCATAAGGTCACCCGAAACCGTAACAAGGTATTCTTTTGAGAATGTGCGGTTTCTCGCGTCAAAGGGCATAAAACTTCTTGTTGTTGCGTGCAATACCGCATCCTCTGTCAGTCTTGAAGCAATAAGGAAAAGCGTGCCAGTTCCGGTTATCGGCGTTATAGAGCCGGGCGCGAGCGAGGCGGTAAAGAGCACAAGGAATAAAAAAATCGGCGTAATAGGAACAGAGGCGACCATCAGAAGCAGCGCATATAAGAAGGCAATAGAAGCGATTGACGGCAGTGTGCAGGTATTCGGATTTTCATGCCCTCTCTTTGTCCCGCTGGTTGAGGAAGGGTGGACAGAAGGAGAAATCGCAGTGATGGTTGCGGAAAAATACTTAAGAAAGGTGAAAGAGAAGGGGGTGGATACGCTTGTTTTAGGGTGTACGCATTATCCCCTGCTCAAAAAGGTTATTGCAGAGGTTATGGGCCCTGATATAGGGCTTATTGATTCTGCTGTTGAGACAGCCAAGAGAACAGCGGGGACATTAAAAAAAGACGGCATGGAGAGAAAGCTGAAGGAAAAACCATTAAGGGAATTCTATGTCACCGATTCTCCTGAGCGCTTTGTAAATGTAGGAGAAAGATTTCTTCAGCAGAAGATAGAACGGATAGAAAAGATAGAATTATAAATCTGGAGGATAGATGAGGATTGACAACAGGGCAAACACAGAACTGAGAAAATTGAAAATCACAAGGGGATTTGTAGGGACAGCGGACGGCTCTGTGCTTATTGAGATGGGAAACACAAGGGTTATCTGCACGGCATCAATTGAAGAAAAAGTCCCCCAGTTCATGAAGGATCAGAAAAAAGGATGGGTTACCGCAGAGTATTCAATGTTGCCGAAGTCGTCTCATACAAGGGTAGTGCGCGAGTCAAGCACGGGAAGGGTTGGCGGAAGGACGCACGAGATACAGAGGCTTATAGGAAGGGCGTTAAGGTCAGTTGTGGACCTTGGCATACTCGGTGAAAGGACAGTATGGATAGACTGCGATGTAATAGAGGCAGACGGCAGCACAAGAACAGTGAGCATAACAGGCGCATTTATCTGCCTTGCGGATGCGCTCAGAAATGCCCTTAAAACAGGGATACTGGAAAGGATGCCGTTAAAAGATTATCTTGCGGCTGTCAGCGTAGGCATTGTGAACGGACAGCCTGTTCTTGACCTGAGTTATGCCGAGGATTCCATGGCAGAGGTTGATATGAATGTCGTTATGACAGGCAGCGGGAATTTTGTTGAGGTGCAGGGCACGGCAGAGGGGATTCCGTTTTCAAGAAAGGCCCACGACAGGCTTATAGATTTGGCGGGAGACGGGATTAAGAAGCTGGTGGAAGTTCAGAAAAGTATTGTTAAAATTGATGATGTGCTTAGCTTTTAGATAATGTGGTAAAATATCAGGAATATATTCAAGGAGGAAGATTTGAACAAGTATAGAAATGTCTTTGTCTGGATGCTGATGATAGTGATGACAATTCTCCTCTTTAATCTCCTGAATGCGCCGAAGAAGGTTGAAGAGGAGATGATATTCTCCGAATTCATGGCAAAGCTTGACGCAGGGAGCGTTGAAGAGGTTGTTATAACTGAAAACTATGTAACAGGACGTTTGAGAGACGGGAAAAAGTTTAAAACATACCTGGCCGCATACCCTGACCTTGTGAAGGATTTGAAGGCAAAAGGAGTGAAGATTACCGCAAAGCCGCCTGAACAGAATCCGTGGTATGTGAATTTCTTTTTCTCATGGGGGCCTATAATATTTCTTGTGCTCATATGGATATTCTTTATGCGGCAGATGCAGACCGGAGGGAATAAGGCATTGTCTTTCGGAAAAAGCAAGGCAAAGCTCATGTCTGATAAGGCTGTAAAAATAAACTTTTCCGATGTGGCGGGGATAGAAGAGGCAAAAGAAGAAGTTCAGGAGATAATAGATTTTCTAAAGTCGCCCCAGAAATTTTCAAAACTCGGAGGCAAAATACCCAAGGGCGTGCTTCTTGTGGGCGCTCCCGGCACGGGGAAGACCCTGCTTGCAAAGGCAATTGCCGGAGAAGCCGGAGTCCCGTTTTTTTCAATATCAGGCTCTGACTTTGTTGAGATGTTTGTCGGAGTCGGCGCATCACGGGTGCGGGATTTATTTGAACAGGCAAAGAAAAGCGCGCCGTGCATAATATTTATTGATGAGATAGACGCTGTCGGCCGCCACAGGGGGGCAGGGATCGGCGGCGGCCATGACGAGAGAGAACAGACATTAAATCAGCTGCTGGTTGAGATGGATGGCTTTGAAGGCAACGAGGGCGTGATAATCCTTGCAGCCACCAACAGGCCGGACGTGCTTGATCCGGCGCTTCTTAGGCCGGGCAGATTTGACAGACAGGTTGTGGTGCCTGTGCCTGATGTTAAGGGCAGGCTTGAGATATTAAAGGTGCATACCAAGAATATACCGTTAGATGAAAACGTTAAACTTGAGGTTATTGCGAGAGGGGCGCCGGGATTTACAGGCGCTGACCTTGCGAATCTTGTAAATGAGGCAGCTCTTCTTGCCGCAAGAAAATCAAAGACCAATGTTGATATGTCTGATTTTGAATTCGCAAAGGATAAAGTTCTCATGGGTGTTGAGCGAAAGAGCATGATAATAAGCGAGGAAGAAAAGAAGAACACTGCTTATCATGAGGCAGGGCATACGCTTGTTGCAAAGCTTACTCCGGGAACTGACCCTATACATAAGGTGAGCATCATTCCCCGCGGAAGGGCGCTTGGCGTAACACAGCAGCTTCCCATAGACGACAGATACACATATTCAAAGGATTATCTCTTAAAGACGCTTGATGTCCTGCTTGGCGGAAGGGCGGCTGAAGAGATTGCCTTAAAACATATGACCACAGGCGCAGGCAATGACCTTGAACGAGCTACCGAGCTTGCAAGGCGGATGGTTACGGAATGGGGCATGAGCGAAAAACTCGGGCCGCTGACATTCGGCAAGAAAGACGAGCAGATATTCCTCGGAAGAGAGATAGCAAAGCATAAAGACTACAGCGAAAAGACCGCTACGGACATTGACGAAGAGGTAAAACGCTTAGTCATTGAGGCGTATGAAAGCGCAAAGGCAATTGTTTCCGAGAATTATGATTTCCTTGAAGCCCTTGCAAAGGCGCTTCTTGAAAAAGAGACGATGGACGCCATAGAGATAGAGGCGCTTGTAAAAGAATTTGAATCAAAAAAGGCTTTGCAGGCTTGAAGCTGAACTGGCAAAGTTTCTCTCTGGATTTTTCTGAAAAAACCTGTCTCATGGGCATTCTTAATGTCACGCCTGATTCTTTTTCAGACGGAGGGCGGTATTTTGACAAATCTGTGGCAATCAGAAGGGCTTATGAGATGGTTGAAGAAGGCGCTGATATCATTGACATCGGCGGAGAATCAACAAGGCCCGGCTCTGAGCCTGTTCCCCTTGAAGAAGAGATAAGCCGCACAATCCCAGTCATTGAAGCGCTCGCAAAAAATTTTAAAGTCCCAATATCGATTGACACATATAAGGCAGAGGTTGCAAAAAGGGCCTTGGATGCAGGCGCATCAATTGTTAATGACATAAGCGGTTTAAGATTTGACCCTGAGATGCCGAAGGTTGTCTCGAAATATAAAGTCCCTGTTGTTATCATGCACATAAAAGGGACGCCCAAGAATATGCAGGTAAATCCCCAATACGAGGCGTTAATCCCTGAGATTATGGATTACCTCAGAGAAAGCATAAGACTTGCCATGAAATCAGGAATTGCAGAAGAGAAAATTATCATAGACCCCGGAATTGGTTTTGGGAAGACCTTTGAGCATAACCTTGAGATAATAAAAAACCTGTATGAGTTCACTCTCCTTGAAAAACCATTGCTTGTTGGAGTATCAAGAAAGGCATTCATAGGAAAGATTCTTGGCGATGCGCCTGCTTCAGAGAGGCTTGAAGGAACTGCCGCTGCGGTTGCAATCTCAATTTTAAACGGCGCAAACATCATCAGGGTTCATGATGTTAAGGAAATGAAAAAAGTCGCGCTTGTTGCTGATGCGTGTCTTCACTTCCCCCGTTTGTAAATTATCTTCTTAGTCCCGCCGTCGCAGGTTCCGACTACTTTTCCGTCCTTGACATCAACAGCTTTTTCATTCGGAACGATTTCAAGGCTAAACTTCTTTACGCCTTTTGCCTGAATCTTGGCGTCAATCTCTGTCAGGAGTTCTTCACAGGGCTTCATCTGCGCAAATGCAGGCGTAGCAGCGAATATCAACAAAACAACAGCGGCAATTAAGTTTTTCATCCTAAATCCTCCTCTTGTTTTTATTGAATTTTAGGAGAAAGCGAACAGACAAGTCAAGGAGAAATCATGAGGGGATTTTCCAGATAAGTTCAAAGTTACAGATGATGACTTCAGGTTTTCCTGAACTGTTTTTCATAATATCCCCTTTATCATCTATTGCCAGCAGGAGGTCGTTGGTTTTCAGCAAAGAGCCGTTATATCCGGCATTCTTTAATTTTTCTTTTACCTCATCTAAAAGTTTCTGACATTCTGCCCCATCAATAATGCCTCTGTAAGTAGCCTTGTAAAGATCTATCGGAGTGTATAAGGCATCGCTGTGCTCTGCAACCCATTGGTCCGGCCCGTTGTAATATCCCCTGATTGTTATGTAGTTATGATTCTCCTGAAGAATGGGATTGCCTTCAGGATCAAGAATGCTTTTGTGAGACTCGTATCTTCTCATATCAGTTGACGGCTCTATTTTTGCGCTTCCGGTCATGTATATTGCCCTTACATAAACACAGGGGATTCCAGTCCTGTTAAGTTCATAGGATAAAGCAAATTCTTCAAACGGGCTGTTTATCCCGAACTGGCGGATTTTAGGATTATAGCTGCCGTTCTCCTCTATGTTATGCATTTCACCGACACGGGAAGTTTTCCAGACAAGGTGAATGTTGTCTTTTGTTATCGTATAGAATACTTCCTTTGAAAATGACAATCTGATGGAAGGCGTCTTCCTCCACCTCTCAGGCAGAAAATAATCGAACAGATGCGCATTTTTTCCAACAACCCACAACCTGCCTCCGGTGCTCTCTGCGTGTCCATAAATGTAGGGCACCCCGAAGATTTCTTTATAAGACAGATGAGTGGGCAAAGGAGTCGGCGTGAAACGGTTAAGCTGGTCATCCAGATAGGAATGCCTCCGGGAAGATTTAACCGCATCCTCATGCTCCGGTGTGCGTGAAAGGAGTTCATAATCAATCACAGAATATTTGCCGTCATTCAGCAGTTGATATAACAGTTCTGTCTGTTTCCTCGGAGCGTCTATATCCTGAGCGCTGCCGATTTCCTTGATGCGTTCAGTGTTCTCTTCACTGATTATGATATGTTCCGGCTTCATATCAGCAACGAGGTATCCTTTCTTGTTTAGGTCGCCTATCCCCATGTAGTTAATCTTTTTGAGATGGCTTACAAGCTCAGTGCTGTCCACATTGATAAGTTCAAAAACTTCGATAAGATTTTTGCCTTTAATCCATTCGTAGATGAGTTTGTACTGTTTTAATATATCCAGATCAATGCCCGGATGTTTTGCCCTGATGCGGTTGATTTTTTCGCGCGACCTTCCGCTCTGCCAGAACTGCATTTTTTCAGGCGGGACATAAATAGCCATGGGCCGCTGTGTGTTAACCCTCATCTCTTTCGGGCCATAGGTGTTTTCGCGCATTTCCGTAACCAAAGAAAACTCTTCCCACGGGCTGTTGAACTCTGCGTCACAAAATTCTTCCAGCGTATGCGTATCCAGAGGCACATCCTCTCCAACGCGGCAATTTTTGACTACAAGGTCAAGGCTTTTACCCTTAACCTCTTTTGTGGGGAGCCTGTAAACAGAACTTGTGCCTTTAAGCCGTATCTTGTGCTCGTCAAACCAATTTTTTTCGTACCAGTTTGTGATATCAAAATGTTCTTCATAGGGTTCGGCAAAACGCGTGAGATACAGGTCTCCGCCGTCACTGGTTTTTGTGTGGACATACACAACCCCTAAGACATTGACGAGAGATTTTTTTGAGAGTGTCTTTTCCAAACTTATTATCCAAGGCGCTCTGCGAGTTCCTTCAACTGTTTCTTGAGCCTTTCAGGAAGACGGTTTCCGAACACTGCAAAATGTTTCTCAATATCAGGTATCTCAGCCTTCCACTCCTTAAGGTCAACCTCCATCAGTTCTTCCATGTTTTTAGGAGATAGCCCTATGCCATTAAGGTCAAGGCCGCGATCCACAGGCAACAGACCTATGGCTGATTTCTTTGCGCCAACCTTGCCATCAATGCGTTCGCACATCCACTTAAGCGCACGGCTGTTGTCGCTGAATCCGGGCCATAAAAATCTTCCATCATGGTTTTTTCTGAACCAGTTAACATAAAAAATCCTCGGGGCTTTGGAGCCGAGCCTGTCGCCCATGTTAAGCCAATGCTGAAAATAATCACCCATATTGTAGCTGCAAAAAGGTTTCATGGCAAAAGGATCCCTTCTCAGACTGCCGACTTCTCCGATATTGGCAAATGTGGTCTCGGAGGCTGCTGTTGCGCCGAGGAATACGCCGTGATCCCATGAAAAGGCTTCATATACAAGCGGGACAACACTGCTCCTTCTTCCGCCGAATATAAAAATATCTATAGGAACGCCATTAGGGTTTTCCCAGTCTTTGCAGATAACGGGGCACTGGGACGCAGGCGCGGTAAACCGTGCATTAGGATGTGCCGCATCACCCTTGCTTTCAGGAGTCCAATCCTGCCCCTTCCAGTCAATGAGATGGGATGGGACATCATCATTAATACCTTCCCACCATACATCACCATCATCTGTAAGCGCGCAGTTAGTGAAAATAACATTCTCTTTGAGGGTATCCATTGCCATAGGATTGGTGTCATAAGAAGTGCCGGTAGCCACGCCGAAGAAGCCGCTT
This sequence comes from Nitrospirae bacterium GWF2_44_13, assembly GCA_001805105.1. GTDB lineage: Bacteria > Nitrospirota > Thermodesulfovibrionia > Thermodesulfovibrionales > UBA1546 > UBA1546. Next base: position 80,204 of record MHEE01000012.1, on the reverse strand, counting down.
TCCGGGTTAATGGCATAAAGGCGTCCGTCAGCGCCGATCTTCATCCACGCAATGTCGTCGCCGATGCATTCGCATTTCCAGCCTTTAACTGAAGGCAGCATCATGGCTAAATTAGTCTTGCCGCAGGCAGACGGGAATGCGGCAGCAATGTGATACTGTTTTCCCTCAGGGTTGGTAAGCCTGAGTATCACCATATGTTCCGCCATCCAGCCTTCTCTTCTGGCAATTGCAGAGGCTATCCTCAGGCCGAGGCATTTTTTCCCGAGCAAAGCGTTGCCTCCGTAGCCTGAACCATAAGACCATATCAGATTTTCCTCAGGGAAATGGCTAATGTATTTTTTTTCTATCGGAGCGCAGGGCCACTGGACATCCGTCTGTCCTTTGTCCAAAGGCGCGCCTATTGAATGAAGGCAGGGAATAAAATCCTCACCCGCATTAAGAAGTTCAATGACTCGTGAGCTAACACGGGTCATGACATGCATGCTTATAACAACATAAGGGCTGTCTGTAATCTCTACCCCTATCTTTGATATCGGCGAGCCTACAGGCCCCATTGAAAAAGGGATTACATACATTGTGCGTCCCTTCATGCAGCCCTTGTAAAGGTTCTTCATTGTATTTTTCAATTCAACAGGGTCTATCCAGTTGTTCGTAGGTCCTGCTTCATCTTTTGAGGATGTGCTTATGAATGTGTGGTCTTCGATACGCGCCACATCGCTGGGGTCAGAGCGGAAAAGATAGCTGTTAGGACGTTTTTTAAGTGGAATGGCGCTGCCGCTTGCTTTCAATTTCTCAATCATGAGGTTGTATTCTTCTTTGGTCCCGTTACATAAATAAATGTCATCGGGCCGGCACATTTCTGCAGTTTCTTTAATCCAGTTGTTCAGTTTTTCATTTTTTGTCAAAGCAGGCATCAGTTTTTCTCCTTTAAGATTATGGCGCTGCCGCCGAAATATTTTTTTAAAAGGGGTTACCTTCAGTGCCAGTAAATATATTCAATTATACGAATTATGCCATCATAAAATCCAGAGCCATGCACAGTCAGAGTATTTATTCGAAGAGCTTAATTGACTTTAACAGGCAAAACTATTATATTTAAAACTGCCTTGGACGAAGATACCGCACACTATTTGAAAGTTTAAGAAGGTAAATAATTGGACACCTCTGTAATTCTCAGACAATTGGCTATATCAGCGCTTCCTGTGCTGATTGCTATAACATTTCACGAACTGTCACATGGCTTTATTGCAAATAAACTCGGTGACCCGACTGCCAAGATGATGGGGCGGCTTACAATAAATCCGATTGCCCACATAGACCTGTTCGGCACTATACTACTGCCTTTTTTGCTGCTTATTTTTACAAATGGCCAATTTGTGTTTGGTTATGCGAAGCCTATTCCGATAAATCCCATGAATTTTAAAAACCCAAGAAGGGATATGGCGATATCAGCAGCAGGTGGACCAACTACCAATGTATTGCTTGCCATAGTGAGTCTTCTTATTCTGAAATTTGCAGTTATTCCTCTTTCTATTGCTGCTCCTGAAGGCATAGCAGCTACAGTTTTAGAGCCGATTGCCATGATGCTAAGGTCAAGTATAATTATAAACATTGTGTTGGCATCATTTAATCTCATCCCGATTCCGCCTCTTGACGGAGGCAGGGTTGTCGTCGGATTTCTTCCGTATAAACAGGCGATATTATTCAGCAAAATAGAGCCATTTGGTTTTATAATCGTAATTATCCTTATATACACTCACATAGCAGACTATTTCGTGATTCCAATGGTTAATCTTTTTCTGAAGCTTCTGCAGTTGTTTTAATCCATGCTTTATCAGTTACATCGGTTCCGTTGACTTGATTCTGCAGTATCTCACAGTAAAATAACGTTTCTGAAAATACCGTGCGACATTGACAAGACCGATCAACACAGGCACTTCTACGAGAGGCCCTATGACTGCGGCAAAGGCTATGCCAGAGTCAAGACCGAAGACGGCAACAGCAACTGCAATAGCGAGTTCAAAGTTATTGCTTGCTGCAGTAAATGAGAGTGTTGTGGTCTTTTCGTAGTCCGTCTTGAGTTTATGCCCCATATAGAAGGAGACGAGGAACATAACGACAAAGTAAATGAGAAGTGGTATCGCAATACGCACGACATCAAGCGGGAGTTCGACTATGTAATTGCCCTTGAGAGAGAACATGACGATGATAGTGAAGAGCAGCGAGATGAGAGTAACCGGGCTTATTTTTGGGATGAACACTTGTTCATACCACTGCCGCCCCTTTGCTTTGAGCAAGCTGAAACGAGTAATCATGCCTGCTATAAAGGGAATTCCCAGATAGATGAAAACACTTTCGGCAATCTGGCTGATAGTGACTCCAACAACCACGCCTTTGAGCCCGAACCATTCCGGCAGTATAGTGATAAATATATAGGCATATACAGAATAGAAGAGCACCTGAAATATGGAATTGAAGGCAACTAAACCGGCAGCATACTCAGGGTCGCCGCAGGCGAGGTCATTCCATACAATCACCATGGCAATACAGCGGGCAAGGCCTATCATTATAAGGCCGACCATGTATTCCGGATACCCGTGGAGAAAAATAATTGCCAGAAGGAACATGAGAACCGGCCCGATTACCCAGTTCTGGACAAGAGAAAGGCCGAGTACCTTTTTATTTCTGAAGACCTCGCCGAGTTCTTCATACTTTACTTTTGCAAGCGGCGGGTACATCATAAGAATAAGCCCGACAGCTATAGGGATGTTTGTGGTGCCCACCTGAAATTTGTTGATGAATCCTTCAGTTTCAGGCATGAAATACCCGATGCCTACTCCGAGAGCCATCGCAGCAAATATCCAGATTGTCAGATAACGGTCGATAAAGGAAAGTCTTTTGTTGATGCCTTTTTTCATTATAATTCCCCTTGAGCTTCGCTTTTTTCATGTAGACCGAGCGTTTTTGTCAAAATGAGTATTCTTTTTTTTATCTCATCCCTTGCCCTTCTGAATTCATTTACGTTTTTCTCCTCCGAACCGATTGTCTCTACAGGGTCATCAATAGACCAGTGTAGGCGCTTAATGTGCGGGGGTGTCATCGGGCATGAAGCCTCCGCATTCCCGCAGAGTGTGATAATCATATCCATCCTATTGAGCAGTTCCATGTCTATTGTTTTTGACTTCTGCATAGAGATATCAATCCCAAGTTCTTTCATCACCGTGATGGCCTGCGGATGCACCCGAGTTGCGAGCAGCCCGGCGCTGTAGGCCTCTAACAGTTCTTTCCCGTAGTGTTTTGCAAAGCCCTCTGCCATCTGGCTTCTGCAGGAATTCCCCGTGCACAAAAACATTACTTTAAGCATGATTACCTCTCGCGGTATTTTTAAGATTGATGCAATCTGTTTTTGTTTTTTTGCTTTTCAGAAACCTCTCAAGCCGTTTTTTATCCTCTGCGGCGGCAGCATTAGATGTTCTTTCAAGCACAGACAGGATTAAAGACCTCTTGAACATGTCGGCATCATCAAGTTTGTAATGAATCCACCTTCCGTGTTTGCAGTCCTTTATAAAGCCTGCTTCTTTTAACACCCCCAGATGAAAAGAGACCTTTGGCTGAACCATGTCCAGAGCTGCGACAATATCGCAAACGCACAACTCTCCATGTTCAAGCAGTTTTAATATCCGCAGCCTTGTCTCATCAGAGAGCGCCTTAAATATTGTGAGGATTGTTTCCATGGATGGTTAAGCCTCTTGCCTGATCAGTTCCTTTACCTTTTCAAGGTCTGGTAAAGGTTTGCCTGAATGTCTTAGTTTGCCGTTTATCACAAGACCGGGAGTTGACATCGTATACTTCATTATCTCCGCAATGTCAGTAATCTTTTCAATCGTTGCTTTGAGGCCCAAATCCGCCGCAGCTTTTTTTGCCATCTCTTCCATCTTGTGGCAGTTCGCGCAGCCAGGACCTAATATTTTAATATCCATTACCCCTCCTGAATTTTGTTACAAGATTGCGTTGAACAGATAACCAACCAGTATTATTGTTACAGTCATTATACCGATAAACACTGCGAGCAGCGGCAGTTTTATTACTTTCCTCAAAATTATCATCTCAGGCAGTGATAAAGCAGTGACTGCCATCATAAAGGCGAGCACTGTGCCTACGGCAAGTCCTTTGCTGATTAAGGCTGAGACAATAGGGATGACTCCGGCAGCATTCGAATAGAGAGGAACTCCGATAATAACTGCCATGGGAACTGCAAATAGATTGTCCGGACCTGCGTATCTGAGCAGGAAGTCCTCTGGAACGTATCCATGGATAAAACCGCCGATGCCGATTGCAATAAGGATAAAGAACCAGATTCGTTCCAGGATATCGATTGTATTGTGCCGGGCGTATTCAATTCTTTCCCTGAATGTACGGTTTGGTGTCTCAAGATTCTCAGCAATGTGGATTTTATATGCATATTCTTCGACCCACTTTTCGAGCCGTAATCTTCCGATAATGATACCGCTCAGTATTGCAACAATTAGCCCTGTTCCAATATAAAGTGCGGTGAGTTTCCATCCGAGCAGTCCCCACAAGAGCACAACTGCGATCTCATTCACCATGGGTGATGCAATCAGAAATGAGAATGTAACGCCAAGAGGAATGCCGGCCTCGACAAAACCGATGAACAATGGCACAGCAGAACACGAACAGAACGGAGTCGCAACTCCAAGTAAGGCTGCAAGGATATTTCCTATAAATTCTTTTTTATGCGAAAGGATGCGTCTTGTCTTTTCAGGCGAAAAGTAACTTCGGAGAATTGATATGAAGAAAATGACAACAGAGAGGAGGAAGAATATCTTTATTGTGTCATAGGTGAAAAAAACAAGTGCGTCGGCAAGACGCCCCTGCTCCAATCGAACGATATCGTAAGTTAAATATTCAGCAAATCTTTTGAGCATACGTAGGCCTTTATATAAACTATATTTTATGCATTAACAAACCGGAAGTCAAGGCTCAGGTGTATCTCAGTTATTTCTCGGATGTTTTTTTCTGAATTCAGAAGGTGTTTCCTTGAGTCCACTGCTGCCCCAAATGCCGAGTTTTTGTTCGCGGGCATCGTGCTGTGCTTTTCTGAATTCATCAACATGGCGTACATTTGGCGAGATGGTAAGGAGCACTGCGTAACCGTGTTTCAGCATCTGAAGGTTTATCATATTTTTGTCAGTTGAATATACATAGCAGAGGAGCCTTCCGTATTTGTCCCTTTTTTCCACATCAAATTCAAGGGTAACTTTCCGGTTGGACGCTATCAGCATTTTTTCAAGGTGCTTTCTTGCTTTTGTCCCCCACGGTTTTTGTTTGATTTCCGGAGCATCCATGCCTATCAATCTTATCTTTTCCTTCCTGCCGTTTAGAATTACGCTTACAGTATCGCCGTCGTGCACTCTACTAACCCTAACATGCCTTTGCTCACCAGATGCAGGGGAGTTGCCGTAAATGCAAAGATTGTGAAGCAGTAATGCAATCAATATTGTGAATAGTGCGCTTGACTTCAGGCCTCTTCTGTGCATGTATTAATTATAAAGTATACACGGGCTGAAAAGAATAATAATTCTTGGTAATATCAATCTGTTTAATGATAGAATATATACGATGGATAAGAGGAAGGCAAAGAGTGTAAAACAGATATTTTTTATGGCTAAAGAGCTGCGGCTTTCAATCGCCCTTATAGTTATCTGGTCGCTTCTTGCCGGTATCATCTTTACATATGTGACCAAAGAACTCGGCGCTAAGATAGAACATGGAGTTTTTTCTTTTATAGCCGTGTTTTTGGGTTATGTGGTTATCGTTATTGTATTAGCCCTTTTTTTCACTCACAGGTTTATAGGCCCGTTCGAAAGATTGAAGATGGAGATGAAAATTATACTGGCGGGCAATTATCACAGGCGGCTTCATATAAGAACCAGCGATGACTTTTATATCAAATCGTTTATTTCAGAAATGAATAAGGTGCTGGACGAGTTTGAAAGAAAGTCTTTTGATAAGGAAGGTTTCCGTAAAACTATCGATGCTGAATTGCTGCATGTTATGGCTCTTATCGAAAAGGAGCATGTTTCAAAGGATAAACTGAGAGAAGCCCTTCTTTCATTCCACGGAAAAATGGAATCTTTGTTAAAGAAGAAGCAGTAAGAGATAAGTCCTTTGTCTAATATATAAGCCTCAGCGCCTCGGGTACAACCTCAATTTTTGCCGGCGTCATTCCGAAATAATCTCCGTCTATTTGTATGTGCGCTTTACCCTTGACTGCCATGTTCTCTATTTTCCTATATGTTATGTCTGTACATTTTAGGTGTTTTTCCATAACTATCCCTGAGACATATCTGAAAATGTCCAGCCGCTTTTTACCGTGCATAATGAAGGTATAAAAATCGGCGTTCTTTATATCTGCATCAGGCGCAATTCTGAAATTTCCCGCATATTTTGATGTCTTGCAGATTATTGCCGAGTATCCTTCGCAGGATACGCCGTTCATGGTGAAGGTCAATTTATCAGGCGCCCATCTAAGCAGTGTCTTTAGCCCGCTTAAGATATATGCTCCTTTCCCTGAGTATCTTTTTATCTCATCTTTTATTCCGTAAACTGTTTCAGCGTCATATCCAATACCTGCCATCAGGCAGAAGTAACGGGAATTTTGAGGCATCTCAGAGCTTGCTTCAATGGTTATTCTTCCCAAAGAAACGTGACGGCTGTTTCTCTCCAGTGCTATGCTGACGGCGGTTTCTATAGATTTCGATATGCCAAGCTCCTTAGCAAGGACATTTGTCGTTCCGAGCGGGAGTATTGCCATTGGTATGTTGGTGCAGGCAATGCCGTTAATCACCTCATTGTATGTTCCATCACCGCCTGCCGCGATGATTAGAAGTTCGGAGTTCGGAGTTCGGAGTTCGGAGTCCTCCGATGCATGATGCACGATGCACGATGCATGATTATCCTGAATTTTGTATCCTGCATCTTGAATCTTGGGTTTCTGACTTCTGACTTCTGACTTCTGAACGATTTCCCTTGCAAATGACTCTGCATCCCCTCTTTTTCCGGTAAGCAGCATCTCAACATTGTGTCCCTTGTTTTTAATGATTGCTGCTGCTTCGTTGATTTTCCTCAGAGCATTCCTGCCTGCTGCGGGATTACCTATAAGAAATATAGTCTGTTTCATCTGTATTTGCGAGCTTTTTTCTCAACCGGTTTTTGGGTTCCAATTACGATATTTTTATATAATGATAGCAGGTTTTCTTTCCAAATAAGAGATTAATCCGGCAATATCAGCGGTTTCCCTGATAAAGAATACCCTGCCTCCGTGCATTTTTTTCCCTCTCTTGATATTCGGTATCCTCAGATAACCTAATTCCTTTGATGCGATGTACCCTGTAGTATAATCGGGGTCATCGGAGATGCAGGCCTCTGCGATAACATCAGGCCAGGATGCTGCCTTTGATGCAAGCATTAATGCCTCTTTCACCCGCATCAGGCGGGTTGTATTTATCTTTGCTCCTGACAGTTTTTCTGATAGATTTTTTTCAGTTGATTTTTTAATTCCCATTCTTGATACTCTTACGCCTCTTTTTCTGTCCGGCTCAACCCTCTTCCCTGATTTTGCAAGTATTAGTGATGCGCCCCGCATTGTCTTTTTCGAATTAAGAACAACGAATGCGTTGTCAATGGCTTTTTTTGAAATGCCAAGTGATTCTGATTTCTGTGTTATGATTTTTTTTGCTTCCGCGGGAGAATTGCACTTGAGCGTGACAACAGGCAGCAATGAAATTGTTTTTGGCTTCTGCTTTATTTTTTCAATTGTGATAACAATCTCGTCAGGCTTGCCCCTGGAATGGGTCAAAGCCCTTTTTATGTATTCACCGCAGGCCTTTGATATTTCAGATTTTTGGCATATTCCTTCAGCGCCGGAGATGTGGATGCCGCTCTTTGACGCCCTCATGCGAATGCTAAACATCTCAGCCTGTCCTCAACCCGCAAGCCTTTATCAGAAGCCGGTCGTCACTGAATGTCCTGCCTGTTGCTGTAAGATAATTTCCTGTAAGGAGAGAGTCTGCTCCCGCCATAAAAACCATTGAATTAAATTCACCTAAAACCTGCATCCTTCCCCCGCATACGCGTATCTCCTTTTGCGGAAGAATGAACCTGTAAAGGCTCACGATTTTTAGGGCTTCAAACGGGTCGAGCATGTCCTGTTCTCCAAGCGGCGTCCCCTTAACAGGAATAAGATAGTTTATCGGAACAGAATCTATGGGCAGTTCTTTTAATTTAAGAGCCATGTCAATCCTGTCTTCCCATGTCTCTCCAAGTCCGAATATCCCGCCGGAACAGACGGAAAGTCCGGCAGCTATTGCAGCATCTATGGTTTTGAGTTTGTCGCTGTATGTATGGGTTCTGCATATTTCAGGAAAGAATCCCTCTGATGTTTCAAGATTGTGGTGGTATCTCTCAAGCCCGCTGTCTTTTAGAAATTTAAGTTCATCTTTGTTCAGCAAGCCGAGCGTTGAACACGGCAGCAGACCGATTTCCCTTATATCTTTTATCATTGAACATATTTCTTTCAGTTCGTTTTTCCCTGTCTTTCTTCCGCTTGTGACAATGCAGAATCTTTTTACGCCCGCATCCCTCGCTTCTTTTGCCTTTTCAATAACAGCGTTCTTATTGAGGAGAGGGTAAACGGCTGTTTCAGTCCTGCTCTTTGACGATTGGGCGCAGTAGGAGCAATCTTCAGGACACGCGCCTGATTTTGCGTTTACTATTGCACATAGGTCAACAAAGTCTCCTCTGAATGCCTGACGTATTTTGTTCGCCGCCGCAAAAAGGCCGGACATCTCTGTTTTTTGGAGTGCGCTTATTTGAACAGCTTCAGTTTTTGTTATAGTTTGCCCGCTTATAACCCTGTCTCGAAGAATGTCAATCATGGGTTATTTTTTCGGAAAGGCGCATGAATTGTCAACTAAAAGTCATTTGTGGGTTTACATGGGGACCAACAAGAATCGCAATATTATTTATGGAACGCTGTCTTAATTAGTGATATTGCGTTTGGTGTATACTAAAGGATAAAAACGTTAAGGAGAATAATTATATGGACATTTTAAAGAAAATAAATGAAGACCTTGTGACAAGCATGAAGAGTAAGGAAGAGGGAAGCGGCCTCAGGACCTCCACTCTCAGGATGATAAAGTCCGCGATAAAGAATGCAGAGATTGCAAAGCGCGGAAAAGGCGAGATTACTGAAGAAGATATTACGGGTGTGCTTTCTACAATGGTCAAGCAGCGCAAGGAATCTGTAGAACAGTATTTAAAGGCAAACAGGAATGACCTTGCAGAAAAAGAAAATAAAGAGATAGAGATTATCCAGAAATATCTCCCTGAACAGCTTTCTGCTGAAGAGGTTGATGAAATCATTAGAGCAACAATTCAGGAGGCAGGCATCACTGGCGCGAAGGACATGGGCAGGCTTATGAAAGAGCTTATGCCGAAAGTAAAAGGCAAGGCAGACGGAAAACTCGTTAGCCAGCGCGTAAAAGAGATTCTCACCCCTAATTCTTGACCCCGTTAGAAAATAAGCCCCGTCCAATTTTCTAACGGGGTTGACAACCTTTCTTCTGTTTGATAGGGTTGTCTTATGAAGAGACAACAAGACAATATGTGCGCTCTCTGCGGTGAACTGGCTAAGGCGCGCAACCTCGATGCCACACTGAACATCCTCGCAAAAAATATCGCAGAGATTATGGATGTTAAAGGCTCAACGATCAGGCTGCTTGATGAAAAGAATCAGACCCTTGAGATTGTGGCTGCATACGGCTTGAGCAAGAAGTATTTAAAGAAAGGCCCTGTTGTTCTGAAAAAACATCTTGTTGACCAAAAGGTTCTTAAAGGAAAGGCTGTAAAGACCAGGAACATATTAAAGGAGCCTCATGTCCTGTATCTTGAGGAGGCTAAAAAAGAGGGCATAAAATCAGTGCTCAGCGTTCCGCTTATGGCGGATAAGAGGGCTATAGGCGTTGTCAGGGTCTATACGGCAGAGCCTCATGATTTTACTGCCGGAGAGACAGCGAAGCTCAGGGCGCTTGCCTTTCTGGGAGGCATACTTGCAGACAGGGCAAGGATATGGGATGAAATGCGCGCTCTGATAAAAATATCACAGTCAATAAGTTCAACCCTTTCACTTGAGAAAGTTCTCCAGATGATAGTGGAAAATGCCGCTAAGACGTTAAGGCTGAGGGCTTCATCAATCAGGCTTCTTGACGAGGAAAAAGGGACGCTTGAGGTCAAGGCGGCTTACGGACTGAGCAGGGCATATCTGGAAAAAGGGCCGGTTGAAGTTGCGAAGAGCCCCATAGACAGGGAGTGCCTGAAATGTAAGGTTGTATCTATGGCAGTTCGGGACATCAGGAAAGACAAAAGGCTTCAGTATCCGGATGAAATAATAAGGGAAGGCATAATGTCGCTTCTTTCTCTGCCCCTTACTGTCAGGGGAAAAGCGATAGGAGTTCTCAGGGTTTATACGTCTGTCCCTTATACCTTCAGCGAGTCAGAGAGAGATTTTCTTTCTGCCCTTGCCTGTCAGGGCGCTATCGCAATAGAAAATGCACGCCTGTTTGAGCATATAAAAACAGAATATAAAGACCTGACAAGGGATGTCTGGAAATGGTATGACTGGGGAACGCACTTTCCAAAAATTTAAACGTCTGATTTCAAAAAAGGCTTTTCTGCTGTGGCTTGATTCTCTGAAGAAAGATTACAAGCTTATAGGCCCCCGATATTATCGGGGCAATCATGCTGTTTTTAAAGAAGTGGATTCTTCAGAAGAGCTTTTCATGGAGTATGAAACCACCATGCTCTCTCCGGGAAAACTTTTTCTCTATAAACCGAATGACGAGCTTTTCAGATTTGCTATGAATGGGAAGATAACAATAGATGAAATTGCTCCGATTGCAGAAAAGCAGGTAATTGTAGGAGTGCATCCCTGCGATGTGAATGCAATACTCTACCTTGACAGGACATTTCTCGGTGCGTTTAAAGACCCGCACTATGAAGCAAGGCGGAAAAATACTCTAATCATCTCGTTAAATTGTACAAACGTTGGAGACAACTGTTTCTGCTCATCGGTTGGCGCCGGGCCTTTTCTTCATGCAGCAGGAGGTTATGACATGCTCCTAACCGACTTTGAAAACGAATATCTCGTAGAGATAAAAAGCAGAGAGGCAGAGGAATTATTCGGGCTTGAAGGCAGAGGCGCCGGCAGGGATGAGCTGAGACTTAAAGCAGAAAAGGAAAAAGCAATGCAGGGTAAATTTAGAAAAACTATAAATGTTTCAGGGCTTGACAATATTTTTGTGGAGAACATGGGACACCCTGTCTGGCAGCAGACAGCGGAAGAGAAATGTCTTTCATGCTCAAACTGTGTCATGGTATGCCCGACGTGTTTTTGCTATGATCTGAGAGATGAGATGAGCATGGATCTTAAGACAGTAACAAGATACAGGTGTTTTGATGCATGTCAGGACATAAGGTTTGCAGAAGTCCACGGAGGCAATTTCAGACAGAGGAGGGCTGCAAGGCTCAGGCAGTTTGTTACGCATAAGTTAGGCCAGACAAATCAGTACGGAGTTTTCGGAACTGTCGGGTGCGGCAGGTGCATAACATGGTGTCCGACAGGAATTGACCTTACGGAGATAACAAAAGAGATACAAAAACATGAACCCGCTTAAGCCGTTAAGGGCAAAGGTAGAGGATGTGAAAACTGAGGCAGAGGGAGTTAAGACATACACTCTCTCAACAGAGTTTCCATTTGTTGCAGAACCGGGACAGTTTAATATGGTAGGTTACCCGGGTGTTGGCGAGGCGCCCATATCCCTGAGCGCAATTATGCGGGACGGCTCTTTTAAACACACGATAAAGTCCGTAGGAAGAGTGACGGATTTTTTGAAAGATTTTAAAAAAGGCGATGAGCTTTTCTTCAGGGGGCCCTATGGCAGGGGCTGGCCTGTTAAGAAGGCAGAGAAGAAAGATGTTCTCATCATTGCAGGAGGCGTGGGGCTTGCACCGCTCAGGCCTGTTATTCATTTAATCTTAAACAGCAGAGGATCATTCGGTGATGTAAGCCTCATCTGCGGCGCAAGAAACGAAAAGAATGTGCTCTTTATGGATGAGTTTGACGGATGGGCGGAAAAGATTGCGGTTTATCTGACAGTTGACGAAGCCGTGCAGCCGGACAGATGGAAATATTATGTAGGACTTGTTACTGATTTAATTGACAGGGTGAAGATAAAACCTGAAAGGGCCATTGCTTTTGTCTGCGGGCCTGAGATAATGATGCGTTTTATATGCAGGGGGCTTATCATGCATGGCATGTCACAGTCATCGCTTTATGTATCGCTTGAAAGAAGGATGAAGTGCGGTATTGCCCAGTGCGGGCACTGCCAGCATTCAGGTTTATTTGTGTGCAAGGACGGCCCTGTATTTTCATATAAAGAAGTGCGCGGGCTGCCGGACGGGGTGCTGTAACTTATGAATAAACTCAGGCTTGGATTCTTTAAGTATTCATGCTGCATGGGCTGTTCTTATTTTTTTGCGTATGTTCATAAACATGTCCCTGAAGTTCTTGCAAGTTTCGATTTTGTATTTATAAAGATGCTTTCACGTAAAGGCATTCCTGACGGGCCGTTTGATATAGCTCTTGTCGAAGGCACAATAACAGAGGCATGGCAGGCTGATGAGCTGAAGATTATAAGAGGACAGAGCAAAAAGCTTTTTGCAATAGGCTCATGCGCGGTAATCGGCGGCATTCCGGCAATAAAGGCGACAGCGCCGGAACTGGAGGTTGAGAAAAGAGTTTATAAAAATCTCTCTTCAATACATTCAATTAAACCCCATGCAGTGGATGCGTATGTGAAAGTGGACGGTTATATAAGGGGATGCCCCCCTGCTGAGAGGGACTTGTATGAAGCGCTGACGTCTGTCCTGACAGGAAGGAAGCCTGATTTTCCTCAGCACAGCGTTTGCATTGAGTGCAAGCTGAAAGGAAATCTGTGTGTTCTGATTGCAGATAATATGCCGTGTATGGGGCCTGTGACAAATGCAGGCTGCGGAGCGCTCTGTCCTTCTATGAACAGGGCGTGTTATTCATGCTTCGGTCCTATGAAGCAGGCAAATGGGCCTGCGCTTGCGAAAAAATTCAAGGCAATGGGAATATCGCGGGATGACATCATAAGGAAGTTTACAGAGTTCGGAGCTGATACAATTGAATTCAGAAAAGCAGTGGAGATGGTATATGAAGATTGATATAAATTACATAGCCCGCGTTGAGGGTGAGAGTTCTGTAAAGCTTGAGATAGAAGGAGGAAAACTCAAAGAACTCAGGCTTAATATCTGGGAGCCTCCGCGTTTCTTCGAAGGTTTTCTTGTGGGAAGGAAATTTGACGAGGTTCCGGACATAGTTGCAAGGATATGCGGCATATGTCCTGTGTCTCATATGACAACGGCGATAAGGGCCATGGAAAATGCATTCGGCTTTAAGCCTTCTACTGAAGTTAAGAAAATACGGAAGATACTTGCCTTAAGCCAGATTCTCTCAAGCCATCTCGCACATCTTTATATCTTTGCGCTTCCGGATTTTTTCAAGCTTAATTCCGTAGTGGAGATGCTTCCACGTTATGAAAAGGAGATTAAAAGATTTCTGAGATTAAAGGATGCGGCTAACAGCATTACCTCCCTTTTCGGAGGCAGGGCATTGCATCCTGTTTCAATGGTTGTCGGCGGTTTTACAAAGCTTCCGTCAAAAGCCGACACAGAGAAAGCTGCAAAAGAGCTTGAATCTCTGCATGAGGATGCCCTCGAAACATTAAAGATGGCGTCGGAACTTAAATGCCCTGCTCTGGAAAATGATGCGGAGTTCGTGGCGCTGACAGGCAAAGGTGAATATGCGATAAACGGAGGCATAATTTCATCAACAAAGGGGCTGAATATCAAAGAGCACGAATACCCATCTTATTTTATTGAGGACGAAGTCCCTTACTCAAATGCAAAGAGGACAGTTATAAAAGATAGAGGCTCTCTCATGGCTGGAGCGCTTGCAAGAATCAATCTTGGCTTTGATAATCTCTTGCCTGATGCAAAAAAGGCTTCGGAGGACATTGGTTTTAAAGGCGGCGGCAACCCTTTCCTTAATAATCTTGCACAGGCTGTTGAGATAGTCCATGCTTTTCAGGAGTGCGCCATACTTCTCAGAGGGCTTACGTTAAAAGAGTACTTTGCTGATTTTAAGGTGAGGGAAGGCGTCGGCTCTGCTTTGACAGAGGCGCCGCGCGGGATGCTTTATCACTATTATGAGATAGATAGGAGCGGAATAATAACAAAGGCAAATATCGTGACGCCGACAGCGCACAACTTTCTAAATCTTGAAGAGTCTCTCAAAAAGCTTGTGACTGAAAATATAGATAAGCCGGAAGATGAACTGATTCTCATGTGTGAGATGCTCGTGCGGGCGTATGACCCGTGTTTTTCGTGTTCGGTGCACTAAAAGCGTGTCCTACGCTAAGAGTATATTCTGTTCGTCGGCAGCGTCATCTTTAAACAGCGGAATCCATTTATCTTTTTTTGTCTGGATAAACGTCATTTCTTTCTGACAGGATTCGCATTTTCTGATTTCTGCTGCTTTGATACCGAGAGACGTTGCTTCGGATGTAAGGCCGGGATGGGAAACTGATGTGTATTTATGTATGTGTTTCATTTCTCTGCCCTCCTCTTTATTAAGAATAAATCCACAGCGTCTTAATGTCAATGAGTTTCATTCAGCAGGCTGTGTTTGGATTAAGGCAATCCGCCTGAGGCGGAACGGGTCTCTCATCTGCTATCATAGTTAGATGACGAATCTTAAAAAACTCATTGACATAATGTCCGCTCTCAGGGGGGATAAAGGCTGTCCGTGGGATAAGGAGCAGACAAGGGATTCCCTTAAGCCCTTTCTTCTTGAGGAGACATATGAAGTCCTTGAGGCTCTGGATGAAGGAGACAGTGAGAAGATAAAGGAAGAACTTGGAGACCTCCTATTTCAGATAGTATTTCACTGCCAGCTTGCAAAGGAAAAGAATGAATTTGATATTGATGATGTTATAGATGAGATAAGCCGGAAGATGCTGAACCGTCATCCTCATGTTTTCGGAAAAAGAAAATTCAAGAGCAAAGAACATTTCCGTAAATATTGGGATGAAGAAAAGAAGAGAGAGGGAAAACATAAGGAATCAATTCTTGAAGGAGTGCCGAAGGCGCTGCCGTCACTTCTGAGGGCGCATAAGCTTCAGAAAAAAGCTGCGAGGGTAGGGTTTGACTGGAAGAAGACAGGGGATGTCTTTGAAAAGATGAATGAAGAATTAAAAGAATTTAGAAAAGCGCTTAAGAATAAAAAACAACCGGAGATAGAAGATGAGCTTGGAGACATATTCTTTATGCTTGTGAATATTTCAAGGTTTGTGGGCGTCAACCCCGAGGACGCGCTGAGGAAGACCATAAGCAAGTTCATCTCAAGATTCCGCTATATTGAGATGAAGGCAGCGGATAACAAGAGAAACCTCTCCGATATGACGCTTAAAGAGATGGATAAACTCTGGGATGAGGCAAAGAAGAAAGAATACCGCCGCAAAAAATACGCTAAAACACGATAGCCTCCTGTTATCTCTTGTTAAATACCGGAAATAGTTTGTCGTATGTCTCCATTATATACTCGGGTATTACTTTTATCTCACCGAGAACTGACATGAAGCTCGTATCTCCCGCCCATCGCGGCACCATGTGAAGATGGACATGCTCTTCCATTCCTGCACCTGCAACAGCGCCGATGTTAATCCCTATATTAAACCCTTCAGGCCTGAATGCTTCCTTGAGACATTTAAGGGAATATTGTGTGACCTTCATAAAATCCAACAGGACTTCATCGGTCAGATTGTCTATTGTTGATGTGTGGATGTAAGGCACGACCATGATATGCCCGTTGTTGTAAGGGTATTTGTTCATCATCACAAAGTTGTGAGCGCTTCTGTAGAGTATCAGATTGTCCCTGTCATTGGTTTTCTTTGGATAAGAACAGAATATGCACTCAGGCTCTTTCTTGCCAAGTATGTACTCCATTCTCCACGGCGCCCATAGGGTTTTCATAATAATTTCTCCTTTGGAATATTACTGATTAAAGTTACATTATTTCCCTATAATCTGCAAGTTTTTGTGATATGCTAAAATCCTGAGATTGGAGGAATAATATTGCGTGTTGCAGTAGTCACAGGCTCATCAAGAGGGCTCGGAAAGGAGATTGCCTTAACGCTCGGGGAAAGCGGTTATAATGTTGCCGTGAATTACCTTGCATCAGAGAAAGAGGCGGCGAAAGTGGCTGATGAGATTGCCTCAGATACGCTATTAATAAAGGCTGATGTCGGTGACATAAAGCATGTTGAGAAAATGGCAGAGGCGGTTTATGAGAAGTGGGGAAGGGTGGATGTCCTTGTAAATAACGCAGGGATAATAAAAGACGGTTTGATGATTAAACTGAAAGAGGAAGATTGGGACGAGGTTCTGAGGGTAAATCTTAAAGGATGCTGCAATACTATCAGGGCCTTCTCTCATTTTATGATAAAATCAGGAGGAGGGCATATTATAAATATCTCCTCGTATTCAGGGCTTAAAGGAAGAGAGGGGCAGGCGGCATACAGCGCCTCAAAGGCTGCGGTTCTCGGCCTGACTTATACTGCGGCGAAAGAGCTTGCCGGATACAATATCAGAGTTAATGCGCTGCTTCCGGGATATATGCAGACTGAAATGGGAAAGGCGTCTGAGAAGGCAATGACGACGGCAAAGATGGAGAGTATTACAGGAAAATTATCCGGTCCAAAGGATGCGGCAGGGTTTATTGTTTATCTCTTGACGACGGATAATATAACAGGACAGGTTTTTTGTCTTGACAGCAGGATTGTATGAAAGGTTTTTTTGTAACGGGGACTGACACAGGCGTTGGAAAAACCGTAGTTGCCGCTGCCTTAATAAAAGCTGCGGGCCTTCTTGGGGTGAAGGCGTGCGGTATGAAGCCCGTTGAAACAGGCTGTATCAGAGAAGGAAACGTAATGGCGCCTTCTGACGGCATGTTCCTTAAAAAAATTGCGCACATGGACGAGACAGTAAGCCATATAACCCCCTGCTGTTTTGAACATGAGCTTGCGCCGATGGTCTCTGCTGAAATGGAAGGCACAAGCGTTGATATTAACAAGATACGAGGAGCATTTGATAAGCTCGGAAGGGCCTATCAGGCAATTATAGTAGAAGGAGTCGGAGGATTATTAGTCCCCATAAACAAAGATTACTTTGTTCTGGACCTTGCCAGAGAAATGGGGCTTCCGCTGGTTGTTGTGGCAAGGCCGGGGCTCGGAACGATAAACCACACATTGCTCACCGTAAATTATGCCCTGAAACAAGGGCTTGAGGTCGCTGGTATAATTATAAACCATACATACCAGTCCGAGGACGGCATGGCAGAGGAAACGAACCCTAAGGCTATAGAGCAGCTAAGCCCTGTGCCTCTTATCGGTATTTTCCCTTTTCTTGATGACATGTCGGATGAGGCATTTGAGAAAACAGTCTTAAAAAATCTGAACATGGAAATTATCAGAAAGTATCTTTAGGCTTAAAGTGCAAACACCCGAACAGAAACTCAGAATAGGCAAAATTCCTTATGCAAACCTGTTCCCGATATTTTATATACTTGAGAGGGAATGCGATTGTTCCGGATACGAATTTATAGCGGGCGTGCCTTCCGCGCTCAACAAGATGCTCAGGACAGGAGAGGTTGATGTCAGCCCTTCGTCATCCATAGAATATCTGAGATACAGCAATCAATATGAGATTATAGATAACCATTCAATAAGCTCAATCGGGCCTGTCGGCAGTATCATTCTTCTCAGCAGAAAACCAATAGAGGAATTAAACGGACTGCCGGTTCTTACATCATCCCAGTCTGAGACGTCTGTTGGCTTGCTGAGAATTATTTTTGAAAGATTTTATAATGTGAAATGCAATTTAAAGACTGCGGATATTCGTCTGGATTCATTGCCCTCTTCAGCAGAGGCGTATCTTCTGATTGGCGATGATGCATTAAAAGCAGTTAAAGGTTTCAGCTCCCGACTTTTTTACATTTATGACCTCGGGGAGTTATGGAATAAAAACACAGGGCTGCCGTTCACATTTGCATTGTGGATTTACAAAAAAGACTGCTGCAAAGAAAAGGCTGAACTTCTGAAGAGATTTAAAAGCGATTTGAACAAAGCAAAAAAGCTCGCATTGGAAAACTTCAAAATAATTGCCCCGGAATCACCGCTAAAAGGTATTTTGACAGAGAATGAGCTTATATCCTACTGGAAGCAGATTTCCTATGACTTCGGAGACGAACACAGAAAGGGTCTTGAGCTTTTCAGGAAGTTTTCGGAAGAGTTGGGGTTGATATAGAAATTGAAAAGGGTGACGGTGTTTTTTGGAAAATATGAAAGTTTGTTAAAAATTATAAAACAGGATATGGTAAAATGTAGCTATGTTGGAGGTATTTTATGCATAAGATAACCGATGTAAAGACACTTGAAGGATTCCGGATTTGGATAAAATTTTCGGATAACGTTGAAGGCGTTGTTGATTTGTCCGATGTTGCCGATAAGGGTGTTTTTTCAGTTTGGAAAGACCGCGCGGTTTTTGAGGCTGCATTCATTGATCCCGTGAGTCATACAGTGGCATGGCCGGGCGGCATTGATTTATGCCCGGATTCTCTTTATGCCGAATTAACAGGAACCAAAATCACCGCCCAACTGACACATGCCTGAGATAAGCAGGTTTTTCGGAATTGTCATTTTCATCTACTTCAGAGAACATAACCCGCCGCATTTCCACGCTGTTTACGGAGAAACCGAGGCATTAATCGAAATAAAAACGCTTGGGGTTTTAACCGGCAGCCTGCCGCCACGGGCACTGGGTCTTGTGACGGAATGGGCAACCATGCATCAAAATGA
Organism: Nitrospirae bacterium GWF2_44_13; assembly: GCA_001805105.1. GTDB lineage: Bacteria > Nitrospirota > Thermodesulfovibrionia > Thermodesulfovibrionales > UBA1546 > UBA1546. Next base: position 61,128 of record MHEE01000012.1, on the reverse strand, counting down.
ACTCATGAAAGCATGGGAGCAGGCATCCAGCTATCAAATCCCCAGAAAGATTGAACCTTTGAAATAGATTTTTTAAATGTTATAATGCGGCAGGTTTTGGGAGAGGAATTGTTGCAATTAAGGAGCATGAAAAATATGGGATGTGTTGTTCATGCTCAGTAATTAGGTAACTCTTTTGGTATAGTAAAAATTAACCAAAGGAGGGCTGTTATGCATTACGAGTATCAAATTATTCTTAAAAGATGGCTGCCGATTTTAAAGGAATATGAGCGGACGCGTTCCAAAATTACACCTCGACCATTCAGGTTTGTAAAAGACCTTTGTAAAGCGCACCATATCAGCGCAAAAGAACTCAGGCGGTACTATGTCAAATGGATAGAAGGCGGAAAGAAGGCTGAATCACTTCTGCCGAGTAAAAGAGGAGCTAAACCCGGTTCAAGACGGACACCTAAAGAGGTAGAGCGAAACATAATCAAAGCTTACAGAAGATTTGGTTCAAACAGGTACGAACTGGTTCTTCTTTTTAAACCTTACTATCTGGATAAAACACCTTCTCCTGCCACCATGGACAGAATAAAGGCACGTTATCCTCTGAATGAGGCACAGAAGCAAATAATAAAGCGTTATGAAAAGCAGGCGCCCGGAGAGCTTGCCCATATAGATATGACCAAGATCCCAAAAGATATAAGATGCTCGTTTAAAATCAAAGAACTCTATGTTGCTGGATGCTGCGATGATTGCACAAGACTTGTCTATGCCGAAATAGTTAAAGACAAAAAGGCCTCAACCCTGACATACTTTATGGCTCGTTCATTATCATGGTTTAAACAAATATATAATTTTGAATTTGAAGCTATATTGTCTGACAATGGTCCCGAATTTAAGGGCTCACTTGCTCGGGAGCATCCTTTTGAGACAATGTGCGCTGAATTAGGAATAAAACACATATGCACTAGGCCCTACCGGCCTCAGACAAATGGAAAAGTAGAGGCATTCTGGAAGATAATTAAGAACGAGTTTTTTTATCCCAATTCATTCGAGTCCGAGAAAGACTTGCTCATGAATCTTGGGAACTTTTTATTTGAATATAATCATCTGAGGAAACATGGGGGCTTGAACTATGAAACACCTTTTGATAAACTCCAGAAAGTTACCGAATTAGTGAGCTAGTACATGTTCCCTAATTTTTTCTAATTTTTTACTATTTTTTTCATAAAATGCTGACCCAAAAGTGTTGAGCAACGAGTGATTAAGCCATTAATCACCCTTTATTTTGCCAGTTTTTTGATAGTATTTAAAGAAATCTTTTAATTTGTCATGCCTTCTTTTAATTTGATATTTCTCTCCAGGCGCATTGCTTAGGAAAGATTCAAAAATATATAATTCCTCATTTCTTCTGTCGAACCCTGCCTGGGCTTCAGACCTTAACCGCTCCAAGAGCGTAATTGCAAATTCAATAAACTTAGGCATTGCAAGATCTAATGCTTGCTTGCTGTGAGTTTTTGTCATCTCTTCAACAAATAAATATACAGAGAGGATAAAAGATCTGTTTTTCAACAACTCAGCCTTTTCCTTAAAATAAAAATTTAGAGTGTCAAGAACATCAAGAATGTGTTTGCACAGGTTTTCAAACAGCTTCAACTCTTCCCCTTGCAGATGTTCATAGTTTTTGAAAAAATAATTTAAATCTTCATATCGTGTACGAGAGAAATCATTAATATTTTCCTTAGAAAATATATTGATACAAATTTGAGCGCATAATGTTTGTTTTGCAAATCTGCGTTCCGGGATTGCGATTGATTTAATAAAAGAATGTTTTACCATCTTTTTAAACACAAAATCTTTCATTAAACCAACTGTCGCATTTAGCTTTTCTCCAGTAATTAAAAGAAGGCCTAATTGCAACCTTAAAAAAAGTTCCCTTAAATCTTTCTCAGATGCATTAGTGATTATAGTAATTTGTAATCTATATGAAAGTATGTGTTCCTTTAGAGTCGAAGACAGCTCGTTAAAATATTTATTCTTACCATCTATTTCATATTTATATTCATTGTTAATAAATCCCCATATTGCCCATAATCTTTGTTGCCCATCAACCACTTCATAGTCGCCTTTTTTTATCTCGTTAAAGTAGAGTTTAGGAATATCCATATCGATTATTATCGAATCTATTAATAACTGTTTTTCTTTCAAGCCCCACAATTTAGGTTCTCTTTGGTAATCAGGAAAAGAAATATTCTCCCTCGATTCAAGTAGTTTATTTATGCGCCATTCTTCAAACCTTCTTTTCATTACCTTGCTCCCATTATTTTTTTCAAAGTTTTACTTATGCTTTTACCATCAAATGTGCCCTTATTCCGATGGTACTGAACCTTCGTTTTAAGCCAATACTTAAACGGATTGTTAAGTTCAGACGTTTTCGATATTTTATCGGAGTTTTTGTATTCATCAAAATTGCCATCTTTTAATTGGCTAATAGGGAAAATATTTTTTAAGTATGAATACTCCCTGATAATCTCCTGGCATTTATCTTCATCCATTATCAATTCAATTTTAAAGCAAGTGTTATCATTGCGATATTGATTATATTGCGCGTTAAATATAAGAGAAATAATATTCCAATCGTTTTGACTTAATGAGCAGCCTATAATTCTCAAAATGTTGCACTTCCTCAATAATATTTCATATGCTAATGCCATTAACTTATTATATGGATAATCTTTTGACTCTTTTAAAATGGTTGGTGGTATCCACAGCATGTCCTTATCATATTTGCTATGACGCGTTAGCAATGAAACTTTTATAGGTAAAGAATTCAGCCAATTAAAGGAACCATGCAATTGTATTATGCGTGGTGCTTTTTTGTTGCTTCCGGGCAAAAAATGAGTGGAATCGGACTCAAATTTAAAGCCAAGGTTAATACATTTATAAATGTTTTGCGATGCAACCTGAAAAAGGTTATCATGGTTTAAGCTAATGATTCCTGATAGCGTTTCGGTTTTTTTCTTAAATAGTGCATTATTGTGCATCTCAAATAGACCCATAGCAAGCTCTGGATTATCTAATATGCCTGCGTTAATCAAACCGTCCAGTATCTCCGCGAAATAAGCCTCTCTTAAGTTTTCTGCCTCTTGTTTATATTTATCGATACCAGTTGCAGCAAGTAGGCTTATTAATTTTTCAATATCAGCTTCTTCTTTTAGGTTTAAATGCCTATCCGTATTAGCCCTTTTTAAAATATGAGAAGAAATGCCCTGCATGAGAAGATTAACTTTTACTCCTTGATGGGCAACCTCTGCTTGTGTTGCGCCTGCACCTAAAAGGTAAACGATTTGTTTAGGCTGGCTTGTTGTTTTTTTCTTTTGTTGCATATTTTTAATTTTCCCCAGACTATCAGACTTTCTCGGGCTGGCTCTCTTTTATGTCTGCCCATTTGCTGAGAGCTATTCCCTCTATATCGAAGAACATAAATACCCTCATTTTCTAAGCCTACCTGTGTTCCTATTTGTGTCAGCAATTCATCAACTGGAATCATAACACCCGCAAAGCGAACATTGCTGACAACAAGCCCAATATGGCCGCCGGGTTTTAAAACATTGGCCATTTCTTTCAAAGACAAGTACATATCTTCAAAATATCCATCGATTGTTGAAATAACTTTAGAATTATTCATCTCACGCTTATTTAACTCTTTTATCTTTTTCTCAAGCAGCATAGGTCTAATATAGCCATCTGCTTTGTATTTCTCTTTGGCCTCTACATGCGATCTTAAAGTTTCGTACCGGAGGTTTTTAAGAGATTTGTTGTCTTTTATAAAACCAACCAATAATTCTAGCTCATATATCCGTGTATAGTCGTGTCTGTTCGGATATGGTGGTGACGTTAATATAGCATCATATTTCTTGTCTTTCACTTCATATGGATAATCTCTTGCGTCACCAATTACCGCCTTGGTAAAAGTATCTGTATATTTAAAGGTCTTAATATCGCTCATGAGTTTTTCAGAAGAATCAACAAACATTTTTTTAACGACTTCCAGCGGAACCCTTTTTTGATCAGTTATTCGAAGAAATCCTCCTGATTTTTTTGCTTTGCTTGCACTATCCAAGATTCTCAACAAGGAAAAAAGAAAAAAATCTCTCTCGGGCATAGATAATGAATTGATTGAATCTTTTAATGAGTAAATATATTGCAATGTTCTGTCAGAAAACGATTTTTGCAGAATAGCAACATCTGGGATATCAACTTTTGAATTAACTTTATGGGAAATTTTTTTTAATGCTTTGTTTAATCTGTTTGCGTCATATGATTTTGTTAAGGTGTTTGTTAAGAAAGTAGAAAAAGGGGAAATATCCAAGCCAACTGCATTGTATCCGTCTAATTTTGATTTAATAAGGGTCGTGCCCCCGCCGCAATAGGGGTCGAAAATCGAGTCTCCTTCTGATAATCCAAACATGAAAAATATCTTTGAGACAAGCTCACTGCCGAATCTGTGTTTGAATGAATACCAGTTGAAGGGGGTAATATTTTTATCGGAGAGAGGGGATACATATTTCCCCCATTCAAGTTTTTTGTTTATCCTTGTCTTGTTATTTAAGGGCATTATTTATTTCTCACTCTGAGTTCCCTGAAAATTGCCTCCGCACTATTAAAAGTTGTCAAATTATAACACATACAAGTGATATATTTATCAAGTTTTTTTGAAGAAGTATGGCCATTCATGATAGCCCTATCTAAGCGGGAAAGATAGATTGACTGTCGTTGATAAATGTATCGGTGACTAATTAGGGACAGCGGCCGGTTTTTTAATAGTTCCACTGCCTCGGTGAGTCACTGCATGACAGTCTCAAAGTGCCGTAATCTATTCGCTAACTCAGCTTCAGCCTTCAGCGATCAGCTATCAGCAAGAAAGAGCGGGCAAGAGGGCAATAGAGTAGGAGATACCAAGCCGCGCGGCGGTGTACGCGTTTCTCAATCCTGCCCTTTGCGATATCAGTTGAGTTTCAGTTTCAAATAGACCATATAAACAGCCATACTTTCATATTGCTTTTTAGCTCATTCCGTAGTATCATAAAACCATGAAAAAGACCCATTTCGAATGGGACGAGGAGAAGGATAGGGAAAACCATGCCAAGCACAATGTCTCTTTTTCATTGGCTCAATATGCCTTTCTTGACCCTATGCGTGTAATTGTCGAAGACATTAACCATAGTACCGAGGAAGAAAGGTTTTACTGCATCGGCAGGGTCGGCGAGGGCATAATGACCGTGAGGTTTACGTATAGAGGTAATGTTATCCGCATTTATGGTGCGGGATATTGGAGAAAAGGGAGGAAAATATATGAAGAGCAAAATGAAATATAGCGAAGAACCCATGGGCAATCTCAGGATTGTTAATGATTTTCTGCCTCCTCCGGATCAACTCGTGCTGAAGGAAGAAAATATTAAGGTGACAATTGCCCTAAAAAAAGCGAGTATTGATTTTTTTAAAAAGGAGGCGCAAAAACATCATACTTCCTACCAAAAAATGATTAGACAGGTTATTGACTGGTACGCTACGCGATATAGAAAAAGCGCCTGACTAAGCCTCATCTCAATCTCAGCCTCAATGCCCGTTTTATCTGCTTGTAATTTAAAAGGTAGGCCTTTAATTTGCAAGGTTAAAAAAGACCTTCATCTCAATATCAAGCTCAGTGATCAATAAACTAACTTACTTGACACATAATGCGCTAAAAGTCTCATAAAAAAACACCCGTGTTTCTTCTATCACAAAAATAAATAAACCTATTAAGTTTGATGTCTTGCAAAATAAGCGGATAATTGGATAAAATGATAAACTTTATTGTGGAGGAAAGATATGGCTGATATGGTTGAAATCCGGTGGCATGGAAGAGGCGGACAGGGAACGGTCACTGCCGCAAAGGTGCTTGCTGACGCATGCCTCAGCAGCGGAAGGCATGTGCAGGCCTTCCCTGAATACGGGCCTGAAAGGGCCGGTGCGCCTCTGCGTGCATATAACAGGATTAGTTCTAAAGAACTCAGGATGCATTGTCCTGTTTTAAATCCTCAGATTGTTAGTGTTGTTGACGCTACTTTGCTTGACAGCATCAATGTTGCCGACGGGGCAACAAAGGACGCTATTTTTGTGGTAAATACATCAAAAGAACCTAAAGAAATAAGAGCAAAACTCAAAGCGGAATCTTCACAGAAGGTTTTTACAATAGACGCTTCAAAGATAGCGATGGATTGCATCGGAAGGTCTTTGCCTAATGCGCCGATGCTTGGAGCAATATGCAAGGCCACGAACATTGTAAGCATTGATAGTCTTCTCGAAGATGTCAGGAAAAGCTTCGGAAAGAAATTCTCCCAGAAGATAATAGACGGCAATCTTGAGGCTACAAAGCGCGGATACGGGGAGGTAAAAGAAGGATGAAGCTTAAAGGATGGAAGAATGTGAATCCCGGAGCTGTCTGCACAGAGGCAGGAAGCGCTTTACAGTTTAAGACAGGCTCATGGAGGGCCTACAGGCCGAAATGGATAGAGGAAAACTGCATCCAGTGTCTTTTCTGCTGGGCGTACTGCCCTGACATGGCTGTTAATGTCAAGGACGGTAAAATGACAGGGTTTAATTATGACTATTGCAAGGGCTGTGGAATATGCGCTCTTGAGTGTCCGGGGAAAAAAGGGAACAAGGCGATAGTCATGGAAGAGGAGGGGAAATGATGGCCCAGAAATCCGGAAGAATAGTTGCGGTTACAGGAAACGAGGCTGTTGCAGAGGCGCTGAGACAGATAAACCCTGATGTAAGCGCAGCATATCCCATAACCCCTGCGACAGATATTATGCAGAGATTTACAGGTTTTGTATCAGACGGCAAGGTAAAGACCGAGATGATTCTTGTTGAAAGCGAACACAGCGCGATGAGCGGGTGCATAGGAGCCGCTGCCGCAGGCGGAAGGGTTATGACCGCTACCTCTTCGCAGGGGCTTGCGCTTATGTGGGAAGAATTATTCATAGCTTCAGGCACAAGGCTGCCGATAGTCATGGCTCTGGTGAACAGGGCCTTGTCAGCGCCATTAAATATCCACGGAGACCACTCGGATGGAATGGGCGCAAGGGACTGCGGATGGATACAGCTCTGGTCTGAGAACGCTCAGGAGGCGTATGACAATACAATTCAGGCATTCCGCATTGCAGAGCACATGGATATAAGGCTTCCGATCATGGTGTGTCTTGACGGCTTTATCATAAGCCATTCAATAGAGAGGATTGAATATATCGACGATGACGCTGTCAGCAAACTTGTCGGTGAGTATAAGCAGTTGAATCCTTTGCTTGATCTGGAGCATCCTGTGAGTTACGGGCCTTTGATACTCCCGGACTATTATATGGAATACAGAAAGGCGCATGCTGAGGTTATGTCAAAGGTTCCCGGCATTGTATTGGATGTCGCTAAAGACTTTGAAAAAATATCCGGCAGGAAATACGGGCTCTTTGAAGAGTACAGGCTTGATGACGCTGAGATAGGGCTTGTTATACTGAACTCCGCTGCAGGCACGTCAAAGGATGTTATTGATTCGTTCAGAGAAAAAGGAATAAAGGCTGGCTTGTTAAAGCCGAGGTTGTTCAGGCCGTTCCCGTACGATGAAATAGGAAATGCGTTAAAGCACCTGAAAGCAATCTGTGTACTTGACAGGGCTGATGCATTCGGAGGCTCTTACGGGCCGCTCTTCATTGATATTGCCGCAAGCCTTTATCCTCATAAAAATGGGCCGGTTCTTATCAATAAGATATACGGCCTCGGAGGAAGGGATTACATGCCAAGTCATGCGGAGCTTGTGCTTAATGAGCTTGTTGAGATAGTAAAGACAGGAAAAGTAAAAATGATTAAAGAATATATCGCGGTGAGGGAATAATATGGCGACACCACTTACATTAAAAGAACTTTCAAAAAAAGAAATATTGTTAACTTCAGGGCATAGGATGTGTTCAGGCTGCGGCGCTCCTATTATTGTAAAGATGGTTCTTCTTGCTTCGGACTATCCCATAGTTGCAGCCAATGCAACCGGATGTCTTGAAGTCTCTACCTGCATATCTGATTATACTGCTTGGAAAATCCCATGGATACACAATGCCTTTGAGAATGCCGCTGCAACGCTTTCAGGCGTAGAGACGATGTACAGGTCTTTGAAAAAGCAGGGTAAGATTGATAAGGAGATTAAGTTCATCGCATTCGGCGGCGATGGAGGCACTTATGACATAGGGTTGCAGAGCCTTTCAGGCGCAATGGAGCGCGGGCATGACATGCTTTATGTCTGCTATGACAACGGCGCATATATGAATACAGGCATTCAGCGTTCAAGCGCCACTCCTTACGGTGCGGACACGACAACCTGTCCTGCGGGAAGCGTTATCCATGGCAAGCCCCAGCCGAGAAAAAACCTTACAAAGATAATGGCTGCGCATGATATTCCATACGTTGCGCAGGCATCACCGAGCAATTGGAGCGATCTTGTAAAGAAAGTAAAAAAGGCGCTTGAAATTAAGGGCCCTAAGTTTATGAACATACTTTCGCCATGTAACCGCGGATGGCGGTCAAGGACAGACGACGCTATAATGCTCAGCAGGCTTGCCGTTGAGACATGCTACTGGCCGCTTTATGAGATAGAGAACGGAGTCACAAAAGTAACCTTTAAGCCAAAGGAAAAGAAGCCCCTTGTGGATTTCCTTAAGCCTCAGGGAAGATTTAAGCACCTTTTTGCTCCTGAAAATGAAAACATGCTTAAAAATTTTCAGGAAATGGTGGATAAAGAGTGGGGAGTTCTGCTTAAGGCGTCAGGAACAGAATAGTTTACAGTTGCTTATTAGTAGTGTTTCTGATAATTTAGATGAAAATCCCTGCGTTTTTTAATGCGGCAGGATGGCGATTAAGAGGAGATAGAGGATGGCCGGTTCTGACCTTGTAATGCATGATAATGAGTTCCAGAAGATTGACGGGGAACTCCAGAGACTTCACCAGCAGGCAAATGCAAACGTTGTCTTCCTTGTGGATAAAAACGGCCAGCTTATAGCCTCTGCAGGAGATACCCACAATATTGATACCACATCCCTTGCATCGCTTACAGCCGGCAATATTGCAGCCACAGGGGGAATTGCAAGGCTTCTTGGAGAAAAGGAATTTACTATCCTCTTCCACGAAGGAGAAAAAGACAACATCCATATATCATTGATTGGACAGAGAGTTATACTTGTTGTGATATTTGGCCAAAGGTCTTCACTCGGGCTTGTAAGGCTCAGGGTGAAAAAGGCCGCGGAAGCCCTTGCAAGAATATTTGACGAAATAGCGAGCAAGGCAGAAAAAGAAAAAGTGGAAGGCGGCAAATCAGCAGACTCGCCTTTTGCGGAGATAAGCGATGAGGATATTGATAATCTTTTCAAGTAGGTGTAACGATAAGTGTCTTTTATAAATTATTCTTCCAGAGAAATCAATTGCAAAATTGTATATTACGGCCCGGGGCTTTGTGGAAAGACCACAAACCTTCAATTCATATACAAGAAGACAAACCCTGAACAGAAGGGCAAGCTTATATCTTTGGCTACGGAGAGTGAGAGAACTCTGTTCTTTGACTTTCTTCCCCTGGCGCTTGGCGACATAAGAGGGTTCAAGGTTAGGTTCCATCTGTATACAGTTCCGGGGCAGGTCTTCTATGCGGCAAGCAGAAAATTAATTCTTAAGGGCGTGGATGGGGTCATATTCGTTGCCGATTCGCAGATAGAGAGGATGGAGGCTAACATGGAGAGCTTGGATGATCTCAGGATAAATCTTGCGGAGCAGGGCTATGCCGTAGAAAAGCTGCCATACGCAGTGCAATACAACAAGAGAGACCTTCCTCGTGTGGCCCCTGTCGAAGAGATGAATAAACTTCTCAACGTAAACGGCGTGCAGTGGTTTGAGGGAGTGGCGCCTACCGGCGTAGGGGTTTTCGAGACGCTGAAAGGTGTTGCCAAGCAGGTTTTGCTTGAACTAAAGAAACATTATTAGAGTGCCAGTGATTAGTGTCCGTGTCAGTTTTTTACTGACACTAACTGCTGACACTGAATACTAAAAGAACGGAGGAGCAAATGAAAAAGATTGCATTTTTTGTATTAACTGTTTTTCTTGTCTTTGGCTGCGCAAAGAAAGAAGAACAGAAAGGACAGTATCTTGTAAAGATAAACGGCGTTACCATAACAAAGGAAGACCTCAAGAAGGAGATTGAAGCCCTTCCGCCGTTTGCGCAGAAGATGTTTGAGGGTGAGGAAGGAATAGCGAGGCTGATTGATGAACTCATCAAAAAAGAGCTTCTCTATCAGGAAGCTAAGAAGAAAGGGCTTGACAGGGATGCCACATATCTTAAAAAAGTTGCAGATTCCCAGAAGCTGATTCTCATAAGTGCGCTTCTTGAAAAGGAGATAGAGGATAAGGCAAAGCTGTCCGATAAAGACATAAGGGACTTCTATGAAAAGAACAAGACTGATTTCGTGGTGCAGGGCAAGACAATTGAGTTTGAGAAGATAAGGGATATGCTGGCCCAGCGGCTGACCGCACAGAAACAGAAGGAAGTTTTTGACGGTTACGTTGAAAATCTTAAGAAGTCATATAAGATTGACGTGAACAAGGATGCGATTGCAGGCCTTTCCAAGAAAGAAGAACCCAAGAAAGAAGAACCCAAGAAAGAAACACCTAAAAAGTAAAACGTATTCAGGTTTCCGTGCTTTGCACGGAAACCTGATCTCAAATCCATCCGCAGCTCCTAAATCTGTTCCTCAATTGCCTAATTCATACTGATAAATGATATACTTCTAATATGCTGAAACTTCGTGACGGGATAGTAGAGCTTTACAGAAAAGTCGCAACATCATTGCCTCCTGATGTTGAGGATGCGCTTAAGGCAGCGTGTGTTTCTGAAAAGAAAGGTTCAAATGCAAGGCATGCTCTTGAGATAATCCTTGAAAATATACGCATTGCAAGAGAGACTGCAAGGCCTATTTGTCAGGATACAGGCGTGCCTGTTTTTTATGTTAAAACCCCGATAGGCCTAAGCCAGATTGAACTTGAAAAGACAATCATAGAGGCAACCCGCATTGCAACTGAAAAAGTCCCGTTAAGGCCGAATGCCGTTGATATAATCACGGATAAAAATACAGGGGACAATACAGGCATGGGATTTCCCGTAATCTATTTCAGGGAAGTGCCTGACAGCACACTTTCAATAGACCTAATGCTTAAAGGCTCAGGCTGTGAAAATGTGGGACAGACATACAAGCTTCCCAAAGAAGAATTGAAGGCAGACAGAGACCTTGACGGCGTAAGAAAATGCGTTCTTGATGCGGTTTATAGGGCACAGGGCAGGGGATGTCCGCCATATACCATCGGAGTTGGAATAGGTGTGGCAAAGGATCAGGTTACTCGTCTTGCAAAGGAACAGCTTATGAGAAGGCTGACTGATACGAATAATATTGAGGTTCTTTTTAAGCTTGAAAAAAGACTGCTGAAGGAAATAAACACCCTCGGCATAGGCCCTATTGGTTTTGGAGGAAAAACAACTGCTCTCGGGGTAAAGATAGGCGTTAACCACCGCCATCCTGCATCTTACTTTGTGGATATATCTGTATGCTGCTGGGCCAACAGAAGAGGAAGGCTGATATGGTAGAAAAACAGGTTACAGGTTTCGGGTCACAGGTTTCAGGTAAAAAAGCAAAGATAATAAATCTGCCATTATCGAAAAAAGATGTCACGGGACTTAATGTCGGCGATGTGGTTTTAATAAACGGCATGATAGTAACCGGCAGGGATAAGATACATAAGTTTCTCTTCTACGAGAGGCCGTCAAAGAAGGATATTCCTTTTAATCTCAGCGGGACGGTTTTCTATCATTGCGGGCCTATAGTCAAAAAATCTGATAGCGGCTATAAGATTATTGCGTCGGGGCCTACGACAAGCATAAGGGTTGAGACGTATGAGCACAGGATAATATCTTCGTACGGAATCAGGGGCATTATGGGAAAGGGCGGCATGTGCGAGCGCACTCTGGATGCAATGAAAAAAAATGGCTGTGTATATTTCCATACCATCGGGGGCGCAGCAGCGTATCTTGCTGACAGGGTAAAAAGGGTTGTTGATGTCTGGAAGCTCGAAGAGTTTGGTGTTCCTGAGGCGATGTGGCTGCTGGAGGTGGAGAATTTTCCTGCGATAGTGACGATGGATGCACACGGAAGAAGCCTGCATAGTGATATTGTGGAGAAATCGGGCTTAGCGCTAAAGAAACTTATTAATAAATGAATTTTTACGTTAGGAGAAGACAACGGCCTCAGCTTGCAAACAGAATCTCCTTTAAAGTAATATTTTACTATAGCTGTCATTCAGGGGAGAAAAGTGTTTTAGAAAGCAGAGGATTTTATGCAGGACATCGTTAAAAGTATTATCCAGAAAAATGATTCAAAGATAGTGATGGTTGTTCTTGACGGCCTCGGAGGGCTTCCGATGCACGGCAAGAGCGAACTGGAAGTTGCTGACATTCCGAATCTTGATATGCTTGCAAAGAATTCAGCGTGCGGACTGCATACGCCCGTGTCTTTCGGCATAACTCCGGGAAGCGGCCCCGGACATTTAGCGCTCTTTGGTTATGACACAATAAAATGGCAGATAGGAAGAGGTGTGCTTGAGGCTCTCGGGCTTGGCATAGAATTAAAAAAGACCGATATAGCTGTCAGGTGCAATTATGCAACAATTGAAAAGGGCGTTATTAAAGACAGGCGCGCCGGCAGGATACCGACGGAGAAAAGCCTGAAGATTACAGAGGGGCTGCAAAAGAAAATAAGGAAGATTGAAAACGCAGAGGTGATTTTTGCTCAGGGAATGGAACACAGGTTTGCCGTTGTTTTGAGATTTCCTGAACCGCTGGAAAAGGGCGCAGCGGATATTATGGATACAGACCCTCAGAAAGAGGGGGAAGCTCCGGTCCAAGTTACACCGATGTGTCCGCAGGCAGAAAAGGCTGCGAAGATAATAGAAAAACTGATAAAGGCAGTGACAGAAATCATCAAAAATCAGGATACCGCAAATTTTATCCTGCTCAGAGGCTTTTCTCAGGCGCCTGATATTCCGCATTTTGAGGAAGTGTACGGACTTAAATCAGTTGCAATTGCAACTTATCCGATGTACAGGGGGCTTGCAAAACTCATCGGCATGGACGCCCCTGTTGTAACAGGAGGCGTAAAAGAAGAGATAGATTTCCTGAAGCAGAATTATAAAAAATATAACTTCTTTTTTGTCCATATAAAGAAGGTGGATTCATACGGAGAGGACGGCAATTTCAAAGAGAAGGCGGCGGAGATTGAAAGATTTGACCACATCCTGCCGGGAATCCTTGCGCTGGAGCCGGAGGTCTTAATCATTACAGGCGACCATTCAACACCATCTTTGCTTAAAGGCCATAGCTGGCATCCTGTGCCTGTGCTCCTCAGTTCCGCTTATGTTTTTGGTGGGCTCTGCAATTCTTTTTCAGAGAGGGAGTGCACCAAAGGAGAACTCGGAATATTCTCCACAGTTAATCTCATGCCATTAGCGCTCGCAAATGCATTGCGTCTCAAAAAATTCGGTGCGTAAAAAACAGCCGCCACTCGTCACTTTCATTGACACCCATTGTCATATCGAGATGACCGAATTTGATGAGGACAGGGATAAAGTTATCCAAAGGGCAAGGGACGCAGGCATAGAAGCTGTTATTACAGTCGGCTCTGATATGAAAGGCAATAGCGGGAGCCTAAGGCTTTCTGAAAAATATGATTTCATTTACTCGTCAGTCGGCATACATCCTCATGATGCAAAGGATTTTACAGAGGAAATATACGAACAGATAAAGGCATGGGGAACTAAATACAGGATACAGGATACAGAATTAAAAAACCATGCATCATGCATCATGCATCATGCATCTTCGCTTCCCAAGGTTGTTGCAATCGGCGAAACAGGACTTGATTATCATTACGATAACTCACCAAGAGATATTCAGAAAGAGGTTTTTAAAAAGCAGCTGCTTCTTGCAAAAGAACTTGCACTGCCGGTAATCATACACAGCAGGGAGGCAAAAAAAGATACGCTTGAAATACTCGGAGATTCAGGGATAAACAGGGGAGTTCTGCACTGCTTCTCAGGAGACATGGATATGGCGGAAAAGGCTATGGAGATGGGGCTTTACATATCCATAGCGGGGCCGGTGACATTTAAGAATGCAGGCAAATTACGTGAGACAGCAGAGGTGATTCCTGATGATTATCTCCTCATAGAGACTGACGCTCCATATCTCACGCCTGAACCATTCAGGGGCAGAAGGAATGAACCTGCTTTTATGGTCAATACCGCTGAAAAAATAGCTGAGACGAGGGGGGTAAGCCTTGAAGATATCGCAAGGATTACGACACTCAATGCAAGGCGGCTTTTCAGGATAGGAAAGTCCATTCAGCAGGGGGAGATAACCTATAAGATACGAGACAGCCTTTATCTCAATATAACGAACAGATGCACAAACAAGTGCTCGTTCTGTGTGAGGTTTCATAGCGACTATGTGAAGGGGCATAACCTCAGGCTTTCTTCTGAACCTACTGAGGAAGAACTTAAGGCGGCAATAGGCGACCCTGTTCAATATAAAGAGATTGTTTTCTGCGGTTACGGCGAGCCGTTTCTCAGGTTTGAAATAGTTAAAAATATTGCCCGGTGGATAAAAGAAAGAGGCGGCAGGGTCAGGATTAATACAAACGGGCACGGCAATATTATAAACCGCCGGAACATACTTCCTGAATTAAAAGGTTTCGTGGATGTCATCTCTGTCAGCCTTGATGCACAGGATGAGAAGGTTTACGACAGGATATGCGCGCCTGATTTTAAGAATGCGTTTCATGAGGTCCTAGCATTCATAAAAGAATCAAAAAAATATATTCCTGATGTTCAGGCTACTGTTGTAGAAATGGAAGGCGTTGATGTTGAGAAGTGCAGGAAGATAGCGGATGAATTAGGCGTTAAGCTCAGGGTAAGGAAGCTGGATGTTGTCGGTTAAACAAGTTCTTGATAAGTTTTATGGCGAATACGATTTTAAAGAAAGGATACTTCATGACCCCATTGAATTTCCTCACAGATATAAAAGGCGCGAAGACATAGAAATTGCGGGCTTTATATCTTCGTGTTTTGCCTATGGAAAAGTTGGTTTATTCAAGCCTGTAATAGAAAAAATCCTTTCGGCAATGCGAGGCAGTCCAAATGATTTTCTCATGGAGTTTAAAGCAAAAAAAGACGGTAGGTTGTTTTCAGGGATAAAATACAGGTTTAACGAGAATAAGGACATCATCTGCCTTCTTCATATCATCAGTCATCTGCTGAGAAGTCATAAATCCATAGAAAATGTTTTTAAAAGTTTTTATAAAAAAACCGATTCTGACACAGGCAAGGCCCTGACAGGCTTTATAGATTACAGCCTTAAGACAGACACATCCGATATTTACGGGAAAAATTTAAAGCCGGGTGGTTTGCTCCAATTCTTTCCTTCACCTTCAAAAGGAAGCGCATGCAAGAGGATGAATCTTTTTCTGCGGTGGATGATAAGGAATAAAGACATTGATTTTGGCATCTGGAAGGGCATACCTGAAAACAAGCTCATTATCCCTGTGGACACGCACATAGCAAGGATTTCAAGATGCCTCGGCTTTACAAAACGCAAATCTCAGGATTGGAAAATGGCTGTGGAGATAACAAGCGCATTAAAGAAACTTGATTCCGAGGACCCGCTTAAATATGATTTTGCAATGTGCCATTACGGGATTTCAGGCTTGTGCAGTTCAAAGCGGGGAGATGACAAATGTAAGGGGTGCTTGCTGAAATAGCAAAGATGGCTATGAACCTTTTCGCTTTCTGCAGAGACTTTTTGACAAATCTATAACTCGTTACAGGCAATTTCAAAACTCACCCTTCAGGCTCAAACAGTTGAAATTGCTTATCTTTCACTTCGCCGAGATTTGTTGCCAAAAATTCTCTGATGCCGCTTAAAAGGCTCATCAGCCATATTGGCGGTTCAGGCAGTATAAAGAACCTCTTTAATTATCTCAGCAATCTCATTTATGTTATATGGTTTCTGGATAAAACCTGCCTCGCCACTGTCCATAACCTGTTCCGGAAGGCTGTCCTGATTGTAACCTGACGAAATGAGTATCTTCACGTCCGGATTTATTTCTTTCAGCTTCTTGAATGTTTCTTTGCCTTCCATTTCCGGCATAATCATATCCAGAATAACGAGGTCTATAAAATCTTTTTTATCGGCATAAATCTTAACGCCTTCTTTGCCGCTTGAAGCAAGAATTGTATCATAGCCAAGCTCGTGTAATATATCCCTTGCAACATTTCTTATAATCTCTTCATCATCAATAACAAGTATGGTTCCCTTTCCCTTATGGAGCGGTTTTAAAACTGCTGTCTCTTTTTCAGCCTTTTTCTCAGTTGCCGGAAGATATATTGTAAAAGTTGAACCTTTGCCGGGCGCGCTGTCAACTGTTATAAACCCGTTGTGGTTCTTCACAACCCCATAAGCCATCGGAAGCCCCATGCCGGTGCCTTTGCCCACTTCCTTTGTTGTGAAAAACGGCTCAAAGACGCGTTTCTGGGTTTCTTCATCCATGCCTGTGCCTGTGTCAAGGACCTTTAGGACGACATATTTCCCTTCCTTCATATAACTGTGCGGTTTTGTTTCTTTCGTTATCTCGGCGTTGAATGTTTCAATACTCAGGATTCCTCCTTCAGGCATTGCGTCCCTTGAATTGAGGCATATATTCAGGATTACATGTTCAAGCTGGCTCTTGTCGCCTTCTATTGTATAGATATCTGGCGCAAGGGTTGTCTCTGTTTTTATTTTCCTGTCAAAGGTCCTTGCCGTGATTGCCACTATATTTTCCACAATTGCATTCAGGTTCATAGGTCCAATGAGATATTTGCCCTTTCTGGCAAAACCGAGGAGCTTCTTTGTTAAGTCTGCCGCCCTTTCTGCGGAATGTTCTATTACAGTGAGCGGCTCATGCATAGGGTCCTCAACCGGAACCTTCATCTTAAGGTATGCCGCATATCCGAGGATTCCCTGAAGCATGTTGTTGAAGTCATGGGCGACACCGCCTGCAAGTGTCCCTATCGCCTCAAGCTTCTGCGCCTGAAAAAGCTGTTCTTTTAATGCTTCTTTTTCTTCTTCTTCGCTTAATCGCTCAAGTTCTGCCGCAACCATCTGTCCTATGGACTGTAAGACCTTTATGTCTGACTCTAAAAATTCTTTTTGTTTGCCAAAGGCACTCAGCAGCCCCGCCACATCATTTTTTCTATTAAACACAGCAAGGCCTATGTAAGAGTCAGCCTTTATTGATGACAGGAGGTCCGCATTAGGGAACTGTTTATAAGCGTCTCTTTCAATAACGCACATTTGCTTCTTAGTCACAACCCCCTCACAGGGCGTGCCCTTAAGAGAAATGTTCATGCCTTTTTTCATCTCTCCATTTAGATACAATGATACAACCTCTGCGACTTCTCCATCAGGGCTGACCCTTGCTATGAAGGAATTCAGGTTATACATCCTGCCAATAGCCATTACGACCTCATCAAAAAAATCCTCGCCTTTTTTTGACACTGCTATGTAGTAAAGGTTATTGAGCATCTTTGTTTCATGTTGAAGGGAATCTATAAGATGGCTGATGTTGTCGCTGAGAAATTCAAATTCATAGATGCCCTTGTATTCAGGCTTTTCACTCTTCCTGATGGATTTTATAATTGTGCTTACAGGGTATCTGATATATCTGTTGAGTAAGTAGATGGAGAAGAAAATCACTACTAAAAACATAATGGCTGCTGATGCGTATGCACGCTTCACCCTATGTATCAGTCCGGAATAGGCAGCCGCATCTTTTATCAATATCAGATGCCAGCCCCACGGCTCAAAATGCGAATGTATTGCATAATATCTCTCTCCGGCATATTTTAAGGTTGAGACTGTATGTTCTTTTGTATCTTCTATTGTTTGTAAAAATTCCGTCTTGAAGTCGCCGATTCTCAGTATTTCCTTTTCATCTTCTATGATACCGCCCTTAAGATCATTCGCTGCCATATAGCTTTCTATCTCGCCTATTGTCAGGCCCTTCTTGAGCCTTACAAGTTTCTCATTTTCTGATGAGCGTGTCATTAAAAGGTCATTCAGGCTTTTATCGCATATTTTATATACATCGCCGGATATGTCTGCGATATTTCCCTTTATATATTCATCCGCAAAGCCTGACACCGAGCGGAGTATGAATACATAAAGGACAAGCCCTGATATTAATACTATTGCAAATATCGAAATGAAAATCCTGAATGCAAGGCTCTTTGTTATCCTGCGTAAATATTCTTTCATCTGAATATCGGGTCTGCTGTTTTTAGCCCCTCAGGCCAGACAATTTTTTTCTCTTCATTCTGCCACTGGACAATTACATTAAAGTGCTTTATTTGCTTCCCTTTTTTATCAACGCTGTACCTGCCGATGACACTGATAGTGTCCAACGACAATAAAACAGCCCTTAACTGCTCCCCTTCAATGCTTCCTGCATTCTTTATTGCAGCCTCAAGTATCTGCCCTGATGCGTATGCCGTTGCCGCATGGTAGGACGGTATTTCATTATAGGCATGAATATATGCGTGATAGAATTCCTTACATCCTGGAATTGTTGTTTCTTCATGATGTTCCCACTGGGAGGAAGAGAACACATAGTTGGCGTCGGATTTAAGATTAGTATGGAATGCAGGCATTGCAGGCCCGACACTCGCAAAGTATGCCTTCGGCTGCCAGTTAATCTTTTTAAGGGACTTCCTCATTTTTACCGACTCGTTAAAATGACCGCAGACAATAAGCACCTTTGCTTTTGATGCCTTTGCCTTTTTAGCAACAGCATCGAGATTTTCTGTGCCTTTTTTAAAGCCTTCAAACAAAACTACCTTAAGCCCGAACCTTTCCGCCCATTTCTTTGTGCCGTTTGCAATGTCCTTTGAGAACGAATCACCTGCATGTAAGATTGCAATATCCTGCAGGTCATTTCTGACCAGCAATTCAAGGAAACCAACCGAGTATTTGCTTGCAGGCGTATAAATTCCGAAGGCATATTTATAACCTTTCTGCCAAAGCCTGTCAGCAGATGCTCCCGATATAAGCAAAGGATAGCCGTGTTTTTCAGTTATCGGAAGTACCGCCTCTGTTATCTCGCTTGAGTATGGGCCGAAGGCAAGATCCACCTTATCATTTAATATAAGATGTTCATAGAGAGATTTTGCTGTCTGAGGGTCGCTTTTGTCATCGTAGATTATAAGCTTTATTTTTCTCCCGAGGATGCCGCCTCTGCTGTTTACAGCGCTTTCCCACAGCTTAAAGCCCTTCATCTGCATATCCGACATCTCGGAGTATTTTCCTGTGAGCCCGAGGGAAACGCCAATAGTTATGAGGGGTTCCTGAGCAGAGGCAGGCAATGCTATGAAGAATAAAAGAAAGGAGATTATAAGAGTTTTTGTGAACTTAACCATAAGTCCTCCTTTTACGAAAGTATATCACATTAAAACTAATTGACAAGAAAATACCGGTTATGCTTTAATATCTATGCCTTTAAGGATAGCCCCGCGAGGTTAAGAAGGCAAAGGAGGCAGCGTGAGCTGCAAGCATGAAAAACACATTAACCTTCCCTGCCGCAAGCCGGGAAGGTTTTTTTATGCCCGTAAGCCTATCAATATAAACGCATTTTCGGAGATTCTTTATGCCTAAGGAACTGCTTGATAAAAAAGACATAGACAGAATACTTGCGCGGATGGCGCATGAAATCCTTGAGAAGAACAAGGGGACCAAAGAACTCTGCCTTGTAGGCATACAGAGCGGGGGCGTGCATCTTGCAAAGAGGCTTGCAGGCAAAATTAAGGAGATAGAGGGCAAAGATATTCCTGTAGGCTCTCTTGACATAGCCTTTTACAGGGATGACCTGAATATCAGGGAAAAACAGCCTGCGGTCAGAAGGACAGAGGTGCCCTGCGAGATAACGGATATGAAAGTCGTTCTCGTTGACGATGTCCTTTTTACAGGCAGGTCCATAAGGGCTGCTATGGATGCGCTAATGGATATGGGACGGCCCTCTTGCATACAGCTTGCGGTTTTGATAGACAGGGGACACAGGGAGCTTCCGGTAAAGGCTGATTTCGCAGGCAAAAATATACCAACGGCAATAGATGAGAATGTAGAGGTCAGCCTTGAAGAAAACGGGCTTGAGGATAAGGTGACAATAAAATGAAACTTTTGTCAAAAGATTTGCTCGGGATTAAGGAACTCACAAAAGACGAGATAATCCTTATCCTTGATACAGCATCGGGATTTAAGGACGTGCTTAAGCGTGATATTAAAAAAGTCCCTGCCTTGCGTGGAAAGACCGCTGTTAATCTCTTCTTTGAGCCTTCAACAAGGACGAGAACCTCGTTTGAACTTGCAGAAAAAAGGCTGAGCCTCGATGTCTTAAACCTGTCGGTTACAACAAGCAGTGTTGTTAAGGGAGAAAGCCTTATAGATACAGCCCTCAATGTTCAGGCGCTTGGCGCGGATTTCATGGTGATAAGGCATTCCTCGTCAGGCGCGCCGCATCTTATCGCAAAACACATTAACGCCACTGTTATAAACGGAGGCGACGGCATAAACGAACATCCCACGCAGGCTCTGCTTGATGCATTTACAATCAAAGAAAAGATAGGAAGGATTGAGGGGCTTAAGATTGCGATAGTCGGGGATATACTTCACAGCCGGGTAGCAAAATCAAATATATATTTACTTGCAAAATTCGGCGCAGAGGTCAGGCTTATAGGCCCTCCTACATTAGTCCCGAAGGAACTCGAAGAACTCGGCGTCAGGATTTTTCATGATATGGATTCAGGGCTGGACGGCGTAAATGTGGTTATGGTGCTGAGGATTCAGATGGAAAGGCAGGGGAAGGGATTTTTCCCATCCACACTTGAATATTCAAAGAACTGGGGGCTTACTTCAGAGAGATTTCGCAGGGCTGACAAGGATGCGATTGTGATGCACCCGGGGCCTATGAACCGCGGTGTGGAGGTGGCTTCTGATGTTGCTGACGGGCCGAGGTCTGTGATACTTGAGCAGGTTACCAACGGGCTTGCCGTAAGAATGGCGGTGATGTATCTGCTGGCAGGGGTGAGGGAATAACGGCGTGAAAATATTAATTAAGAATGGACACATAACAGACCCATCACAGGGAATAGATGGGATTGGGGATATATTAATTGAAGAGGGAAAAATAAAGGAAATCAAGATACAAGATGCAAGATACAAGATGCAAGATAAAAAAATAAAAAATCGTGCATCTGGTGGCGATATTATTGATGCTTCCGGCTTATACGTTCTGCCCGGACTTATAGACATGCATACACACCTTAGAGAACCGGGATTTGAATACAAGGAAACGATACGAACAGGGAGCATGGCTGCCGTTAAAGGCGGTTTCACAACAGTCTGCGCCATGCCGAATACAAACCCTGTGAATGACAATTCAAGCGTTACGGATTTTATTATAAGGAAGGCGATTCAGGAAGGTGCATGCACTGTCTATCCGATTGGCGCGATAACAAAGGGGCAGAAAGGCGAAGAGCTTGCAGAGATGGGCATTATGTATTCGGAAGGCTGTGTCGCTTTTTCAGATGACGGAACCCCTGTCATGAGCAGCCTTATTATGAGAAGGGCGCTTGAATATTCAAGGGCCTTCAAGGTCCCGATAATCTCTCATTGCGAAGATATAGGCCTTTCCGAAGGCGGTGTGATGAACGAAGGGCTGTTGTCATTGACCCTCGGATTAAAGGGGATACCTTCTGAAGCAGAAGAGATAATGATAAGCAGGGACATTTCGCTTGCAAAACTTGCCAGGGGAAGGCTTCACATAGCGCATGTTTCAACAGAAGGCTCTGTAAGAATAATCAGAGACGCTAAGGAAAGAGGAATAAATGTAACTGCAGAAACATGCCCGCATTACTTCAGCATTACAGAGAATAATGTTGAAGGATATAACACAAATGCAAAAGTGAATCCGCCGTTAAGGACAGATAAAGATGTGAATGCAATTAAGCAGGGGCTGAAAGACGGCACGATTGATGTCATAGCAACAGACCATGCGCCGCATCACAGGGATGAAAAACTGCGGGAATTTGACCGCGCCCCTTCCGGAATATCAGGCCTTGAAACAGCGTTGAGCCTGAGTCTGAGGCTTGTGCATGAAGGTGTTTTAACTATGCCGCAGCTTGTTGAGAAAATGGCAGTGAAGCCCGCAGGAATCTTGGGCATAAACAAAGGAACGCTTAAGATTGGCTCTGATGCCGATATTGTTATGGTTGATGCGAATAAAAAATTCAAAGTTGAGGCAGAAAGATTTGTTTCAAAAGGCAGGAACACGCCTTTTGACGGCTGGATATTGAAGGGAATGCCGGTAATGACGATATGCAAGGGAAAGGTGTATGAGTAAGGCATTATTAGTCCTTTCCGATGGGGTTGTGTTTGAAGGCGAGGGATTTGGCTCTGAAGGCGAAGCTATCGCTGAGGTTGTCTTTAATACCTCTATGACAGGGTATCAGGAAATACTCACCGACTCATCATATAAGGGACAGATTGTTACAATGACTTATCCCCAGATTGGAAATTACGGCATAAACGAAGAGGACATAGAATCGCAGGGCGGGATTAAAGCAGAGGGTTTTATCGTGAAAGAGGTTTGCGAGTTTCCGAGCAACTGGCGTTCTCAGGCATCTCTTGTTGCTTACATGAAGAAATCAAATATCGTGGGGCTTCAGGGCATTGACACAAGGGCGCTGACAAGGCATTTAAGAAACCACGGCGTACAGATGGGGATAATATCAACAAAGGATTTGAACCCTGAAAGTCTTCTTGAAAAGGTGAAGAAACATCAGGGCATCGCCGCATATGACTTTGTAAAAGAAGTAACGACGAAGAAGATTTATAAATGGGAAGCAGGATGCTGGAAATGGTGCGTTGTAGAAAGAAGTAAAGCGGTATTAAAAGTAGTTGTATATGACTTTGGCATAAAGTTCAATATCCTGAGAAACCTTGTTGAGGCAGGGTTTGATGTCACTGTTGTTCCCGCACAAACAGATACGGAGAAAGTTCTTGAGATGAATCCTGACGGAATAGTTTTAAGCAACGGGCCCGGTGACCCGCAGACAGTGACATATGCGATAGAGAGCGCAAAGAAACTCATGGGCAAAAAGCCTACATTGGGAATATGCCTCGGGCATCAGATACTCGGGCTTGCAATGGGAGGAAGGACCTATAAATTAAAATTCGGGCATCACGGCGGAAACCATCCCGTAAAGGATTTATCAACAGGAAGAGTTGAAATAACATCACAAAACCACAATTATTGCGTTGACATAAACAGCCTTAAAGGACAGGTTAAGCTTACGCATAAGAATCTTTATGACGGCACTGAAGAGGGAATGCAGCATGTTGAACTGCCTGTGTTCTCTGTCCAGCATCATCCTGAGGCAGGGCCGGGGCCGAATGATTCTGTACATATCTTCAAAAGATTCAGGGAGATGATAGAAAGATTTTATGCCAAAAAGAACTGACATTAAAAAAATCTTATTAATCGGTTCGGGCCCTATTGTTATAGGACAGGCCTGCGAGTTTGACTATTCGGGCACTCAGGCGTGCAAGGCATTGAAGGAAGAAGGCTACAAGGTAGTTCTTATAAACTCAAATCCCGCAACAATCATGACAGACCCTGATATTGCTGATGCGACTTACATAGAGCCGTTAACAGCAGATATCATTGAGCTGATAATAAAGAAAGAAAGGCCTGATGCCCTACTTCCGACGATGGGCGGGCAGACCGCGCTTAACCTTGCTGTTGAGCTTGCTGAAAGCGGAGCGCTTGAAAAGTATAAGGTTGAACTCATCGGCGCAAAACTTCATGCGATAAAAAAGGCTGAAGACAGGGAGCTTTTCAAAGAGGCGATGAAAAAAATCGGGCTTGAGGTTCCGAAGAGCGCTGCCGTCATGAACCTGAAAAAAGGGATGGATGCGATTGAACATATCGGCTTTCCGGCAATATTACGCCCCTCATTCACTCTCGGAGGAACAGGAAGCGGCATTGCATATAACATGGAAGAATACACGGAGCTTCTTGACAATGGGCTGAAGCTCAGTCCTGTTCATCAGGTGCTTGTGGAAGAATCAGTTATCGGATGGAAGGAATATGAGCTTGAGGTGATGCGTGATATGAAGGACAATGTCGTTATCATCTGTTCCATAGAAAATTTTGATCCGATGGGAGTTCATACCGGAGATTCCATCACAGTTGCGCCCGCACAGACCCTGACAGACAAGGAATATCAGCGGATGCGCGATGCATCGATAGCAATCATCAGGGAAATAGGAGTTGATACCGGCGGTTCGAATATCCAGTTTGCATTGAATCCGAAAGATGGCAGGATGTCCGTTATAGAAATGAATCCTCGAGTTTCAAGGTCATCGGCTCTTGCAAGCAAGGCAACAGGATTTCCCATAGCAAAGATTGCCGCAAAGCTTGCAGTGGGGCTTACGCTTGAAGAAATACCAAATGATATAACAAGGGAAACGCCTGCATCCTTTGAACCTGCGATTGATTATGTTGTGACAAAGGTTCCGAGGTTTGCATTTGAAAAATTTCCAGCGGCTGATTCCACGCTCACAACGCAGATGAAATCTGTTGGAGAGGTTATGTCTATAGGCAGAACTTTTAAAGAATCTTTGCAGAAGGCGATGAGGAGCCTTGAGATTGGAAGTTACGGTTTTGAAGAAATTGATGTAAGCACAGCAGAACTTAAAGCTAAACTCAAGATGCCTAATGCAGACAGGCTCTGGTATATTGCGCAGGCTATGAGGAACGGAATGTCTGTTAACGAGATTTATGAACTCACATGGATTGACCCGTGGTTCCTGAATAACATAAGGCAGATTGTGGAGATGGAAGAAAAGATACAGGATGCAGGATACAAGATACAGGATAAAAAAAGAGATGCATCATGCATCATGCATCATGCATCTCTTGCCCCTGATTTATTGCGGGATGCAAAAGAATACGGCTTCTCTGACAGGCGTATTGCCAAGCTTGCAGGAAAGACAGAGGCGGAGATAAGAAAGCTGAGAAATGAATCCAGTATAAAACCTGTCTATAAAATGGTTGATACATGCGCAGCGGAATTTGCGGCATATACTCCGTATATGTATTCAACGTATGAAAAACCGTTTTACAGGATACAGGATGCAGGATACAAGATACAGGATGAAAAGAACCATGCATCAGTTGAATCCGAAATCAATCCCGCTGAGCGCAAAAAGGTAATTATCCTCGGCTCCGGCCCTAACAGGATAGGGCAGGGAATTGAATTTGATTACTGCTGCGTTCATGCAGTCTTTGCTTTGAAGGAGCTTGGTTACGAGACTATAATGGTCAACTGTAATCCTGAGACAGTCAGCACTGACTATGACACTGCCGACAGGTTATATTTTGAGCCGCTGACAATAGAGGATGTGCTGAGTATTATTGAGGCTGAAAAACCGGAAGGCATCATAGTGCAGTTCGGAGGCCAGACTCCGTTAAAACTGGCGGTGCCTCTTGAAAAAGAGGGCGTAAGGATTCTCGGCACTTCGCCTGACTCAATAGACAGCGCAGAAGACAGGAGGAGATTCAAAGAACTTCTCCATAAACTCAATCTCAAGCAGGCGGAGAGCGACACTGCCATGTCTCCTCAAGATGCCGTAGTGATTGCGATGAAGATAGGGTATCCTGTTATGGTGAGGCCTTCTTATGTGCTTGGAGGAAGGGCTATGGAGATTGTCTATGATGAGAGTTCACTTCTTGATTACATGGAAAGGGCTGTAAAGGCGTCATCGGAGCATCCTGTTCTCATTGATAAATATCTGTCCGGCGCTGTTGAGGTGGATGTTGATGCTATTTCAGACGGAGTTGATGTAATTGTCGGCGGTGTTATGGAACATATCGAAGAGGCAGGCATACATTCAGGTGATTCGGCATGCTCCCTGCCGCCTTATTCTCTGAATAACGATATTGTTGCTGAGATTAAAAAGCAGACAAAGGCTTTGGCGCGCGAGCTCAATGTCATAGGGCTTATGAATATTCAGTTCGCAGTCAAGGATAACGAGATATACATACTTGAGGTAAATCCAAGAGCGTCAAGGACCATACCTTATGTGAGCAAGGCAACAGGCGTTCCACTGGCAAAACTTGCTGCAAAGGCAATGCTCGGAAAAACATTAAAGGAACTAGGGCTGACAACTGAAAAGGAGATAAAGCACGTTGCCGTTAAAGAGGCCGTGTTCCCATTTGACAGGTTCAGCGGTGTTGATACAATTCTCGGCCCTGAGATGAAATCCACAGGAGAAGTGATGGGCATAGACGAGGATTTCGGTATTGCATATGCAAAGGCTCAGTTATCATCCAGTAACAGGATACCTGTGTCTGGTAAGATTGTGATAAGCGTCAGGGATGAAGACAAGGACGGGATATGTGATATTGTGAAGAAACTCCACGCCATGGGTTTTGAGGTGATAGCGACCCGCGGCACTGCAGAGCATCTCAGCGGCAAAGGAATAGAAGTTGAAGTAATAAATAAGGTGAATGAAGGAAGGCCTCATATCGTGGATTTAATCAAAAACAAGGAAGTGAATTTCATTATTAATACAGTCAGCGATGCACAGGCTCAGAGGGATTCCTTTTCAATAAGGCATAGCGCGCTCCAGTACAGGGTGCCTTATACTACGACTGTTTCTGGAGCAAAGGCAGTGGTCAATGCGATAGATATGCTCCGCAAGAAAAATATAAGCATAAAATCCATCCAGGAATATCACAAGTCATAAAGCCTCGATCCAGTCACAGCCTCATTAGACAAAGTTTTTAGCGCATCAAATATATGCCTATTTAGCATATTATTTATGGTAAAATATAACGTTTTTCTTAAGCGCTAAAAGCATTAATTTCTTGTAAGAAGAGGGGAAAATGGCAAAGGTTCCTGTAAGTATTGAAGAAGAAATGAAGGTGTCCTATCTTAATTACGCCATGAGCGTAATAATCGGCAGGGCGCTTCCTGAGGTGAGAGACGGGCTTAAGCCTGTGCAGAGAAGAATACTTTATGCGATGTTCAGGGAGGGCCTCCTTCCGAGCAAGAAGTATTCAAAGTGCGCCGGTGTTGTCGGAGAGGTTTTAAAGAAGTATCATCCCCATGGCGACACTGCTGTTTATGACGCCCTTGTGAGGCTTGCGCAGGATTTCAACATGAGATACCCGCTTATAGACGGACAGGGCAACTTTGGTTCGATTGACGGAGACCCTGCTGCCGCATACCGTTACACAGAGGCAAGGCTCGCAAAACTCTCGGAAGAAATCCTTGCGGACATAGATAAGGAGACGGTTGACTTTCAATCCAATTTCGATGAGACCACGGAAGAGCCGTTGGTGCTTCCATCAAGAGTGCCGAATCTTATAATAAACGGCTCCTCAGGCATTGCCGTCGGCATGGCAACCAATATACCGCCGCATAATCTCGGCGAGATAATAGACGGGCTTATCATGCTCCTTGATAATTCGGAAGCAACTGTCAAGGACCTGATGAAGGCTGTAAAGGGGCCTGATTTCCCTACAGGCGGTTTGATTCATGGAATGCAGGGAATTGTTGATGCATACACCACAGGCAGGGGCATTATTAAGGTCAGGGCCAAGGCGAAGATTGAGCAGGAATACAGAGGCGGAGAAAATATCATAATCACGGAAGTTCCGTATCAGGTGAATAAGGCAAGGCTGATAGAAAAGATTGCCGAGCTTGTAAGAGAGAAAAAAATAGAGGGCATATCCGAGATACGGGATGAATCTGACAGGGAAGGCATAAGGGTGGTCCTTGATCTTAAAAGGGGCGAGATGGCAGAGGTAGTCCTGAATAACCTTTACAAACATACGCAGATGGAATCCACTTTCGGCATTATAATGCTTGCCATTGTAAGCGGCCAGCCTCAGGTGATGCCTTTAAAGAAGATACTCGGCCATTTTCTCCAGCACAGGCGGGATGTTGTCATAAGAAGGACAAGATTTGAACTTAGAAAGGCGGAAGAAAGGGCGCATATACTGGAAGGGCTCAAGGTTGCCCTTGATCATCTTGATGCAATTATCGCGTTGATAAGAAAGTCAAAGACGCCTGATGAGGCAAAACACGGACTCATGAATAATTATCCTTTGTCTGAGATTCAGGCGCAGGCAATACTTGACATGAAATTACAGAGGCTCACAGGCCTTGAGCGTGAAAAGATAATAAAGGAATACACAGAGACATTAAAAGAGATTGAGAGACTGAAGGCAATACTGAGAAGCGACGCCCTTGTAGCAAAGATAGTCAAAGATGAGTTGGATGAGATAAAAAATCGGTATGCTGATGAAAGAAGGACTGAGATTGCCGCGGAATTAAAAGAGATTACGATTGAAGACCTTATAACAGAAGAAGATATGGTTATCACCATCTCTCATCAGGGTTATATCAAGAGAAATCCGTTGTCCGCATACAGAAGCCAGCGCAGGGGCGGAAAGGGGCTTATCGGAATGGAAACAAAAGAGGAAGATTTTGTTGAGCAGCTTTTTATAGGTTCAACTCATGACTACATGCTCTTCTTTTCCAATCTCGGAAGGCTCTACTGGCTCAAGACTTACCAGCTTCCCGAAGCAGGGCGCGCTGCAAAAGGCAAGGCGCTTATCAATCTCCTCCAATTATCAGAAGGCGAGAGAATTACAACGGCGCTTCCGGTGAGGGATTTTAAAGAGGGATTTCTTGTTATGTTCACAAAGAACGGAACGGTTAAAAAGACCGCGCTTGAAGAATACAGCAATCCAAGAGGCAAGGGCATAATAGCAGTTACGATTGAAGAGGGAGACGAACTTATCGCGGTAAAAAAGACAGATGGCAAGAGTGATCTCATTATCGGCACAAAGAGCGGCCTTTCAATCCGCTTTAATGAAGAGGATGTCCGCGAGATGGGGCGGACTGCAAAGGGAGTTATAGGAATGCGTCTTGCAAAAGGAGACGAGGTTGTCTCAGCGGAAGTCGCCGAGGAAAGAACAGCGTTGCTGACAGTCACGGAAAAAGGGCTTGGCAAGCGGACCAAGATAGAAGATTACCGTGTTCAGGGCAGAGGCGGGAAGGGAGTAATATCTATAAAGGTTATAGAGAAAGGCGGGAAGGCGGTTGGCCTTATGCAAGTACGCGATGAGGATGAGATAGTAATGATTACAAATTCAGGAAAGATTATAAGGACTACCGCAAACAATATATCCCTGCTCGGGAGAAATACGCAGGGGGTCAAGCTTATGGATGTTGACGCGGAAGATAAAATCGTCAGCATAAGCAAAGTGGTTGAGAAGGACTAACTGATGCAGGATGCAAGATACAGGATGCAGGACAATAAGGGGTATCATGAATCATGCATCGTGCATCCATGGCGAAGAGTTAAAATTTGAAGGCTGTAAGCAACATAGCAAAATTTTCTCTTTATTCCTTAGCTTTTGTTCTTGTAGTCCTGTTTTTTGCATATATCACATTCAAATTATTGAGTTTCAGCAGGACGGTGGACGTCCCTGACCTTTCAGGTAAAAGCCTTGTTGAGGTTAATGAGCTTCTGAGCAAAAAAGGGCTTAATCTGAAGATAGAGGGCGAAGATTATGATGCGGATGTTCCGGCAGGGCACATAATAAGACAGGACTTGCCTTTCGGAAGCAGGGTTAAGGAACAGCGCAGTATAAGAGTGTTTGTAAGCAAAGGGCCGAGAGTCCAGTCTGTTCCCTCGGTAGTAGGAGAATCTCTGGATAAGGCGGAATCCGTACTTTTAAAGAATGGTTTGAAAGTAGCTAAGGTTATCCGTGTGCATTCAACGTCTGCGGAGAAAGACAGGGTTATCGCACAGAAACCGGCTCCCGGCGAGAAGATTACTGAAAAGGTTACGCTTGTTGTCAGTTCCGGGCCTTATGAGGCAATTTATTATTGCCCTGATTTTCAGGGAATGATAAAGCAGGAGGCTGAACAGCTTGCGGAAAAGCTGGGATTAAAAGTCAGCATCACAGGCTCAGGAGAAACAGTAAAATCGCAGAAACCTAAACCGGGCACTCAGGTTAAGACAGGGGATGCGGTTTATCTGATACTTGAGGGAGAATAGAATAAGGGTTTAAAGTTAAGAGTGGAAAATTTAAAGTTAGTTGAGACAAGTTTTTATTTTAATTTTCGGAGGTCATTATGATTAAAATTGCGCCGTCAATACTTTCTGCGGATTTCTTAAGGCTTGGCGAGGAAATAAAGGCTGCGGAGGCTGCAGGGATTGACATGTTTCACATAGACATAATGGACGGCCATTTTGTGCCGAATATAACGATAGGGCCTTCTATCGTAGAAGCAATTAAAAAGATAACATCTGTTCCTCTTGATGTGCATCTGATGATAGAAGAGCCTGACAAATACCTGAACGATTTTATAAAAGCAGGGGCGGATTATCTTACGGTGCATTTTGAAGCTGCAAGGCATCTGCACCGCACAGTAAATAAGATAAAAGAAAGCAAGGTAAAGGCAGGAGTATCGCTTAATCCTGCAACTCCGCTCGGCAGCATTGACGATATTATTCAGGATGTGGATTTTGTGCTCCTGATGTCTGTTAATCCGGGGTTTGGGGGGCAGAGTTTTATTCCGCAGGTCATAGACAAGATTAAGGCGTTAAAGAAAATGATTTCAGACAGAGGGCTTCAAACTCTTATTGAGGTTGACGGCGGCGTAAAACCCGATAATGCCAGAATGGTTGCCGAGGCAGGCGCTGATATGCTTGTCATGGGTTCGGCATTTTTCAGTTCCAAAGACTACGCGTCACTTACAAAGAAACTGCGTGAAATACTGGCTCGTCCATGACAGCAGACAGATTTTTTCATAAAGCAAGCGAGTTTAAAAACAGGGCTCGATACAAAGATGCGCTTCTGCTTTTCAAGAGGGCAAAGAGGGCATACGAAAAAGATGATGTTACTGATGGCAGGCTTCGCTGTTTTATGTCTATCGGTGATGTCTATCGCATGACAGGAAAATTTGAACTTGCGGAAAAGAATTATTCCGAGGCAATAAAGATTAGCAGGAAACTGAAGGACACGACAGCTGCGGCTGATGCTGCGGTTGGTCTCGGCCTTTCAGTAAGGGGGCTCGGCAGGTGGAAAGAGGCGCTCAAGATGTTTTCTCGTCCTGAGAAGTTTTATAGAGAAAGAAAAGACGCTGAAGGAATTGCATTTGTGCTCTGGGCTAAGGCCGGAGCTTTTCGCATCAAAGGGGATGCAGCAGCTTCACTTAAGTCATTTAAGAAAGCACTCAAGCTCTTCAGAAAGCTTGGAGACAAGCATGGAACAGGCTATAATCTGTGCGGGCTTGGGGGTGTGAGCAGGGTGGCAGGGCTGTTCGGCGATTCCTTTAAATACTACACTGCCGCCAATAAATTATTTTCCGGATTAAATGATACATTCGGGATTGCGTATTCCCACTGTGGCATCGGGAATGCCCTGAGAATGAAGGGTGATTACTCGGGCGCTCTGCTTCATTTCAGAAAGGCAACGGCTCTTTACAGGAAGATAGGCGATATTGTAAGTTTCTCATACACTCTCTGGAGCCTCGGCAAGACTTACACCATGCTTGGCAGGCTTGATAAGGCAGCGGAATATTTTAAACAGGCGCAAGGTTTTTTCAAAAAGACAAAAGATCCAAGGGGGATTATATACTGCAAACTCGGCATGGGCGAGGTAGAATTTTTAAGAGGCAGGATTTCTTCTGCGCTGGCGAATCTGAATGCTGCGTTCAGGGATTCTCTTTTCCATGGATTTTCTGTCGAGAACTGCCATGCTGATGCATTGTTGTCGTTTGTAAATAAAAAAAATGGAAAGAATGGAAATAGGTGTTATAATAAACTTGGATTGAAACTCAAGTTTGCGGGGATTCCGTTTAATATTCCATAAGCAAGTGTCAGTCAACAGTGAAGGTAAACAGTTAAAAGACTGACACTGATAATTGACACTGAATACTGACACTGAAGTGGGGTTGAAGTGAGAGTTCTGAATTTTCCTAATTCGCTTACAATAGCAAGAATAGTAATAATCCCTCTTTTTACAATAGCGGTCATATATAAAAGATATGATTATGCGCTTTATATGTTTATTGTTGCTGCACTGACAGATGCCCTTGACGGATTTATTGCAAGGCTTACCAATCAAAAGACGGAGCTCGGAACATTTCTTGATCCCCTTGCGGACAAATTTCTTCTTGTTACGTCATTTATCCTTTTTTCGCTAAACGATTTGGTGCCTAAGTGGCTTGCAATAACCGTGATAAGCAGGGATGTTATCGTGGTAATAGGATGGGTGCTTGTTTATCTGATAACACATACATCAAACGTAAAACCGACAGCCACGGGCAAGGCTGCCATAGCTATGCAGTTGATTCTTTTATGCTATGTGCTTTTCGACATAAACGTAGGCTTCCTGCCTGACATCCAGAATGTGCTTATATGGCTGACAGCGGCGCTGACAATTGTTTCGGGCCTGCACTATATATACAGAGGGTTTAAATTGACAAATGCAAAATAAATACGGAGTTGAAATAGAGACAATTATGCAGGGAAGCGCCGCAGGGGCAGAGGGGCTTCTGCCGGGAGATTTGCTCCTTTCAATAAACGGCCACAGGCTTAACGACGGCATAGATTTTATGTTTTACAGGAATGAGCCTGAGCTAAATATCGGCGCTGTGAGAAAGGGCAAAAAAATGTCCTTAAAGGTCCTGCCAAAAGAAACAGGAGATATTGGCGTCACACTAAAATCTTTCAAGATAAAGAGATGCACTAATAACTGCATATTTTGTTTTGTGTCGCAGCTCCCTAAAGGCTTGAGGAAATCTCTTTATATAAAAGACGAAGACTACAGGATGTCATTTCTCTACGGCAATTATGTTACCCTCACAAATCTGAGCGCTCAGGACAAGAAGAGGATTGCGCAGCAGCGGCTGGGCCCGCTTTATATATCCGTGCATTCAACCAATAAAGCCATCCGCAATACGCTGCTTGGGAATTCGAAGGCCGGAGATGTCCTGAAGGAGCTGAAGTTCTTAAAAGAAAATAAAATCAGGATGCATGTTCAGATTGTGCTGTGTCCCGGATACAACGATGACAAGGAGCTTCAGAGAACGATAAGGGACCTTTATGGGTTCTATCCCTACGTATCCTCAATTGCTGTTGTTCCGGTGGGCCTTACAATGCACAGGAAGCAGGCAATAAAACCTGTGGGAAAAGAGGATGCATTGAAGGCGCTTGATATAATTGACTCTTTTCAGAAACGGTTCAGGAAGAAGCACGGGGTCTCTGTTGTTTATGGCGCAGACGAGTTGTATATAAAAGGAGGGGTGAATTTCCCTGCATTAAGCGAATATGGAGAGCTGCCCCAGATAGAGAATGGCGTTGGCATGGTGCCGCTTTTTATATCACAGACCAAAAAAATAAAGGCGCCGCAAAGTGCGGGAAAGAAAAAAACAAGCTTAACATTTACAGGAATCTCATTTTATCCGTATCTCAGGAAATTTACGGACAGGCTGCTTGAGAAAGAAGACATAAATATAAACGTTATCCCTGTGGAAAACACTTTTTTCGGCAAGGCAATTACAGTTACAGGCCTTTTGACGGGAAGAGACGTGATAAGGGAATTGTCGGATAAGACTGACGGCCATGAATGTCTGCTTATCCCTGATGTTGTCTTTAGAGACGGAGAAGACGTTTTTCTGGACGATATCTCAAGAAAAGATGTTGAAGACGCCCTTGGCATAAAAGTGAAGGTGATAGAGTCTACACCGGAGGGCATTATGAAAGGAATGGAGGCTGTATGCTGAAAATAAGCGGAAAGACAAAGGTGCTGGGCCTGCTTGGCTGGCCTGTTGAGCACAGCCTGTCACCTGCAATGCACAATGCGGCCTTTAAGCATCTCGGGCTTGACTGTTGTTATTTGACATTCCCTGTTAAGCCGGAATTCTTAAGGGATGCGGTAAAGGCAGTGAGGGCGCTTAATCTTGCGGGGATAAATGTGACTGTGCCGCACAAGGAAAAGGTAATTCCATTTCTTGACAAAGTGGACAAAGAGGCAGCTTTTATAGGAGCCGTAAATACTATAGTAAATCAGTGTGATAAACTTATTGGTTATAACACTGACGGCAGAGGCTTTATGGGGTTGTTGTCCGAATCTCACATATCAGTAAAAAATAAGAATGTTCTTATAGTTGGCGCGGGCGGGGCATCGCGGGCAATAGGATATTACCTTTGCCAGAGCGCATCTAAATTATTCTTGTATGACATAGACAAAAAGAAGGCAGGAAGGCTTATAAGGTCGTTGAAGAAAATAAATAACAACGTGTTCTCTTTCAGCTTTCAGCCATCAGCTTTCAGCCATCAGCTTGATGACATTGACATAATAATAAACGCCACGCCGCTCGGCTTGAAAAAAGGCGACCCGTTGCCTGTTGATATAAATCTTTTGAAACCGCGGCATGTTGTCTGCGATTTGATTTATAAAAAGACGAAGTTGCTGGACATGGCGTCAAAAAGAGGATGCAAAACTCTTAACGGTCTCGGAATGCTCTTGTGGCAGGGGGCATTTGCGTTTGAATTATGGACAGGCAAAAAACCGCCTGTTGAAGTGATGCGAAAGGCGCTGGTTTCAAATATTTGATTAACAGCTTGTGCCATTGGATTCCTTGTCTGATTGTTATGTGACGTCCGAAACTCAGAGGCGGGCTACTGCCCGTCCTCTGAAGTGCATTTCTATTTAATAACACTTGTATATATAAAAGCATCGTAATTTAAATTTGTTTTTCCTAATAGGTCTTTACGCATAGCCAATACGATTTCACCAACAGCTTTACGTCCTGCCTCATGATTTTGATTTTCACCGTGAGATTCAATCACAAGACGAACCATATTATTTATTGCTTTCACAACCTCATCTGAGCAATAAAGCCATGATTTATATTGTTCTTCAAAAAATTTTCTTTTTGTTTCTGTGGAAACTGTATTACCGATAAAACCTTGGAGGAGTATTAAAAGATTAGAATATTTTTCTTCTTTAAATTTTAGAATTGATTCTTGCTGTTTTGATTTCATTGTGAAATAATAAGTTAAATACGAACCTACTAATCCGGCAATTATTGGCCCAACAAATAAAAATGTATCTTTCATGTTATATCCTCATTTATTTTCTCACATAACATATAATCTACCTCACAGGTAGATTCAAACTATTTGCGCCATAATAGCATAATGCATTCATTGCTCGCAATACGGAAAAGACAGCCACTTTTTCATCTGCTGCGGGAAGTCGCTGATTTAATTGCTTATATCATGGCAATGCCGCTTGCCATTAAAGTATAATTAAGTAAATGAACAGGAATGTATTGCGAAGCGCAATTGAGAATGGTTATATTGAGTGGCAGAGGCATTCTCTTGAACGAATGTTTGAAAGAGGCATTTCAAGGGAAGACGTTAAGGAGATTCTAAGAAAGGGAGCAATCATTGAGGACTATCCTGATGATAAGCCCTATCCGAGCGCATTGTTTTTAGGATGGATAAACGAAGAACCTCTCCATGTTGTTGTAGCGATTGACTTATTAACAGGATGGAGTTTTGTTATTACAGCATATAAGCCTGATTTAGAGCATTTTGAATCAGATTATAAGACAAGGAGGCAAAAATGACATTCAAGAACTTCCCCGATAAATGCCCGCTTTGCGGAGGCGCAAAAAAGGAAGGGAAAACTACGTTTACTGTTGACTTAGGCTTTGGCGTAGTCGTTGTAAGAGACGTGCCCGCAACAGTATGCTCGCAGTGCGGCGCAGACTGGATTGAAGATTCCATTTCTGCAAGGTTAGAAGGAATTGTGAACGAGGCGCGTACGAAACATCATCTGGTTGAAGTTACAACGATGACTGCATAGCATATGGAAAGGCTTGACACCGCTATTGCAAGCGAATCGTCACTCAAAAAAGATTGGCTGCTGCCAGAGGAAGATAAGGCGTGGCAAAGCTTGTAATTAGGACATGAGAAGATATTTAAAAAACATTCATCCGGGTGAAGTGCTTAAAGAGGAATTTTTAGAGCCAATGGGAATATCTGTTTATCGTTTGTCTAAAGAAACAGGACTTTCAGAGACGAGGGTAAGCCAGATAATTAAAGGCAACAGAAGCATTACGGCTGAAACTGCGGTAAAGCTTGGAAAATTCTTCGGTGTCCCCGCGGAATTTTGGATGAATTTACAGGCGTTTTATGACATTGAAGAAGCACAGAAGCTGCACAAAAAAGAGATTGAATCCATACATTCATTTCACGAACTTAAACACGCAGTGGCATAAATTTAATCCATAGTCCACGATCTGACAGTTACATTTTTCATCTGCTGCGGGAAGTTGAAAAGACTGCTATTCCCCCATAATTTCCTCTCCGAGAAAGTATATGTTATAATGCCTTGTATCTATTAAGCTGCGGGTGTAACTCAGTGGTAGAGTGTCAGCTTCCCAAGCTGGAGGTCGCGGGTTCGAATCCCGTCGCCCGCTCCATAAATAATTGATTCTTAAGGCATTGATGTGCAAAACAGGTATGCTTTTTGCTTTACATGACGATACCTCTGTGATAAAATTCAATTATGAAAAAGAAAGCGCTGCTGCTTATTTCTCTGCTTTTACTCTCGCTCGTGTTTCTTTTTTTAGGCAATAACAGGGAACTGGATAAGGCCCTGCTGCTCAAAGGAGGCTCTTTTTTAGAGGGCTTGAAAATTATCCATAAAAAAAATGGAACCAGTATGTGGACGCTCAATGCCAGCAGGGCTGATATTATAGAAGGCAGTGACAGGATAAAGCTTAGTGATGTAGTTTTGTGGGTTGAAAATAAAGACATGACGATATACTCGCCGGAGGGATTTTATAATATGGAAAGCAGAGACCTGACTCTAGATGGAAAGATAAAAGCGGTTTCTAAAGGATATACAATTATAACCGAATCTGTGGAGTGGAACCAGTCTAAGGGAGAGATTAAGACAGAAGAGGCTGTGAAGATTGAGAGTAAGAAATTTAATGTTGAAGGAGTCGGCATGGAGGCTGATTCGGAACAGAAAGTGAGGATACTGAAAAATGTTAAGGCAACTTTTTTTCGTTAGTTTTTTTATTTGCATTGTTCTGGCAGGCAGCGTATTTGCAGAGGAGAAAACAGAGCAGATAAAAGGGCCCATATTAATAACTTCGCAGACACTTTTGTCGGACAATAAGGCTCGCACTGCCCTTTTTGAAGGCTCTGTCGTTGCAAAGACTGAAAATATGACGCTTTACTCTGATAAGATGCTTGTTTATTATGCTGAAGGAAGCGGCAATGTGACAAAAATAGATGCAGAGGGCAGTGTGAAGCTCGTTAAAAAAGACCTTGTTGTTACATCAAAGGTTGCAAACTATTTCGCCGATGAGGAAAAGATCATCTTTACCGGTGAGCCGAAGGCGATACAGAAAGGCGATATTATTACAGGGACAAAGATGACATACTTTATGAAAGAAGACCGTTCTTTTGTGGAAAACAGCAGGGTATTGCTTGAAAATAAAAAAGGGAAATAGATGCATATTCTTGAAGTAAAGGAAATCACAAAAAACTACGGCAAAAGATGCGTTGTAAGAAATCTCAGCTTATGCGTAACCACAGGCGAGATTGTCGGCCTGCTCGGGCCAAACGGAGCAGGCAAGACGACAACGTTTTATATGATTGTCGGAATGATAAAACCTGAAAACGGCAGTATTTTCCTTGACAGCGAGGATATCGGCCAGCTTCCGATGTATCAGAAGGCGCGCAGGGGAATAGGCTATCTGCCGCAGGAGCCGTCAATATTCAGAAAGCTTACTGTAAGGGATAATTTAAGGGCTGTGCTTGAGATAAAGGGTTATCCTGACGCAGAAATCTCCGGCATGGTAGAGGACCTGCTTGATGAGTTCAATCTCCGGGGGTTTGCGGACAGGAACGGTTACAGGCTTTCAGGCGGAGAGAGAAGAAGGACAGAGATAGCAAGGGCGCTTGCGCTGAAACCGACTTTTATACTTTTTGATGAGCCGTTTACAGGCATTGACCCGATTGCGATAATAGAGCTTAAAAAGATGCTGACCTATCTTAAGAATAAAGGCCTCGGCATACTTATAACAGACCATAATGTAAGGGATACGCTTTCAATAACAGACAGGGCATACATAATAAATAACAGCGAAGTGCTTGCAGAGGGCGCCCCTGAAACGATAATCGCTAACCCTCAGGTAAAAGAGGCGTATCTTGGAGAGGAATTCAGGCTTTAATGGCTCTTGAGCATAAATTAAGCCTTCGGCTTTCTCAAAAACTTATTCTTACCCCCCAACTCCAGCTTGCAATAAGGCTTTTGCAGATGCCCCTGCTTGAACTGTCGCAAACTCTTGAGCAGGAACTCGTTGAGAATCCGTTTCTGGAAGATGTACAGGAAGAAAATACAGATGAAGAACTTGCGGGAGAAGAGAGAGAGACTGCTGATATTGACTCCGAGCTGCCCGGAGACGATGCAGAGTCTCCTCTTGAAAAGATGATGTCGGGTTCAGCCGACTTTAATGTTGATGAATATTTTGATGACAGAAGCAGTGACGGAAGAGACCTTGGATATTTCGGGCAGGGGACGAATACCCCTGTTTCTTTTGAGCAATTTGCGAGCAAAACTCCTGATATTTATGACCATCTTCTGTGGCAGTTGAGGTTGTCCGACGCTGGAGAGGATATTAGGTTGATAGGAGAAGCTGTAATAGGTAATATTGATGAAAACGGCTATCTCACAGCTACGGATGAAGAGATTGCAGGAATTGCAAATGAGAACATTATTAACGTAAAGAAGGCAGTTGATGTCGTACAGAGCTTTGATCCACCGGGCATAGGCGCAAGAGACCTTAAGGAGTGTATGATACTGCAGCTGAAGCTGCTGGGACTTGCCGGAAGTCTTGCTGAGAGAATTGTTTTGAATAACATGGAGGAGCTTAAAAAGAAGAACTATCAGCAGATAGCCCGGCTATGCAATACTTCAGTTGATGAAGTGCTTGCTGCTGTTAAGGTGATTGAGGGTTTGGAGCCGAGACCGGCAAGGAATTTTTTTAGTACGAATACCGATTATGTTATCCCCGATGTATTTGTGGTCAAGACAGACGACGCCTATCAGATAATCCTGAACGAGGAGAGGCTGCCGAAACTGAGAATAAACAGCTACTATAAAAAACTCCTGCTTCAGAAGGATTCTTTTTCAAAAGAGGAAAGGCAATTTCTTGATGAAAAATTGCGCTCTGCCTCATGGCTGTTAAAAAGCCTTGACCAGAGAAATAGGACGATATACAAGGTGACAGAGAGCATAATTAATTTTCAGCGGGATTTTTTTGACAGAGGCGTCCAGTATATGAAGCCTTTGAACCTCAAAAATGTTGCGGTTGAACTCAGCCTGCACGAAAGCACTATCAGCAGGGTTACGTCCAATAAATATCTGTCCTGCAGTCATGGTGTTTTATGTTTTAAGTTTTTTTTCTGCAGCGCCCTGCAAAGCGATACCGGCTCAGTCTCCTCCACCTCTGTAAAAGACCTGATAAGGAAGATAGTATCAGAGGAAGACCACAGGAAGCCGTTGAGCGACCAGCGTATCGTTGAACTGCTTAAAAGCCAAAACATAGTGATAGCGAGAAGAACAATTGCTAAATACAGAGATGAGCTTAAAGTGCCGTCTCAAAATCAGAGAAAGAGATCAGAATAAAAGGAGGATAATTATGAATATAATAGTCAATGGGAGGCATCTGGATTTAACTCCGGCGCTTAAGAATTATGCGGAAGAGAAGATTAAAAAGTTTGAGCGGTATTCTTCAAATATCACCGAGGCAGTTGTGACTCTCAGCATAGAAAAATACAGGCATAAGGCAGAGGTATTGCTGAAGGCTAATGGAGTTATGATACAGGCCGAGGGAGTCACCGCTGAAATCTATTCTTCGATAGATGAAGTGGTTGAAAAGCTTGATAAGCAGGTAAGGAAGTATAAGGAAAAACTTGTATCCCACAGAAAAGGCGAGGGGAAGAATATAGAGGATGCATCACAGGAAGCGCCGCAGGAAACAGGCATGATTATAAAGAAGAAGCGGTTTGACATGAAACCCATGGGGCCGGATGAGGCGGTAATGCAGATGGAGCTCATTGACAAGGATTTTTTTGTTTTCACCAATGAGGTGAGCGGTGATATCAATGTTGTATATCGCAGGCGCGATGGAAACTTCGGGCTCATAGAGCCTGTGAAATGAGAAATGATGCAGGATACAAGATGCACGATGCAAAAAAGGAAATTATATCATGCATAATGAATCATGTATTATATATCAGGTATAGAAATTGAAACCGACAATAGTTATAATTACCGGCCTTTCGGGTTCAGGAAAGACTGTTGCATTAAGGGCGCTTGAGGACAGCGGATTTTTTTGTGTTGATAACCTTCCTGTTACGCTTATTAATTTATTTGTATCCAGGCTGCCAAAGAAAGGCAATATAACAAAAATAGGAGTCGGCATTGACATAAGAGAGCAGGCATTTCTCTCAAGCATGAATTCTGCGCTGCGGCTCCTGAAGAAAAAATACAGAACTGAAATCGTATTCCTCAAAGCGGAGAAAGGTGTTCTTGTAAGGAGATTCAAAGAGACAAGAAGGCCGCATCCTTTGTCGTCAGGCAGCAATGATATTGATCCGGTAATAGAAAAGGAGAAGGATATGCTTCAGCCTCTCAAAAAAGAGGCTGACAGGATTATAGACACGTCGTCTTACACGCCCCATCAACTGAGGCATCTGATTACTACGTTATACAGCAGCAATACCAGGAAGTCCAATGCCATGTCATTAACGTTTATGTCTTTCGGATATAAGTTTGGCGTTCCCCAGAACGTTGACCTTCTCTTTGATGTGAGGTTTATTCCAAATCCAAACTTCGTGCCTGAACTTAAAGAACTGCGGGGCATAGACCCTCCTGTTAAAAAATTTATTTTTGAGAAGCCTCAGACAAAAGAATTTATCAAGAGGCTGAAAGGGCTTCTTGATTTTCTCATCCCGCTCTATATAAAAGAGGGCAAGGCGTATCTTACTGTCGGTATCGGATGCACAGGCGGACGGCATCGTTCTCCTGCGATAACCGAAAAAATAGCAGCACTTATAAAAAAACATCCTGTTGAGATTAGTGCTATACATAGAGACCTATAAGCAAAAGAAGATTGGGGAATAACGTGTTAAGCGGCATATGAGGAGGAAAGATGTTTAGGTACTTTAAAGTCTTGATTATCTTTGCTGTTCTCCTTGGTGTTTTATATCTTGGGCATGGGATTATCCTCGAGAAGGCAGGGAAATACCTGTATTACAGGGATGAACTCAAGCCCGCTGATGTCATAGTCGTGCTTGCAGGCGAAGAAACAGAGAGGGTTGAGCACGGAGTAAAACTTTTTAAAGAAGGTTGGGCGAGAAAGGACAAGATTATACTGACAGGCGGGCCGCTTATCTGGAAATATACATGGGCATCATTGATGCAGGAACATGCCGTGCATCTCGGCATGCCAAAGAGTGCAATCCTGCTTGCGGATAAATCAAGAACCACAGAAGAAGACGCGCTATTTACAAAAGAAATTATTGATAAGTACGGATATAAATCATGCATAATTGTCACTTCTACTTATCACAGCAGAAGGGCCTTGAAAATATTTAAGAGGGGCCTGGGCGATAAGATAAAGATAATAAGCGCGCCTGCCGGGGAGAGCTGGTTTCGGTTTGATGAGTGGTGGAAGAGGGAAAGAGACAGGGCGAGAGTCCTGGACGAGTATTCCAAGTTTATATGGCTGTTGATTTTTGGATTTAAAAATGAGGCGCCTGCCTGAAACGGAGGGTTGAACTTACGTGGGAATTTCTAAAGAACTTCTGGAGATTCTTGCATGTCCGGCTTGCAAGAATGAAGTGCACCTGACAGAGGACGGGAAATGGCTGGTTTGCAGCCGGTGCAAACTTAAATATCCGGTAATGGATGATATTCCGGTAATGCTTATTGATAAAGCAGAGCCACTTGATAACTAAGATAATTTCATTTTTGGAATCCAATGCTATCAAGTCTTTCAATGCCTATTTTGGACAGATATTAGTTCTGATATGGATTTCATAAATTCTTCCGCCGCTTGTTCAATAGGATATTTTTCTGCCTTGAGCCTTGCCTTATATCCCATAGATTCCCGGCTGGAAAGCGCCTTGCCTATTTTTTCTGCCAGAGCAGTATAGTCCGTTAAGTCTTCCAGTACAAAGCCTTCCTCTCCATCCTGCATCAGTTCAGCCACACCGTTGTTTCCGGTTGTGATAACAGGAAGTCCTGACGCCATTGCCTCCAGCGTTGCATTGCTGAACGGGTCATATATTGTCGGAAGCACAAATATATCAGCAGCCGCATAGAGCTTTTCTACATCACTCCGGGCATTAAGAAATATTATGCTGTTTTGAATGCCGCATTTTTTTGCAAGGGACTTGAATTTATTAATGTTTCCCCTGCCTATAATCACAAGCCTGAGATTTTTTTCTGATTTCATAAGAGATGCGGCGCGGATAAGCGTCCCAAGCCCTTTTCTCTCAAACCCCGAGCCCACAAAGATAATAACCCTTGCGTCCTCGCTGATTGAAAGTTCTCTTCTTGTGCGGTTCCTGTAAATTTGTGTATTCATCGGCGAGAATCTTTTTATGTCTACGCCGTTATAGATGACCCTTATCTTTTCTTCGGGGACGGCGTAATGGTTTATAATCTGGGATTTGACCATATTTGAATTTGCGATGATAAGTTTTGTGTCAGAGAATGCCTTTTTCTCAAGTCGCAGGAGCGCGATATGAAGCGGGTTAACCATAAAGGTATATCTTTTCCACCATGGAGCTATTGTTTTCCTGAGCCTGAGCCATTCTATGTGGCATCCTTCTCCTGCCCTGTATATGTCCTGGCAGGTTGTGCGCTCAAAACTTATGATGCAGTCAGCCTTAATTTTTTTTATTTCACGGCAGGCATTTAGGTTGAACGTAATCATTGATAAGAATGAACTGAGCGAGGTTGAATTTATTTTGTGAAAGGTTGCTTCAGGCGTTTCTGCCCATTTTCCTGCCATAATGTGGATGTCGGTTTTTCCCCTGAAGCGGCCTATGAGCGTCTTCATATAGTTCTCTGCGCCGCCGTAAATCAGGAAGTTTTTCTTTATGAAAATAAGTTTCATGCCTGCTCTATATTATCAGATTCTGTATTTTATGAGGTATAAATTAAGATATTAAGGGAATTGTATGTGCTATAATTGTAGAACTAAAAATGATATATTCTGCAAGGCAATTCGTAATAGCGGCAGGCAAGGGATATTAAATTTTGATGCCAAAAATGTCAAAAATCTATCTTATACTCTCTATTCACAACCATCAGCCTGTGGGGAATTTTGACCATGTGGTTGAGGATGCTTATAAAAAGGCGTATCTGCCTTTTTTGAAGATGCTTGCCCTGCATCCGAAATTAAAACTTGTGCTGCATTATTCAGGTAATCTGCTGGTCTGGCTTGAAAAGAAACATCCCGAGGCGATTGATATGATAACTGCTCTGATACGGGCAGAAAGAGTTGAACTGCTTTCAGGAGGATTCTACGAGCCGGTTCTTTGCTCCCTGCCGGAAGATGACAGGGTTATGCAGATAAAAGAGATGACTGCTTACATAAAAGATACATTTGGATATACTCCCGGAGGGATGTGGCTTGCGGAAAGAGTCTGGGAGCCGCATCTGCCGAAGTGTATCTCAAAGGCAGGCATTGAATACCTTCCGCTGGATGATTATCATTTCAAACTTGCAGGGGTTGACGACAGAGGCCTTCTGGGTTACCACATTACAGAGGAAAACGGTCTCATGATAAAAGTTTTTCCCGGAAGCGAGGAGCTGAGATACAGTATTCCATTCAAGGATGTTGATAAGGTAATAACATATCTTAAAGAGGTTTCTATGACCGGAGGATCTCCTCTTTTGACGTTGGCTGATGACGGAGAGAAGTTTGGAGTCTGGCCTGATACATTCAGCCATTGTTATAAAGACGGGTGGCTGAAAAGTTTTTTTTCTGCGCTCGAAGAAAATTCCGACTGGATAGAGACCACAACCTTCAACGAGTATCAGGAAAGATTCTATCCTG
Organism: Nitrospirae bacterium GWF2_44_13; assembly: GCA_001805105.1. Classification (GTDB taxonomy): domain Bacteria; phylum Nitrospirota; class Thermodesulfovibrionia; order Thermodesulfovibrionales; family UBA1546; genus UBA1546. The sequence goes on along the minus strand of MHEE01000012.1, from coordinate 16,686 downwards.
TTGGAAGGGTATATCTGCCGGCGGCGTCTTATAGGGAGATGGGTGAATGGGCTCTGCCTCCTGATGGAGCATTGGATTATGAATATGCATTGAATGAGATGAAAGGGTTATTTGGCGACAGGGCAAAGAGTTTTTTGAGAGGAGGCACATGGCGTTCCTTTTTTGCGAAATATCCAGAGTCAAATCATATACATAAGCGCATGTTAATGATAAGCAAGAAGGTGCATGAAGCAGCTAAAAAGTTAAAAGTGAAAATCCCCCATCACCTCCCTTTGCTAAAGGGGGGCAGGGAGGGATTATTACTTCATGAACTCTGGAAAGGGCAGTGCAATGACGCCTACTGGCATGGCATATTCGGAGGTCTTTATCTGCCGCATCTAAGGTCTTCACTGTACAGGCATCTGCTTAACGCCGAATCAATGGCAGAAAAACTGCTTGGAGAAGATGTCTCTGTTGAGGAAGGCGATTTTGATTGTGACGGATTCAGAGATATATGCATAAGCAGGGGAGATATAACGGCATTTTTCACGGAAGACAGCGGCGCGCTTATTGAGCTTTCATCAAAAGGAAAACAGGTTAATGTGCTTGATGTCCTTACGCGAAGGCCTGAGGCATATCATTCCAGAATATCTGAAACATCGCAGAATGATTCAAGGGAAACGAAAACAATCCATGACCCCGAGCGGCTCGGGGCCAAGGAATCAGGGATTACGGACTATCTGATATATGACAATTACAGAAGAGCATCGCTGCTTGACCATTTTTTTGATTATAATATAAAGCTTGATGAACTGATGAGGTCGGAATACGATGAGAAAGGCGACTTTATAGGCAGTCCTTATCTTCTGGAGCGCATTAACGAAAGGCAGGCATTGGGTGTCAGGTTCTCAAGAGAGGGACTTGCTTCAGGTAATAATGTAAAAATTGATAAAAGCGTGTTATTCAGAAAATCAGGAATCAGGGTTGACTATCTGATAGAAGGCATATATGACGGCATATTTGCAACAGAGTTTAATCTTTCTTTTTTAGGTTCTCCATACCCCTCTATTCATGCAGGGGGGAAAGCTCTCTTTATGAAAGATAAAGGGGCGCACGGCGATGTAAAGAGTTTTTACATTAAAGACAAATTCCTTAATGTAAAACTGGAATTCTCTTTTGATGAAAAAGTAGATGTGTGGCATTATCCGATAGAGACTGTTTCTTTGTCAGAGGGTGGCGCTGAAAGATTATATCAGGGCACGGCATGTTTATTTATGAAAAAAATTGATTTTTATAGCAATAAAAGATTAGGATTTAATGTAAGTTTTGGAGAGGTGAAATGAGAAAAAATGTAGAGCGTATGGCGCAGAACAAAATACCGGGGCAGCGGTTTCTTTTATCTTATATATCGGGTCTGTTAGCTGTTATCTGCTGTCTTGTCCCCTTAGCCTCTTATGCTGATGATAATCCCCTCAGCCTGATGCGTGATGATGTCCTTTCATATTTCAGGCCTCTGAAAGGCAAGGTTGTATCTGTTAATAATGGCATGGCTGTGATTAATGCAGGCGAGAGATCAAATGTAAAGAAGGGCATGAGATTTATTGTATTCAGAGAAGGGTCAGTGTTTTTACATCCTGTCACAAAGGCGCCTATAGGAACGCTGGAGGCAGTTATAGGAAAAGCTGAGGTTAAGGAAGTCGGCTATGACACCTCAACGGCAGTTATCCTTAATGGCAATGTCAAAGTGTCCGATAAAGTAAGGATTTCAGAAACAGGGGTTAGAATGCTTTTTTATCAGGGCAAAAATGTTGACTGGAGTCTCGGCGACTCGTATTACCGTCTCATAAAGGAGACCGGCAGGTTTGAAATTGTTGACACGGCAATTGAGACTGACAATGATTCAGAGGTAATCGCCGAGGCAAAGAGGCTTAATGTGGATGTTGTTCTGATTCTGTCTGCAAAAGAGTCTGCCGGCGATACAATGCTCAAACAGAGGCTGTTGTGGGCGGATAATTCTTTAAAATTTGCCGAAGATGAGGTAAGAGTCGCTGTTGCATTTATTAAAGAATTAAGATTTGGCGAAGAATTTTTCGGGCCTCAGAAAGGCGATGTGAGAACCTTTGTGGACCTGCCTTTCGGCGTCAGGCTGATTACAGCCGGAGATATTGATGGTGATGGGAAGGCAGAGCTTTTGATGAGCACAGGCAGTGATATACGCCTGTACTCACAGGGCGCCGCAGGATACCTCAGCGGCCTTTATGAGATTAAAGGCACCCCTAATGATGACCATATCTGGCTGGATGTTTTGGATATCAACAGGGATGGCAAGGATGAGGTTATCCTGACCCTGGTGAAAGATAATATGGTGGTTTCACGCATCTATGAGTTTAAGGATGGTAATTTTTCCGTACTGTGGAAAGGCGATGTTTTCTTAAGGCGGGTAGGAAATGAACTTATTGCTCAGGAATATGAGATGGGGGAAGGGTATAAAGGCGCTGTCTTTAAAGTTGCATGGGATAATGGATATAAAAAAGGAGACAATGTAAGCATTCCCCGGGGCGTGAATATTTACGATTTTATTTTTATAAATGAGCCTGACGGCAAAAAGTTAGTGCTTGCATATGATGATGCAGGGCATTTGAATCTTTATGATGAGGGCATAAGGATATGGAGAAGCAGGGGGGATTATGGAGGCTTTCAGACAACATTTAAGCGTGCAGCGCCGACTATAATGGTGGAAAGAGGTGAGTGGGCGGTAAAGGACAGGCTTTCTATGCAGAACAGGGAAATACTTGTTATAAAGAGAATTCCCCTTGTCGGAATGGCTAAGGGCATAGGATACAGCAAATCACAGATTAGAAGTTTATGGTGGACCGGAGTTTCCATGGAGGAACGGACTATCATAGATGATATACCCGGGAAAGCGCTTGATTTTACAATCGCGGACAATAAAATCATTATACTTGATATGCCTATGCTGGGAATAAAATTCAAGAATATCCTGAAAGGGGAAAACCCTATTGGGACAGTGCTTTATATCTACCCGCTGAAAGGGAGGTAATGTTGTCATACGATAAAATACCGGCCCATGTGGGAGTGATAATGGACGGCAACGGAAGATGGGCAGAGCTGCGCGGTTTTCCCCGGATAGAGGGGCACAGAAGGGGAGCTGAGAGGGCAAGGGAGATTATTACAGCAGCAATTGAGGCAGGAGTCAGGGTGTTAACCCTTTATACTTTTTCCATTGAAAACTGGCAAAGGCCAAAGGACGAAGTTACGGCTCTGATGAAGATTCTTGAGATATATCTGCGTAATGAATTCAATGAATTTATGGATAAGAAGATTGTCTTTAAAACCATAGGAGAGGTATGGAGGCTGCCGGAAAATGTACAGAAGCTTATTACTGAAACAGAGCGGAGAACAGCAGCCAACACAGGCATGACACTGGTGGCGGCATTGAGCTATGGCGGAAGAAACGAGATTATAAGGGCAGTAAAGAAAATTGTTTCTGCAAAAATAAACCCCGGTGATATTACAGAAGAGTTTTTTGAATCCTTTCTTGACACCTCAGGCATCCCTTCCCCCGACCTCATAATAAGAACGAGCGGCGAAAGGCGTGTGAGTAATTTCCTGCTCTGGCAGGGCGCCTACTCTGAATTTTATTTTACAGAGACCCTCTGGCCTGATTTTACAAAGGATGAGTTTCTGGTTGCGCTTCACGATTACCAGACGAGGGAGAGGAGATTCGGCGCTGTTCCTGTGAGGGTGAAGCCCTGACATGCATTTAAAGAGATTGATTATCGCCGCGATTTTGCTGCCTCTCATTTATTTTTATATCACAAAACTTGCGTCTGAGTATTTTCTTTTTCTTCTTGTGCTTGTCGCTGCCGCCGCGCAGTATGAATTTTATTCGATGTATAATGTTAAGGGGTTTTTAAGATATGCAGGGATAGGGTTCGGCGCAGCGGTGATGCTGTGCATGTTTTTCTCCGGGACTTTTTCTGCCGACCTGTTCGTTTTTTCATTCCTTGCGATTGTCACTTTGAGGCTTTTTTTAAGGCGCAATCCTTCTTCCGCGCTTCATGATGCGGCGTCTGTGGTAACTGCCGTAATATATATCCCGTGGCTGCTTGGGTATCAGCTTTATCTCAGGGAAAACGGCTCCGGGTGGATAATATTCCTTTACGGGTGTGTGTGGGCGTCAGACAGTCTGGCTTATTATATAGGCAAGGGTATCGGCAGAAAGAAACTATATGAAGAGATAAGCCCGAACAAGACAATTGCAGGCGCTGTGGGCTCAATAGCAGGAGGCATGTCCGGCGCAGTTATCCTCAAAATTACTCTTGTAAATTACATTGCGGTGTCTTTAGTGGAAGCTGCTGTTCTGGGAATGATTATAGGGATGGTGACTATCATAGGCGACCTTGCAGAGTCCATGTTCAAGCGTGACGCGGGTGTGAAAGACTCAAGCAGCATAGTGCCGGGGCACGGCGGCATACTGGATAAGATTGACAGCGTTCTTTTTGCAGGGCCTGTGCTTTATTGGATTGCTTTAACATGCGGCTTAATAAAATGAAACATATAACGATTTTAGGCTCAACAGGCTCCATTGGGCGAAGCGCGCTTGAAGTAATCGCAAGATATCGTGACAGGTTTAAAGTTGTAGGGCTGACTGCTAAAAATAACATAGAGCTGCTTGAAGAACAGATTAAGGCGTTTAATCCTGAGATTGCGGCTGTGGCTGATGGGACATGCGCTTTGGAACTCAGAAAGAAACTAGGGATAAGGGTGCTTTCAGGCGACAGCGGCATTGCAGAGGTTGCATCGTACAATAAGGCTGATTTTGTTCTTTCAGCGATAATCGGATTCGCCGGCCTTTTTCCGACACTTTCCGCTGTAAGGGCAGGAAAGACAATCGGGCTTGCCAATAAGGAATCGCTTGTAGTCGCAGGCGAAATAGTGATGAGAGATGCGGCAAAGTCCGGCGCAAAGATAATCCCTGTGGACAGCGAGCATAGCGCAATATTCCAGTGCATTGAAGGGCGGAGCAGAGAGTCTGTAAAGAGGGTAGTGCTTACAGCATCAGGAGGCCCGTTTCTCGGTAAAAGCAGAAGTGAGTTGAACAAAGTTACAATAGAAGACGCTCTGAAACATCCTAACTGGGATATGGGAAAGAAAATCACGATAGACTCTGCGACATTGATGAATAAAGGGCTTGAGGTTTTAGAGGCGCACCGCCTCTTTGGTTTCTCCCCTGATATGATAGATGTGCTTATACATCCGCAGAGCATAATTCACTCAATGATTGAATTGAAAGACAGAAGCTGCATAGCACAGCTTTCTGTGCCTGACATGAAGGGCCCCATTGCTTATGCCCTGACATATCCTGAAAGGCTTGATGGCCCAATGCCGTTTCTTGACCTGAGCGCTGTCGGCAAACTCACATTCCAGAAGCCTAACACGGAATGTTTCCCATGTCTTTTATATGCATACGAGGCAATGAAAATTGGGGGCACGATGCTTGCCGTGCTCAATGCCGCGAATGAAGTTGCGGTGGCTGCCTTCCTGCAAAGGGAGATAGGTTTTAATGATATCCCTGTTGTCATTAAGAATACGATGCAGCTGCATGAGAAAAAATCAGCAGTGGATATTGATGTAATTGTTGAGGCTGACAGGTGGGCAAGGGAAAAGGCAAGGGAAGTTATAAAAAAAATAAAAATCTAAGATACATGATGCATGATTCATGATAAATAATTATCCGTCATCCTGTATCGTGTATCTTGTATCGTGCATCTTGTTTTAGGAGGAGATAGAAGATGACATTTCTTTCGGCGCTAGTATTATTGGGCATTTTGGTATTTGTGCATGAACTTGGGCATTTCCTTTTTGCCAAGAAACTTGGGGTCAGGGTTCTGAAGTTTTCGCTTGGTTTTGGCCCTAAACTCATCGGCAGAAAATACGGAGACACGGAATATCTTGTTTCTGCAGTTCCGCTTGGCGGATACGTGAAGATGCTGGGAGAAGAGACCGGCGACGAACTGAAAGAAGAGGATAAACCGTTTGCATATAATTACCAGCCTGTATGGAAAAGATTCCTGATAGTTTTTTCAGGCCCTGTATTTAATTTATTTTTTGCCGCTGCTATCTTCTTTGTCGTATTTCTATCAGGTGTGCCTGTGCCCAAGCCCTATGCCGGAAAAGTCATGGAGAATTCTCCTGCTGCTGCGGCCGGACTCATGACCGGCGACAGGATTGCGGCAATTAACGGCAAGACTGTCTCGGGATGGGATGACATTGATGTTTCTGTAAATGAAAGCCGCGGTGAGAAGCTTCTTTTCAAAATAGAAAGAGAAGGAAAAATCATTGAGCTTCCCGTAACTCCTGAAAAGAAAACAGGGAAAAACATATTCGGCGAAAATACAGAAGTTATGGATATTGGGATTATGCCTTTCTTGTATCCCGAGGTTGGCGAGGTAAGTAAAAACGCTGTTGCTGAAAAAGCCGGCATAAAGAATGGCGACAGAATCGTGGAGATAGAAGGCGCTCCTATTAAAACGTGGTATGACATTACGGCAATGATACACGTAAGCCCTGAGAAACCGCTGAGACTTAAAATAAAACGGGATGAAAATTTTCTGGAATTGACTGTAACCCCTGAAAAAAAGACTTTCAAGTATTCTGACGGCACCGAGAAACATATCGGGCTGATAGGCATAGGACCGGCAGGCAACAATGTAATAAAAAAATATAATCCTCTCAAGGCAGTGTCACTGGGGGTTAAGAGAACATGGGATATGGTTGTTCTCACGGTTGTTATGGTTATAAAACTTGTACAAAGGATTGTTCCGGCTGAAACACTGGGCGGGCCTATAATGATATTCCAGATGGCAGGACAGCAGGCATCTCTTGGCGCCACGAACTTTTTTGTGTTTATGGCTGTGATAAGTATAAACCTTGGTGTGCTTAATCTTCTGCCAATCCCTGTTCTTGACGGAGGGCATATACTGTTTCTCGGCATTGAAGCCGTGAGGCGGAAACCTCTGAACGAAAAAGTAATGATGATAGCCCAGAGAATCGGACTTGCAATAATTATCACATTGATGGTTTTTGCTTTTTATAATGATATAATGAGGTTTATCAGCGGAAAAACATTTCCTTGAGGAAATTCAAGATGTACGATGCAAGATACAGGACAATCGGAGTTCCTCTGAAGCGGAAAAGACTATCATGAATCGTGTATCATGAACCATGTATCGTGAGTTATGAAGCCTGCGGCGATAAAAAATAAGGTCTCTTCCGGCGGGGTTATATTCAGGCCGGAAAATAATTCAGCAGAGGTTGCCCTTGTCGCAGTGAGGGATATGAGTGTCTGGTGCCTGCCCAAGGGGATTATTGACAGAGGAGAAAAACCCGAGGAAACCGCCATAAGAGAAGTAAGGGAAGAAACCGGCCTTAACGGCAGAATAATTGAGAAGATAGGAGACACTTCTTATTGGTATTATATAAAAGGGGAGAACGCAAGGTGCAGAAAGACTGTGCATTTCTATCTGATGGAATACCAAAACGGCAGCACCAGCGACCATGACGAAGAAGTTAATGAGGCATTGTGGTTTTCTATAGATGAAGCTATACGTAAGGTGAGTTATAAAGGGGACAGGGAGATATTGGAAAAGGCAAAGAGGATGATTGAGAAAGGTGAATAGGTGAATGGGCAAGATATTAAAATGGAATGAACTGAAGAAGACTGTTGATGAGGCAAAGGCTGCCGGCAAAAAGGTTGTCTTTACCAACGGCTGTTTTGACATTATTCATTTGGGCCATGTGAGGTATCTCAGGGATGCAAAGGCGCTTGGAGATGTTCTGGTTATTGGTTTGAATTCAGACAAATCCGTCTCCAAGATAAAACCCGGAAGGCCTGTTAATCCAGAAGGCCATAGGGCAGAGATTTTGTCTTCTCTTGAGATGGTGGATTATGTAACCTTGTTTGATGAAGAAACGCCTTATGAACTGATTAAACTGCTCAAGCCCGATGTCCTTGTCAAGGGCGGTGACTGGAAGAAAGAAGATATTGTAGGTTCTGATATTGCAAAGGAGACCCGCAGCCTTCCTTATGTCAAGGGTATATCTACTACAAAGTTAATTGAGAAAATAAAAAAGCTGTAAGCTCAGAGATGGATTTCACGCCTTTTTTAGATAGAATAAAAAGTATTCCGCCTTCTTCCCGCATCTATAACCTCAGCGGTTCTTCCATGGCGCTTTTTCTTGCAATGCAGGAGAAGCCGTTTACTATGGTTGAAGCAACAGAGGAAACCGCAGAGGCTTTGTACAGGGATATATTGTTTTTCAGGTCTGTTCTTCACCTAAATGAGACGAACGGCCTTTTCTTTCTTCTTGAGCCTGACGGCCCTGGCGCATTCGGAAAAAGGGTGGATGTAGTTTACAGATTCAGAGATGGCGATTCTGTTGTAACGTCAAATGATGCAGCGAAAGCTCCGCTTTGCGGGGTGAGCGAGTTAAAAAACAGCGCTCTGATACTGAAGCAGCATCTTGAAATCAGCAGAGACGTGCTGGAGCAAAAGCTGGTTAATCTCGGATACAAACAGGTCCCTATAGTTGTTGAACACGGAGAGTTCAGCCGCAGGGGGTGGCTTTTTGACATATTCCCTTCAACAGGAGAAAATCCGCTGAGAGCAGAGTTTTTCGGAGATGTAATTGAGACAATAAAGATGTTTGATGTAAGCACACAGAAATCAATAAGAAAGATTGAAGAATTTGCTGTCCTGCCTTCAGTGGAACATTCAGAGGCAGGGAACATCTTCGCAGTATTTAAAGATGTGAATTGTTTTTACTCTGATTCCATTCACCATCCATGTGATTTTCCTGAAGGCGCCGTTATGCTTTCAAAATTTTCTTTTCCAACGATACCACATTCAGTAATCCCCCCTCACCCCCCTTTACAAAAGGGGGGAAGGGGGGATTTGAAGGAAGGCAAAGTCATTGATGCAGGTCTTCTTTCATTGGCCGGTTACGGCATATACCACAATGAGAGAAAATCCATTTATGAGCTTTCTGATGCAGTTAAAGCATTAACAAAGGATAACAGGGCGGTTATGGTTGCGGCATCAAAAGGGCAGGCTGAGAGGCTGAGAGATATTTTTATGAATAACGAGGTTATTGCGCCTCTTGTTGCGAAAGAAAACATCGCTGAATATGAAGGGAATATATCAATAACTGTCGGAGAGCTGTCATCAGGATTTTTTCTTCCGGGATTTCTAATCCTTACCGAAAAAGAAATCTTCGGCGAAAGGCCTGCATTCAGGCCGATAAAAAAATCAAAAGTGTCAGGGCTTCTTGTATCACTGGATGACCTGTCTCCAGGAGATTTTATTGTTCACAGGGACCATGGAATCGGGAAGTTCACGGGCCTTGTAAGGCAGACAATAGAAGGCTATGAGGGCGACCTTATGGTTCTGGAGTATTCAGGAGGCGACAGGCTTTATCTTCCGCTTTACGGGATAGAGAGGATAAGTAAGTATCATGCCGAAGAGGGCATTCTTCCTAAGATAGACAGGCTCGGTGGAAAGACGTGGCAGAAGACTAAGGAGAAGGCTGGCAAGAGGATAAAAGAGATGGCGGAGAAACTCCTTAAACTCTATGCGGAAAGACAGGTTGCAAGAGGGTTTTCATTCAGCGCAGATTCAGAACTGCACAGTGAATTTGATAATTTTTTCCTTTATGACGAAACGCCCGATCAGATAAGGGCAATTGAAGAGATTAAGGCTGCCATGGAGTCGGAAGAGCCGATGGACAGGCTTCTGTGCGGAGATGTAGGTTACGGAAAGACAGAGGTTGCCATGAGGGCGGCATTCAAAGCAGTTTATGACAACAGGCAGGTTGCTGTTCTCGTCCCCACGACACTCTTATGCGACCAGCATTACAGGACTTTCAGTCAGAGGTTCTCCGCGTTTCCTGTTACAGTGGATTATCTGAGCAGATTCAAATCAAAAAAAGAGCAGGCAGAAACTATCCGCAGGGCTGCAAAAGGAGAGATTGACATCCTGATAGGAACCCACACTCTGTTAAGAAAAGGTATCGGTTTTCATAACCTCGGCCTGCTGATAATTGATGAAGAGCACCGTTTCGGCGTTGCACAGAAGGAGAAAATCAAAGATATCAAAAAGGGGGTTGATGTGCTGACCCTGAGCGCAACTCCGATACCGAGGACGCTTAATATGGCGCTGTCAGGCATAAGAGGGATGAGCCTTATCGAGACGCCGCCGGAGGAAAGGCTTGCGGTAAAGGGCGTAGTCTCAGCATTCAATGACGAGCTTATACACAGTGCGATAGAAAGAGAGATTGAGAGGGGAGGGCAGGTATATTTTGTACATAACAGGATTAATGGCATGGAAAAGGTTTTCACTCGCGTCAGGCAGCTTGCGCCGGAAGCAAGGGTTTCTGTTGCTCACGGCCGGATGCATGAGAGGGAGCTTGAAAGGATAATGCAGAGCTTCATAAATAAAGAGATAGATGTCCTTGTCTCGACAACTATCATAGGCTCCGGGCTTGATATACCCGATGCAAACACGATAATTATAGACAGGGCAGACATGATTGGACTCGCAGACCTTTATCAGCTGAAAGGCCGCGTCGGCAGAAGCAATGTCAGGGCCTACGCATATTTTCTTATCCCCGGCGAAGATATTCTGACGGATGAGGCAAAAAAAAGGCTTCAGGCTATTCAGGATATGAATTATCTCGGCGCAGGGTTCAGGCTTGCGGTGAAAGACCTTGAGATACGGGGGACAGGGAATCTGCTGGGCCATGAGCAGTCCGGCCACATACATGCAGTGGGATTTGATATGTATATAGAAATGCTTGAAAGCGCAGTTTCCGAACTAAGAGGGATAAAGACTGAAGAAGAAATAGAGCCGCGCATAAGCCTTAAAGTCTCGGCATTTATTCCCGAGGAGTTTATTGAAGACGTTACGCTGAGGCTGGGCATTTACAGAAAGATAGCATCGGCAAAGAACCATGAAGGCCTTGATGCCCTGATAGAAGAACTGACTGACCGTTTCGGGCATATGCCTTCAGAGGTTCAAAATCTTTGTGATGTAATGAGGCTTAAAATAATGGCAAAGAAACTGTTTATTGCTGATATCACGGATACGAGCGGAAGGGTACATGTGACTTTCTCAAAAAATACAGGGGTTTCAGGAGAGAAGATACTCGGGCTGTATAATATTATCGGCAAGAGGGTGAGGTTTCTTCAGGACGGGTTTGAGATTGACGTTAAAAATCTTATATGGGATGAAACATATAAGATTACAAAAGAAGCTTTAGAAAAATTATCTTGAGTTTTATGGTAAAATAACTGCGATGAAAAAACTGATGATATTAGTTATGGCTATTTTTATCAGTTCCTGTGCAACGGCAAGCATAGAGAACACAAATAAGGCGACTGCCCATTTTAAGCTCGGCGTTTCATATCTTAACGAAAATAATGTTCAGCCTGCATTTATTGAATTTAGAAAAGCCTATGAGCTTAATCCTGAGGACAAGGAAGTGCTTAATGCAATCGGGATAATATACCTTCTGAAATTTGAAGATTATCCAAAGGCGATAGATTTCTTTCAGAAGGCTGTAAATATTGACCCTGATTTTGCAGAGGCTCATAATAATCTCGGTTTTGCATACGAGAAAAGCAAGAAGTTTAATGAGGCGATTGAATCCTATAAAAAGGCGCTTGCAAACCTCATATACAGGAGTCCTGAGAAGGCATATTACAATCTTGCCAAGGTATATTACAGGCTCGGGAAATATGATGATGCAATAAATGCGTATAAGGAAGCGCTGAAGAGGATGACGGATTTCTATCCTTCATATTACGGGCTTGCGCTCTGTTATAATGCGAAAGGCAGATACGGGGATGCCTCATTAGCCATAACAAAGGCAATAGAGATGGACCCTTTGTATAAAGGCACCAAAAGCAAGGCGATGAGTGACCTGAGCCAGAGAAAGCTGAATGCGAGAGGCGAAGACGAGAAAGATATCGCTGATTATCTGGACATTTTGAAGTATTAAAATTTAAACTTGAAAGTTATAAGTTGAAAGTTATAAGTTGAAGAAATTAAAAAACTTTTAACTTTTAACTTTTATTTTTTTTCGGGGCGTAGCGCAGCCTGGTAGCGCGCCTGCCTTGGGAGCAGGATGCCGGAGGTTCGAATCCTCTCGCCCCGACCATATGCGCCTGTAGCTCAGTCGGATAGAGCAACTGCCTTCTAAGCAGTGGGTCAGGGGTTCGAATCCCTTCAGGCGCGCCAAGCAAATTTTGCGTTGCAAAATTTGCAGTGAGAAGTGTAAGTTATCAGTGCAGTTGAATTTGACTGAAAATGTTTTTTTTGTTTTACTATTAACTGACACTTTCACTTGCACTGTTGTAAATCGGTGAGTGTAGCTCAATGGTTAGAGCATTGGACTGTGGCTCCAAGGGCTGGGGGTTCAAGTCCCCTCACTCACCCCAATTTTTACCTTTTATGTATGCGCCTGTAGCTCAGTGGATTAGAGCATCGGCCTCCGGAGCCGAGGGTCGGAGGTTCGAATCCTCTCAGGCGCGCCATATATAACGGGCCGTTAGCTCAGTTGGTAGAGCAGCTGACTCTTAATCAGCGGGTCGCAGGTTCGAATCCTGCACGGCTCACTTAACAAAATCAAGGGGTTACAGAGTTTTGCTGTAACCCCCTTTTTTTTCATGTGTCCAGTTTGTGTCCACTTCTTTTGTACCGCTTGATTTAAAACAGGGCAACGTGTTAATTTTTCTATATGAAATTAGAAAAAGGTAAAATGATAGAATCATTGTTATAGCAATGAATGGAGGGTTTAATAGTGGAAACTATAGGGAAGGTTGAAGCTATACTTAATGATAGGTTAATTATTTTTTCTTCAAGCGAGTCTTTAAGGCTTGATGAAATCGTCAACGTCTTTTCCGTGATAGATGATTCAAAATTAAAGGAAATGGGGTTTCCCGAACCTATTTTATGCCCCAAGGGTCAACTTAGGGTAGTATGCTCCCAATCAGGCAATAAATATTTAGGTGAGCGATTTAGAGAGGTCAAGAAAAGGACAAGAAAGGAAGTCACGCCAAGTGGAGTTACTCGAAACTTAGCGGGGTTACTTGCACAACTTCAGCCTGAGATCAAGGAAATCACCGAGGAAATTCCAGGAGAATGGTCAGCAGAGTTAAATGAGAGCCAAAATCTTAATATATCGATCTCTAAAGTCGTCTCAGTTGGTGATTTGATAGGGAGGCTATTATGAGCACACCAGATCCTGCCCCACAGAATCTACCCAATTGGATGATAATTTTTGCATTTGTTGCCAGCTTATTACTTACAATATTTAAATTTTTAGAGGGAATTTTTAAGGCTTTTCGAAAATCAACTCTAGAAATTGTCCTTACACGAGAGGTATTTTTCAGAATTTTAGAAACTGGTGAGTCCTTATATTCAAATGCTGTTTTAGTTGCTCATGACACTGGTGCATTGATTAAAGATATACAGGCAACTCTTACAAAAGAAAATGGTTCAACTAAGAATTTTGTTTTAAGGGTTGCTCAAATAGGTGAAAAATACAGAACTGCGGATGGGTTGTATCAGTTTAGTTTTCACTCTTCAAGTCCATTAACCTTCGTTCCAGAAAATGTACCGCAAAGACAAGTTTATATATGTGAACATTTATCATATGCTGAGGCTACTAGACAAGAATTTCAAAAATTTCAGCAAAAGCTGTTTAAATTTAAAGAGAGGTTTAACAATTTTCTTGATACTGATGATCAGGCTGTTTCCAAACAATACATTGCTGATACTACTAGTGCCATTAATGATGCTTGTACAAATATTATGGACAAAATCCAAATTGAACCAGGGGAATATACACTGACATTGTCTGTTACTTATAGACAGAAACTAAAGTACATACCAGCTTTCACAACAAAAAAAGCCGAATCGAAAGTTCAGTTTGTGGTCGAAAACTATGCTAGAGATACCATGAGGTACTCTTTAAACGAATATCTTAGGACGAAATTATATCAATTCATTGCTGATAAAAATGAAACTATAACTTTACCAGAATATTCTCCGAGCAACGTGATTGAATTATCTGAATAATGATTGCTATAACAATACAATCCAGTGAGTCCCCTTAGCGTACTGTACGATTCGGGTAGTTGATTTCAGATATTAGGGCAATAAAACGCCTGTAGCATTCTTTTGAAGTGTTTCTCAGACCGCTTTTGCTAAATACCCTTTGACCCTTTCTTTATATGCTTCATGAAGCAGTTTTGTGATAGCTCCTACTTTAAAATTGGCTGAATCAACCTTACATACAGGCATAATCTCCATCGTTGTATTAGTGATGAAAACTTCTGAGGCTCTGTATATGTCTTCTTTCTTAAATCTGCCTTCTTTTGTTTTTATGCCGCTTTTTTGGGCCAGTTCTAAGACTATATTCCGCGTAATGCCGTCAAGAATCCCGCAGTCAAGAGAAGGCGTGCATAAAACCGCTTTATTCTTCTCTTTCAGCACAAAAAAGATATTGCATATAGTTCCTTCGGTAAGATATCCCTGCGAATTCAACATTAGCGCCTCGTAGGCATTTTTTTTCTTTGCCTCAATCTTTGCAAGGATGTTGTTCAGGAAATTAAGTGATTTTATTTGCGGATTAAGCGCTTCCTTGAGATTTCTTTTCACAGAGGAGATGATGAGCCTTACGCCTTTTTTATAGAAAGAATCGGGATAATCCTTGAACTCATTCGTCACTATTACAAAGGTAGGTTTCTCGCAGAGCGCGGGGTCAAGCCCTATCTTGCCGAAGCCCCTTGAAATTGTAAGCCTTATGTATGCATTCTTCAAAGAATTTGCCCTAAGTGTTTTATGTATTGCCGGCTTTATCTCTGCCGCGCTTTTAGGAATGGTAAGCCGTATAAGAGATGCTGAACGATACAGCCTCCGGATGTGCTCATCAAGCATGAAGACAACGCCTTCGTAAGCGCGCATGGTCTCGTATATGCCGTCGCCGTAAAGAAACCCGTGGTCAAAAACAGAGATTTTTGCTTCAGATTCAGGAACAAGACTGTTATTCATGTAAACATGCATGTTTCATTATATCATTTTTTAAAAGGTACATAATTTGTATTTTATCCCTTGCAGCTTGTCTCTTTTTTTGCTATCCTTTATTTGTGAAAGAAAAAAATTCAACTAAAGACTCAAGCGCAATCAAAGACCTGTTTATAATCTCTATTGTCTCTGTTTTTTTGTTTTTAGCTGAATTCAATTTTAAAGCATTTGAACTTTTAGAAGGATGGCTCCAAAAAAATTATGGCTGGGATACTAACGAGTTTGTAAGTGCATTTATAATAGTGGCAGTGGGCCTTGTTGTTTTTTCTCTGCGCAGGTGGAGAAAAGTTAAAGCTGAAATTGTCGCACGCAGGCAGGCAGCGCCGGATTTGAAGGACAGCGAGGAACGTTACCGCAGTCTCGTGGATATTTCCCCTGATGCAATCTTTATTCAAAGTGAAGGCAGGATTGCATTTATAAATCCTGCGGGAGTTAAGCTTTTCGGAGCAACGAGCTCCGAAGAGCTTATAGGCAAACCAGTGCTGGAATTGATGCATCCTGATTTCAGGGGCATAGTAAAAGAGAGAATAAGAATACTGAAAGAAGAAAGGGCTGAAGTCCCCGTTCTTGAGGAAAAGTATCTTCGTCTTGACGGAAGTTCTGTGGATGTTGAAGTGGCTGCAGCTCCTTTTATTTATCTGGGCAAGCCGGGCGCTCAGGTTATAGCCCGTGATATAACTGAACGCAAAAAGATGGAGAACATATTTAAAAAAGAGAGAGACAAGGCACAGTTGTATCTTGATATTGCTGGGGTCATGCTTGTGGCTATTGACGCTGACCAGAAAGTAACTCTTATAAACAAAAAGGGGTGTGAGATTCTTGGATATGACGATGAAACCGAAGTTGTCGGAAAGAACTGGTTCGATAATTTTGTACAGGAAAAAATCAGGACTGAGGTAAAAACGGTTTTTGCAAAACTTATTACAGGAGATAACTGCCTTCTTGAGTATTATGAAAATCCCGTTTTAACCAAAGACGGCAAAGAGAGGATTATTGCATGGCACAATGCCATGCTGAGAGATGAGACAGGGAAGATTACCGGCACTTTAAGTTCAGGGGAGGACATTACCGAGCGTAAGCAGGGGGAGACAGCCTTGTGCGAAAGCGAGGGCAAATTCAGGAAACTCTCACAGGAATTTAATGCGCTTCTGAATGCTATTCCTGATACGCTGATTCTGCTGTCTCCTGATATGAAGGTGATATGGGCCAATGAAGGCGCAGCAGTTGGTTTGGGTAAGAGCATCCCTGAACTGACAGGACAGTTGTGTTATCACATATGGCATAACCATAAGGCCCCTTGTGATGTTTGTCCTGTGGAAAGGAGTTTCCGTACAGGAGAAACAGAAAATGCGACTATATCCTTTCCCGACGGCAGATTATGGGATGTCAGGGCTGTTCCCATAAAAGATGCTGAAGGAAAAGTAATCAGTGTTGTAGATATGGCAAGAGACATCACAGAACACCGCAAACTTGAAGCCCAGTTGCAGCAATCCCAAAAGATGGAAGCCGTAGGAACCTTGACAGGAGGCATCGCCCA
>MHEE01000011.1:344-24091 GCA_001805105.1 Nitrospirae bacterium GWF2_44_13 | reverse complement strand
CATTGCAGGAGGAGGAGGAAATTTAAGAGCGCCGCCGTAACCGGGGATTGGCTTGTTACCAAGACACTGAATCGTTGTGGTTATAGTATAATTCCCGTCTGCTGTCTTTGCTGAAACTACGCTTGTTGTTGTAGTAGAAGTGCAATTGGCAACCGTACTAAAGTTAGCATCAGCAGCCGTATCAGAAGGCGTTGTGCCGCTTAAATATGCGTTGACAAGCCCGGTTGTGTATTCAACGCCTCCATTTGCAGCTTCATAAACAGTGCTGAATTTCCTGTTTATTATGTTTGTCTGGAATCCCTTTGTGAAGAGATAAGTCAGGCTTGAAATCAGCATAAGCACAACGACTGTTATGACCAGCGCTGTGACTAAGGCTATTCCAGATTCTTTAGGACTATTGTCTGCTCTAATTTTCTCCATTTATAAAACCTCAGGCTTGTATTTATAGCGTCTAAATCAATTTGCCTCTGTAATGTGGTTCCTAGATCTTCAAATAATGTTATGGTATTTGCTCCCTGAAAATCCCTTCTCATGCTGTTCTGGACAATCATCCCTACCTTTACTAACCTTAATTTTGAAGTTCCGCAGTCCGTGCCTGTCTGCCATGTCAAAGCCCCGCTTGAACTGATGCAGCCGAACCTATAAGTAACATAAAGCACACAATCAAGTATTGGCTGTGCCGTACCGCTGCCGCCAACGGTGGATACACTCCTCCTCAATGACAACGTATCGGCAGCACATGTCGCGGGCGCTGCAGTTGACGTGTCAAGCGAATACTCGGTTTCGTAGCATCCAAGCTGAGGCGCAACTGGACTTGCGCTTGTATTTGCCATCCAGTAAGCAATATGTCCCTCAAAAGAACCGCATGCATTGAGCTGAGGGCTTGCGGTTCCTTTAACATAAGTATAGCCAATGCGTGACTTGTCAAGATTATTTATGACAACAACCCTCCGCTGGTTTTCTGCTTCATCATCTTCGTCAGGCAATCCTGTCACATCGCAGCTGCTTCCAGTTATATAGCTCCATTTGCCTGCATGCTGGTCGTCCCCTGCTGCAGTGCTGTGGATAGTTAATGTTCTGCTTACTGTTGCTGATTCTGTTCCTGTCACGTTGATATGACAGTCGCACTGAGTTGTGCTTGTACAACTATATTTCGGCGCGCCAAAGCCTGCTGTTTGTATATCCTTAAGCAGAGGCCATGCAACGTTTATCACATCCATCTCTGTCTTTGCAGTTTTTCTTTCTGATGTTGCCTGTTTTACAAAGGCATTAAAAACAGAATATATCATGCTGATTACTACTGAAAAAATAACAAGCGTAATCATCAGCTCAACAAGAGTAACGCCTTTTCTGTCACGATGCACGATGCATGATACACGATGCATGATTTTCCTGCTTATGCGTGATGCACGATTCATGAGCCATGATGCATGTTTTTTATCTTTTATCTTGTATCCTGCATCATGCATCATGACTTGTGCCCCTTTATCACTGCCTCTCTAAAGTTAAATAACTTTGCTCCTAACTTTTCGTATCCATGATAAAATTTTTCAAAATTACCATTTTTAAAAGAGCCTGTTTCATGAAGCATTTCTAAATGCGCTTTAGTTTCATCGCAGGATGCAACAGCATAAGTTAAAAACTGAATAAACTCATTCTTGTATCTTCTTCTGCCAAATCCTTCTACAATATTAGCTACTATTGACTTTGAAGAGCGTCTTATTTGACTGCCTTCCTCATACATTTCAAATTTCGGCAATTCTATTAAAGTCATTCTGTGCACTTCTCTTGCGAGTTCTTTTGCGATGCTGTATATCTCGGTATCTTCATACGATTGTGGTTTTCTCAGCCCACCATCCTGCATCTTGCAGCCTGTATCCTGCATCTTGTTTACTATCACGATTCCGTCCCTATTGCTTTATCCACAACAATTGAAACGCTCTTTACTGTAGCGCCAGAAGCTATTGTGGCTCCCGGCTCAGGGTCAATCCAGTAAACAGTAACAAAAATCTTTCTCCTGTCTGTGCTGTAGGATGTGCACGGCATATAGGCAACGCTCCACACAGCATAGTACGTTGTATTTTTATAAGACCTGATGGGGTTTATGCTGTCATAGTTTGGCGTCCCAGTAGTTGAATTCGGATGGTCTATATTAGTGTTTGAAGCGGTTGCTATTGTGCTTCCTGTCCTGCATGCAGTAGTAACCCATGTCAAGCCATTGCATGCATTATTATCAAAAAGATAAGGGGTGGTGCTGCTCTGCGTGGGATTTGTATATATAGTCATCCCTGTTTGGCCGGATTCAAGAGCACCAGTTGGTGTACCGCCGCCACAGTTTGCGGTGCTGCACCCCTTAAGGCTATCGCCCGAGCTTGCATATCCGACACATCTCTTGTTTGCTGTGGCGTGCGTTATGAGCGTGTTATCAGACATTCTCTGAAGCCTCTCAGCAACATCCATCAGCATTGCGTAGGCAGTGTTGTTCCTTTCAATGGAAAGATTTGTCTGGATAATTGTGCTTGCCCATCCGAAAAACCCGAGCGAGACTATAAGGATTATAGTTGTCGCAATGATCAGCTCTATAAGAGTAAACCCCTTGTTATTGTTCATATTTCACCCTGCCCATATTTGTCAGTATAATAGTTTTGCGCGGCTCAACTGACACATCATCGCCGGCAAAATCATTGTCATTGTCTGCATCATACCACACAGTAAAAGTACCTGCCCCGCTCAACCATGTGCTGCTTCTTGGCACACCCTTTCTGTCAAACCATAACTCTGTTCCATTGTTCCAATTAACCTTAACATTTGTTGACAGGCTGCCGGTTGTGACTGTAGAGGTTGCCTCGCCTGTGTCTCTTTTAAAATTGCCTGTTACAGTGCAAGTTCCGGGAGATGTACAGTCGCTGTCTGCAAGACATGCCGTTGTAGAGCTATTACTGCATCTATAATCCATCAGCTGCACCACTGTATAGCTTGTTGCACCGGCACTCGCAACAACTATGCCGTGAGGCACTGTTGTAATTGACTTAAGCTTTGCCTCCTCAATATCAGCCAATAGCCTGTCTCTCGCCTCCGTAACTCTCGCATCCCTCTGAAACCACGCGGTATCTATTGTCGCAAATAAGACGATTATGCCGATAATGGCAATAACTATTAGCAGCTCAACAAGGGTAACACCGGTACGGTTCATAGTTATAAATCCAAATTCCAAAATCCCAATGCCAAATGAATGTCAAAGTTATAAGTCCAAATTATTTGAACTTTGAGCTTTGTCATTTGAGCTTTGACATTTGTCATTTTTATATTATTTCCTGTTAGACCTTAAAATAGAAGAAAAAATTAATGTTAATTCTTGTGCTTCTCTTGACAATTGTTGACAATTATTAGTTTTAGTAGGATTTGCTTTTGCAATCATTCGCAACCAGTGTTTTGTTTCTTTTGCTTCTTTCTTCACTAAAGCAATCTTATGGTTAAAATCTTTTTTAGATTCAGCCCCATCTGCCTCCATATAGTTTGCGCCAATGCTTGTTCCAGACCTAACAATTTGACCTATTAATGGCCTATTAATATCATTTCTTTCAAGACTCTTTGCGAAGTCAATAATATTTTCACCAAACGTAGCAGTTCTTTCTTCTAAATCATATGTCTTTTTGTTATTTGTCATTCGCGTGTTAGCATTTGTCATTTCATTTGTCATTTGAGCTTTGACATTTGTCATTTGATTATTTAACTATCCACAGCACATATCCGCTTTTTGCGGGAAGGCTTGGAGCCATTGACGTGCCGGGCAAGCCGCCGCTGACCTGAGTAATGACTTTATAAGTATCTCCGGACAATGGCAGGGCAACAAGGCTTTCTCCTAACGGCGGCACTCCTGTCCCGAGATTCACAGATGCGTTTATCGTTAGTCCTGTAGTCGCTGTACTGCAGCCGGTTATCGCGTCGCAAGCGAATATTGTCGGCTGGACATAGGCAGTGCCTGTTGTGTAATGGAGCGACCACAGATATGTGCTTCCTCCAAGACTGCAAGAAGTGCTTGTCGGTTGGAATGATGTAAAGTCAACAAGACCTCCTGCAACAAATGGTTTTGAAAACATCTTCTGCGCGCTGATCGCCCGCCTCCAGCCCTGCTTGGAAGCTGCTATTTCAGCCTCCAGACAGGTAATTGCTGCCGTATCTGCCGTGCCGTCACATGCGGTCACATTTCCAGAAGACTCGGTAAGAGTTGCATTTGTTACTTTTGTCACTACTTGCTGCAGGCCGGCGCCGCATGCAGTACAAGTGCCTGCAACAGAGCAGGAAATTGTACTCATAAGGTTGCCCGCGCAGAAACAGCCCAGTTCCGTTGCCAACGCGCTTGTAAATGTGAGATTTGTTGAATCAAGGAATGTAGAATACGCACTGCATGTGGCACCTATTCCCTTCCAGCAGGTTGCCGTTTCTTTTACGCCATAAAGATACTCTGAGCGCGTGGTTGCTGTTGCATGTTCACCGGAAAGGTACAAGCCCGTTCCAAAGTAAAGCCATATATCCCCGCTTGCGTCAGATGCAATCTCAGGCGAGGCATAGATAGGTCGTTTAACATCAACAACTGTCCCTATATCCCAGTCTGAAGGAGTGGTCTGATAAACCTTAGTGCTTGCATCAGTGTCATCTCTTATCCCAAGCCTGAAAAATTTATTATTGTTGAAATTGCACCATTCTGCCGAAGGACAATTGCTGTCTAAAGAGCAGGTTGTTCCGGTTGTTGTGCTGCAAGTGCCTGTGCCCCCGTAAGTGCCAAAATAAATAGCATCAACCTGATAGTCGCTGTCTATGTCAACTGCCATAAGGTCTCCGACTGCAACACCTGTTACTCCTGTTGAGATCTCAGCGCTTAAGTCTCCGTTTCTGAGATCAAATACATAGATGTTTGCATTTCCCGTTTTATAGGTGACACTGTTTGTCCCAATGCCTGTCGGCCCGCTTCCTATTACCAGATACCATTTCCCGTTTTCATTCTCTGACGCCGTAGTTGCTGCGCTTGCAAACCTTATAATCACAGGCGTGCTTGTTGTAAGAGTACCGTCAGGCAAAGGTTTTTCCCAAAGCAGTTTGGGACTTGCAGAATTTGTAATATCAAGCACAAAGACCGAAGAACTCCATGTATTTGAGCCGACTGTTATCTGTTTTCCGCCTGCTCCCATTGCGCCGACAAGCAGCCTTCTCCAGGGATAATTGCAAGCGCTGCCAACCAGCGGCATGCAGTCACAGGTGCTGGTGGAGGCGCTGCTGCACCGGTTAGTGGTTGAACTTCCTCCGCCTGCGGTTTCAGTTGCTTCAGATTCTACAGTGCCGTTTTTATCATAATCTATAGATGCATCTATGATAGTGAACCTTGCATCAACCATAGGTATATGGCAGTAGCTCTTAGAGCAATACCACCTTAAATACGGCATAGCATTATACGGAATATACGACCACAACTCTTTGCCAATGTCAGTCGGAGGCGCAGGGTTCGTCGTTGCATCAAGCGCACTGTTAGGTTTGTCAACAAATGCAGCAGGCTGATTGCCTGTTGTTATGCCGCTGCAAGAACCAGTTAAACCGCCGCAGTCATCTTCAGCAGGACTGAAGTCTTTTATCTTGCTTACCTTAAACGCATGAACCATTCCGTCGTTACCACCCACAATAACAATCGGTGTATAACCGTCATTCGTGCAAACTGCGCTTGTGCAGGTCTCATCCGTTGAACCTGTGTTGTCAGAGGTATTCGGACAGGTTGTGTTGGTATTGCACTTCCCTCTTATCCTTGAGTTTATAAAAGCGCTGTATGTTGTGTCCGTATAGGTAACATCATACCCGTTCACAGCAGAATTAGGAGATATTCTCGGAGTTGAATAAACAATGTCGCCGAGCTTAAGCGTGTTTGTTAAGTCCGCGCCTGATGAACATATTTTGTTGGGAGCTGTGCCTGTACATGTCTCCCTTGTGGTATAAGTAGTATCGGTATAGAAACAGTCACTGTCAGTGGTGCATTTTCTCTTGCATTCGCCTGCCGAACAGATATGAGTGCTTGACGGGCAGTCTGACGTATCAGGGTCTGTTGCAGAGTATGGGCATTTATGCCTTACCCTGTAAGTGCCGCCGGGTCCGCTTTTTTGGGTGGTTGCAAAGTCTGACCCTGATGGGTTGTCATAGCCGCGGATGTATTTTATTACTGCCGGAGCACACTCCGTGGAATCGCACTCTTGCACACATGTGCCGGCAGCAGCAGCCGTGCATGTGTCGGTTGTAAAACATGCGCTGGCGCCGCCCTCAGCGACTAAACCTGAAAACCCTGTCCCGCGATAATCGCCACAGTCGGCTGAAGTTGAGCAGTACTGGGTTGTAGTTATGGAGCATTTGTATTTACATTGTCCGCCTGTCCCGCAATCTGCATCTAAAACAGAGCATGCTGCGGCTGAACCATCACTGCAAAAAAATCCTCCTCCGGTATTACATGTTCCAGCGCCGCTAAAACAGTCGCCCGTACAAACTCCTGTTCCACATACGTCACCCGCATTTTTACCGGCACATGAAGTAACGCCATCACTACACGTTAAAGTAGTAGTGCACGATCTGGTTTTATCGTCATTGCAATACTGGCAATCACTTGCTGAACCGCAAGTTCTGTCAACAGCATATGTCCCGCGAAGCGTAGTGCAGTAGTTACAGCCTGAATCCGAAGCGCACCATCTTGACGTGTAGTTGCTGCAGTAACTTGAATAGTTCCAGTATGGCTGAACTGTTGCGGCTTGGGCTGTAGTAAAATCATACATCTGAGAACTGGTCACTTCTCCTGATGTATTACCAAGCCCTACTTTTATCGTCCGGTCATCCGTTGTCCTTGCCAGAAGTTTGCTCTGCGCATTCCATATGGCAAGTACATTATCATTAAGTTTAGTTGCAGTTACAGTGCAGGAAGCGGAATCTATCTTCAGGTCTCCATCAGCATCAGCATAAGTCCTTGCTTTATACGCAACAGCAGCAGAATCATAAAAAAAGGAGAGGATGTTATCGTTTTTAACATCAAGCCAGCCTGTATTCAGGGTGTCCTCGCGGAGGTTCGCGCCTGAATCAGACCAGAGGAGTCTGAGATACCCAATCCATTTTAGAGTTGTACCCTCTCTTTTAGGATAGAAGTATGCCTGCGTAAGTGTTGAAGATTCCCTTGTCTGGGTTGTAAGCGTTGCGACTGTTGATGCTGACGCCGAAGTTGAAAGCACGTTCAGGATTGCCTCTTCTATCTTTGTGGCAAGTTCTTCAGGCTTGTCCACTTCTATGTATTCGCCCCCGCCGACAGTTGCCGCATATCTGAGTTTTTCTTTGTTTGTGCAATCCTCATTGTTTGTGCAAGCATTACCATCATGTGTACAGGTGCCGCTGCCGCAGGTTATGCCTGCGGTAGTATGGACAACGTATGTCCTGACATTCTGCGTCTTGCCGCTTGTATCGCCTGTGGTATATAAATCTGTCGTATAACCGTAACAGGCATTCTGAGAGAAATCCGTGCTATATGTGCCGGATGAACAGGTAGTAGAAAGCTCCCCGCCTGTATGTGTGTCGTTATCAGAGTCTAATCCCTGCCCTGCGGTTATAAATATGGCAAAAGTCTTTCTGCATGCTAGGGCAGTGTCATTCGCCCAGTTATAAGGAGATTGCGTAAAGGTATTAGCATCGCTTGACGTTACTTTATAAGTTGAACTGTTCCTGAAATAATTGACAACATCATGCATCATTGTTGACAACGATGGCGTCCCGGGGTCTTCTGACGGCGAACTTGACGCTGTATTCAAGAGCGATTTAAAAAGGTCAGATCTATTTGTGGAAGTAATCGTCAGGCTGTCATCAATGATCTCTGTTGCTTTGTCATTGCCTCCGCCTGTCTTCCATCTTTTTACGCCAAACCTTGCCTTGGCGTTGGGATAATCATCCTTTAAATCACTGTTTGAATCAGCGTATTTTTGTATTATTCCTATCCTGTTTTCACCGGAAGTGGACGAATAGGCAACCGCGATTCCCTTATTATTAACAGCAACAGTTCCTGTGCCGCTCGTAGGGCATGTTGAATCGTTTCTAACTCTGATAGTTACTTTTGACTCCTTATTAGATCCTGTTCCGTCGTTGCCGATATCAAAGTAATACGAATACGTGCCGCCTATAACAGGGAAGCTCACATTGCAAACTGTCAGGTTTCGTGCTGCGCTTGCGCCGTATGATGTTAAGTCCCCTGTATAGGTAAATACATCGCCGGCGTTTGAACTTACGGGTGTGTATCCAAATCCGATAAACGCCTTTCTTGCAAGGTCAAGGGTTGACATTAAGGCAT
Organism: Nitrospirae bacterium GWF2_44_13; assembly: GCA_001805105.1. Lineage (GTDB taxonomy): Bacteria > Nitrospirota > Thermodesulfovibrionia > Thermodesulfovibrionales > UBA1546 > UBA1546. Next base: position 15,738 of record MHEE01000011.1, on the reverse strand, counting down.
AATTCAAAACATTGCCGGGAAAACAGTTATAGTTATTCCCTGCCGTGGGTGTGCAACTATTATTTTTAACAAAAGTAGTGCCGTCATGCTCGTACCTATCGCTTGTGCTTGCATCAAAGAAACCATAGTAGGTTGTTGTTGCGCTGTAAGTACTCTGATATGCCTTGCCTTTGCCGTATGTTGTTCTGTCAAACATTATCATTACATTTGGAGGCGTATTCGGGTCTGTGACAAATGGAGGAAGGTAACAGTAATCAGATTGCTGTGGAGCGGCGTAAAGCGAAGTGATCAGTGTCAGTGTCAGTATTAATGTAAGTATTATCTTTATCGCTGCGGGCTTAAACATCGTTACTCCTTTTAAAATCCTCTTTTGCAATTAAAACCATACCACTTAATAGGAAATTCTGCAACTTCCATACCAAAAGAAAATCATTGCCAATCAAGGGGTTGAGATAACAGGAGTTTAGAATTTTATGTAACCGGCTTCCTGAGTGTGTAATGGATTACATAATGGTCAGAGGATTCTTTTGCCTTTGGTTATTATTTCCCTGACAAATGGGTCTGTTTTATCAAAATCCAACTTTGCAAATGAATGCGGTTCAATTTTTAAATCTATCTTTCTTGTCAGTTTCATCAACTGGGCGTCTTCCACAAAACCGTCTATATCGTCTTTATTAAAAAATATTGCAACATCAATATCGCTCTTATCTGTGAATCTGTTTGTTGCGTAAGAGCCGTAAAGGTATACCCTCCAGACATCAATTCCGTTTTGCTTTATAATTTTTATATAGTCTTTAATCTTTTGATAAGCTATTTTTTTATCTTTTTGAGAAGCCATTGTCTGAACTCCTTTATCTCTTTAATATAATGCTCTGCAAAGTTTTTGGAAGCCTTTTTGTAAAATCTTCTCTTATAATCGGGATAGCGCGACTTAATATTAAATGTAGTAACTTCAGCTAAAAAATCCTTTTGTTTTTCTGTCAATTCCAATCTTGCCTCTTCTGCAATTCTTGTCAGGTTGTGGATATAAGGCACATTGGCGTCAATATTTTTAACATACACTGCTTTTAAAAGTTTCTCTATAACCAGATGCCCTAAAAACAAAGCCCATATGTAGTGACCGCTTTTAAAAAGACTATTCATTGCTTTCAGGTCTGTACTTGCTGAATCTATCCAGTAATTTATAATTTCATCTTTTGTCATAATCAAAATTAATTTAGTTAATTATACCATAGTGAACTGACCCTCAGCATCCCAATAGATATTTTTATTTCGGCGTCCAGACCTTCCCTTTGTCAATGATATGCTCCACCTGCCAGCCGCGCCTGTGAAGCTCTCTCGCAATCCACCGCCTGTGGCACTTCCACGGAAATCTCTCTGCGCAGATAATTACGCTTATTCCTTTTGAGGCAATATCTTCAAGCACATCAACTCCCTTTTTGAACTCTTCGGTAGCTGTATATGCCTCATAGCCTCCTTTCCTGAATCCGCCGAGTTCTTTGCCGAAAAAGACATAGTTTATGCCCTCTTTTTTCAGAAGGTTTTCAAGATTTTCTCTCGTAAATACCGGCAGTTTGCTCTTTGGAAAGCTTCTGACATCAATAAGGGTTTTGATGTCATAGTTAAAAAGAATTTCTATGAAATCCTCCTCGCTTCTTCTGGATGTGCCAAGTGAATAGGCCTTTTTCATCTGAGAATATCTATACCCAAAATATATCCGCTAAATGTGCAATCTTTTTGAATTCAGGGTCTCCTGTAACTATCACAGCCTCCAGTTCTACGGCGGAGGCAAGAACAAAACAATCGGCATACGAGATGCTGTATTGCCCCTTATACTCGGCTGCCTGAAATATCAGGCTGTTGGGCGCCGGTAAAATCGTAAAATTCAATCTTTCTATGTTTGCAAGCGCTTCTAATTTTTTCTGATCGCCGAACTCCCTTTTGGTTGAATATATTATCTCTCCAAGATTGATTGCATTGATATATTTTACGCTTTCTACCTTCTTTATATCTTCAAGAAGACGGCTTATCTTCTCATAGCCTCTTTCTTTCTGAAAGAGCTTAAGCAGCGCATAACTATCAAATATATGAGCAGTTTTCTTCATTGTCTGAATTCACCTTTACGCTCTTTTAGAAGCCGCTCTGACAACGAAGGTTTGGGTGGCAAAATCCCGCAAGCTGCATTTACGGCGTCTTCGACAGGCGGGATGAGATAGATAATCCCTCCGTATTCCATAATCTGGATTTTCACGCCCGGTTTTATGTGATATTTTTTTCTCATCTCAGCCGGTATAACAATCTGCCCTTTGGACAGAGTTTTAACAGTTGCCATAATGTTTAACCTCCTAATAAAAAGTTTTACTATTTAATCTAAGTGTATAACCACATAAACCGTTTGTCAAGTATGGTATTTTTCCGTCCCTCTGTGATAAATTAATAAAACTCAAATATTTATGGAAAGGATTGGATAGATGGTTAAGAAAAAGGCGAAATACATTGTTGCCGTTGTCGGCGCAACAGGCGCAGTCGGAAACGAGATGATTGCAATCCTTGAGCAAAGGAACTTCCCTGTTGAAAAACTCAGGCTCTTTGCCTCAGAGCGTTCAGAGGGCAAAAAACTTGAATTTCAGGGGAATGAAATCCCTGTTGAGAATTTAAATGAATCTTCTTTTAAGGGGATTGACATTGCGCTTTTCTCGGCAGGCGCCGAGAGGTCAAGGATATGGGCTCCGGTTGCGGCAAAATCAAGCTGTGTTGTAGTTGACAATTCAAGCCAGTGGAGGATGGACCCTGAAGTGCCGCTGGTTGTGCCTGAGGTTAACAGCCATGACCTGAAATGGCATAAGGGGATTATCGCAAACCCGAACTGCTCAACGATTCAGATGGTTGTGGTCTTAAAACCTATACATGATGCTGCAAAGATAAAGAGGGTTGTTGTAACAACATTTCAGTCTGTCTCAGGCACAGGCAAGAAGGCAATGGATGAACTGTTACAGCAGACAGCCGACATTCTGAATTTCAAGGAGGTAAAGTGCAATGTCTATCCTCACCAGATAGCATTTAATGTGCTTCCTCACATAGACAAGTTCCTTGAAAACGGCTATACGAAGGAAGAGATGAAGATGGTCAATGAAACAAGGAAGATAATGGGGGACAATTCAATAAGGCTCACTGCGACAACCGTGCGCGTGCCTGTTTTCAGGTGCCACTCTGAGAGCCTGAATATAGAGACGGAAAAAAAGATTTCGCCGAATGAGATAAGAGCGGCTCTTTCTAAAGCTCCGGGCATTGTTGTATTTGATGTGCCTGAGAAGAATGTCTATCCTATTCCTGTTGACGTTGCGGGGAAGGACGATACCTATGCAGGCAGGATACGAGAGGATGAGTCCATAGAGAACGGTATAAATATGTGGATAGTGGCTGACAATCTCAGAAAGGGCGCTGCTCTTAATGCTGTTCAGATAGCCGAAAAACTGATTGAAATGGCGAATTAAAACTGATGCAGGATCCAAGATGCAAGATACAGGATAAAAAAATCATGCATCGTACATCATGCATCGTACATCGTGCATCGTGAATCGTGTATCATGAATATCAAACTCTCAACAGGCAAAAGCATTCCCATAGCAAAGGATGAGAGCATACTTTCTGCTCTCAAAAGGAGCGGCGTATATCTTGTTGCCTCGTGCGGCGGCAAAGGCACCTGCGGAAAATGCCGCGTAAAGATCCAAGGCGGGAAATACAGGACATCAGCATCAGGCAAAATCTCTCAGGTTGATAAAGAAAAGGGCATTGTCCTTGCCTGCCAGACATTCCCTGAAAATGATATTTCCGTAGAGATACTCGAAGAGGCAAGGCTTGTTGTCGGAGACAAAATTGCTCTTGCAAAATCAAAAGACCTTGCAGAGCTTTTCCGGTCATTTGGCAAAGAGATAGCGCCCATTGTAAAAAGATTTAACATCAAACTTCCGCGCCCCACAATAGAGGATCACATCAGCGATCTCGAGCGCTTGAAAAGGGAGCTTGAGATAAAGGGCATCAAAGGTATGCGGTTCTCTCAGGCCTTCATATCGTCAATGGCTGATGACCTTAGAAAACACAACTGGGAGATACATCTCGCCTATGTTGACGGCCCGGAGGCGATCTTCGTTACTTCAGAGAAACAAACCTCAAGATACGGCATTGCGGTTGATATAGGCACAACAACGGTTGTTGTCTATCTTATTGACCTTTCAGACGGGAAACTTATAGACGTGGGTTCAACATATAATTCGCAGATAAGATATGGCGACGACGTCATCACAAGGATAGTCCATGCAACAGAGGGCGGCGGGCTGGAAGAACTCAGGGATACTGTAACGGAAGACATAAACAACATCCTTGAGACTATTATTGAAAAACACGGCATAAATAAAGAGCATGTGGAATGTGCTGTGGTTTCAGGAAACACAACCATGTCCCATCTTTTCTGGGGGCTTAATCCCGGGCATATAAGGGAAGAGCCTTACATACCGACTGTAAATTCCTTCCCGCTGTGGAAGGCCGGCACAGCAAGGCTTCACATTAATAAGCAGGCTCCTGTTTATACCCTGCCTTGTGTTGCAAGTTATGTGGGAGGCGATATTGTATCAGGAGTTCTTGCGTCAAAGATGCATAAGAACACTGAGACCGCCTTATTCATGGACATCGGCACAAACGGAGAGATCGCGGTAGGCAACAATGAATGGCTTGTGACTGCTGCGTGTTCTGCCGGGCCGTGTTTTGAAGGAAGCGGAATAAAGCACGGAATGAGGGCCACCGAGGGCGCGATAGAGGCTGTAAAGATTGCGCCTGACACGTTTGAGCCGTCTGTTTCTGTTATCGGCAATACTGTGCCGATCGGCATTTGCGGCTCAGGGATGATAGACGTAATATCAGAGATGTTAATTTCAGGCGTCATAGACCAGAAAGGGAAATTCGTTCGTGAGATAAAAACAGGCCGCCTTAGACAAGGCGATGAAGGCATGGAATTTGTTATCCATAAAGGCGCCAAAGATATTGTCCTTACAGAAGTGGATATTGAAAACATCATGAGGGCCAAGGCAGCTATTTACGCGGGGATAGCGCTTCTTATAAAAGAGGTAGGGTTCACCCTTGATAATATAGAGCGCGTATATGTAGCAGGAGGGTTCGGCAACTACCTTAACGTTGACAGGGCAATAATAATCGGAATGCTGCCTGACATCCCAAAGGAAAAGTTCAGATTTTTAGGCAACACTTCCATCACAGGGGCGTATCTCTGCCTCCTTTCGGAGGATCTCAGGCAAGAGGCGGAAGAGATTGCCCGAAAGATGACTTACATGGAGCTTTCAGTTTCAAGGAATTTTATGGATGAATACATGTCAGCCCTTTTTCTGCCGCATACTGATTTAAGCCTTTTCCCAACAGTCGCAAAACTGCTTAAATAATTTTATAATAATCCTATGAAGCTTTTGATGCACATCTGCTGCGCAAACTGCAGTCTTTATCCTGTTAAAACACTCACTGAAAAGGGCGTCTCCGTAACAGGGCTGTGGTTTAATCCCAATATTCATCCATATGCTGAATATTCCCTGCGGCTTAATGCCGTAACCCAGCTTCAAAAACTGTGGCAGCTTGATATTGAGTATATCGATTACTACGGCATAAAGGAATTCATTCAGAGAACAGGCAACGGCGGAGAGAACCGCTGCCATGTATGTTATGAGATGAGGCTTGATAAGACAGCGCAAAAAGCCCGAGAGATTGGCGCTGACGGCTTTACAACCTCGCTCCTTATAAGCCCGTACCAGAAATTTGATGTTATAATAAACATTGGCAGGGAAATGGAAAGAAAGCACTCTGTGGAGTTTTTTATTGAAGACTTCAGGCCCGGCTGGAAGCAGGGGGTTGAACTTTCAAAGAAGCTCGGGCTTTACAGGCAGAAATATTGCGGCTGCATCTATTCCGAGATGGAGAAACACCTTAAAAAGAGTTAAGAGTTAGGGAGGAAGTGATATGACAGGATACAGCATGCAGGATACAAGATTCACGATACATGATAAAAGAAATCGCATATCATGCGCCATGCATCATGTACTATGTATCCTCTTAATACTTGCATCTTGCATCTTGCATCTTGCATCCGATGTTTATGCTGATACAATAAGAGTGCTTATTTTGGATGAAGATTCTCCGCGCATCCCTGCAAAGAATGAGCCTCTGGAAAAAGTCAGCGAAAAGATAAAAGGCGATTTTTTTACGGGCGGCGTTCATTACAGGGGCGAGCTTGAGATATGGAAAGGGAAAAACGGGCTTTATGTCGTAAATGAAATCCCCTTCGAGGAATATGTCAGGAGCGTTGTCATGGCTGAGGTCGGAACAAACTGGGAAATGGAAGCGCTCAAAGCTCAGGCAGTTATTTCAAGGACGTATGCAGTATATCAAAAAAATATAAACGGAAACCTCCGTTATCACATAACGTCATCTGTTCTTCATCAGGTATACAAAGGGAACTCCTCTGATGTCAGAGCAGCGAATGCCGTAGAAAAAACATCAGGCGAGATACTCACGTTCAACGGAAAACCAATAGAGGCGCTGTACCACTCTACAGCCGGCGGAAAGACAGAGCTTCCCGAAGAGGTGTTCGGCAAAAGCTACCCTTATATCAAATCGGTGGAAACAAGCGGTGAAGCCTCGCCGTACTGGATATGGGAAAGAAAAATTCTGTTCTCAGAGATAGAAAAGGCATTGAATATAACCGGCTTTAAAGATATGACTGTCAAGTCTTACACCTCAACAGGCAGAGTTAAGGAAGTGACTGTCACATCTGAATCAGGAGAGCACACAATCAAATCCAACGACTTAAGGAAACAACTCGGATGGCAAAGGCTGCCGAGCACAAATTTCACCATGACAAAGCTTGCCGATTCCATAATCTTTGAAGGAAAAGGCTACGGACATGGGACAGGCCTCTGCCAGTGGAGTGCGCTTGAGATGGCAAAGAAGGGGAAAAACTACAAGGAAATCCTTTCTTTCTTTTATCCCGGAACAGAAATCCAGTTATATGAAGGCCGCTGATTTTGATTTTTACCTGCCTGAAGGACTGATAGCAAAAAAACCTTCTGACGAAAGAGGCCTCTCAAGGCTTTTAGTGCTTCACAGAAACGGAGAGATGGAGCACAGAACTTTCAGTAATCTTCCTGCATATCTTAATGAAGGCGACCTGCTCTTACTTAATAACACCAAAGTTTTTCCGGCAAGGCTTACAGGAATAAAGCCTACGGGAGGAAAATTTGAATTTCTGCTGGTAAAAGAAATCGGCATTGATAAGTGGGAGATACTATCAAGAGGGAAATACAGAGGGGAAATATCAATAGCTGGAGGGTTCTCAGCAAACATAGAAAACCAGACTGTGCTTTTTTCATATTCGGGAGATTTAATGGAAAACCTGTGGAGATACGGAGATATGCCTTTACCGCCGTATATAAAGCGCAAGCCGGAGCCCGCTGACAGAGAATGGTACCAGACAGTATATGCGAAAAAAGAAGGGTCCATTGCAGCCCCGACCGCCGGATTGCACTTTACATCAGGACTGATAGAAAAAATAAAGGACAAAGGCGTGAAGGTCAGGCGCCTGACACTCCATGTGGGGATAGGGACATTCAAACCGATAAAAACCGAAAACCTGAATGAACATTGTATGGATTCAGAATATTTTGAGATAGGGAAAGAGATTATTGAAGAGATAAAAAAAACAAAAGCCTCAGGCAAAAGAGTTTTTTCTGTGGGAACCACAACAACTCGGGCAATTGAAGGATATATGAGCGGAAGATGGGCAAAACATGATACAAGATGCAGGATACAGGATGCAAGATACGAGAAGCAGGACACAGAAGAAATTGAAGGTAGTTATCGTGCATCGTGCATCGTGCATCATGAATCTCAAAACATCTGCGGTTATACAAACATCTTCATCTATCCGGGCTATAAATTCAAGGTTGTTGATTCCCTTATTACAAATTTTCATCTTCCGCGCTCAACCCCGCTTATGCTGGCATCTGCCTTCTGCGGCGCTGAAAAACTGAGAGGCGCATACAGCGCTGCCGTGAGTCAAAAATATAGATTTTTCTCCTACGGTGATGCTATGCTTATCCTGTAAAATGAGATATGGCAGCCTTAAAGCAAAACGGAAAACAGTTTCGCCGGACAGGAAATTCATCATAGCTATTATTGCAGTTACCTCTGCGCTGAGTTTCAGCCTCGGTTATTTTGTAGGAGGCGCAGGAGATAAAGGAAAACAGCCCGAATATCAGATAATTGCAGCTCCGAACCTTGCGGCAGTTCCTCAGGCTCAGGAGCAGGCTGCTCCTTTGAATGGATCTCAAAATGCAAACCCGGTCAGAGACCTATCTCTAAGTGACACTGATGCATCTAAACCGCAAATAGCAGAGGAAAAGCCGCCGCCAAAACCTTTGCCTGTTCAGCCTGCTATTCAAAAAGAGCCTGCCGAACTCAAGGTTGAAGCTGATAACCCTCATCAGAATGATATAAAATACGTTGTTCAGGCCGGTGCATTCAAAAGCCTGAAGGAAGCGGAAGCGCTCAAACGCAAACTTGAGGCTAAAGGGTACAAGGCATACATAAAGAAATATGCTAAATCTAAAAACCCGAAGCTATATAAGGTAAGGACAGGAGAATTTTCTGCCAGGGAAGAAGCAGCAGCGCTTGCGCTCAAACTGAAAAATGAAGGGCTGAAGGCTTTTGTAACTCTGAAAAATGAAGAGGCGAACGGCAATAAAAATTCATCCCAGCCCGGCGCCGCCAAAAAGGAGAACATACGGTAACGATAGAGATAGAACTTGACAGCGTAAAGGAATTAACCTTCCTTTACAGCGGATTTGACAAAAATCTCAAACTTATAGAAGAGGCTTTCAATATAACCGCAAGCTTCAGAGGGAATAAAATATTTATTCAGGGAGAACCAGGGCCTGCAGCAAAAGCAGAAAAGCTTATAAACGAGCTGCGCTCCATAAGCGAGGATGGTTATCTGCTTAAGCCTGAAGACATCGGTTACGCAGTAAGATCAGCGGCTGCCGGACATGAGACATCTCTCAAAGATTTATTCCTGAACAATATCCCTGTGTCTTCAAAAAAGAGATTTATCATACCGAAAACCGAGACCCAGAGGCAGTATATTGAAGCTATGCGTAATTATGATATTGTCATAGGGATAGGGCCTGCAGGCACAGGCAAGACCTACCTTGCAATGGCAATGGCAATAAACGCCCTTCTGAAAAAACAGGTGAGCAGGATAGTTCTTGCGCGGCCTGCCGTGGAAGCCGGAGAGAAACTCGGCTTTCTGCCCGGCGATATGTACGAAAAGGTGAACCCTTATCTGAGGCCCCTTTATGACGCGCTTTTTGATATGATAGAGGCGGAAAAGGCAAGTAAATTTATTGAGAGTGGTATCATAGAGATTGCGCCGTTAGCTTTCATGAGAGGAAGGACCTTGAATGATTCCTTTATAATCCTTGACGAGGCGCAGAATACAACATCAGAGCAGATGAAGATGTATCTTACAAGGCTGGGGTTTAATTCAAAGACCGTCATTACAGGAGACATAACACAGATTGACCTGCCGGCTGGGAAACTGTCAGGATTGATAGAGGCTGAAAAAATACTAAATGACATAGAGGGCATAAAAGTTATATATTTTTCCGAGAAGGATGTCGTAAGGCATAAACTCGTTCAGGAAATAGTAAAGGCGTATGAAAGATATGAAAAACGGAACACAGAAAACCAGCAGAAAAATTGATATAAAAAAATATCTGCTCCTGATTATGTTCGGGTTCTTGTCAGCCATCGCAATACAGGAAAGAACCGGCGCTGAACATTTTATAGGAGGGCTGCTCACCGCCTGTCTTCTTTTAGCCATTCTTTACAGAGATATCCTGCGGTATAAACCCGCTTATTTTAAAAACTACACCATGCTCGTCCTCCTCGGCTTTATGATTGTCAGCACACTTATTCTCGGAAGATTTTTTGAGTACATACTGGCAAACCTTGCGCGCGGAATCGGCCTGGCGCACATAGAAATCACATTGTTCGGCATACCGATAGCAGCAGGCGCAATGCTCGCCACTCTTTTATTCGACTTTCATACCGCAATAGTGTTTTCCTTTGTGGTCAGCCTCTTAAGCGGCCTGTGGCTCAACAGCTCAATTTTCCCTGTATATGCATTTGTAGGAAGCCTTACAGCCGCATTCAGCGTTATACGATGTAAAAGGCGGTCAGCGCTCTTGATGGGTGGTTTTTATGTTGGAGTGATAAGCGTCGTCACTGCGAGCATCCTGCTGCTTTTTACAGGAGAGTTCTTTTCTGCTAAGGCATTCCCTGCAGTAATGTTTGCGCTGTCTTCAGGGATAAGCGTCACGGCAGTTGTCTCTGTTTTGCTGCCCCTTCTTGAATACACGTTCAAAGTCACAACTGACATAAGCCTTCTTGAACTCCTTGATATGGAACAACCGCTTATGAAAAATCTCATGATAACAGCTCCTGGAACGTATCATCACAGCGTAATCGTAGGCAATCTCGTTGAGTCCGCTGCAGAAGCAGTAGGCGTTAATCCCCTGCTTGCAAGGGTAAGCTCATATTATCACGACATAGGCAAGATCAAGATGCCGGAATATTTTGTCGAAAATCAGAGCAATTCTCTGGGCAAGCATGAGAAGCTGGCTCCACACATGAGCAGCATGATAATATCTTCACACGTAAAAGAAGGCGTAGAACTTGCAAGTCAGCACAAGCTCCCGCAGCCGATTATAGATATAATAGAACAGCATCACGGCACAAGTGTGATGACCTTTTTTTACCAGAAGGCAAAAGGCCAGAGAGACGAGAACGAGCCTTCGGAAGAAGAATATAAATATCCTGGCCCCAAGCCGCAGACACGCGTAGCCGCGCTCGTTATGATGGCAGATGCTGTTGAGGCTGCTTCAAAGGTTTTAAATGACCCTACGCCTGCGAGGGTTGCCGCTCTTGTTGACAAGATAATAAACCATATATTCCTTGAGGGACAGCTTGACGAATGCGAACTCACATTGAAAGACATCTCAGAGATAAAAAAGCATTTTTCATACATACTCACGGGAATCCTTCATAAGAGAATCGATTATCCGGGGTTTAATTTCAACGGCGGAGCTTCAAAATCTCAGGAAGCACAAAGGCAGATTAATGAAGGTTCTGATACAGAACAGGCAAAAACCGACAAAGCTAAACCTGCAAAAGATAAAGCGTGATTCAGCGGCATTGCTCCGGCTTCTCGGGCTGAAAGATGCAGAACTCAGCCTTCTGCTTGTTGATGACGGCAGGATGAAAGAATTGAACCATAAATACCGCGGCATTGACAGAGCTACAGATGTGCTTTCATTCCCGCAGATACAGAACAAGATACAGGATACAAGATTCAGGATTCAGGATAAAAAAAATCGTGCATCGTGTATCGTGCATCGTGCATCTCTTGCTTCACTTGTTCTCGGTGATGTCGTGATAAACCTTCAGGCAGTCAAAAGGCAGGCGCCTGAGCATGGGCTGTCATTCAATGAAGAGTTAAGATGGCTGCTTGTTCATGGAGTTCTTCACCTCATCGGATATGACCATGAAAGGAGCAAATACGCTGAAAGGAAGATGCGGTCCAAGGAGAAAGAATTGCGTGGGTATCTGGGAAGGAGTAAGAATTAATGCTTGCAAAACGCATAATCCCGTGCCTTGATGTTAAAGACGGAAGGGTTGTAAAAGGCGTAAGCTTTGTCAATCTCAGAGACGCCGGAGACCCTGTTGAAAATGCAATCTTTTATGATGAGCAGGGCGCTGATGAACTCGTATTCCTTGATATAACAGCATCGCACGAGAAAAGAAATATTATCCTTGACGTTGTTGAAAGGACTGCAAATGATGTCTTTATGCCATTAACGGTCGGCGGAGGAATCGGCGCTCTTGATGATATAAGACAGCTTCTGAAATCAGGCTGTGATAAGGTTTCTGTAAATACATCTGCCGTTAGAGACCCTTATTTTGTGAGCCGCGCAGCAGAAAAATTCGGAAGCCAGTGCATTGTCGTTGCGATTGACGCAAAGCGTGTTACAAAAGAGATGACATTTACGGAAGAGGAGAAATGGTTTAATGATAAATCTCTAAAGGATGTCTTGCTTGGAGATTCAGCAGGATGGGCTATATCTACACACGGTGGAAGAAAGATGAAAAGGATTGATGCCTTGCAATGGGCAAAAAAGATGGAGGAATTAGGCGCAGGAGAAATTCTCCTTACGAGCATGGACAGGGACGGCACAAAGGACGGCTATGACATTGAACTTACAAAGGCAATTTCAGAGGCTGTGTCAATTCCTGTTATCGCCTCAGGCGGCGCCGGGAATTTAGAGCATCTCTACGAAGGGCTTGTGCTTGGCAAGGCTGATGCTGTCTTGGCTGCATCCATATTTCACTACAGAGAATATACAATCAAAGAGGCAAAAGAATATCTGAAAGAAAAGGGAGTAGTTGTAAGGCTCTAAACTTTCAAAAGTTTTTTCTTTTTGCTTTCAGGCATCTGTATTCTATATCTATCTATCACTTCTTCTGTCGCAGGACTTACTTTTAAAACGAATCTTTCGCCATTTAAATATACACTCACATCAACAGACGGAAGATGTTTTGCGTCAGAGTATCTTGCGCATATTGAAGCCGCAAGGCTGATGAAATCTTGAGAGCCATCTCCTGTAAGAAGTGTTACAGGGCTGCTGACGTTTTCAACGCTTAAGATGTAATCGCCTTCTCCTGCAAGGGATTCTATCTTATCATTGTCTTTTTCATCCCTGCCGACAATTATCTTGCACGACGGCGAGAGCCTGAAATGCCTTCCTGTTCTTAAGAGATGCAAATCTTTCAAAGAGGGATTAGGATTGTAATTCAAAAGCTCTCTAAGCCTGAATGAATAGTTCGGCTCTGTAAGCAGGCATCCGCCTGCAGGCATCGGGTAGTCGGTAAGTCCGTATTCTTTTGCCAGAGCCATCTGCTGTTTCCTTGAACGGCCGTTAAAATCATGGAGCTTATCTCTGTCAACAAGGCCCTTTGTTTCTGAAATCGTCGGTTCAAGAAGCTTTGCGCTCAAAGGCCTCAGGACAATTCCTGACACACCGGCTTTTTTGTCAATCATGGCAAGCGTATTCCTCATCTGGCTCATGGGCCTTTGCCCGATAACCTCTCCCGTAATTATAAAATCAGTTCCTGTCATGTCCATTAATCCTTTAGCCTCTTTGAGCATTAGAATCCTGCAGTCAATGCACGGGTTCATATTCCTGCCGTGGCCGTGCGCGGGATTTTTAACTATCTCAATGAATTTGTCTGAAAGATGGCAGAGTTTTACCGTAAAGCCAAATTTCTCCGCGGCAGAGAACGGGTCTTTTGAGCATGATGATTTATCAGAGATGTCGCAGCCAAAATGCGTGAGGAATGTTATGGCAGTGACATCAATCCCCTGCCTGAGCATTGTAATGATTGCAAGCGTGCTGTCAAGCCCGCCTGAAAAAAGAGCGACTGCCTTTGGTTTTTTCATATTAGTCATCATCTGTATATTTTATTTTGCTCTTCATATATCTTCCTTCCTTTTCTCCAATATCCAGAGCCTATTCGTAATGCGTCCACATGCGTATAACTTTAACTGTTTTTATTTCATCAAGAATCTCATAGACAAGCCGATGCTGTATATTTATGCATCTGGAATATGCGCCTGCCAAATCACCCACCAGTTTCTTAAAAGGCGGAGGGTCTTGATAAGGATTTTTTTCTAATATCTTAATTAACTGCTCCGCGCGAGGGCGTAATCCTGAAGCGGCAATCTTTTTTGCATCTTTTTGAGCTTGTTTGGTGTATACAATCCGCCATATCACCAGCGAAGGTCCTTTGAACATTTTTCGACAGGAGTTTTCAAACCCTTGCGTATTGATTCGCCCATGCCCTGAATCGTAAGCAAATAAAGCGTTTCCTGAATAGCGCTCCAATCGCTCTCAGAAACTATCACGGCAGTACTGCGTTTCCCTGAAATACGTATCGCCTCATGTGACTCTTCTACCTCATCTATCAAGCGGTACAATTTTTTTCTTGCCATGGTTGCTGTTATAGTTGACATAATCTAACCTCCTCTAAGCGTACGATATAGTGTACGCCATACATGATGGCTGCGTCAATGTTTAAATCAATGCAAAAAACTGGGAAGTGTCACTCTCTATGCATCGCATTAATGCTCTTTGATGCTTTAATTAATATCCTGCCCCTATGTCCATGGAAACATCTTTTAGTTTCTTATCCAGTGTCCAGAGTGGAACTTTTGTTAATATAGTTGAGGCAAGCAAGTGAATATCAATGTACCCCAAGCCCTTTCCCATTAGCAAATGATTTTCTATAAACTGCATTGTTTCCTCATGTTCAACGGATATTGCCATAGGGAGCGCATGCAGAAGAGACAATACTTCCGCCCTGTTTTTGAGATTGCCACAAGCCAGTTCGCCGATAATGAACGGGTGGCAGACAACACGGCTGTCATTTAAAAGAGCTTCAAGCCTGATGTTCCCATGCCGCAAATGCTCCACCCAAACCGAGGTATCAACAAGAACCATTTTATGCGTTTGTCGCTCTTCTGCGGGGAATCATTTCCAGTTTGCTTTCAGTCCCCCCCAGTTTAGCGAGCCTTCTGGCGCTTTCTCTCGCTATAAGAGCTTCAAGACCCAACTTAACCAGTGAAGTTTTTTCCTTAATGCCGGTTAATTTTGTTGCTTTTTCTACCAATTCGTCTTCTATGTTTAATGTAGTCCTCACGATTTCTCCTTTCTGGATTATGCATTATTATATGTATTAGTATGCATTACTGATATGCATCTGTCAATAGGAGCAGAATTGTTTTGAGAGGGATAACGTTCCGGTTCAGCGGCGGCGGTACGCCGTCCGCTGGAACCGGTTGTTAGCTGACCGTTTTTCTGCCGCCCTGTTAGAAGCCCTCGAAGACGTTTATGCTACGATCAGGCGAGGTCGAAACGGTCAAGGTTCATTACTTTTTTCCACACCTCTACAAAGTCGTGCAGGAACTTCTCCTGGGAGTCCTCACATCCGTAGACTTCCGCCAAGGCCCGGAGTTGGGAGTTCGAACCGAAGATGAGGTCGACACGGGTGCCGGTCCACTTGAGTTCGCCCGTTGCGCGATCACGGCCCTCGAACACGTCGTCGGCTTCCGAGGCCGCCTTCCACGTGGTGCTCATGTCGAGCAGATTCACGAAGAAGTCATTGGTGAGCATCTCTGGCCGCTCGGTGAAGACTCCGTGTTGGGACTGTCCGAAGTTGGCATTCA
>MHEE01000011.1:0-280 GCA_001805105.1 Nitrospirae bacterium GWF2_44_13 | reverse complement strand
CTGCCGATACGGTGTATTTGGTTTTGAGGTAGTTACGGAACCCGTCTGCAGCCGGCTCAAGTACGGCGAACGCCTCCACGTCGGTTTGCTCCTGAGGCGCATCCGTGCGTCCCGTCGTGAAGGGAACGGTCACATCGTGGCCGGCATTCTTCGCAGCTTGCTCGACGCCTGCGCATCCGCCCAGAACAATCAAGTCAGCGAGCGAAACCATCTTCCCGCCTGACTGCGCGCTGTTGAACTCCTTTTGGATTCCCTCAAGGACCTGCAGTACAGCCTCCAG
>MHEE01000010.1 GCA_001805105.1 Nitrospirae bacterium GWF2_44_13 | reverse complement strand
GCAATGCGGCTTCGTCCTCTCAAATTTTGCCTTCGCCATATTTCCCTCCTTAAGAAAATTCAAAATTCAAAAACCAAAATGCAAAATCAAGGAACTCCACAATTTTGATATTTGAACTTTGCATTTTGCGTTCTTACCAAGCCCATGACCGGGATTGAACCGGTGACCTCATCCTTACCAAGGATGTGCTCTACCAACTGAGCTACATGGGCAGCCAACCAAAGTTAAAAGTGAAAAACTACAAATTAAAAGTTTCAAAATAATCTCTCCATAACTTACAGTTTTTAGCTCTTAACTTCTAACTGCGAATTTTGCCAAGCAAAATTCGCTGGAGCGGGAAACGGGATTCGAACCCGCGACCCTCAGCTTGGAAGGCTGACGCTCTACCACTGAGCTACTCCCGCACATAAAGTTAAAAGTGAAAAGTTAGAAGTTAAAAATTTAAATCTTAATCCTTACCTTAAATTCTCAACTTTTAACTTTCAACTGCTATCTCCAATAAAGTTTACTGGTGGAGAGGGGAGGATTTGAACCTCCGAAGGCAGAGCCGGCAGATTTACAGTCTGCTCCCTTTGGCCACTCGGGAACCTCTCCGTGGAGCCACCGAAGGGATTCGAACCCCCGACCTGATGATTACAAATCAACTGCTCTACCAACTGAGCTACGGTGGCACTCTCAGTTAACCCTGTAATTATATTGTCAAAAAACGCAGAACAGAAAAAGACAACACTACTCCTGCTCATTTTTTATAACTAAATAATATAAGGCATGTAGTATAGCATGGTCAATTGCTGAAATTCAAGGATAATTGGAGTTATCTGGCTTTTTCTCGCCAAATCTAATTTTTTCTAACTCTTTGCCGTAAAACTTCAAACATAAGCACAGCGCCGGCAACAGAAACATTTAAGGAATTAACCCTGCCCCTCATTGGGATGCTGACAACAAAATCACACTTCTCTGCCACTGTCTTTCTTAAACCTCTGCCCTCCGAACCGATGACAAGACCCGCAGGCACACTGAAATCAACATCCCATGGCATATTCCCTAAGCCGCCTTCAGCTCCTATTATTGTAATCTCTCTCTCCTTCATTTCGGAAATTGCATGTTTTATATTACTTACCTGTGACACCGGAACATACTCGACCGCGCCTGCAGATGCCTTTGATACAGCAGGGCTTAATCCTGCAGACCTGTGTTCCTGCACAATCACTCCATGTACGCCCGCTGCATCAGCAGACCTTAAGATTGCGCCTACATTTCCGGGATCCTCTATACAGTCGAGGATTAGAAAAAAAGGAATCTCGTTTCTCTTTTCAGGAATATTAAGGAGTTCATAAAGATCCATATATCCTTTTTCAGAAACCTTTACTGCAATCCCTTGGTGCCCCTTGGGAAATCTCTCATTAAAAAAGGCGGCGTCAACTATCCTGAGGGCAATCCCTCTGCTCTCTGTTTCTTTTTTTATAAGGAAAAACTTCTCATGCCGTCCTGAGGAGATATAGACCTCTTTTATATTTTTTCGTGCTCGCAATGCCTCAAGAACAGGATTTAATCCATATATCCACATTGAATTGAGTTGTCAGCACTCCCTTCTAAAGATTTCCCAGCCTGCTTATTCTACTATATCTTCCTGAGTTACCGAAAGAATAATTTAAACTCTTGACTTGCCAGATTCGCAGGTAGTAGATTAAAGCTGAAAACTATATTTTTCTAAGTCGCAGACTTATAGGAGGTAAAATAATGGCAGGCATCGTTGAGGAAATACAAAAATTCGCAGAATCCGTTTCAGCGGATATCAAGGGGGAAAAAGGCGTATTGAAACTTTCAAAAACGATAGCTGAACGCAAATCATTCCTATCCAAAAAGAAACTCGTATATACGGCAAAAATATCTATTGATGAAAATAAGAAGGAAATAATTTTCAGCGAATTTCTTAAAGAATCAGGCTTTGGCATTTCAGCAGGAGAGGATGATTCAAGTCCGGGGTTTGGATTTAAAAAAGAAACCTACGGGACGGATACTAAGATGCGCTCCGGGACAATTAAAGAGCAATCAAGTCTCTTCGGTAAGAAATATAACTACAGCTTTGACTTCCCTCAAA
This sequence comes from Nitrospirae bacterium GWF2_44_13, assembly GCA_001805105.1. Taxonomy (GTDB): domain Bacteria; phylum Nitrospirota; class Thermodesulfovibrionia; order Thermodesulfovibrionales; family UBA1546; genus UBA1546. The sequence goes on along the minus strand of MHEE01000010.1, from coordinate 22,711 downwards.
TAAGAAATGCGGTCAAGGAGATTGCTTCAAGGTCGGGTTACATTCTTCATTACAAGCTTTTTTGAGAGGTGGGAGGCAAACTGTTATGAAAAAATATATCATTGCCATTTTTATGATTGTATTTGCCCTTACTCTTTCCAATGCCAGGGCGCATCATACGGAAGAAAAGGCAGGCTCCGGTAAGGTAAAATTTACAAAGCATTTCAATGAGAGTCTTTTCAGGATTACGGATAATGGGGAATTCAGCATTGAAATCTTGCCGGATGATAAAGAATACAAAATAGGCAAGGATGTGATTGGCATCGTAGTTCACGACAGGGATGACAGTGATGCTGAAAATGCTGACATAAAAATTAACTATAAAGATATGAAAGAAACCCCTGTCATAAAAGAAAAAGGCGACGGGCTTTATATAGTCTCAAACCTGGATATTAAGAAAGAAGGCAGATGGGAGCTCAATATAACAGTGAAAAAGAAAAAGAAAGAAGACGCCGCAGCATTTATCTTTCCGGATGCCTTGAATAAACTTCTGCCTGCAGGCAAATATGATTCGGATGCTGTGAAAAACAAATAAATACCTTCTACAAACCGTATGCTTTATGCGATAATCAATTTATGAACAAGAGACAGCACATAATAATTTTCCTTATGCTTTTGTCGTATGGCTGCAGTTTCGCATTATCAAAAGAAAGGCTGATACCTGAGCCGCTAAAAGACGGCAAAAGCATACAAGGCACTTTCACGCTTATACTATACGGAGCAAACCATTCAAACGACCTTGAAACAATAGCGATACTTGACCGGGAGGGAGATGGGTATGATTTTGAACCATTTGCGCCTGAATTTGTATACAGAATAAAGAAAAACCTCCCTGCAAATGAAGCGCTCTCTGAAGCCGAAATGTTTGTAGGATGGCATCATTCCTTCAGGAGCATCAGGCTAAGTAAGATTACCGATGAAAAAGGTTCTCTTCTCGGTTACGAAGTGAGGCCTCTCTATTACCCCTTAGATTTTGGCTTCTCTGACATATTGGACGTTAATTACTTTAAAAGCGGAAACAAAATAATTGCAAGAATAAAACTGATGGAATCTGTCGAGAAAATTAACTCCGGCGGCGATTCGAGCGGAGTCTTAGAATAGGTCAGTCCTGAGACTCGACTCTGCGAGACTTGGCATGTTTTTTCATGCCATCTGAAACAGCATCCAGTATTGCCTCAGCAGCAGCAGCCTTTGTCATCAGAGGCAATGACAGTTCTTTATTTTTTCTTATAATCGTTATCTCATTTGTATCTACGTCAAAGCCGGAACCAACTGCCGTGACATTATTAAAAACAATAATGTCTGCATTTTTCTGTATGAGCTTTTTCTTTGCCCTGTCAAGCCTTCCGCCGGTTTCCGCAGCAAAACCTACAAGCAGCGGTTTCTTTTTTAACTTACCCGCCTCAGAGAGGATATCGGGGGTGTTTTTAAAATTGACGGACAGTTTGCCTGATTTTTCTATTTTTGCTTTTTCTTTCTTCTCCGGAGAGAAATCTGCCGGAGCCGCAGCCATTATAACAACATCAGTCTCTGTAAGGCATTTAAACATCGCATCCCTCATCTCCTGCGCTGTCTCCACGCGGAAAAATGACTTCAAGCCATGAGGCTGCTCTAAGCAGGACGGGCCGCTAATCAGTATAACTTCAGCGCCCCGTCTGATACATGCCCTTGCAACTGCATACCCCATCTTGCCGGATGACCTGTTGGAAAGAAATCTTACTGGGTCAAGATATTCGCGTGTTGGCCCTGCGGTTACGATAACTTTTTTTTTAAAAAAGTCTTTCTTGCTGAATGCTGATTTTATTGTCTCTATGATTTCACTGACATCAGCCATTCTTCCGATTCCTTCTTCCCCGCATGCAAGGGTTCCCTTGTCAGGGCCGGACTGAATAACGCCATGTGCTGTCAGACGCCTGAGATTTTCCTGAAAAATAGGATTATCGTACATCCTCCAGTTCATTGACGGAGCAACGACAACTTTCCCTTTAAAAGAAAGGAAGCATGTGCTCAGCAGGTCATCGGCTATTCCATTGGCAAACTTACCTATTATATTTGCAGTGGCAGGAGCGATTAACATAATGTCCGCTTCCCTTGGAAGATTTATGTGGGACATAGGGTCGTCAAAGACGCCTGAACAGACCCTGTTTTCGGAGGCTATCTCAAGCGACAAGGGGGTAACAAAATTTTTTGCGGCATCAGTCATTATTACATTAACCGACGCCCCCTCATCTTTCAGTCTTCTGACTAAATCAACAGACTTGTAAGCCGCTACCCCGCCTGCTACACCCAGAAGTATCTTCTTATTCTTCAATACCTTCTTCTTGTTTTTCACCGAAAAGCTCTTCCAGTGCCTTCTTGTCCACTGTCTCTTTTTCGTGCAGGTATACCTTCAGGTCTTTCTCCAGTTCCGTCAGCTCTTCAGGCGTAGCTTCTCTTTTCTTCTCCTCAAGCAGCCTTCTGTAATCAAATTTCTTTGCCTCTTCTTTTGCTTTTATCGCCTCTTCTCCTACGAGAAACTCAAGCTTGCCCAGAGCTGCCTCTTCAATAGCGATGGCAGTTACTTTTTTTGACTTTGTCTGAATCTTTGTTTTAACACCCATAGAGAGTTCTTTAGCCCTCTCGGAAGCTATCATCACAAGCCTGTATCTGCCGTCAATTTTCTTCATATCAATCTCTACCGGAAGTGAAATAATGTCCATTTACCGCACCCTCTGCCTTTCTCCTCAGCGAATCCGCCGAGGCGGAAAAAAAATTTTCTTTACCCATAATGAATCTATATTCCCTGTACGTAACTTTTCCGAAGCTATTATGGCCTTCATCTCCTTAATCGCCGTGTCAAACACGGTGTTTATTATAACATAATCATATTTTTTGTATTCCCTTATCTCATCAGCCGCCCTTTTAAGCCTTCTTTGTATTTCTTCTTTTGAATTGCACATCCGTTTTTTAAGCCTCTTCTTCAGCGCTTCCCGTGATGGAGGGAGAATAAAAATATAGATGCCGTCTTTGTATTTTTTCCTTATCTGTCTTGCTCCCTGCGTATCTACATCAAGGATAACGTCTATGCCCTTATTCAGCATAGCATCAAGCCTCTTTCTGGAAGTGCCGTACAGGTTGCCATGAACCTCTGCCCACTCTACAAATTCATCCTTGCTTGCCATACGCCTGAACACATCTTCCTTTATAAACGTATAATCCCTGTTATTAATCTCCCCGTGTCTCATGGGCCTTGTCGTATAAGAAACAGAGTGTTTCAGATTTTGGATTATTGAACTAAGCTTCTGGCATAAAGTAGTCTTCCCTGCTCCTGAAGGAGCGGAGACGATAAACAGCCTTCCCCTATTCTTCCTCTTCATCGGTTTCAGTCTTTCCTTTTCCGAGCAGCTCGGAATCTCCGGCGAAAAATCTCTGCGTAATGGTCTCAACCTGCAGGGCGCTGAGTATAATATGGTCGCTGTCGGTAACTATGATGGAACGGGTCCGCCTTCCCTCTGTTGCATCCACAAGCTTGCCCTGCTTTCTTGCTTCCTCCCTAAGCCTTTTCATCGGAGCAGAACCGGGCGTAACTATAGCAACAACCTTTGACGCTGTAACTACATTTCCGAATCCTATGTTTACAAGCGCCGGGCCTAAATAACCTTTTTTCATCATCACCCTCTCACTGTATATTCTGCACCTGTTCTCTGATCTTTTCTATCACGCTCTTCATCTCTATGATGATGCCAGCGATTTTGTAATCGCCCGCTTTTGATGCAACGGTATTTGCTTCCCTGTTGAACTCCTGCGTCAAGAAATCCAGTTGTTTGCCTATTATATCACCACTCTTAAGAATTTTTCTGAACTGCTTTATGTGGGCGTCTATCCTTGTCAGTTCTTCTGTTACATCTCTCTTTTCAATCATAATGGCAACTTCCTGTGAAATCCTGTCTCTGTCATATTCCACGCCCTCAAGAATCTCCCTCAGCCTCTCCTGGAATTTAACTTTATAATCCGCAATAACATCAGGCATAATGGACCAAAGGCCTTTGTTGAGAGACTCCACTTTGTCTGCCATATTAGAAATGTCTTCTGCTATCGCCCTTCCTTCTTCGACTCTCATCTTTTCAAGCTGCTCCATCGCCTCATTAAATGCGCCATACAGCAAACCGCTGTCGCATTCCTGACTGCCGGCAATAAAAAGCTCTTTATAACTTAGAAGTGTCTGTATCTCTATGGCTCCCTGTATTGACAGCCGTGATTGCAATGCCTTAAGGCTTTCGTATACATCCTTGGCAAGTTCCTCATTGAATTTAAGCCCTGCCTTGCTATCCCCCGCCGATGAAACTGAAACATCAAATTTGCCTCTGGCAAACTTTTCCTTAAGCATCTTTCTCATGGGAATCTCATGCTCGCTCAACAACTGCTGAAGTTTCATGGAAATATCCATAAACCTGTGATTCAGAGAGCGTATCTCCACCCTGAAACCGTTTTTTTCAGCCGAGCCGAATCCTGTCATGCTCTGTATTATAGCCACAGTAAAATATAAACCAGCCGCTATATTTAGTCAAATTAAAATGTTCCGACAGCCGGTGATAGAAAAAACTTTGCATCTGTAATATAATATAGCCCAAATTCAATACTCTATGGAGGAACTTATGATCAAAATTTATTACGATAAAGATGCAAAGAGGAGCATCCTTAAGAACAAAAGGATTGTCATTGTAGGATATGGCAGTCAGGGGCATGCACATGCCAATAATCTTAAAGAAAGTGGCATGGACGTAACCATCGGCATAAGAAAAGGCTCAAGCTGGGAAAAAGCAGCGAAGGCGGGCTTCAAAGTGATGACTCCTGCTGAGGCTGCTAAAATAGCTGATGTGATAATGATACTTCTTCCTGACGAGGTTCAGGCGGATGTCTATAAAAACGAGATTGCGCCAAATATGAAAAAAGGCGTCTATCTTGCATTTGCACATGGTTTTAATATACATTTCGGGCAGATAGCGCCTCCTCAGGATGTTAATGTATTTATGGCGGCTCCCAAAGGCCCCGGGCATCTTGTAAGGTCAGAATACTCCAAAGGAAGCGGTGTCCCATGCCTTATTGCAATTCATCAGGACCCGTCAAAAGATACAAAGGCTGTTGCGCTCGCCTATGCATCAGGCATCGGAGGCGGAAGGGCAGGAATAATAGAGACAACATTCAGGGAAGAGACAGAGACAGACCTCTTCGGCGAACAGGTTGTGCTCTGCGGCGGTCTTACATCCCTGATTCAGGCGGGATACGAAACGCTGGTAGAGGCCGGCTATTCTCCTGAAATGGCATACTTTGAATGCCTCCATGAGGTAAAGCTTATTGTGGACCTAATACACGAGGGCGGTATATCCACAATGAGATATTCCATAAGCAACACTGCCCAGTATGGAGACCTGACAAGAGGGCCGAGAATAATAACGGAAGAAACAAAAAAAGAAATGAAAAAGATACTCACAGAAATACAATCCGGCGTGTTCGCAAAGGAATGGCTGCTTGAATGCAAGGCAAACAAGCCTGTATTTAACGCTCTCACCAGAAAAGGCGAAGAGCACTCAATAGAAGAAGTAGGCGCAAAACTCAGAGCCATGATGCCGTGGCTCAAAAAAGGCAAACTCGTAGATAAGTCAAAGGCATAAAGACAGTGACAAGTGTCTGTAAAATATTCCTTATCTGACACTGACACAAATCACTGACACTTTAAGAGAGAAATGATGAAACTCGCATCTGAGGGTTATCCTTATATAATAATTTTTGCCGCCACAACAATTGTTGCTTTATTATTAGGTGGAAAATGGATGGTAATGGTGTCATTCGTTATCACCGTTTTCATGGTTTACTTCTTCAGGGATCCTGAAAGGGAAATCCCGGAAGGAGAAGGGCTTTTTGTATCTCCGGCAGACGGCAGGATAATCTTAATAAAAGATGTCTTTGAGAAAGAACACCTGAAGGCTGCTGTAATAGAAATAAGCATTTTCATGTCGCCATTCAATGTGCATGTAAACCGCGCGCCTTGTGACGGAAAAATTAAAGGCATACGGCACAATAAGGGAAAATTCATAGCTGCATATAAAGACGAGGCCTCATTCAAAAATGAAAATATTGAGATGACGCTTGAGACAAAATACGGTGATATGCTTGTCCGTCAGGTTGCAGGCTATGTTGCAAGAAGGGCAGTATGCAGGGCAAATACCGGCGACAGCCTAAAACGCGGGGAGAGATACGGCATCATCAAATTCAGTTCAAGGCTTGACGTGTATATCCCAAAAGACACCGCCGTTAAGGTAAAATTAGGTGATAGGGTAAAGGCAGGAGAAACTGTGATAGGAGTTATTGGATGAGAAAAGGAATCTACATACTTCCGAACAGCCTGACAATGTGCGGGATGTTTGCAGGGTTTTATTCAATACTTGCAGCCCTTAAAGGAGACTATATCTCTGCTTCATGGGCCATAATGATAGCTGTTGTCTTTGACGGCCTTGACGGCTGGATTGCACGCCTCACAAACAGCACTACAAGGTTCGGAATAGAACTTGATTCTTTGTCGGACCTTGTAGCATTCGGAGTTGCGCCTGCCGTGATACTTTACAAATGGTCGCTCATGTGGTTCGGAAGAATAGGATGGGCGGCAGCATTTCTTTTTGTGGCCTGCGGCGCATTGCGGCTTGCAAGATATAACGTCCAGATGGGTTCTACAGAAAAAAAATCTTTTACGGGCATGCCCATTCCGGCAGCGGCGTCTATTGTTGCGGCAACTGTTATTTTCTATAAGGAAATGAACTGGTCCAGTCCAAAAAGCGCGTTCATACTATTTCTTGCCTTCGTGCTTTCAATACTCATGGTCAGCACGCTAAAATTTCATGGCGCAAAGGAGCTTGAATTTAAAAAGAGAAAACCTTTCTGGATACTCGTTGCCATTGCTGTGGTCTTTGCCATTATGATTATGCATATAGAGATAGCGTTATTTGTTTTTGCAATGATATATCTGACTGCAGGCATAATAGAAAACTCATACATTTATTATAAGAAGTTTAAAAACTTACCCCGAGCCGCTCAGGGGGGAAAACAATGAGGGCCGTAAGAATATTTGACACAACCCTTCGCGACGGCGAGCAGTCACCCGGCGCCTCAATGAATGTTGATGAAAAGATACAGATTGCAAAACAGCTTGCGCGCCTCGGAGTTGACGTCATAGAGGCAGGCTTTGCTATAAGCTCGCAGGGAGACTTTGATGCGATAAAGAGAATCGGAGATGAGGTTGAAGGGCCAGTGATATGCAGCCTTGCACGGGCAAAAGAGGAAGACATAAAAAGGGCATGGGAGGCAGTAAGGAATGCCCGCAAAAAGAGAATTCATACATTTCATTCTACCTCGGACATACACCTTAAATACCAGTTCAAAGTAAGCCGTGAAGAGGCATTAAAGAGGTCTGTTGAAATGGTAAAGCTTGCGCGGAGTTTCGTTGATGATGTTGAATTTTCGCCTATGGATGCCACAAGGACTGATGTGGGTTATCTTCTTGAGGTAGTTGATGCTGTTGTAGATGCAGGCGCGGGAACAGTGAACATCCCTGATACCGTAGGATATGCGATGCCTGATGAATTCGGGAAAATGATAAAGGCGATAAAAGAGAGGATAGGCGGCAGGGCTGTAATATCCGTCCATTGCCACAACGACCTCGGGCTTGCTGTTGCGAACTCCCTTTCCGCGATAAGCAACGGCGCAGGACAGGTTGAATGCACAATCAATGGCATCGGAGAGCGTGCCGGAAACTGTTCCATGGAAGAGGTTGTAATGTCACTAAGGACACGCAGGGACTTTTTTGATGCAGACACGAATATAAATACCGAAGAGATAATCCGCTCCAGCAGGCTTGTGACAAAGATAACAGGCATACCTGTTCAGCCGAATAAGGCAATAGTAGGAGCAAATGCCTTTGCCCATGAGTCAGGGATACATCAGGACGGGCTTCTCAAAGAGAAAACAACATACGAGATAATGAGGCCTGAGAGCATTGGGCTTCAGAGCACAAAACTCGTTCTCGGCAAACACTCGGGAAGACATGCGTTTAAAGCAAGATTAAAAGAACTCGGTTATGACCTGACGCCTGAAGAAATAGAAAGCGCCTTTGTAAAACTAAAGCATCTTGCTGACCAGAAAAAACATATCTTTGATGAAGATATAGAGACCCTTGTATCAGAAGAGGTATCAAAGACGCCTGAAATATATCAGCTTGCCGGGCTTTCCGTTTCAAGCGGGATGAAAAAAGAGCCGAAGGCGGCAATCAGGATGAAGGTAAAAGGCAAGGTTGTAAGGAAAACAGCGACAGGCGATGGCCCTGTTGATGCAACATATAAAGCTATTGCCTCAATTACAAAGACAAAAAGCAAGCTCCTGAAATTTGAGGTAAAAGGCATTACCGGCGGGACTGATGCGCTTGGAGAGGTTATGGTATCGCTCGAAGAAAATGGAAAGAACGCACGGGGCAACGGCGCTGACACGGATATCATAGTAGCGGCGGCAAAGGCTTACATCAACGCTTTAAATAAACTGGCAGCGAGGAAAAAGTAAAAGATGACTATTACAGAAAAGCTATTTGCGGCACACGCAGGAAAGAAAAAAGTTGAACCCGGTGAACTGATTAATGCGAAGGTGGATTTAATACTCGCAAATGACATTACCGCGCCGATAGCAATACAGGAATTCAAAAAGATAGGCGCAAAGGATGTCTTTGACAGAAACCGCATCGCACTTATCCCTGACCACTTTGCGCCGCAGAAGGACATCAAGGCTGCCGAGCAGTGCAAGATGCTCCGTGATTTCTCAAAAGAATATAATCTCAGCCTTTACTTTGAGGTTGGAAGAATGGGAATTGAACATGCGTTACTTCCTGAACAGGGGCTTGTCGTCCCCGGAGATTTAGTTATCGGCGCTGACAGTCATACATGCACATACGGAGCTTTAGGCGCATTCTCAACAGGAGTTGGCTCAACAGATGTTGCATCCGCGATGGCAACAGGCGAGTGCTGGTTCAAGGTTCCTGAGTCAATGAAATTCATATATCACGGCAAACTCAATAAATGGGTCGGAGGTAAAGACCTTATACTTCATACAATAGGCAATATAGGAGTTGACGGCGCCTTATACAGGGCAATGGAATTTGAAGGGGAAGTTATAAGCAGTCTTCCGATGTACGGAAGGCTGACAATGTGCAACATGGCAATTGAGGCAGGCGGAAAAAGCGGAATAATCGTTCCTGATAAGATTACAAAAAAATACGTCAAAGGAAGAGCAAAGCGGGAATTTAAATTATATAAATCCGATAAAAACTCAAAGTATTTTGAAACCAGAGAATACGATTGTTCAAAGATACCGCTGACAGTGTCCTGCCCTCACCTTCCGTCAAATACAAAACCCGCCGCCGAATTGTTTGAAGTTGCAATAGATCAGGTTGTCATAGGCTCATGCACAAACGGAAGGCTTGAGGATTTAAGAGAGGCTGCTGAAGTAATTAAAGGCAGAAAGGTAAATCCCAATGTAAGGATGATAGTGATTCCTGCAACACAGCAGATATATAAACAGGCTATGAAGGAAAAGTTACTTGACATATTCATAGATGCTGACGCAGTTGTCTCTACACCCACATGCGGGCCGTGCCTTGGCGGGCATATGGGGATACTTGCAAAAGGCGAAAGAGCGCTTGCAACAACCAATAGAAATTTTGTCGGCAGGATGGGACATCCAGAAAGCGAGGTATATCTCTCAAACCCGGCAGTTGCCGCAGCATCAGCAGTTCTCGGAAGGATTGGGACTCCTGAGGAACTGGGATTATGATGACGCCTGAAGAACGGCTGAAACAACTCGGCATTGAACTGCCGGACGCGCCAAAGCCTCTCGGCTCATACGTCCCGTTTGTCAGGGCAGGCAATCTCGTTTTTCTAAGCGGCATACTGCCTTTAGTCGAAGGCAAACTTCCAAGAGAAGGCCGTGTCGGAGAGAAAGTGACTGTTGATGAGGCAAGGAAAGATGCGCGCACAGCAGCGATAAACGCCCTTGCGATTTTGAAATCAAATCTTGGAACCCTTAATAAAATCAGGCGGTGTGTAAAGATAACAGGCTATGTTTCATCAGCGCCTGACTTTACGGAACAGCCGAATGTCCTTAACGCTGCTTCTGACTTCATGTTCGAGATTTTCGGTGAAGTGGGAAAACACGCAAGAGCGGCAGTCGGGGTAAATGTCCTTCCTCTTAATTCGCCTGTTGAACTTGAATTCATCTTTGAGGTTTCGTAGCCGAAAATCTAATATTAGGGCTGCAGACTATAGCCTGCGGTCAACAGTAATGTCTCTTCTTTGGCATCAAGCATATTAAGAAAGGCATCCACAATCTGCGAGTCAAACTGAGAGCCTGCGCCTTGTTTTATTTCCTCTTTAGCCTTAGACAGAGAAAGCGCTCTCCGGTAAGGCCGGTCTGTTACCATTGCATCAAAGGCGTCAATAACCGCCATGATTCTTGCCATAAACGAGATTTCTTCTCCTGAAATCCCATGCGGATAACCCTTGCCGTCATATCTTTCATGGTGCTGTATTATGGTTGTTCTTACCCCTTCAAGTGTGTTGATAGGGCCAAGGATTTGATCTCCTATAAGCGGATGGGCCTTTATAACTTGATATTCGTCAACAGTCAATGTGCCTTTTTTATGCAGAACCGTAGTGGTTATCCCTATCTTTCCTATATCATGGAGAACAGCTGCATGTTCAAGAACCTCGAGTTCTTTGTTGTCAAGACCGATAAACTTGCCCAGTTCAAGAGAGAGGTATCTTACCCTTTCAGAATGGCCTTTCGTATATCTGTCATTTGCCTCAAGGGCATTAACAAGCGAGTGAATAGTTGAAAAATAATTGGTCTTTACTTTTTCATACAACCATGCATTTTCTATAGCAACGGCTACCTGATTGGAAAGCGTGGTAAGTAAATCAAGCTCATCCTTAAGAAAAAACGTTCCGTCAATTTTATCCTCAAGAAGCATAAACCCTATTACCAGGCCTTTAAGCTTTAAAGGAACCCACACTGCTGAATTATTAATGCCATAATGTTTTTTTACATCTATGCCTCTTCCGTCTATTATCTTAGAATCCCCGCTTTTCATGAACCCGCTATACACAGAACTGATATCAGATGATATATCGCCGAAAGACTGAGCCCCGGCGCCATACGTATAGTTAAATGTCAGTGAGGGTTTGCCGTACTGCTTCAGGTAAATAGCGCCCTTTTTGGCACCTGACAGTTCAGAGGTCATGCTAATTATATTTTTCAACAACTCGTCTATATCAACAATAGAAGCTAACGTCATGCAGACATTAGTTATAATCCGTAATCTTTCAACCGCTTTTTCAAGCTCTGCATTTTTTGACTTAACCCCTTTTTGGAGTTTAATGGCAGTTTCGTTGGCAGCCTTCACTTCTTCCAGCCTGAACTGGAGGTCTGCATTCATGCTCTCCATCTGCCGCTTGTGTTTGAAGGCAGGCATTACTTGAAAGAGTCTTTTCACGTATGAAATAATCTTAGATTTCATGGGCGTCCATGCAGCTGTTATATTCCTCTTCCTGCGCACTCAGAGCAAAACCATATTATTATACATAATTTTTCACTGTATTTGTTGTAAAATTTAAGAACGGTAATTTTATGGCAAGACCTTATGTCGTAATTGTTGGAAGGACAAATGTAGGCAAATCTACCCTCTTTAACAGGATGGTCGGTTCTTCCGCCGCTATTGTTGAGGATGTGCCTAACGTCACCAGAGACAGGAACTATATGGAAGCTGTATGGGAAGACAAGGCATTTATCGCAGTTGACACAGGAGGATTTTACACCGAGCCCTCAGAGGACATCTCAAAGCAGATGAAAGAGCAGGCAGCGTTTGCAATTGAAGAGGCAGATGTAATTATACATCTCCTTGACGGTAAAGAAGGGCTTACTCCTGCCGACATTGAGCTCTCAAAAACATTACGGGCTTCAGGCAAAAAGATATTATGGGTTGTGAACAAGATAGACACTCCTAAAAGAGAAGACAGGCTCTATGATTTCTATGCATTAGGCGCTGATGAACTCCTTCCTGTATCAGCTGCCACAGGTTATGAATTCGGAGAACTCATGGACAGGATTGCCTCACTTCTGCCTCAATTAAGCAAAGAGGAATCCGCATACCCGAGGATTGCTGTTGTCGGAAGGCCTAATGTCGGCAAGTCAACGCTTGTAAACGCGCTCCTTGGCAAAAAGAGGATGATAGTGAGTCCCTTGCCGGGAACTACGCGGGATGCCGTTGACTCTGTCTGTTCATACTATAAAAATAAATATCTGATAATTGATACAGCCGGCATAAGGAAAAAAGGCAAACTCGGATTTTCAATTGAAAGATTTTCAGCGGTAAGAGCAATAAGGAGCATAGAGAGATGCGACATTGCTCTCATCGTTCTTGACGCCTCCGACGGAATAACAGAACAGGACCAGAAAATTGCGGGCATTGTTGAAAGCTGCGCAAAGGGCGCCATATTCCTCCTTAACAAATGGGACCTTGTGCATGAACCTGAGGCTGCCTATAAAAAAATTGCTGCAGAACTACAGAGGACAATGTGGTTTTTGAATCATGCGCCAATGATTTCAGTGTCAGGGATGGAAAAGAAAAGGATAACAAAGATATTTCCTGTGATTGATGAAATAATTGCTGAAAGAAAAAAGAGGATACCAACACCGGAGATAAACAGATTTATAAAGGACGTTACTTCAGGCGTCCCTCTGTCTTTGTATAAAGGCAGGCAGGTAAAGATTCCTTATATGACCCAGATAGGAACAGAGCCGCCGGCATTCGTAATTTTCAGCAACTATCCGGCAGGAATAAAAGACTCATACGTAAGATATATTGAAAAACGTCTCAGGGAAAGATTTTCATTCAGAGGAACGCCAATAAGAATATTTAAAAAGCTTAAGAGATAAGATAGAGAGGTGTTTATATGCAGGATTTTATTGGGAAAGAGGTAGAAGTTTTAGCATTGGAGACTACCTACAAAGGCAAGCTTATTGAAATCGGAGAAACAGAGGTTTACCTTCAGACTGAGTCAGGCTGGATAGTTATCCCTGTGGAAAAGATAATCTCCATAACAGAGCAAGAAGAATGAGCTAAATATCTCCTAATAAAAACTGAATAAGCGCCACTGCTGAAATTGCCGCTGTCTCTGCACGAAGAATGCGTTTTCCTAATGATACAGCAATCAAACCTTTAGAGGCTGCGAGATTAACTTCCTCCTTTGAAAATCCGCCTTCGGGGCCAATCAAAAGATAAAGCGATGCAGGATTCATGATGCAAGATTCAGGATTTTCTTTATCCTGCATTGTGTATCGTGCATCATGTATCGTGATCTTTTCTATCGCTTCTTTCAAAGGCATCCCGCCCTCTTCCCAGAAGATAAAACCCCTTATAGGCAATGAATGATGAACAGTGAACAGTGAATTAAATTCTATCGGCTCATGCACAACAGAAATTATTGTCCTTCCGCTCTGCTTTGACGCCTCTTCTGCAATCTTTCTCCACCTGTCAACTTTTCTTGTATGCCTTATCTGGCTTCTCTCAGTAATGGCCGGGATGATTTCTTTAACGCCGAGTTCTGTCGCCTTCTGAATGACCACATCCATTTTTTCACCTTTGAGAATCCCCTGAACAAGCGTCAGATTAAGAGGCGATTCGGCATTGAGAGAAATCTGCTCTAATAAATCTATGATTACTTTTTTATTTTCAATCCCTGTGATTTTAGATTTATAGAGGCTTCCCTCGCCGTCAAAGACCTGAAGCTCATCGCCAGCGCTGCACCTCAGCACTGATATAAGATACCGCGCCTTCTCGCCGGATAAGGTTATCCTGTTACCCTTAATCTCTTCTTTTTTCAGTATGATTCGCATACAATCCTCACGTCATTCCTGCGAAAGCAGGAATCCAGATGAATAAGACGACTGGATTCCGCATCAAGTGCGGAATGACAATAAAAAAAATTCTGACTTGCCAACTCCACCCTATTAATTCTTTTGGAATGTATTATATCCCTGCGAAAGAGAGATTGACAAGAAAAAGCTGGATTGATAGAATTCTTCTGATGGCAGGAAATCCGCAATGTTTCTGTTGTCCCCTAATTAGTTGATCGTTGCGGGCAAAATTAGGAGGTAATAAAAATAACCTCGTCTAATATTTTTTTCAATATTTTTACAGCGGTGTTTATGCTTTCATGGGGTGTGGCTATTCTCGCATGGTTTTATGGTATTTATGAGATGTTTGCCACAAATAGAATGATTATTTCTTCGTACATTTTAGGCAAAAAAGTATTAGACTTCAAAGAGCCATTTGTTTGTCACGAACACAGTATTAGGGTAAATGAGATGCTTGAAACAGAAAATGGCAAATTTAAATTTATTCAGAGAAGCAAATGTTTATTTAGGGAAAAATTAAAACTATTTCATCTCAGATGGCATACACCGTTCCCACTAAGAGGCACTCTCGCTTTTCAAGATGGGATAGTACACGTTGAAGGTAGATTGCCATTAGGTCCTACTGTTTTTATGGCGGCTTGGGCAATAGGTTGGACTTCTGGAGGGATAGGCTTTGGCATACAAGAACATGATTTTAGATTTGCTGGTTTATTTATTTTAATCGGTTGGTTGTTTTTATTAATAATGTACTATATGTCAGTGCCTTTAGAAAAAAAACGTTTTCTTGTAGTTTATGAAGAAGTTAAGCAAAACCTCAGATGTAGTAAGTGATAGAAAATAGGGACAGCAGCACCCGTTTAAAAAGGAGATTGCCCATGAATAATTATATGTGACGGTTCTATTTTTTGAAGCCTGTAATAAAGAGCTGCAGCCCTCAGATGCAATAAAATGAAGGAAAATGATAATATGAAAATAGACCTGATAAAGGGAGGCATAAAATGGAAACATTAAAGCAAGAGGCGATAAAAACAATTTCAAAATTGCCTGAGACAGCAACCATCGATGACATAATGTATGAACTTTTTGTTGTTGATAAAGTCAAGAAGGGCAGAGAAGCGGTTGAGCGCGGAGAATCAATCACTATTGAAGAATTAAAAAGAGAAATGCAGTCGTGGTAAAGTGGTCAAAACCAGCCCAAATTGATCTAAAGCAGATTCATGGTTACATTGCAAAAGATTCCAAGTTATACGCTCAGAAAGTCTCTTCGGAAATCATTGATAAGTCTGAGAAACTAAACACCTTTCCTGAAATTGGCAGAATCGTTCCTGAAATAGGTGACACTAACATACGGGAGTTGCTCATTTATTCGTATCGCCTTATTTATGAAGTCTTCCACGACAAGGTTGAAGTTCTCGCACTAATTCACAGTAAACGTAATTTCATAAGGGATCTTTTAGATGTGCATAGGCATGAAAAAAATTGAAATAAGGGAAATTACGTCTTCGTCCCTGCGAACAAGTCCTTCAGCTTTTCTTTAAACCCTTTTGAAACCTCATCGCCGTTTATCTTTGCAAATTCCTCAAGTATTTCTTTCTGCCTCTGGGTAAGGTGCTTGGGAACTTCTATATTTACAATCACAACCTGATCTCCACGCTGATGACTTCCGAGTCTCGGCATCCCCCTGCCTTTAAGATTGAATGATCTGCCTGAGGGCGTGCCCTGAGGAATCTTTAAATTTGTAACACCGTCAATGGTAGGAACTTCAATCTCAGCTCCGAGCGCAGCCTGAGGAAAAGAGACAGGAACTTTGCAGTATAAGGTCATGCCCTCCCGCTTAAAAAACGGATGCTCTTCAACACCGAGAAAAATATACAGGTCGCCGGGAGGCCCTCCGTAAAGTCCAAGCTCTCCTTCTCCCGACATCCTTAGTTTTGAATCTGTATCAACACCGGCAGGAATCCTGACGTTTATCTCCCTGTATTTTTTAATCCTGCCCTGTCCTTTGCATGGTTTGCACGGGTCTGTGATAATCCTGCCTTCGCCATGACACTTGCCGCATGTCTTGGAAACACTGAAGAACCCCTGCTGGAATCTGACCTGTCCTGAGCCTTTGCAGTTAGGGCATGTTGCAGGCGCTTTCCCCGGCGCCGCGCCTGTTCCTTTGCAGTCAGCGCAGTTTTCCCATCTCGGCACTTCAAAGGTTTTTTCGGCGCCGAATGCCGCTTCCATTAGTGTTATATCAAGGTCATATCTGAGATCCGTGCCCTTTGCAGGCCGTTTTCTTCGCTGTCCTGTAAAGGTGCCGAAGAAATCTCCAAAGATGTCTTCAAATACATCGCCAAACCCTGCCCCGAAAGGACTGAAACCTGCGCCCATGCCCTCGGCTGTGCCGAACCTGTCATAGTTAGACTTTTTGTCAGGGTCGGAGAGACATGTGTATGCCTCATTTATCTCTTTGAATTTTTCCTCGGACTCTTTATTATTCTCAGGGTTTCTGTCCGGATGGTGTTTCATAGCAAGCTGTCTGAAGGCTTTCTTTAGGTCAGCCGCAGAAGCATCTCTCGATACACCAAGAATTTCATAGTAGTCTTTCATATTAGCAGTCAGCAGTCAGCAATCAGCTCTCAGCCTTTAGCTGAAAGCTGATTGCTAAAAGCTTTTTAGCTCTCTTTCTTTTTATCTACGTCTTCAAATTCAGCTTCAACAACATCTTCTTCCGACGGTTTTGCGCCTGAGGCACCTGCTCCCTCATCGGCAGCCTGCTGCGCTCCGGCTGCTTTATATATATGCTCTGCAAGTTTGTGTGACACCTTCATAAGGCTTTCAACAGAAGACTTTATCTCAGAAGCATCAGTACCTGAGTCCTTTGCCTTTCTGCACTTTTCAAGGGCAGCCTCAATATCCTTCTTCTCAGATTCGCTCAGCTTGTCTCCGTATTCCTTCAGGGATTTCTCCACGCTGTATATCATCGTGTCAGCTTCGTTCCTTGCCTCTGCGAGCTGTTTCTTATTTTTATCATCTTCTCCATGAGCTTCAGCGTCACGCGTCATCTTTTTCACTTCATCTGAGCTAAGCCCGCTTGAAGCGGTTATCCTTATTGACTGTTCTTTTCCTGTGCCAAGGTCTTTGGCAGAGACATGAAGAATCCCGTTTGCATCAATATCAAAAGTTACTTCTACCTGCGGAATTCCCCTCGGCGCAGGCGGAATGCCTATAAGCTCAAAGTTTCCAAGCAGCTTATTGTCCGACGCCATTTCTCTTTCACCCTGACATATCTTGATTGTCACAGCAGGCTGGTTATCTGATGCTGTTGAGAATGTCTGGCTCTTTTTGGTCGGGATTGTAGTATTTCTTTCTATTATCTTTGTGAATATTCCGCCGAGCGTTTCAATGCCGAGAGACAAAGGCGTAACATCAAGCAAAAGCACCTCTTTGACGTCTCCTTTCAGCACTGCGCCCTGTATTGCCGCTCCTACAGCGACAACCTCATCAGGGTTAACTGTCTTATTTGGCTCCTTCCCGAAAAAGCTTTGAACAGTCTGCTGAACCTTTGGCATCCTTGTCTGTCCTCCGACAAGAAGAACTTCGTCTATATTTGAGGCGGATAAATTTGCATCGTTAAGCGCATTCTTGCAAGGCCCTGTAGTATTCTCTATAAGGTCTCCTGTCAACTGCTCAAATTTCGCCCTTGAAAGTTTCATCAAAAGGTGTTTCGGGCCTGTTGCGTCCGCTGTAACAAACGGAAGGTTTATCTCTGTTTCCGTAGCAGTTGAAAGGTCAATCTTGGCCCTTTCAGCGGCTTCTTTAAGCCTCTGCAAGGCCATCTTATCATTCTTGAGGTCAATGCCCTGCTCTTTCTTGAACTCTTCCACCATCCAGTCAATAACCTTGATGTCAAAATCATCTCCGCCGAGATATGTATCGCCGTTTGTAGACTTAACCTCAATTACGCCTTCTCCTATTTCAAGAATGGATACGTCAAATGTGCCGCCGCCTAAATCATAAACAGCAATCTTCTCCTCTTTCTTCTTATCCATGCCGTAAGCCAAAGAAGCTGCTGTCGGTTCGTTGATTATCCTGAGGACATTAAGCCCCGCAATCTTCCCTGCATCCTTTGTAGCCTGACGCTGGCTGTCATCAAAATAAGCAGGCACCGTTATGACGGCATCATTTACAGTTTCACCGAGATAATCTTCAGCAGCCTGCTTGAGTTTCTGGAGTATCATTGCCGATATTTCAGGCGGAGAATACTTCTTGCCTCGTATCTCAACATGTGCATCTCCATTAGAAGCTTCCACTATCTTATAAGGCAGGCGTTTTCTCGCATGTTCAACTTCAGGCGTGTTGTACTTTCTGCCCATCAGCCTCTTGATTGAAGATATCGTGTTTTCAGGGTTTGTAATGGACTGCCTTTTTGCTATCTGTCCTACAAGCCTCTCGCCCTTCTCTGTAAATGCAACTACGGAAGGCGTTGTCCTCATTCCCTCCTGATTCGGGATAACTACAGACTCTCCACCCTGAACAACTGCAACAACAGAATTCGTTGTGCCAAGGTCTATTCCTATTGCCTTTGCCATTTATACTTCCTCCTCTATAATATTTATTTTCGTGTCAGTGTCAGTGTTTAGTGTCAGTGTTTCTTCGCCGACACTGTCACTGCGCACTGTTTTTTTCGATACGGCAACCAATGACGGCCTTAATACCTTCTCTCTGAACATATAGCCCTTTCTGAATTCTTCCACAACCATATTTTCATCAATATCATCCCTCTCCACCTGAGTCATCGCATGATGCAGCGAAGGGTCAAACATTTTGTCGGATGCGTCAATCGGCGAGAGCCCGAATTTATCAATGACCCTGAGAAACTCCTTAAGGGTAATCTCCACTCCCTGCGCAAGCCCTCCGCCGCCCGTGGCGGATGCTGTATCATTTGACGAGTGCTTCATAGCCATCTCAAGGTTATCAATAACAGGAAGCAGTTCATACAGCAAGGATTCATTGCCGTATTTTATTAATTCCTCCTTGTCTCTCGCGACCCGCTTCTTGTAATTATCAAATTCAGCGTACAACCTCAGATACCTGTCCTTCTCCTGCCCGAGCTCCTCTTTAAGATTCTGCTCTAACTTTTCCCAAGCATCTCGGGAAGCGGCGCTTTCCTGCGTCTCCGCCGCAATGCCTGCGGCAGACTCCTCTTGTCCACCTAATCCGCTTGAGGCGGCGGGTGAATCCGGCTCATGAAACTCCTGATGAGAATTATCCACCACCATATTTTCCTCTATCTTTTTCTTGGCTTTATGTCTCACTTATTTCCCCTCTATCACCTTTGTTATGAACTTTGAAACTATATCAACCATAGCTATGGTCTTTGAGTAATCCATGCGTGTCGGGCCGATTACACCGACACTGCCGACAGGCCTGCTGCCTTCCTTGTAAGTTGCCGCCACAATGCTGAACCCTTTCATCCCTGCCAGAGAATTTTCAGAACCTATTATGACCTGAACTTCGTCTTTGGCGGATTCTGAAAACTTATCAAGCAGCTTTATAATCAGGTGTTTATCCTCCATTGCCCTTGAAATCTCTTTTATCTTCTCAACATCCGAAAAATCAGGCAGTCCGAGGACTTCTGAAAATCCTGAAATAAATATATTCCCGGATGGAGACGAGAGCACTTCTCTGCATATCCTTATTGCCCTTGAGATAAGGGTGTCGCATAATATCTTTTCCTCGGACATTTCCCTTACTATTTTTGTCCGGATATCGTTAAGGTTATACCCGTAAAACTCAGAATTAAGGTATGAGGCTATCCTGTTAAGGTCGCGCTGCGTCAAATCAAAATCAACATCCACAACCTTATTCCTTACCAACCCTTCATCCGTAAAAAGCACAGTCACCACATGATTTCTTCTGTGTTTTAACAGCGTAATCCTGTTAAAAGTCGCCGAGCCTGACTTGGGAGAAAGCGCCACGCCGAGGTAATGCGAGAAATTGGACAGCCTCTTTGTTGTCTCGCTGAGCAGGACGTCTATATCGTTTTTAATGGACTCAAGCTCTCTGGTAATCTCATTGAAAAACGCCCTGTTATCATACTGCTGTTCATGAGAACACAGATAATCAACATAAAATCTGTAGCCTTTATCCGTAGGCACCCTTCCCGCAGAGGTGTGAGGCTGTCTGAGAAACCCCATCTCTTCAAGGTCAGACATTATATTTCTTATGGAAGCAGATGAAAGGCTGAAGGCATACTTCCTGGTGATAAACCTTGACCCTACGGGGTCCGGATTATTTATATAGCTCTGAACTATCGCACAGAGCACTTCTCTGTCTCTTTCATCAAACATACCTGATACCTCTTGCCAATTAGCACTCTCAACAGGAGAGTGCTAATAATTTAGCAGGAAACAGATTGCCGTGTCAAGATGGGGCAGATTACCACTCCAGCTTCCTCTGCATCAGCTTCTCATACATGCCCTTTGGAAGAAAAGCCTGCCGGTGTATCTCATCACTGTAGTATTTTGTATTTACCTCAAACTTTCTCCTCATATCTCGAGGGGAAAGGCCTTTTGAAGCAATAGAGAAGGTCCACCAGTTGCCGGCATAAGTCGCAATCGGCGCTGTATATATGTCTACCACAGGGAACACCGCCTTCATCGTCTCCTGCACCTCTATGACAATGTCCTTATGGAAATGAAGTGATTCTGAAAGGGTCACATAAAACCCGTCTTTGGCCAGGCAATTCTTGATAGACGAAAAAAACTCTTTTGTAAAAAGGCTTGTGGCAAAACCGACTATGTCAGTCGAATCAACTATAACAGCATCAATGTCGGCCTCCCGTCCTTTTATAAATTCAGCTCCGTCCATGCATTTTATCTCCACACGCGGGTCGTCAACATCACAGGCAACCTCCGGAAAGAACTTTCTGGATACGTTTATCACCTCTTCATCTATTTCAATAAAATATACCTTTTCCACTGTCCTATGCTTCAGGACTTCCCTGACAACGCCTCCGTCGCCACCACCGATAACAATCACCTTCTTGGGAGCAGGATGCGCATGAAGCGCGACATGCGTGAGCATCTCATGATAGAAAAACTCATCCCTCTCGGTTATCTGCACAACTCCGTCAAGGATAAGCATCTTGCCGAAATGAGGATTCCGGATAACCATAATCTCCTGAAACTTGCTCTTCCCGTTGTAGAGAATATTTTCAACTTCATAGGTGTACTGGATGGGTGAATATGGATCCCTTTCATAAAACCTTATCATTTCCCCCTCCTAAAATCCCCCCTCACCCCCCTTTGCTAAAGGGAGAACGGTGGGAGTTATATCAAAATAGTCTTTGGTATTGAAAATCCGTTAAACTCTGATGCATAGGATATCGTATAGGCCCCGCCTGAAAGTATAAGAATAAGCCCGCCTGTTTCAGGCTCAGGCAGGATAACATTCTTATCGATAACATCAAAGCTGTCACAGCTCGGGCCTACAAGTGTCCATTTTTTTTTGTGCCTTGCCTGCCTTGAGGTCTCAACGATATAGCTGTATTTTATGCCGCCGACGCTCTCCATCAGGCCGTTAAAGACACCCACATCAATATGAAGCCAGTTATCATCTCCCCTGTTTGCCTTGCCAATAACAGAAGTGACAAATATGCCTGCATCTCCTACAACGGCCCGGCCCGGCTCTATAATTACTTTTACATCCCGCGGAAATTTTTCACGAATGAGCTTGTCTATATTTTTTTCTATCGCGCCAACATCAACAACATTTTTTGTGTATTTTATCGGATACCCTCCTCCGATATTCAACAGGCTCAGCTTTATGCCTTTCTCTTCCGCGATATCCCATAAAGCCTTTGCCTTATCAAGAGCGCTGTTCCAGTTGTACATATTTGTGCACTGAGACCCGACATGGAAGGTGACGCCGACAGGATCAAGCCCCTTGTTGCGTGCATAAAAAAGCAGTTCCGCAGCCTTATCAATCTCAACTCCGAACTTTTTGCTTAGAGGCCATTCGCTTCCTTCATTAGGCACGGTAAGCCTGACATAGACATGGCAGCCCGGCAGAAATCTCGCCATCTTATCCGCTTCATCTTCTGAATCATAAGCAAAATAGCTTACCCCGTATGATGCCGCCATTTTCAAAAACTTAAAAGTCTTTACCGGATTGCTTGATATTATTCTTTCAGGCTCTACGCCTATAGATGAAAGCAGCTTCAACTCGCCCTCTGAGGCTATCTCAAAGCCCATATTAAGTTTATCCGCCAGCTTGATTACCTCGATGTCGGGATTTGCCTTAACAGCATAAAAGACCTTTGAATTCCGTATGTTCTGCCCAATAAGGGAGGCTTTTTCCTTTACCTTCTCCCTGTCCATAAGAAGAAACGGCGTTTCGATATTTTTTCTGTCAAGGTATTTCAGCGCCTTAAACAGCGTGCTTTTGGAAACAATATCAGTATGGTATTTTTCTACTTTAAAGGTCTTGGGCATGGAATTCATTATAAAACATATTTCAGCTTTTTATACAATTATTTTTCGATATTCTTACTGATATATCCGGCAGGTTTTCGTCTCATTAAAAAAATCTATTTATTCAGAATCTCCCTAATCCTCTTCAGAAACTCATGAGGTGAAGCAGGTTTTGATATAAAGTTCAGCCCCTCTTCAAGTATGCCCTTTTTGTGTATGAAGTC
>MHEE01000009.1:87036-198119 GCA_001805105.1 Nitrospirae bacterium GWF2_44_13 | reverse complement strand
TCCTCATTGTTCTCAGCGCAACCATGAGGATATTGGGCGTTGAGCCGTATCTAACACCATATGGACTTAACTACCAATCGCTCCTTGCCTTTGCCGCAATATTTGGAATGGGAGGCGCATTCATAAGCCTTGCCCTGTCGGGAAGAAGCCGATGATTGAGGTGCTTGAGGCATTGAAGGCGTCCATGAAACAGCCCCATCTCCCTGATAAGATGGCAGCCTTTGGAATATCCGGCGCCAAAAAACGCGGACTATCAGCGCTTTTTGCAACGCACCCTGACCTTGATGATAGAATCAGGTCCCTTGAGTCTCTGTCATACCCTGAATACAGGTGAGGCGGGGAATTCGGGTAAAATTTATAAATGTTTATAGTTAAGTCTGACCCTAATACTGTATTGCTTAATTGACAGTTACGGATTTTTTCTGTTATGTTTTAAGAATGAAAAAATATATTTTCCTCCTGTTTTTTTTCAGCTGCTCTCTTTTTATCGGATATGCTTACGGATTTGATATAAAAGGCCTCCAGCCGGTTGCCCCTTACGGCGTATTTTCAACATTCAGCGCAGACAGTTTGCCGAAAGGGAAATATGCATTAGGCGTCGGAGTTGAAAAATCGCGGCAGCCCGATTTCTTCAGGTATGTGTTCCAGTATGCGCATGGTATAAATAACAGGATAGAATTTATAACGACTGTCCCTTACGTCTACAGATGGGAAAATGTTAAATCGGGAGCAGAAGACATTGCTTTGGGAGTAAAGCACAGATTTGTTGATGAAACTAAATATGCGCCTTCCGTAGCCTACATGGTCAATGCCTCTATCCCGTCAGGGAAGGAAGTTTTCAGCACAGACGGAAGAGCAGGCGCGGGGATTATTCTCAGCAAGAGAGTCGGGCCTGTAAGCGGGCATGCCAATATATTCTATGAGAAGGTTGGTTCAGCAAAACTTGAGGATGAGACAAGCTTTGCGGCAGGGTTTGATTTCTCGGCTGCGCATAATTTCAAGATGCTCGCGGAGATATATGGAAGGAAGAGCCATTATTCAGACAGCATTGACGTCCTTGAGGGCAGGTTTGGCTACAGGTTTATGACAACTGATTATCTTTATACGACAATAGGCATAGGGACTGACTTTAAAAATAGGAGCCCTGAATACAGACTTATGCTTTCAATAACGGCGGTACTGCCCGTTGAAAAGAGGAGCATAAGGAAGGTATATGAGGAGAAATGATTAACAGGGCCAAATTTTTCACATCAACAATTATGATTTGCCAGTTAATGATTTTTGGCTGTTTTACATTTATCACTGCTTCGGCGGCGCAGGTTCCGGATTCTTTTTCCGGGATTGTAAATGAAAGCACAAAATCTGTGGTAAATATAAGCACGACACAGGTAATAAAACAAAAGGCGCCAAAGTTTTTTCCTTTTTTCCCTGATTTTCCTTTTTCTCAGGATTCGCCTGATTTTGAAGGCAGGGAGAGGGAGTTCAGGAGGCAGTCTCTCGGTTCAGGTTTTATAGTGGACAGCGACGGCTACATTATCACTAATAATCATGTTGTTGAGAATGCTGACGACATAACTGTAACGCTATGGGATGAATCAGAGTATAAGGCAAAGGTTAAAGGCAGAGACCCGAAGACAGACATTGCGCTTATAAAGATAGATGCGGATAAACCGCTTCCTGCGGTTACTCTCGGAGATTCGCATAAGCTTAATGTCGGCGACTGGGTTATCGCTATGGGGAACCCATATGGCCTTGGACATACCGTTACAGCAGGGATAGTAAGCGCAAAAAGCAGGTTTATAGGTTCGGGGCCTTATGATGATTTTATACAGACCGATGCCGCGATAAATCCGGGAAACTCAGGCGGCCCGCTTTTTAACATAAAAGGAGAAGTTGTCGGAATTAACACTGCAATAATTCCCATGGCACAGGGAATTGGTTTTGCTATTCCTGTAAATCTTGCAAAAGAGATTATACGGTCGCTTAAGACAAAAGGGTATGTTGAGCGCGGATGGCTTGGAGTTACGGTTCAGAAGATTACGCCTGAACTTGCCGAGAGCTTGAAATTGACAAGCAGGCAGGGAGCGCTCGTGACAGATGTTCTCAAGAATTCACCTGCGGATAAGGCAAAGATTAAAAGAAAAGATGTAATTGTGGAATTTGCGGGGGAGAAGGTATCAGAGTATTCTCTCCCAAGGCTTGTTGCGGCCATGCCCAGCGGCAAGCAGGCAGTGATAAAGGTTATAAGAGACGGCAAACCTGTTGAATTGATAGTGACCATAAGCAGGCAGGAAGAAGCTATGCCGGAGGCGCTTATTGCAGAGAAGCTGGGCTTAAAAACTAAGACCATTAATCCTGAAATCGCTTCACAATTTGGGATAATGGATGGCGGCGGGGTGCTTATAACAGAGGTGACTCAAAAGGGGACCAAGACAGGCGAGGATGTACAGGTCAGGGATATCATTATAGAGGCGAACGGCAACAGGATTAATTCGACAGAGGAATTTGCTATAATTGTCAAAGACATGAAATCTGGTGAAAGACTGTTAACGCTTCTTAAACGCGGCAACAGTTATCTGTACCGCAGCATCAGGATGAGGGAATAATGTTTGATATCGGAATGCAGGAACTTATACTTATTTTTATAGTTGCTTTACTGGTTTTCGGCCCTAAGAGGCTTCCTGAACTTGGCAGGACAATCGGTAAGGGCATGGCTGAGATTAAGAAGGCAATGTACGGCGTTAAGGAGCAGATGGACGCTGAACTCCATGATATAAAAGAACCGATGTCCCATCTGGATGTTACCGGCAAAACCGAAAAAGAGGCAGATACAGCAAAGGGACGTACAGATAAAGAGAAAGGGGCGGAGTGAATGTTGAGAGATTACATATTTCAAACCCTTAAGCTTTCTGCTCATGCGTGGTGAGGAATATGGAAAATGAAAGAATGCCCCTTATAGAACATCTCGGAGAACTCAGAAAGAGGATTACCATATCCCTGACTGCCCTGCTAATAGCTTTTATGGTTGCGTTTAACTATTCCGAAGAACTTTTTAGATCCATCATGTTTCCGCTTAAATACAACCTGTCCTTTTCCATGGAAAATCCTTTTATAAGCATAATCCCTCAGGAAAAACTTTCTCAGACTACGAAGCTTGTATTTCTGGCGCCTGCCGAGGCTTTCTGGATGAGCATGAAAGTGTCATTTGTAGCCGCTCTGGTGCTTGCCTTGCCTGTAATATTTCACCAGCTGTGGAAGTTTATATCGCCGGGCCTTCTTGTAAGGGAAAAGAAGTATGTGTTCCCATTTGTCATTTCAGCAACAGGCCTCTTTGTAGCCGGAGCTCTTTTTTGTTTTTTTATGGTGCTGCCGTTTGCAATGGGGTTTCTTTTAACCTACAAGTTAGGCGATGTTCTGATGCCTATGCTGTCGGTGGGGCTGTATGTGGATTTTTGCCTTAAGTTTATACTTGCATTTGGAGCTGTTTTTGAACTGCCTATTGTAATTATCTTTCTTGCACGCATGGGGATTGTAACTGCCAAGACACTCGCAAAAAACAGAAAGTATGCCGTATTGGCCGCCTTTATCTTAGCTGCCATACTCACTCCAACACCTGATATATTTAATCAGACCCTGATGGCTATCCCCATCATAATCCTTTATGAGGTAGGTATTCTCGTGTCAAGGATATTCGTGAGGGGAAAAACAACAGATGCCAGTTAGCAGCATAAGAGGGAAAAGCCTTAAGGCTATGGCGTATGACATAGCCGACGGCTATGTAACGGTTAATCCGTTGTTTCTCAAGCCGCTTGATATCGATTCCCTCACAGGGCTGTATCACGAAATAATGCAAGTGCAGATAACTATCAGGGGAGAGAAGGTTGATCTCAGTGATCAGCCGTCTCTTAGGATGAGGAATGTAAGGCTGCAGAGGCTGTATTCCTCGTTGATGATAATCAAGAACTTTGCGAGAGAACGAAGGATAGTGATGGTGTAGCATGGAATTGCTTGATGACATAAGGGTGGCAAAGGAGATAGTTCAGGCGCTTCTTAAGGCCAAAAAAACTTTCAGGATGTATCCCGATACCAATCCGATGTATGCCAAGACTATTGAGGATACTAATGCAAAGTTCAGAAACTT
Source organism: Nitrospirae bacterium GWF2_44_13 (assembly GCA_001805105.1). Taxonomy (GTDB): domain Bacteria; phylum Nitrospirota; class Thermodesulfovibrionia; order Thermodesulfovibrionales; family UBA1546; genus UBA1546. Next base: position 193,978 of record MHEE01000009.1, on the reverse strand, counting down.
TTTTGATTACAAAGACGAACTGACATTCAAGATAAAGCAGAATGAGCTCTTCTGCGATTCCGAACAGATATATTACAACTCCCAGAAAGAAGACAATATAGCGCTTTTTTTCTTTAAGGACGGCTTGAGAGAAATAACTTTCAAGAAGGGATTTTCCGTAAAGGAACTTGAAGATTTCCTGAAAATTCTTACCGTTGATTATGACAGGGAAGTTCTTGACGATGATGTAGTGACGCTTCTGTGGGAGAGGGATTTCCAGAATGTAAAATATGTTGTTGACGAGGCGTTTCTTACCGAAGATGAGGATTACGAGAGCGAGGCGGTAAGGGAGGTAAAAGATAAGGCGTCGGATGGAGATGAACTGTCAAAGGCATACGAGGATTCATTTAACGAAGAAGGCGTTAAAGATGCAGTGATAGTCCCTCTGACGGATAAGGACCTTCATACTATTGTTAAAGAGATAGACAAGGATGCTCATGACAAAACAGGCAAGCTTGTCACAATTATTTTCGAAATGCTTTATCAGGCTGAGAATAAAAGCGAATACGAAGATGTGGTGCATTTTCTGAACAGCATTATAGAGTTTTCAATAACACATGGCGATTTGGAGACAGCGCTTCATATCTTGAGGAAAACAAGAGAGGTTATCGGCGGCCCAGCCATTGCCGATGACGCCAGGAAAAATCTGAATATGGTTTTTTCTTTTCTGGGATTTGAAGCCACAATAAAGCTGCTTGGCGAATTACTTGACAGCGGAATCGAGATAAACGAAAAGATATGGGATGAATATGTGGCATTTCTTGATAAGAATGCTATTCAGCCGTTCATAACAATACTCGGAGAGCTCAAAAGTATTCCCGCAAGAAAGAATGTCATTAATGCTTTAATATCTTTAGGAAAAAAAGACATACAGAGCCTTGCAAAGGGGCTGTATGATTCGAGGTGGTACGTTGTCAGGAATATTATCTATATACTTGGAAAAATAGGCGACAAAGTCGCTGTGGATTATCTCCTTAAGACAGTAAATCACAGCGATATAAGGGTCAGAAAGGAAGGGATAAAGGCTCTGGGGGAACTCGGAACTCCGGGAGTGTTTCCGGCGTTAAGGGAGTGCTTTAATGACCCCGAGGTTCAGATAAGGACTGCTGCGGCAAGGGCTCTGGGCAATATCCACTCAGCAACCGCTAAAAGCATAATACTCCAGAGGATGACAAATGCGGTTTTCGTAAAGACTGAGTTCAGCGAGAAAAAAGAATTTTATGAGGTGCTTTCCCGGTGGAAAGATAATGATGTGGTGGAATTTTTGATGAAGACTTTCAGAAAGAAAGTATTTTTTAAGAGAGCATTTAATGATGAAAACAGGGCGTGCGCGGCATACTGCCTTGGATTGATGGGAAACAAAGATGCGCTGCCATTGCTGCATAAGGCAAAGGAGTCAAAAAATAAGCTCCTGAGAGAATACGTCTATTCCGCAATTAAAAGGATAGAATATGGCCAATAAGGAAAGCAGGGAAGAGGTATTTAAAAAGGCCAAAGACATAGTAAACCAGCTTGCAGTTATTATAAGGACTGCCGCTATCCATGACCCCGGCAATATTGCCGTGACTACGGCGATAGAGAAGTTTACTGCGATTACAAACCCCTTGATTTTATCTGAAGGAGAACTGGTTCTTGAACTCGGGGGCGAGTTTTTCTACCTTAATGAAGCAAGGATAAGATACCCTCTGGAATATCTTCCGAGTTTTGATTTTCTCGTGCGGGAATTCAAGAAGAGAGAATTGGGCAGTATTGTGTTCAGAAACGCCTTAAAATCTGAAGATATGCAGAGCTTTTTAAGGGCCTTCATAGCTTCAGCTTCCTCTCTGGAGTCTTTTGAGGCGCTTGCAGAAGAGATTGCGCATGTCAGCAGTTTAGGAGTCGGCAGGCTGAGGAAGATACGAGATGAGGAAAAAACGGAGGGCAGTTCTGACGTCAGGAAAATGATAAAGAAATCATATTTTAACGCTGTTTCATATACGAGAGGCGTCGTAAGCAAAATCAAGTCAGGTGAAAAGGTAAACATAAAAAAGGCGAAGAGAGTAGTGGAGTCTATGGTAGACCTGATACTTGAAGAAGAGCAGCTGCTCCTTGGCATGACTGCAATTAAGGATTATGATGAGTATACATATCACCATTCGGTTAATGTAAGCATACTCGCTGTTGCTCTTGCGCAGAGACTCGGACTGAGCAAGAGGGCTCTGACAGAACTGGGCCTTGTTGCGCTGTTTCATGATATAGGCAAAATAGAAATACCCAGCGAGGTGTTGAATAAACCGACCAGTTTTACTGATGATGAATGGCACATGGTGCAAAAACACCCGTTCTGGGGCGTGAGGGCTATACTGAAAATGAGGGGTATAGACGCTACGGTAGCGAGGGCAGCTATTGTTGCATTTGAGCATCATATGTACCATGACCTTTCAGGATACCCTAAAACGAGGGAATCGTATGAACTGGATTTCTATTCAAAAATAATAAGCCTTGCCGACCAGTATGACGGCATGACATCAGCGCGGGTTTATTCAAGAATTCCGATGCCTCCTGACAGGGCGCTGAGCCTTATGATGGAGAGGGCAGGGACGCAGCTTGATCCCATTCTTTTTAAATTTTTTATTAATATGATAGGTGTATTTCCTGTGGGGACTCTCGTTATGCTTGATTCAAAAGAGATGGGGCTTGTCTATCAGAGCGATAGCGCTTTTTTAGACAGGCCCAAGGTTATGGTTGTCATTAACAGCAAAGGAGAAAGGACAGACAGATATTTTGTTGATCTCACGGAAAAAGCCACTGACGGGAAATTCCAGAGAACTATTGTTAAGACACTGGACCCTAATAAATACAGGATTAATCTCGCCGAATATTTGCTCTGAAAAGGGAAGGGAGGTGATTTTATGAAGATAAGAAAGGCAACGAAGAAATGCGCCGCGACATGCAAATGCAAGGGTTCATGCTAAATGGAAGCGCCTGTGTTTAAGGGCAGGCGTAGAAAAGTATTGTCATGGGCGAGAATGAAGGGATAATTATGCCTCCCTGCCCATGACTTGAAGGGTGGTATTTGCTGTAATACGGCAAAATTATGAGAAGAGACATATGGGTTTTTCTTTTCGCTATCGGCCTTATCCTTTTTGGCTGGCCTATCATAGGCATATTCAAACATAATCTGCCCGTCTATCTTTTTCTGGTAAGGAGAGTTGCATACCGGCAAGCGCAATCTTTATAATTGTAATAATTTGTATTTTGCTTATTGCGTTCAAAACAGCAATCCAGCATAAATAGGAGGCTATATGTCAGGCACAAAAGGCATTGAAGTTCTGATGGCAGAGAACAGGACATTTCCGCCGTCAAAAGAGTTCAGCAAAAAAGCGCATATAAAGAGCATGAAAGAATATGAAAAACTTTATAAACGGTCAGTGGAAGACACTGACGGGTTCTGGGCTGAGATGGCCGAGAAAAATCTTTCATGGTATAAAAAGTGGGATAAAGTTCTTGAATATAATTTTGAAAAACCTGAGATAAAGTGGTTTCAGGGCGGCAGCCTGAACGCATCGTATAACTGCCTTGACAGATTTGTAAATACCCCGGCCAGAAACAAGGCGGCAATAATATGGGAAGCGGATGACGGAAGCTATAAAACATACACATATCAGCAGCTTTATTACGAGGTGAACAGGTTTGCAAATGTCCTGAAAAAACACGGAGTGAAGAAAGGCGACAGGGTCACTATCTATCTTCCAATGATCCCTGAACTTGCGATTTCCATGCTTGCGTGTGCGAGAATCGGGGCCATACACAGCATTGTCTTTGGAGGATTCAGCGCTCAGGCATTAAGGGACAGGATTCAGGACTGCAAGGCTAAGCTCGTGATTACCTCGGACAAGGGTGTTAGAGGCGGAAGGATGGTTGCCCTTAAGGCGAATGCGGATGTAGCGCTTCATGAATGTCCGACAGTGGAAAAAATGATAGTGGTAAGAAGGGTTGACGGTATTGATATGGAACCCAACAGGGACTTGTGGTGGCATGAAGAGATGGCTTCGCCTGATATCATGAACTACTGTGAGCCCGAGAAAATGGATGCGGAAGACCCGCTTTTTATACTTTACACATCAGGCTCAACAGGAAAGCCAAAGGGCGTGCTTCATACGACAGCCGGATACATGCTTTTTACGAACCTCACTTTCAAGTGGATATTTGATTATCACGAGGAAGATATCCATTTCTGCACCGCAGATATAGGGTGGGTCACGGGCCACAGCTACATTGTCTACGGGCCGTTGAGCAGCGGAGCCACAAGCCTTATGTTTGAGGGCATTCCGACATATCCGAATCCCGGCAGGTTCTGGGATATAGTTGACAAACATAAGGTCAATATCTTTTACACGGCTCCGACTGCGATAAGGGCATTGATGAAAGAAGGTGAAAGCTGGGCGAAAAGTCATGACCTTTCATCTTTGAGGCTTCTCGGCACAGTAGGAGAGCCGATAAATCCTGAAGCATGGATGTGGTATCACATCAATATAGGGAAAGAAAAACTTCCCATTGTTGATACATGGTGGCAGACAGAGACAGGCGGCATTCTCATAACGCCTCTGCCGGGAGCAATGACTTTAAAGCCCGGCTCTGCAAACAGGCCCTTTCCCGGTGTTGTTCCGAAAGTCTTAAAAGAGGACGGCTCGCCGGCAGGAGTGAATGAGGGCGGTTACCTTGTGATTGAAAAGCCGTGGCCCGGAATGATAAGGGGCACTTACGGAGACTCTGAAAACAAAAGGGTTAAAGAAGTATACTTTTCACGTTTCAAAGGCAAATATTTAACCGGAGACGGGGCAAGGGTTGATGAGGACGGCGATTACTGGCTAATGGGAAGAATAGATGATGTTATAAATATCTCAGGCCATAGGCTTGGAACTGCAGAGGTTGAGTCGGCGCTCGTAAGCCACGAGGCAGTTGCAGAAGCTGCGGTTGTCGGTTTTCCCCATGAGATAAAGGGAGAGGGCATATATGCTTATGTTACATTAAAAGACGGCAAGCAGCCTTCGGAAGAACTTAAGAAAATACTCGTCGGGCACGTAAGGACAGTCATAGGGCCGATCGCAACTCCTGATAAATTACAATTTGCTCCGGGATTGCCAAAGACAAGAAGCGGCAAGATAATGAGAAGGATACTCAGAAAAATAGCGCATGGACAGATAGAAGACCTTGGCGATACCTCAACCCTTGCAGACCCTTCTGTTGTTGACAATCTGATAAAAGGAAGGCTTTAGAAACAAACTTAAGTTGTTGCAAAAGAGCTTTTCCTTCTATACAATTAGGATAAGAGAGGAGGTGAGACGGATGAAAATCATGAAAGTATCTCTGCTGCTTCTTATAATTCTCGGTTTAACCTTTTCAGTAGCCCTCGCAAAAAAACACCTGCCGGAAGAAAGGGGAAAGACACTCTTTGAAGATCCTAAGTTTGCGGGAGGCTCGAAGGCATGCAACGAATGCCATCCTAACGGCAAGGGTCTGGAAAAGGCCGCAGGCAAGAAAGAATTCAAGATAATGGGCAAGACCCAGAAGAGCCTTGAAGAGGCTGTTAATTTCTGCATTGTAAATGCAAATATGGGAAAGGTCATTGACGCGAAATCAGGCCAGATGAAGGATGTGGTTGCCTATATAAAGTCTCTGAAAGGTAAAGTAAAACAGAAAGCTGCGGGTTACTAAAAATCTTTTCGGGGGGAGGGGTAATGCCTTCCCTTTTTTATTATTCAGGAGGTATTTAATGTCTGTGTTCTTCTTAAAATCTTTGCTGGGCATCGGCATTCTGGTTTCAGCCGTGGTTGCAGTGTTCACAATGCTTGAGATATTCGGACGGAGCGAAAAGAAATATGATATTGAGAAACTGAAAAAAATCCACAGGGCAAACGGAATTCTCTATTTCATACTTTTTCTTTTCATAAGCTATTTCTGCATAGAGTATATCATCAAGACAAAGATGGAGCCTTCAGCTCGTGCGCTCTTTCATTCCTTATCCGCTGTTGTTATAGTCATCCTTCTTGCCCTCAAAGTCTCTATCGTTAGGGTATACAGGCAGTTTTACAATCAGGTAAAAATCATAGGGTTTTTGATAGCGCTTATTTCGTTTGCCATGTTTGCGGCATCCGGAGGATATTACCTGCTCATTACCAAATTCGGCTCGGATAAGGCGTTTATGGAAGCCGTTTCCCTGAAAAAAGAGCCTGTGAAAGAAACGGTTAAGATTGTTCTGAAAACAGACCCCCAGAGCATCGGAAAGGGGAAAGAACTTTACGAATCAAAATGTTATTTCTGTCATGACGCCTACAGCAACAAGAGGGAGGTAGGACCCGGACATAAAGGCATTCTAAAAAATCCCCTTCTGCCGGTGAGCAAAAAACCTGCCACACCTGAAAATGCTGCAAATCAGATAAGGAATCCTTACAAAGATATGCCGTCGTTTTCATATCTCCTTGATGAAGATGTGGAAAATATCGTTGCATTTTTGAATACCCTTTGATGTTATTGCAGCTCAAGAAGGAGGATTGTAAAATGATTGTTCTTAGATTTTCTGTTATTTTGCTGCTCCTGACAGCATCGTATGCGTTTGCGGGTGAGGCGTCAAAGGCAGCCAAGCTTAAGGAACTTGCGAAGATTCAGGGCTTGCATGAAATAATAGAACAGCAAAGGTCCTACAGCCATGAGCAGGTTAAATTAATCGCTCCCAAGATGCTGCGAGAGGCAAAAAAGCAGTTTCCCGCGTTAAAGAAAACGACCATTGCCGCTCTGGAAAATTCATATCAGAAATTCCTTAATGCAACAAAACCGGCATGGACTACTGAAGAGGCGGTGAATGCGTGGGGTGTTTATTACGGCCTGCATGTTACGGAAGATGAATTGGATAATATTCTTGCATTTTATAAATCACCAGTGGGACAGAGGGCTGCGGAGGCGGGCAAGATTGCCATGCAGCAGTGGGCTATTTTTTTTATGGAGAGAAACAATGTAACAGTTGAGAAGGCTACGCAGGCGTATATTTCCGAGCTGAGGGCGATTATCAAGGCAGAGGTTAAAAAAAGAAGCCGTAAGTGAGAGATTTTTATAATTGGTGAATGGGCAAGAGTGGGGGCTAAAGAGTGAGAGGATTACACTAAGTCCCCTGGGGCATAAAATATAATGTTAAATGCATTAAACATCATGCAGAGGAGAAAAAATGAAGAAAACAATAACAACAGCTGTGGTGGTACTCGTATCATTATTCATTACTGGGTGCAATCAAAGTAACCCTAAAATTGATCAGAGGAAACTATGCCAAGTTTCTGACGACGCGGGTGCTAAACAATGCAAAGCTGGTGAACTTGTTTACTTTGCCCCCAAGGTCTTCGGTAATGAACAGTTGCCCTTAAATATAGCTGCTGCATACTGCGATTTTAACTACCAAGTCATGCATACTAAAGGTGGAGTCTTGTGTGTATTTACAGATAAGCGGCTTTCATTAGTGGGGCAATAAGCATTTAACAAATGAAATCAGAGGCAATAAATATGGTCAGCGACTATTAAATAAAAATAAGGAAGCCTCTTCGTTCAGCCGTCGCGGTGAAACTGCGTCAATGATTTTGTTGTTATTGATAGTCCACTCGCCAGTAATCTATTGTCTTAATATCCAATAAAACGTAAATGGGCGGATAAAAACTGATGACAGCAAGACTCGTAGTGAGGTATAATTCTGCAAGGAGGTGAGGGTATGACAAGGCTGAAGGTTGAGGCTAAAGACAATAAAGAGGTGTCCCAGTTGATGCAATCGGCTATTCAGGCTGAGATTAAGCGCATTGAAATAGGACTCAATAGCACAAACAGAATAATAGCGGAGTTTGAAAAAAAATATGGCATATCTTCTGAAAAATTCGTAAAGGATTTTGCTGTCGGGGATTTGAAAGGCAAAGATGAAGAGTATGCGAAATGGGCAGATGCGCTTAAGCTTAAGAAAAGGATGGAAGATGACCTAAAGAAGCTTAAGGAAGTAGAAATAGAGAATGTGAGCTTTTTTCGAGGTTGAACCTCCATAGTTCCATGCTGCATCTTTCTACACGTAATGCTCAGTTTCGACGCATATTTTCTCCCGCTGATTTAAAAGATTTTTTTCTTTTCTATTTGTGCAACGTTATGCTATATTCCAGTCATAAAATCAGAAAATGCCCTGTGGATATATTATATGTTAAACCTTAAATAGAAAATGACCAAAGGCATTAATATAGGACAATTTCGCAGTGTAAACATAGTGGATTATACACATGCATTTGATATTGAATTCTTTCGACGATACATAGAAGAAGCATTAACTTGCGTGCCCAAAGAGCATCTGAAATCAGTCGAAAACATCAATATTTATGACGAATGTCCTTCTCACTTTCCTGTAGTCGCACGTGGAGGGCATTATCCGTTTACGGAGGAAGAAGGTGCAGAACTCGATATTTACTTGAATCAAAATTTGGGTCACTTGTTACCTGAAAACCATCCAAAAGGGAAACTAAGTAGATTCCTCGACGCCGTCTTTATTCGCACATTCGGCAAATACTTTATCATCCATACCTTACTCCATGAACTCGGCCACCATGTTTACAATCTCAAGGCTACAATACAGACAAAAGATGATGATACTGCATCAGAAAATTTTGCGGAGCAGTATGCCAATGATATTTATAACAAAACATATCCATTGCATCACAGATATTACTGGTTATTCAATGGATTGTATCACCTGCTTTACTGGCGTCGCATAATGAAAGACGATGAAATACGAAGAGCAAAAAAGGCGGTTTAACAAATCAATATAGGCAACAGGTGGTTGTCTCGGCTGGTTTTCAAGAAATGGTTGCTCCTGCGCCTCATTGCCGTCGTTAATTCCCAATTGAAACAATCAGACATATCGTCTTCTTAAAAATGCGGAGTTCTGTGAGAAATTCGCATTGTCAAAATACTCTTGTTTGCGACTTGTAGGTATACTTAACATTTAGGACGAACTATTTTCGCTAAAAAAGCGGTTAATCTTCAGTGAGAATTAACACTCCATTCCTGCAATAATCAATAAAAACTGATGACAGTAAGACCAGCGGTGATGTATAATTCTGCAAGGATAAAACTATGAAAAGGATTGTTGTAAAAGTCGGCAGTAACATAGTCGCTGATGAGAAAGACGGGCTTGATACAAGGCGCATTACGGCTATTGCGTCTGATATCAGGGATGCGCAGGATATGGGCTGTGAGGTCGTCCTTGTCTCTTCAGGCGCTGTTGCAGCTGGCATGAGAAAACTCGGGCTGAAGGAAAAGCCGAAGGATATACAGCTTAAGCAGGCTGCGGCTGCCGTAGGCCAGAGCAGCCTGATGTGGGCTTATGAAAAGAGCTTCGGAGAATTCGGCAAAAAGGTTGCGCAGGTTCTGCTCACTCGGGATGATTTTACGGACAGGAAGAGATACATCAATTCCAAGAACACGCTTGACACACTGCTTTCATACGGTGTTATCCCGATAATCAATGAGAACGATACAGTTGCAACTGATGAAATAAAATTCGGCGATAATGACAACCTTGCTTCGCTTGTCGCCGGGCTTGTTGATGCTGAAAGGCTGATAATTCTCTCTGATGTGGAGGGCCTTTTTTCCGCAGACCCTAAGAAAAGCCGTCAGTCAGTCCTGATAAAAACAGTCAATGAGATTACAGCGGAGATTGAGGCAGTGGCAGGGGGCGCAGGGAGCGCTGTAGGCACAGGAGGGATGTATTCAAAAATCCTTGCGGCAAAGAGAACTGTAAACAATGGGATCGCTGTAAATATAATAAGCGGCAAAAAGAGCGGATTGATTGTGTCTCTCTTAAAAGGCAATCATCACGGAACGGAATTTATGCCTGTTAGAGAGAGGCTCTCTGCGCGCAAGGGTTGGATAGTCTATGGAAGCCGCGCAAAGGGCAGCCTGCACATAGATGAAGGAGCTGTTAAGGCTCTGCTTCACGGAGGCAAAAGCCTCCTGCCTTCAGGGATTACTGCTGTTACAGGTGTTTTTGAGATAGGCGATGCTGTATATTGCATTGATTCGGACAGGAAAAAGCTTGCAAAGGGAATTACGAACTATTCCTCAGCAGAGATAGAAAAGATAAAAGGCAGAAAGACAACGGATGTGGAAAAGGCGCTGGGATACAGATATTCCGACGAGGTAATTCACAGGGATAACCTTGTGATTTTGTAGGTGAATCTATTTCTTTAGTTTCAAAAACTCTCTTGCCTTGACAAACATCTCAATACATTTTTTATCCTGATAGTCCGAATATGTAAAGATGTTTGGCACAAAGGCCTTGTCTTTTTCTCTATACAGCAGAGAGACCTCTCCGTAGATGCCTTTGCCGAGATAAATCCTGTGCGCATAGCCCTTTGTTGTTGCAAGGATGACATTTGCGAGTGTGAGGTATCCGGGGTCAAGGTTGACTTTTCTTTTGCCGTCTATTGAAAGGGATGTTTCAATATCGTTGGTCCTGAGTTTAATGTCAGCAATCTCAGCACGGTTTATGAGGTCTTTAAAGAAAATAAAGGTTCTCATTATAGGTGAGCCGATTTCCTCTTTGTAGTATTCTGAATAATCCCAGCTAACAGAAGGTGTTTCCAAAAGTGTGGAGCCGAAGATTTCTAACAGGGATTCTTTTGCCTTTGATAAGTAAGATTTATCAGAATAGAGAATTCCGGTGAATAACAGCGCCGGTTTAGGATTTGCGGGTTTGCCCATAGTTCAGTGAAGGGTTATTCTTTTCCGCCTCAGCGGATCTCCGAGAGCAGTCCTGAGATAAATGCCAGAACATCAGGAGAATCCCACTCATAGGGCCCGATGACTTTTTTTCTGGTAATGCCTTTTTTATCCACGATGTATGTTTCCGGAATTCCCCTCAGGCCAAAGGCTCTGGCGGCTTTTCCGTTCCTGTCAATCAGCGCAGGCAGATTGAATCCGCTCTCCTTCAAATAATTTACGGCATCCTGCGGGCTGTCCCTGTAAAGGATTGGCAGCAGGATGAAATCCTGATTGGTTGAGAAATGTTTGGAGAGCTTAGCGATTGACGGCATTTCTTCCCGGCACGAACTGCACCACGATGCCCAAAAATTAATAAATAAAACCTTCCCTTTGAGTTCTGAGGATAACATTTTTTTTCCGCTTGCGGCATCCTCAAGCTCAAATTCAGGCGCGTATAAACCTTCAAAAGCAGTTTTCTCCTTAACATCGTGACGGCTTAAGCTGTAGGTTATCAAAAAAACTCCGATAAGAAAGAGAGATAAGAGGATTAAAGATTTAGCTTTCAATCAGCAATAGACTCCTTATTGCTCCTTATTGGTAATTTTTAAGGAACTTTGTGAAGTCAATTTACTCCGGAAAGCACCTGAGCCTCTTCGGTTTCAAGAAAAACCGGTGTTCCAGCTTCAAGCACAACTTTTATCTTATTAGTGCCTTTGAATCTGCCTTTGAGCAGTTCTTCTGACAGCGGATCCTCGATTTCTTTCTGCACGGCTCTTCTCATGGGCCTTGCGCCGTAGTTTGGCTGATAGTAGTTTTTTACAAGCCACTCTTTAACGGCGTGGTCTATTTCTACAACAATATCCTGTTCAAGCAGCTGCTTGTTGGTCTCGTTTATAAGCAGGTCGATAATAGAGAACAACTGTTCTTTTTCAAGAGGATGAAATACGACTATCTCATCAACACGGTTAAGGAATTCAGGATTAAATGCTTTTTTGAGCTCAACGAGTACATTATCCTTTATCTTCTGATAGACGTCATCTGCCCTGGTTCTCTGGAAGCCCATAGGAGTTGCTTTTTCAATAATCCTTGCGCCTATATTTGAGGTCATGATTATTACCGCGTTTTTAAAGTCAACCTTTCTGCCGAAACTGTCTGTCAGAATGCCTTCATCAAGCACTTGAAGCAGTATGTTAAATATGTCGGGATGCGCCTTTTCTATCTCATCAAAGAGAATGACAGAATATGGTTTTTTTCTGATTTTTTCAGTAAGCTGGCCGCCCTCTTCATAGCCTACATATCCCGGAGGCGCTCCTGTCAGTTTGGAGACATTGAACCTCTCCATGTATTCTGACATGTCAACTTTAATAAGGGCATTCTCGTCATTGAAGAGGAACTCTGCAAGCGCTTTTGCAAGTTCGGTCTTTCCAACCCCTGTCGGGCCTAAAAAGAAGAATGAACCTATAGGTTTTTTCTTGCTCTTCAGTCCTGCCCTTGACCTCCTGATGGCTTTTGATACGGCTTTTATAGCCTCATCCTGAGAGATTATTCTGTTATGGATAACTTCTTCCATTTTCAGGAGTTTTTCCGATTCTTTTTCTTCCAGCCTTAGGAGCGGGATGCCTGTCATCTTTGCAACCGTGTAGGTCACATCATCTTCTGATATGACCGGAATTTCTTTATTGAGGTTGTCCTTCCATTGCTTCAATATCTGGTCGTGAAGCTTTTTAAGCTTTTCTTCCTCGTTTCGTATGGATGCGGCCTTCTCAATGTCGTGAAGCTTTACATAAAGGTTTTTTTCTCTTGTCAGCCTTGCTATATCATGTTCAAGTTCTTTTATCTCTCCCGGAGGCGTATATCTTTTGAGGTTGACCCTTGCGCCTGTTTCATCAATAACGTCAATTGCCTTATCCGGCAGATTCCTGTCGGATATATACCGGTCGGACAGCTTTGAGGCCGCTGTTATGGCGTCATCGCTGATTTTTACTCTGTGATGCGATTCGTATCTGCTTCTTAACCCTGTCAGAATATCTATTGTTGCGCCTACCGCAGGAGGCTCAACATTTATCGGCTGGAATCTTCTCTCCAGCGCTCCGTCTTTTTCTATATATTTTCTGTATTCGTCAGGCGTTGTTGCGCCGATGCATTGAATCTCGCCTCTGGACAGGGCCGGTTTAAGCATGCTTGACGCATCAACGGAGCCCTCTGCGGCGCCTGCGCCTATTAATGTATGGAGTTCATCAACGAAGAGAATCACATTGTCTGTGTGGGTGATTTCCTTCATCACAACCTTCAGCCTCTCTTCAAACTGCCCCCTGTATTTGGTCCCTGCTATGAGAGCGCCGAGGTCGAGGGATACGATTCGTTTGCCAAAAAGATTTTCAGGCACATCGCCCACTACGATTTTCTGCGCAAGGCCTTCAACAATCGCTGTTTTGCCTACGCCCGGCTCGCCGATTACCACTGGATTATTTTTTATTCTCCTGCCGAGTATCTGAAGCACGCGCTCAATCTCATCCTCCCTGCCGATTACAGGGTCCAGCTTGCCTTCCTTTGCCATCTGTGTCAGATCCCTGCCGAATTCATCAAGGGCAGGCGTTGCGCTCCGTCTTTCTCTTACTGTATGCGCCTGAGGCCTCATCGAGAAATTTATTGCAAGCTGCCTTGCAGCCAGAAGGTTTGCTCCGAGGCTTCGAAGCGTTCTGCCCGCTATTCCTTCGTCTTCGCGCAGAATGCCGAGCAGAAGATGTTCGCTTCCTATATAGCTGTGGCCGATAAGCCTTGCTTCTTCCACCGCAAGCTCAAGGACTTTTTTTGCACGCGGGGTAAACGGTATGTCGCCGAATGTAAGCACATTTGTGCCGTAGGGGAGTTTCCGCTCTACTTCCATGCGCACCTCTTCTATTGAGATGCCCATCTTTTTGATTATTGCTGCGCTTATTCCCTCTTCTTCTCTCAGAAGAGCGAGCAGGAGATGCTCTGTCCCAAGGTAATCGTTCTGGCGCTTTTCAGCCTCTTCCCTTGCGTAGATTATTACTTTTCTGCCGCGCTCTGTGAACTTCTCAAACATTGAATAAATCTCCTCTGCGAAGTTCTGTCGTTCTTATTTAAATAATACTTTTTTCAGTTGTTAAAGTCAATAAACCCTTCTATTTTTCCACGGTATAATTCATGAGATATTTGGCGGCCACTGATTCAAGAGAAGAGGCGGCAGGCAAACTCCTGCTCAGTGAACGCAGCGCGTCAAAATCAGATTTCCAGACAATATCACCGGGAGCAATCAGGCACACGCTGCCCGGCTCATGAGCAATATAGAGCTTGCCGTTCTTTAAATAATAATGGTCTTCTTCGTTTATCACTGTAGGATATGAACGCATAAACGGTGAAAAATCCGTTGGTTTAAACCAGAGTTTGATTTCCCGTTCAGCCTCGTTATCAGCAGCTGAAGCGTGGATGAGATTGTCCATCCTCTCGCCGATCTCGTTTCCTGCAGCATCTTTTAGAGGAACAACTGTCCCCAATGCGCGAATGCATCCCGGTTTTGTCTCACGGGCAACGTGAGGATTGGTAGGCCCGCAGATTTCCCGCATCTTTTTCACTGCATCAGGGCCCTGATAAACAAGGGCTATTACTCTGCGCCTGTTGGGTTCATCAGGATAATGAAGAAGCCCCATGATATATTCAATCAGTGAATGGTAAAACACTTTACCCCTGTGTTCGTCATAGTGTTCCTCTGCAAGCATCCTGCTCACATGCACTATCTTTGCGCCTGCAAAACGCAGGCCGGTATGAAACTCTGAAAGCTGGGAAAGCACATATCCTGTCAGTGAATTTTTCAGGGCGTCCGGCTTGATCAATACAAGTGTCTGCTCGTTTTTTTCTTTACGCATTTAAAGGTTCCTTCCTTAAAAGTATAGTTATATTGAAAGTTTTTTGATCAGTTTTTTTACGGCAGAGCATGATTCTTTAAGCTGTGCTCTTTCTTCCTTTGTAAGCTTAATCTCAAATACTCTCTCAACTCCCTCTCTGCCGAGGATAACGGGCACGCCAAGATACACATCTTTCATTCCGTATTCTCCGTTAAGGTACGCCGCGCAGGGAATCAAGCGCTTTTCATCGAGTAAAATTGATTTGATCATCTGGACGACTGCGGCGGCAGGCGCATAGTATGCGCTTCCGGATTTAAGCAGGCTTACTATTTCGGCTCCTCCGTTCCGTGTCCGGTGCACTATCGAATCAATTGTCTTTTTTTTCAGAAATTCTGTTATTGCTATGCCCTTTACGGTGGTGAACCTCGGGAGCGGAACCATCTGGTCTCCGTGCCCTCCAAGCACAATGGTTTCTATATCTTCCGGTGACACATTAAGTTCCCATGAAAGAAACGCCCTCAATCTGGCTGCATCAAGTATCCCGCCCATTCCTATTACCCGCTTGCATGAAAACTCCGTAGTCTTCCATGCAAGCTGAGCCATTACATCCATCGGATTTGTTACGATAATAACGATGGCATTCGGAGAAGTTTTTGCAATTGCGCCTGACACTGCCTTAACAACATCGGCATTCGCATGCAGGAGGTCATCGCGCGACATATTGGGTTTTCTTGGAAATCCGGCAGTAATCACTACAATGTCGGAGTCTTTAGTGTCGGCATAACTGTTAGTCCCCTTCACGGAAACAGAAGAATTCCAGATGGGACATGCCTCTGCAATATCAAGGGCCTTTCCCTGAGGAATTCCGTCTGCAATATCAAAAAGAACAACATCGGCGAGTGATGCCTGAACAACCATCTGCGCTGCAGATGCGCCTACATTTCCTGCCCCGATTACGGATACTTTTTTTCTCATTTCTTTTCCTTTAGAAATTCAATATAGATTAAGTAAAGAAAGGGGCTAAGGATAAACAGACCCCTTCGATGACTGAAATTTCTTTAATATGCAGTTCTATTGTAATTTTACTACGTTTGCAGCTTTTGGGCCCCGCTCGCCTTCTACAATATCAAACTGTACTCTCTGGCCCTCGGCAAGAGTCTTGAATCCGTCGTTTGCAATAGACGAATAATGCACAAACACATCCGTGCCATTGTCCTGCTGGATAAACCCGTAACCTTTTGTCTCGTTGAACCATTTTACTTTTCCTTCAAACGGCATACTGCCTGAATCCTCCTTTTCTCGTTGCGAGAAGATAATTTACCTGAAAAACAGGGTAAACTTTTATAGCATGTAGTAGAATTGTTGTCAAGAAAAAATCACAGATGAAAAAATTGTTGGAAGCCTGCGATTTTCCTTTGACATAATATTGTGAAATATGGTATTCATACATACGTGAAAAAAAGTCCTATTCTGATAGGAGAAGAACAATGAAAAATATTTTTAGTCCGAAAAGCTTGTTGTTATCTATGGTTGCCGTTTTATTAGTATTGGCCGCATCAAGCGTGTCGCATAGCGGAAATATCATAGTGAAGCCCGGGGGTTTTGACCACTTTGCAGTGCAATTGCCTGAAAAAGTCAGGGCAGGCGAAGGAGTTATAGTTAAGCTGCAGGCATACGACATGCATGACAACCTGATTACGAATTTTGCAGAGACGGGCAAGGAGTTTAAGGTTTCAGTTTCAGGTTCAGCTCAGGTGCAGCCCGCAATCTTAAAGGCTGCGTCGTTCATGGGAGGCAGCGCCGGCATTACTGTAACAGGGAATAAGGCAGAAGTTGTTGTGCTGTCTATTTTTGAGGCCGGAGGGACGGTGCCTGTTGTGACAAAAGAAGTAGCAATCCAGCCCAATAAGCTGGATCACTTTTTTATTCAGTCTCCTCCTGCTGTTACGGCAGGGAATAAGTTTGATATAAAAGTTATTGCAAGGGATGCGTATAACAATCCTGTTGCCGATACGGACATAGAAAGTAAAAATATAAAACTTGCGCTTGCCGGAACAGCAGGCTTAAAGATTGTAAGCGCGGATATGGTATTCAGAAACGGTGTAAGCATTGCTACGCTTATGGCTGAAAAGACAGGCGAATCAGCAATTGAAGTTCATGATACAGCCACAGGAAGCAGAGGCGCAAGCCCTGCTTTTAAGGTGATGTCCGCGGGATTAAGCTATTTTAAAATCTATGCGCCGAAAGAAGCAGCTGCAGGAGAGCCGTTTGAAGTAACCATAAGCACATTCGATGCGTTTGACAACCCTATGGACAATTATTCATCTTCCGGCAGAGGCGTGAATATCAGCTCTACAGGACAGGCAAAAGTATCGCCGTCTTTTATAGGGCAGTCAGAGTTTAAAAATGGACGGGCAGTTGTAAAAATGAGGTATGAAAAAGCCGAAGAAATAAGCATAGTTGCATCCGAGAGCGGCATGAGCCAGCAGGGCAAAAGCACGGCAGTAAGAATAAATCCTTCTGCTCCTGAGAGCTTTGTGGTTGTTACACCTGATTCGGCGGTTGCAGGCCAGAGATTCAGGATAAAGGTAGAGGTATATGACAGGTTTAAGAACATTGTGAGGAATTATAATCTTATCGGCAATGATGTTTATCTGAATGCCTCAGGCACTGGCATGTTGTCTCCAAAGAGGGTTCATGCCTCGGAATTTGTTAATGGTGTTGCATCTGTTGATGCTATGTATGACAAGGCCGAATCTTTTGCGGTCTCAGCTTCAGTTGCCCCCAGAAAAGAAGAGAGGAAAATAACCGTTAAGGAACAGAAAAAAGAAGTCAGCATTCCTGCGGCGGTTAAAGCTCCGGAGAAACCTGCTGCTCCGAAGCCCAAGGTAATAGAAAAACCAAAGGTGGAAAAACCCGCTGCAGTTGAAGGAAAGCCGTCAGCCAAGGCTGCAGAGAAACGTGAGAAGAAGAGCAAGCAGATAACTGTGGCAAAAGAAGAAGGGAAAACGGCTGCAAAGACGGCAGAGAAGAAAGAATCCGTAAAAGACAAGAAAATAGCAGAGAGATCTTTTGAGATAAGCAAGGTTTCACTTATAGAGGCAAAAAACAAGGCAATGATAATAATGAATATGAATGCCCCCAAGGGAAATCTTGAATACAAAAACAGGACAGAAACCATAGACGGGAAAGAGTGGATAATCCTAAGCCTGAAACCTGCGGTGAACAAAACAAAAAATCTCTGGAAATTCAAGTCTGCATTTATCAAGGAAATTCATATGGAAGACGACAAGGCGGCAGGCGTGCTGAATATAAGGATTGAGACCATGGGAAAGCAATTTACATTTGATATAAATAAAGTAAAAGACTCGCTCATCATAAGCATTACGGCAATAAATTCCTGAGCATCAAGAAAGACAAGAGAACCTTGCGCAGACCATTCATTGCAGCCAACTGGAAAATGAATAAGACTGTCCCTGAGACAAGGGAATTCTTTAAGGAATTAGTATCTCTGGTAAAGGATGCAACAGATGTGGATATAGTAGTAGCCCCGCCGTTTACCTCCCTTTATGCAGCCGCAGAGAGCGTTAAAGATACGAATATAAAAATCGCAGCGCAGGATATTTTTTATGAAGAAAAGGGCGCATTTACCGGTGAAATATCACCTGCTATGATTTTGGACTGCGGATGTTCGCACGTTATCATCGGGCATTCGGAACGAAGACAGTATTTTAATGAGACCGATGAGGCGGTTAATAAGAAGGTTAAAGCGGCAAGAAGCAACGGGCTTGGAGTTATTTTCTGCATAGGAGAATCACTTGCAGAAAGAGAATCAGGAAAGACATTCGATGTGCTGAAAAGAGAAATTGAAAAGGGGCTTGAAAATATAGCCGGAGATAATATCGTTGTAGCTTATGAACCTGTATGGGCGATAGGCACAGGGAGGACTGCTGCTCCTTCGCAGGCTCAGGAGGCGCATGCTTACATAAGGGACAGGTTAAGAGTTTTGTATGGAAATAAGGCTGAGGAAAATCGTATAATATACGGAGGAAGCGTAACCCCTGAGAATGTTGACTCTCTTATGGCGTGCGAAGATGTTGATGGGGCGCTTGTGGGCGGAGCAAGCCTGAAAGTGGAGAGTTTTGTAAGGTTAGTGAAATTTAATACGGAGGCAGTATGATAACATTCCTTTTGGCAGTTCACGTTATGGTGGCGTTATTTTTGATTTTTATTGTTCTTATACAGAGCGGCAAGGGGGCGGAGCTTGGAGCAGCTTTTGGCGGTTCAAGCCAGACCCTTTTTGGCAGCCGCGGTGCGGCTACTTTCTTCAGCAAGCTTACCACGATTGCCGCAGTTGCTTTTATGCTTACATCTTTGTCTCTTGCAATCGTTTCAACAAAGAGCGGGTCTGTTGTTAAAAAAACAGTTCCGGCCAGGGAAAAAACTGATATCCCGTCATCGCAGGGCCAGATTCCGGGCGGAGGCGTTCAGCCGTCTCAATCTTCGCAGCCACCTCTTCAAATACCTGCACAGCCTGCGGGAAAATAGTCAATGAGCGATGATCTGCTTATAGTCTTAGGTATTCTGGCTGTGTGGATAATTCTTCAGGTTGTAGTATTCCCGCGCTTAGGCATTTCCACCTGAGGAGTTCCCAAGGAGCCGGGGGCTCCTAAGAAGAAATGCTGAGAGAGCTGCAGTTCTGTTTGTGCCTCCAGACCTTAAACTGTAATCTACAATAAAGTCCTTAACTTTACATTTTTGTCATATCTTATTAAACTTATCTTATGAAACGAGATTACAATAAGGCGTTGGAGATCACCGCGCTTTACGAAATAAGCAAGCTTCTCGGTTCTTCACTCAATTTAAAATCAAACCTCAGAGGCGTGATGAGGGTGCTGTCAGAATATCTGGATATGAAAAGGGGGACTGTTGCGCTCAGAAGCAACAGCGAGGTGTCCATTGTTGCTGCTCACGGAATGACAGAGGAGGAAATAAAAAAGGGCCGATACAGGCTGGGCGAAGGCATCATCGGCAGGGTTGCAAAGCTCGGCTCTCCCATAGTGATTCCAAGCATTGGCGATGAACCTTTATTTCTGAATAAGACTGGAGCAAGAAAAATTATTAAGAAGGAAAATATTGCGTTCTTATGTGTGCCTATAAAATTTAAGAATGAAACGCTTGGCGTACTGAGCGTTGACAGGCTTTTTGGCTCTAAAGTCATATCGTTTGAGGAAGACCTAAGGCTGTTGAAGATTATCGCGTCGCTGATTGCCCAGACCGTAAAGCTGCACATGGAGATTGAAAAAGAGAGAGAGGCATTCCTTGAGGAAAAGGAAAATCTCAGGCAGCAGCTTAAAGGCAAATACAGACTGGAAAACATCATAGGCCAATCAGACAGGATGCAGGAGGTCTTCGGGGCTGTTCACAGCGTGGCTCCTTCAAGGGCAAATGTGCTTTTGCGCGGGGAAAGCGGGACAGGCAAGGAGCTTATTGCAAAGGCGATACATTATATGAGCCCGAGGGCAAAGGGGCCGTTTATAAAATTCAACTGTGCATCCATTCCCGAAGGGCTTCTTGAGTCAGAACTCTTTGGCCACGAAAAGGGCTCATTTACCGGCGCAATGGCGATGAGAAAAGGCAGGTTTGAACTTGCTGACGGCGGGACAATATTTCTTGATGAGATAGGCGACCTTCCTTTAGCGCTCCAGCCGAAGATACTCA
Organism: Nitrospirae bacterium GWF2_44_13; assembly: GCA_001805105.1. GTDB lineage: Bacteria > Nitrospirota > Thermodesulfovibrionia > Thermodesulfovibrionales > UBA1546 > UBA1546. The sequence continues at coordinate 173,594 of MHEE01000009.1, read as the reverse complement.
GGGTCTTGCAGGAAAAGGAATTTGAAAGGGTAGGCGGCGAAAAAACAACAAAGGTTGATGTGCGGCTTATTGCTGCGACAGGCAGGAATCTTGAGGCTCTCGTTTCTGAAGGAAAGTTCAGGGAGGACCTCTATTACAGGCTGAACGTTGTTCCTGTATTCCTGCCTTCGTTAAGAGAAAAGATTGAGGACATCCCTCTGCTTGTGGAATACTTTCTGAAAAAATATAACGAGGAAAATCAGAAGTCAGTGTCCATAGCGTCCGATGCTTTAAATACGCTTATAAATTATGACTGGCCCGGCAATGTGAGAGAGCTTGAGAATACAATAGAAAGACTGGTGGTTATGTCACGCGTAAAAGTTATAACTCCGTCTGACCTGCCTTTTAATATCAGAGACTACACCCTAAGGGCAAAGTATGCATCTCAGATAAAGGATGCTCTTCCCTCAACAATAGAAGACATTGAAAAGGCTAAGATACTTGATGCTGTTAAAAGGACAGGAGGAATTCAGGCAAAGGCAGCAAAACTGCTCGGCATCACCCCCCGCCAGATAGGCTATAAGATTAAGAAGTACAATATCCAATTATAATCCTTTCTAAAAGAAAGCAGCCCGTGTTTCCCCATCACTCAATATCTTTTGTATTAATACAAAATTGTTTCATTCAAAACAATTTTGTTCGCTAAGTATTTTCTGATAACTACCCAACTCCCTGTTATTCCTTGTTTTTCCGTTCTGGCATGCCTATTGCTTCTTAATAGTTTAAGTGAATTCAAAAATTTGAACGGGAGGACTTTATGAGACAGATAGCAGTGTACGGCAAGGGCGGCATCGGCAAATCAACAACAACGCAGAATACGGTCGCGGGACTTTCTCAGGCCGGATACAAATGCATGATAGTCGGCTGCGACCCGAAGGCAGACGCAACAAGGCTGATACTCCACGCAAAGGCGCAGACAACCGTAATGGATCTTGCAAGGGAACGCGGCACAGTGGAAGACCTTGAAGTTGGTGAGGTACTTCTTACCGGATTTAACGGCATCAGGTGTGCCGAGTCGGGAGGCCCTGAACCGGGAGTCGGATGCGCGGGCCGAGGCGTTATAACAGCCATAAACTTCCTTGAAGAAAACGGGGCTTATGACGCGGACACAGACTTTGTCTTTTACGATGTCCTCGGCGATGTTGTCTGCGGCGGTTTTGCCATGCCGATGAGAGAGGGCAAGGCAAAAGAAATTTATATAGTGACCTCCGGTGAGATGATGGCAATGTATGCCGCAAATAATATCTCACGAGGCATACTCAAATACGCGCAAAGCGGGGGCGTAAGGCTCGGCGGACTTATATGCAACAGCAGAAAGACAGACAAGGAATACGAATTGATTTCAGAACTCGCGAAAAAACTTGGGACACAGCTGATACATTTTGTACCGAGGGACAACCAGGTGCAGAGGGCCGAGCTGAGAAGAATGACAGTCATCGAATACTCTCCTGAACACCCTCAGGCCGAAGAATACAGGATACTCGCAAAGAAGATTGCGGACAACAGGGACCTGGTTATACCTACGCCCATTTCAATGGATGAGCTGGAACAACTGCTTATGGACTTCGGGATAATGGAGAGCGAAGAAGCGGTGGCGTAAAACGGGTTAAACAGTTTGAACCGTCAGTGAAAAAATAGGAGGCGATATGAGTTCAGCCATTAAAGACACACAGAAAATGATAGAGGAAGTACTGGAGGCTTATCCCGATAAATCAAAAAAGGACAGGGCAAAGCATCTCGCAGCCAATGACCCGACAGGGCAATGCAGCACATGTCAGGTCAAGTCAAATGTTAAATCGAGGCCAGGGGTCATGACAGTAAGAGGGTGCGCCTATGCAGGCGCAAAAGGCGTTGTCTGGGGCCCGGTAAAAGACCAGCTAACGATCAGTCATGGGCCTGTAGGCTGCGGCCAGTACAGTTGGTGGGCAAGAAGAAATTACTACAATGGACAGACAGGAATTGACACGTTCGGCACCATGCACATAACAACAGACTTTCAGGAGAAGGATATTGTCTACGGCGGAGACAAGGGGCTGGATGCTGCCCTGCATGAACTAAAAGAACTGTTCCCCCTCGCAAAAGGCATGGGTATTCTCTCCGAGTGTCCTGTCGGCCTGATAGGTGATGACATTGAAGCTGTATCAAAAAGGGTAGCAAAGGAATTCGGTATTCCCATTGTGCCGGTCAGGTGCGAAGGGTTCAGAGGTGTCAGCCAATCCCTGGGGCACCACATAGCGAATGACACTATCAGGGATTATGTGTTGGGCAAGGGAGTGCTTGAAAAAACTACGCCTTACGATGTTGCGCTGATAGGAGATTACAATATCGGCGGGGATGCCTGGGCCTCGCGGAAGATGCTTGAAGAAATGGGCCTGCGGGTCATAGCACAGTGGACTGGTGATGCATCGGTCAATGAGCTCGGTATTGCGACAAAGTCAAAGTTAAACTTGATACATTGTTATCGCTCCATGAACTACATATGCAGGCACATGGAAGAAGCATATGGCATTCCCTGGGCCGAGTTTAATTTCTTCGGGCCAACGAAGATATACCAGAGCATCAGGAAGATCGCTTCATATTTTGATGACACTATTAAGGAAAATGCCGAAAAGATGATTGAGAAATACAAACCTGAGATGGATAAAGTCATCGAATACTACAAGGCAAGGCTTGAAGGCAAGAAGGTGATGCTGTATGTGGGAGGCTTGAGACCAAGGCACACAATCGGGGCCTATGAAGACCTCGGCATGGAGGTAGTCGCATCAGGCTATGAGTTCGGCCATAACGACGATTACAAGAGGACATATCCTGATATGAAGGAAGGCGCGGTTATCATGGATGACGCCACGCTTTACGAAATGGAGGAATTCACGAGGAGGCTAAGGCCTGATATGGTCGGCTCTGGCATTAAAGAAAAATATTCCTATCATAAGATGGGAGTGCCTTTCAGGCAGATGCATTCGTGGGATTATTCAGGACCATATCACGGCTTTGACGGATTTCCGGTTTTTGCAAGAGATATGGATATGACAGTGAACAGCCCGACATGGAATTTGATACGGAGGGAAAAATGAAAGCCATGAGAATAAAAGACCACAACGAGCTTTTCCAGGAACAGGAGTATCTCGAACAGTTCGCGAGGAAAAGGGAATTTGAAGACCCATGGCCGGCTGAAAAAGTCAAAGAGATAGCCGAATGGACAAAAACCGAAGAGTACAAGGAACTGAACTTTAAAAGGAAAAACATAAAGATCAATCCTGCAAAGGCATGTCAGCCGCTGGGGGCGATATTCTGTTCGTCAGGCTTTGCCGGCACAATGCCCTTTGTACAAGGCGCCCAGGGTTGCGCGGCATATTTCAGGAGCCATCTTAACAGGCACTTCAAGGAGCCTTTTGCCGCTATCTCCACTTCAATGACGGAAGATGCGGCAGTCTTCGGGGGCCTGAACAATATGCTTGAAGGCCTGGAGAATGCGTATAAGCTTTACAGTCCCAAAATGATTGCAGTATGTACAACCTGCATGGCCGAGGTAATCGGGGACGACCTAAACTCGTATATAAGAACAGCGCGGGAAAAAGACCTGATACCAAAGGACTTGCCTGTTCCGTTTGCGCATACGCCGAGTTTTGTAGGCTCATACTTAAACGGCTATGACAACATGATGAAAGGGATACTCTCGTCAATCACACCGGGGAAAAAAGGCGAGCCTAATGGAAATATCAATATAATCCCAGGATTCGACACCTATACCGGCAATTACAGGGAATTAAAAAGACTGCTTGATATAATGGACGTCAAACACACAATACTTGCTGATGTGAGCGACATCTTCGATTCTCCGAATACAGGGGAATATAAGCTTTATCCGGGAGGCACTCCTCTGGCGGACGCGATGGATTCCATAAATGCTACAGCTACGGTCGCACTCCAGAGATATTCGACCGCAAAGACAATGGACTATATACAGAAGGAGTGGAGCCAGAAAGTCTTTGTGCTTCCTCCTATCGGCATAAAGAACACAGATAGTTTTTTCGAAGAGATAAGCAGGGTAACGGGCAAAACGGTTCCCCGTGAAATCTGGGATGAAAGGGGAAGGGCCGTAGACGCAATGATAGACTCTCACCCTTATGTACATGGAAAGAGGTTTGCTCTTGTCGGAGATCCGGACCTCCTGCTGGGGCTTATCAGCTTTATTATGGAAATGGGAGGGGTCCCTGTACATATAGTTTGCACTAACGGCGACAAAACATTTGAAGAAGAAGCGAACAGAATGCTGGCTGAGAGCCCCTTCGGATCCGAGGCAAAGGTATATGCGGGTAAAGACATGTGGCATTTAAGGTCTTTATTGTTCACAGAGCCTGTTGATTTATTAATCGGAAATTCCTATGCAAAGTTCCTCTGGAGGGATACAGGCACACCTCTTATCAGAATTGGATTCCCGCTCTTTGACAGGCATCACCTGCACAGGTATCCGGTAATCGGCTATCAAGGAGTGCTAAATCTCGTTAACTGGGTTGTAAACACTGTTCTTGATGAAATGGACAGAAAGACGATTAATACTACGAGCTTTGACGTAATAAGGTAGGAATATAGAAGGAGCGATCCGAAATGACTACAGGACTGGACAAATATTTTGAGCATGGCTGCGGGACGGAGAAAAAGGACAAACTCTGTCGTTCGAGGGGCGGGGAATCGTGCGCCTTTGACGGCGCGATGATAGTCCTTCAGCCCATAGCCGACGCGGCACATATTGTCCACGGCCCGATCGCATGCTGCGGCAATTCATGGGAAGGAAGAGGGACTCTTTCATCAAAGGGCAGCCTCCACAGAATGGGCTTTACAACAGATATGAGCGAGATGGATATCATCTACGGCTCTGAAAATAAGCTCTATGATGCGATATTGCGGACTTATGAATCGGCGAAGCCGAAGGCGATATTTGTTCATGCAACCTGCGTAAGCGGTTTGATAGGAGAAGACATCGAGGCGGTCTGCAAAAAGGCTGAAACATCTCTCGGCATTCGGGTAATACCCGTGAATGCGCCTGGGTTTGTCGGCCCTAAGAATCTTGGCAACAGAATAGCCGGAGAGGTTTTGCTCGATTATGCGATAGGAACGGGCGAGCCTCCATTTACGACCGATTATGATATCAATCTTATAGGCGAATACAACATCGCGGGCGATTTGTGGCTTGTCGAGCCTGTCCTTAAAAAAGCAGGCTTGCGGATTCTCTCAAGAATCACTGGGGACTCTACCTTTGAAGAGATAACTTATGCGCATAGGGCAAAGCTGAACGTGGTGGTGTGCAGCCGCGCGTTGATTAACACCGCAAGAACAATGGAAAGGAAATACGGAATTCCCTATATTGAGGTTTCTTTCTTCGGAAAGACCGAGATGACCCGAGCTTTAAGGTTAATTACCTCAAAGCTCGAATTAAAAATTAATCCGCCGCGGCGGACAGAATTCAAAAATAGCGTTGAAGAAATCATTGAGGGCGAAGAAAAGCGCCTTGAAGAAGGATTAACGGCTTACGAACAGCTTAAAGGCAAAAAGGCCGTGCTTTATACAGGCGGCGTTAAGAGTTGGTCATTTATTTCCGCGCTCATGGATTTGGGAATAGAGATTGTCGCTATCGGGACAAAGAAGAGCAGCTATGAGGATGAAGAGAAGATGAAAGAGATACTCGGAGAAAATGCGCCGTTGATTGAAGACGTAACACCAAAAAACCTGCTCAGGCTTTTGAAAGATAGAAATGCGGACATTCTTGTTGCGGGAGGCAGAAACCAGTATCTTGCCGTAAAAGAAGGCTATCCTTTTGTCGATGTAAATCAGGAAAGGCATACAGCGTACGCGGGATACGAAGGATTAATAAATTTAGCCGAACAGATAAGCAACAGCATCCGGTTTTACGCATCTAAAAAGATGCAGGATACACGATGCAGGATTCAAGATAAAAAACATCAGGCATCGTGCGGTATGAATCATGCGTCTTCATCTCCTCATATTCAAAGGCAGGATATTCTTATCAATCCTTTGAAACACTCACAGTCCATCGGCGCAGCAATCGCATTTCAGGGGATAGATAAGGCGCTGCCTATTATTCACGGAGCGCAGGGATGCACGTTTCTTGGAAAGGTACTTCTAACAAAGCACTTCAGGGAGCCGATTGCTTTGGCAAGCACAAGGCTTTTTACGGAAGATGTAGTGATGGGAAGCGGTGAGAGCATAACGAATGTTGTTAAGGGAGTTATTGAAAAGAATAATCCCGATCTAATAGGCATTCTTACATCAGGGCTATCGGAAGTAAAGGGCGATGATGTGGCAAGTGCAATTAAAAATTTAAAATTCAAAATTCAAGATTCAAGGTGCCAAATTATCAATGTTGCAACGCCTGATTATGAAGGAGGATTGGAAACAGGGTATGCGAAAGCAGTTGAAGCAGTCATAGAGTCAATAGTTGCTAAAAACGATAAGACACTTCGTCATTCCGGCTTGTCCGGAATCTTTCCAAAGAAGGATTGCCGACAAGCGGCAATGACTGACAACTTATACGTCAACGTCTTGGTTGGCTCGCATCTGACTCCTGCAGATTTTACTGAACTGAGGGAGATGATAGAATCGTTCGGCCTGAAACCGATAATTCTTCCTGATCTTTCCGCCCTTGATGGAAGCAGGCAGGGTATATCGGCTTTGTCTCTGGGAGGCACAAAAATTGATGAAATTAAGGAGATGTCGAAATCAGAGTTCACTATTGCCATAGGCGCAAGCATGGCGGCTTCTGTTAAGAAGCTGAAAGACAGGTTCAACATAGAATACAAGGCGCTTGAAAGCATAGCGGGATTAATGGATACGGATGTGCTTATGGAAACGCTTTCGATGTTGAGCGGCAAGCCGATTCCCCAAAAATACGAAAGGCAGAGAAGGATTTTGATTGATGGGATGAGAGATGCTCATTTTTATTATGGCAGTAAAAAAATATGCACTGCACTTGAGCCTGACCTTTCAGTACAGACATCAAGATGGCTTGATGAGATGGGAGCAGAGGTTTTTGAGATCAATGTAAATGAGAATGGACTTTTTTCAATAGAGGGAGAGTTCGATCTTCTCATTTCGAACTCCCATGCAGAAGATACAGCTAAAAGGCTCGGCGTGCCTTTATATCAGATGGGGTTCCCTGTTTACAAAGTTTTGGGAAATAACCATAGGATTACTATCGGATACAGGGGAACGCTAACTTTGGTTAATGAGGTAGCAAATTTATTATCGGAGGTGCACAAATGAAAGTAGCATTTGCAACAACAGATGGGATCAATGTTGATGAGCATTTCGGCAGGGCAGGAATGTTCGTAGTATATGAACTGACAACAGACGCTTACAAATTTATCGGGATTAGGAAGTTTGCGGACGGCAGGGATAAGGAAGTAGAAAGCACAAAGGGCAGCGGACTGATACATGACGTCAAGGTTGAAGCGAAGGTTAGTAGGCTCAAAGACTGCAAAATCGTCTATATGACGGAAATAGGCGGGCCTTCTGCTTCAAGACTCATCAAAAGGGGGATGATGCCGGTTAAAGTGAAGGAGGTTGTATCCATAGAAGAATCTTTGCAGAAACTTTCGGAGGTTTTGAAAAAATCGCCGCCGCCGTGGCTTAAAAAGGCGATAAACGAATAAAGAGCAGCACAGAAGAAAAACTTAGAATTTAATAGAAGGGAGGAAACAAATATGAAGATGATCAGAGCTTTTATCAGGCCGGAGAAAGAACAGGAGGTAGTGCTGGCATTGGAAGGAGCGGGTTTCCCGTCCCTTACAAAGATGCCTGTGTTCGGGAGGGGAAAGCAGAAAGGGCTGCAAGTCGGGCCCGTGCATTATGACGAACTGCCGAAGACCCTTATCATGACAGTTGTGGATAATGACGATGCGGACAAAGTGGTCAAGATAATTCAGGATAAGGCAAAAACAGGCTTTATCGGCGACGGAAAGATATTTGTAAGCCCTGTTGATGCTGCATATACAGTCAGGACGGGGGAGGCAGTGCTATGAAAGAGATTTCTGCGATTATAAGGAGAGACAAGCTTCCGGAAACAAAGACTATGCTTGATGAGTTGGGGTATCCGTCACTAACGATTCAGAGCGTTGACGGCAGAGGAAAGCAAAAGGGAGCAATGTGCGCGGAGATGGATTCAGAAATGCCTGACAGTTATTGCACTGCGGTGAAGCTGACTCCTACGCCTTCGGTATATGCGCTTGAGCATACGCTGCCGAAAGTAGCGCTGTATGTTCCTAAGAGGATGCTTACAATAGTTGTGCCTGACGATGTTGTGAGCAAGATTGTGAAGTCTATAATCAAGGTCAACCAGACAAGCCAGCACGGAGACGGCAAGATATTTGTTCTGCCGATAGAAGACGCTGTAAGGGTGAGGACAGGAGAGCATGACGGAGAGGCGATTGCGTAGCCAACTCTGTTTCTTGCGCAGGAGTTTAGAAAGGAGATTGTTATGGCAGTTATAGGATACACGAGAAGCGGGAAGGAATGGACACCAAAGTTTATTGAATCAATTGACGTAAATAAATGCATCGGCTGCGGCCGCTGTTACAAAGTATGCAGCAGGGATGTTCTTGAACTGATAGAAAAGCCCTTTGATGGAGAAGATGAGTACGGCGATGATATGGGCAACAAGATAATGTCAATTGCCCATCCAGAAAACTGCATCGGCTGCGAGGCATGTTCAAGGGCATGCACAAAAAGATGCCATGTTCATGTAGAGGTGTGAAATGAAGGATATCATTAAAACTCATCCATGTTTTTCAAGGGAGGCGCATCACAAGTTCGGAAGGATTCACCTTCCTGTTGCGCCTGCGTGCAATATACAGTGTAGCTACTGCATAAGGAAATACGATTGTGCAAATGAGTCAAGACCGGGAATTACAAGCAAGGTTATGACTCCTTCGGAGGCGTTGGACAGGGTTAGAGTTCTGCTTGAGAGGAACGATAATATCAGCGTCATAGGTATAGCTGGTCCCGGAGACCCGCTTGCAAATGATGCAACATTTGAAACGCTTAACATGATACACAGGGAATTTCCTGATATCACACTCTGCATATCCACAAACGGCCTTTTATTGCCGGACAGGCTTGATGAACTGATAAAGGCAGGAGTGAGAAGCATCACAATTACGATAAACGCAGTAATGCCTGAGGTGGCTGAAAAGATTTATTCATGGGCTTATTACAAGGGAAAGAGATATATCGGAAGGGATGCTGCTGAACTTATTGTGAAGAATCAGGCAAGGGGATTGAGAAATGTCATAGATGCGGGGCTGATTGTGAAGGTTAATACTGTTTATATTCCGGGAATAAATGATGCAGAGATACCGTTAATAGCATGGCTTTCAGGTCAGAGGGGAGTTGATATTATGAACATAATCCCTCTGATACCACAGGCAGAGTTATCGCATCTTCAGAGGCCGTCAACTGAGATGATTAAAAGAATGCGTGAAGATTGTGAAGAACATATCACTCAGATGACACACTGCAGGCAGTGCAGGGCAGACGCCTTTGGAATTCTCGGAGAGGATAAAGATATGGAGCTTGAGGTGTTAAATGCAATGATTGGGGAAGATTACTGTGATAATGTCAATTGAGAAAAATAGCAGACTATCAGAGGCAGAGATGGAGCGCTACCGCAGGCAGATGATGCTTGAGGGTTTTAATAGAGAGCATCAGGAGATGCTAAAGGCGTCCACTGCCTTGATTGCCGGTATAGGAGGTCTTGGCGGAACTGCAGCGATGTATCTCGCAGTTGCCGGGATAGGCAGAATGGTCTTTGCGCATTATGGCAATCTCACGCTCTCAAATATGAACAGACAGGTATTGATGAAACATGAATGGATAGGCAAGAGCAGGGTTATACAAGGGGAAAAGTCTATAGAAGATATTAATCCTGATGTGAAAGTTGAGATATTTAATGAAAGGACTACGCCTGATAATGCAGAGAGACTTCTTGAAAATGCGGATATAGCCTTATCAGCGCGTCCCAATTTTCATGAAAGGCGTATTCTGAACAGCGCCTGTGTGAAGAAAGGAATTCCTATGGTAGAAGCGGCAATGAACGGGATGGAGGGATACCTTTTTAATATCATTCCCGGAGTAACGCCTTGCCTTAACTGCCTGTATCCCGAAGACAATCCTGAATGGGAAGAGTTGGGGTTCCCTGTTTTAGGCGCTGTGTCAGGAATGCTTGGGTGTCTTATGGCGATAGAGACGATTAAATTACTTACCGGCTACGGAAAACCATTACTCTCACAGATGTTAGTGTATAACACCTTGGATATGGAATTCAAAAAACTTTCCCTTCATAAAGATGCGCACTGTAATGTGTGCGGAATGAGTTGTTCAAACTAAAAAGACTCTTGAGCATTCTCTTTTTTAGCCTCCAATTTTTACTGTAATTGTCTCTGCGATTAAATACGACAAAATTGTATCAACTCACAAAAACGTAGCATATTCAATTTCAGAAATTCCTTACAAATCAATCAGTTACATCCTGGCATGATTCTGGCAATTATTAAAGTCAGGTGACAAGGATGGGTTCACTAAAGGAAAAAATAAACGAGATAGAGAGGGAAGAGATTATCACCGCCCTCATGGAATGCGAGTGGGTTATGGCAAGGGCCGCAAGAAAGCTCGGTATAACCGAAAGGATGATCGGATACAAGATTAAAAAATACGGCATTAGAAAGGAGGCTTACAGAGGAGAGATGGTAAGGTTTGACAGCAGCAGGTGGTGAAATGATGAGAGAGAATCGCAGGTTTCCTGCAATAAGAAATTTGGAGGTGTTGTGATGAAAAGGTTAAGGATTTTAGTTTTAGTTATGGTGGTGATGTTTTCGGCAACCGGTCTATATGCGGAGGAAGTCAAAAAAGTAGATGGCAAAGAGGTTCACGAGGTAGAAGCGAAGGGGACGCCCCTCGTTCATACTGTAAAACCTGAGGCCTCTCCAGTATCAGGCAGCGCATCGATTGGTGTGTTCAACAAGTATATATTCAGGGGCTACGAATTAAGCTCGCACAGTCTTGTAGTGCAGCCCTCTGTAAGTGTTTCCTACAAAGGGTTTTCGGCATCCCTCTGGAGCAACATTGACAGCAATGTTAACGGCACACAGAGCGTAACTAACGCAAACTATCTTTCAAATCAGGGTAAGAAAGACCTTAATGAGACGGATTTAACGCTGAGCTATACTTATGTTATGGACAAGCTTAGCCTTACGGGCGGTTACATCTACTATGGCACGGATTACACCGCTGAAACAGATGAGGTATTCGTGACTATATCGTATGACACTCTGTTAAAGCCGACGTTATCGGTCTATCGGGACATAAATGAGTACGGAGGAACATATTTCAACCTCTCAATAGCTCATTCTGTTCCTGTATACAAGGACATGACACTTGACCTGGGTGCGTCAGCAGGTTATTTCTCAGGCAGCGATGACTATTGGAAGACATACGATGCTTCCACAGCCGCATATACAGGCAAGAAATACAGCGGATTCCATGACGGCATGGTAAAGGCTGGGTTGACAATCCCTGTAGCAAAGAATGTTTCTGTCCAGCCTCTTGTGCAATACTGGTTTCCCCTGTCAAGTGACGCCAAAAAGAGCGTAAGCGGAAATTCGTTTAACCCGAATGGAAAACTTGATAATAACGTTGTGACAGGTGTAAATCTGACGTTAAGCTTTTAAGAAAAATTATGATGGAGGTGTAAAATGAAACGTTTAGTAAGTGTTCTGGTTTTAGTATGTATTATGGCATTTGCAGGCTCTCTATTTGCCGAGGAGGTAAAGAGTGAAGTGCCCGCTGCAACACCGGCACCGGCTGTTGCAGCACAGCCTGCACCGGTAGCGGTCCCGGCTCCGCCAAAGGTTGATAGCGGCGATACTGCATGGGTTCTTATCTCTTCAGCGCTTGTCATGCTGATGACTCCGGGACTGGCTCTGTTTTACGGCGGTATGGTGAGGAGGAAAAATGTCCTTGGAACAATAATGCAGAGTTTTATAGCACTCGGAGTTATAACCATATTATGGGTGCTTTATGGCTACAGTCTTTCATTCGGGCCCGATAAGTGGCACATAATAGGTGGACTTGAATGGGTCGGGCTTAGAGGGGTCGGGCTTGAACCGAATCCCGACTATGCGGCAACTATACCGCATCAGGCATTCATGATATTCCAGATGATGTTTGCCGTGATTACGCCGGCGCTGATAACAGGCGCGTTTGCCGAGAGATTCAAGTTCAAGGCGTATCTTTTGTTTCTTGTGCTCTGGGCAACTATTGTATATTTCCCGCTGGCGCACTGGGTATGGGGTGTTGGCGGATGGATAAGAGAACTTGGCGCCCTTGATTTTGCAGGAGGCCTTGTTGTTCATATAAGTTCCGGAGTTTCAGCGCTTGCCGCCGCTATTATCGTTGGTAAGAGAAGGAAACATGGCGTTGAGCAGATGGCTCCTCATAACCTTACAATGACGCTTCTCGGAGCTGCTCTGCTCTGGTTTGGATGGTTCGGTTTTAACGGAGGAAGCGCCGTTGCATCCGGTTCTCTGGCAACATCAGCCTTTGTTGTAACACATATTGCAACTGCAGCCGCAGCGCTTTCATGGATGTTTGCTGAATGGAGTCACAGGAATAAGCCGACTGCTCTCGGCGCGGCTTCAGGGGCGGTTGCAGGGCTTGTTGCGATAACACCCGCATCAGGTTTTGTCGGCCCCATGCCGGCTCTTGTTATAGGACTCGTGGCCGGAGTTTTGTGCTATATGGCTGTTAATCTCAAGGCCAGGCTTGGTTACGATGACTCTCTCGATGCAGTTGGAGTGCATGGAGTAGGCGGCACATGGGGCGCGATAGCAACCGGTTTATTTGCGTCTAAATTAATAAACAGCGCTGGCAATGACGGGCTTTTTTACGGGAATGCATCGCTTTTGCTGAACCAGATAATAAGCATTGGCGCTGTATGGATTTATTCCTTTGCAGCGACTCTCATGATATTAAAGGTTATTGACTGGACTGTTGGTTTACGTGTAAGCGAAGAAGATGAGGCTGACGGCCTTGATCTGAGCCAGCACGGTGAGAGCGGATATACACTTTAGGTGAATAGGTGAATGGGTGAATGGGGTTCAGGCGATTAACCGGTTCACCGAAAAACGATTAACCGAAAAAAGGAGGCAATATGAGAAAGATAGAAGCCATAATAAAACCTTTCAAGCTGGATGAAGTAAAAGACGCCCTTAACAAGATAGGGGTGCAGGGAATGACAGTTACGGAAGTGAAGGGATTCGGGAGACAGAAAGGGCATGTGGAGCTTTACAGGGGCGCGGAATATGACATAACTTTTGTGCCAAAAATAAAAATAGAGGTTGTGGTGTCCGAAAGCCTGACAGAAAAGGCCATCGAAACGATAGAAGCAACGGCAAAGACAGGCAAGGTCGGAGATGGAAAGATATTCATTTCGAAACTTGATGACGTAATCAGGATACGGACAGGAGAAAAGGGGGACATGGCGATTTAACATTTTGGCCGACAGCCATGGCTATTTATTTCCTACGAAAATGTAGCTAATACAAATTTGTAGGAAATGTGCAACTGATTGTAAATAAAGAGTAAAAAGCAGCTTATAGCTATGGAATCCTACAATTCTGTAGGATTCCATAGCTATCTTTCACTAAAATTTCCTTTAAAATCAATAAGTTCTCTGGCATGGTTTTAGCTAATACATCCCGAAAATACTGGCAAGGAGTGTTTGAGAATGAAAAAATGGATGGCTTTAGCTATTTATGGCATATGTTTGTTTTTCCTGACAGTAACTAATGGATTTGCCCAGGAGGCGGGAAAGGTGGATGCGGGTGATACGGCATTTGTCCTTCTGTCAGCGGCGCTTGTAATGCTTATGACCCCTGGCCTTGCGCTTTTTTACGGCGGTATGGTCAGGCGTAAAAATGTCCTCGGAACGATCATGCAGAGTTTTGTTGCTATTGCGATAGTAAGCGTTCAGTGGATACTTTTCGGATACAGCCTGTCTTTTGGCCCGGACATCGGCGGGATTATCGGAGGGCTTGACTGGGCAGGGTTAAGAGGAGTAGGCGGCGTTCCTAACCCTGACTATGCCGCAACAATCCCGCATATTGCGTTCATGATATATCAGGCGATGTTTGCCGTGATAACGCCGGCATTGATCACCGGAGCCTTTGCCGAGAGGATGAAGTTCTCGGCTTTTTTTGTATTTACAATCCTGTGGTCCACAATTGTTTATGACCCTGTTGCGCACTGGATATGGGGCACAGGCGGATGGTTAAAAAATATGGGCGTTCTGGATTTTGCCGGCGGCATTGTTGTCCATATAACATCCGGCATATCAGCGCTTGCCGCGGCACTGGTAATCGGCAAAAGAAAAGGCTACCTGCATGAGCCTTTCTATCCGCATAACCTGCCAATGACAGTGCTTGGCGCAGGTCTTTTGTGGTTCGGGTGGTTCGGGTTCAACGCGGGAAGCGCACTGTCATCAGGCACATTAAGCGCGATGACGTTTGTTGTGACGCACATATCCGCTGTTTCAGCGACCCTCATGTGGGTGATTATAGAATGGCTTCACAGGGGAAAGCCGACAATGTTCGGTGCTGCCACGGGTTCCATTGCCGGCCTCGCTACTATTACGCCGGCATCAGGATTTGTAGGCCCTATGTCTGCGCTCTGCATAGGCTTGGCTGCAGGAGCGGTTTGTTACAGTGCGCTGAATATGAAAAACCGTTTTGGGTATGACGACTCGCTTGATGCGTTCGGAGTGCACGGCATTGGAGGCGCGTTAGGCACGATCGCTACAGGGCTTTTTGCTCAAAAGATTCTAAATCCCGGAGGCGCTGACGGCCTGTTTTTCGGCAGCAGCAAGATGTTGATTTCCCAGGTTATCGCTGTATCTGTCACGGCAATATATTCATTTGTAATAACAGTCATTATATTAAAGATTATTGACTGGACCATCGGGCTGAGGGTTGATGAAGAAGCAGAGGTTGAAGGCTTGGACATATCCCAGCACGGTGAAAGCGGATATACATTGTAAAGATAAAAAAAGTGTCAGTGATTAGTGCCTGTAATTGATGCTGACTACCGGCACTAATCAGATAATGTTATGCTATAATCTGCATACATGGTAAAGGTTAAAATATGCGGCATAACAAATCTTGATGACGCAATGGCAGCAACGGATTTTGGCGCTGATGCGCTGGGTTTTGTATTTTTCAAGAAGAGTCCGCGGTACATTTCACCTGCAAATGCAAAAAAAATAATTAAAAGACTCCCTCCATTCATCTCAACAGTCGGCGTATTTGTAAATGAAAATAAAAAGAACATAGAAAAAATTGTTTTACAGACAGGGATAAACATAATCCAGCTTCATGGAGACGAGACTCCCAAGGCATGTAATCTCTCAAAACCTGTTATAAAAGCAATACGCGTTAAGTCTATTGAAACCCTTGAACTTGTTTCAAAATACAAAGATAAGGTCTCGGTATTCCTGCTTGACACATATACTCCTGAGGTATTCGGCGGCTCAGGGCAGGTATTCAACTGGGATATTGCAGTAGAGGCAAAGAAATTCGGCAGAGTTATCCTTTCTGGAGGGTTGTCCACTGAAAACATAGAGAAGGCGGTACGCTTGGTTCATCCTTATGCTGTTGACGTAAGCAGCGGCGTTGAGGCAGAGAAAGGCAAAAAAAATCACCTTAAAATGAAACTTTTTATCGAAAAGGCAAAAAGTGCCAGTTAATTATTTTTTGATACTCACCACTAATCACTGTCACTGGAAACTTTTATAACAGTCTTCACATTCCCTCTCGGATTAAAATCGCCGGTGACTTCAAGAAATCTTGGTTTTAATTTCTTTTCAAGTTCTGAATAAATCTTATTTGTTGCCTCTTCATGCGAGATACGCATATTGCGGAATGAATTCAGATATAGCTTAAGCGATTTTAATTCCACAATCTTCATGTCAGGAACGTATTTTATAGCTATCGTTGCAAAGTCAGGATAGCCTGAGCGCGGGCAGAGGCATGTAAATTCAGGAAAACTTACATTGATTTCATAGTCTTTTTCAGGGCAGGGATTGTCCCACAACTCTAACCTTGCCGTTTTTATAGCCTTTTCTCCGTAGCGCATAATTTTTTAATGACAATTTAACACGCAGGTATTGACAAAAGCAAATATATTCTAGTAAGCTTTATCCAGTAGCAGTCCTTTTATTGAAAAAAACCCCCTCAGGATAGGCAATGCCTACCGGGTTTTATTATTAAATATAAAAAACCGCCAGAGAAAATCCCTAAGAGGAGTTTAATATGGATAACATATCTATTTCAGAGCTGAAAGAAAAGACTATTTACGAGCTTACTACTGTTGCAAAGACCCTGAATGTGGACGGCGCGTCAGGCATGAGGAAGCAGGATCTCATATTTGCAATACTTCAGGCGCAGGCTGAAAAGACAGGAAATGTATTCGGGGAGGGCGTTCTTGAAATACTGCCTGACGGTTTCGGATTCCTCCGCTCACCTGATTACAGTTATCTTCCCGGCCCTGACGATATTTATGTTTCGCCTTCGCAGATACGCAGATTTATTTTGAGGACAGGCGACCTCGTTTCAGGCCAGATAAGGCCTCCAAAAGAGAGCGAAAGATATTTTGCGCTTCTCAAAGTGGAGGCGGTAAACCATGAATCTCCCGAAGACAGCATAAACAGAACGCTTTTTGACAACCTTACTCCGTATTATCCCACCGAAAGAATAAAGCTTGAATATGACACAAGTGATTATTCAACAAGGGTAATGGATCTTATAGCTCCGGTCGGCAAAGGACAGAGGGGGATGATAGTCGCTGCGCCGAGAACAGGGAAGACAATGCTGCTTCAGTCAATAGCAAAGGCCACGAAGACAAACCACAGGGAAATACATCTTATAATCCTTCTGATAGACGAAAGGCCTGAAGAGGTTACTGACTGGAAAAGGCAGGTTCCGTCAGCAGAGATAATAAGTTCAACATTTGATGAGCCGCCTCAGAGACACTGCCAGGTCGCCGAGATGGTTATAGAAAGGGCAAAGAGGCTTGTAGAAAGTAAGCGTGATGTCGTTATCCTTCTTGACAGCGTAACAAGGCTTGCAAGGGCGTATAATGCGATTATGCCCACAAGCGGGAAAGTTTTGTCGGGGGGGCTTGACTCAAATGCCCTTCAAAAACCAAAGAGATTTTTTGGAGCTGCCCGGAATATTGAAAACGGCGGCAGCCTTACAATCCTTGCCACCGCGCTTGTTGATACCGGAAGCAGGATGGATGATGTTATCTTTGAAGAATTCAAAGGCACAGGCAATATGGAGCTTCACTTAGACAGGAAGCTCGTTGATAAGAGGATATTCCCGACCATAGACATAAACGCATCAGGCACAAGGAAAGAGGAGCTGCTTGTTGATAAGGATGTGCTGAATAAGATGTGGATACTGCGGAAGGTCTTAAACCCTCTGAGCACTGTTGAAAGCATGGAGTTTCTGCTTGGCAAGCTTACAGGGACAAAGGGCAACAAGGACTTCCTTGATATGATGAATACATAGTCTTTCTCATCTTGAATACATACAAGAATACCTCATCATTATCATAAATGCATTACTGAGGCGCTGTCCGCCCCGGCGGATTCGCCGTGGAGAACCGTAAAGTTTTTTCAGCTTACATTCCTGCCATAAATAATTGAATTGCATTTTCGGGTTAGGAATTCATGTTAAACTTTTCCTTGTCAATCTCCATATCGCATAGATATAATACATACTATGCGTGTTCCTTTTGATTGGTTAAAAGAGTTTATTGACATCACTAAAAGCCCCGAAGAAGTAGCGGATATTCTTACAATGGCCGGACTTGAGGTGGAGGCCGTAGAAAAGCTGGACGGAGATTTCGTATTTGAGGTTAATGTTACTCCGAACAGGCCTGACTGTCTGAGCATTATCGGTATTGCGCGGGAGATTGCCACGGCAATGAACCTGCCGCTAAAGCATCCTGAGCATGACATAAAAGAAGAAGCTTCGGATGATGGTTTTAAGATAGAAATACTTGACGCAAACTTATGCCATAGATATGCCGGAAGGGTTATAAAGGGAGTAAAGATTGCGCCTTCGCCGGACTGGCTTAAAAGCAGGATTACCAAATGCGGCATACGAACGATAAATAATGTAGTGGATATAACAAACTATGTGCTCATGGAATCAGGCCATCCGTTGCATGCGTTTGACCTTAATACGTTGAAGGGGAAATCAATAAAGGTGGCGCTTGCAGAGGAAGACTGCAGTATTGTGACACTTGACGGCATAGAGAGAAAATTGCTGCCGGATGCGCTTCTCATATGGGATGCAAAAAATCCCGTAGCAATTGCGGGCGTTATGGGCGGCGCTGAAACAGAGGTTGGTGATTTTACTCATGATGTGTTTCTTGAGAGCGCATATTTTGAACCAACATCAGTCAGAAGGACGTCAAAGGCTTTGGGCCTTAAATCCGAATCGTCGTACAGATTTGAAAGAGGCACGGACATTGAGGCTTTGAGCAGTGCGCTTGACAGGGCAGCATACTTAATCCGGCAGGTTGCCGGAGGAATTGTCTGTAAGAAAGTTGATGTTTATCCAAAAAGGTTTGTCCCTGTAACTGTGGATGTGAGATATGACAGGGTCAATAAGGTTCTGGGAACAGAGATTCCTGACAAAGAAATGGTGGATATAATTAAACGATTGGGCATTGCCGTGGATTTATACAAGGACTATTTTATGGCAAAACCTCCGGCATTCAGGACTGACATTAAGACGGAGCCTGATGTTATTGAGGAGATAGCAAGAGTTTACGGTTATCAGAAAATACGGACAACAATTCCAAAAGCCGGCATTTCGGGAGGGAACCCGGACAGGAAACAAACTTACGCTATCAGGATAAAAGATATAGTAAGAAAAGCAGGGTTCAGCGAGGCTATAAATTACAGCTTCATGGCTGAAACAGGCCTCGATATGCTTCATATCGCAGCGGAGGACAGAAGGCGCAGGGTAGTTTCGATAAAAAACCCGCTGAAGAAGGAAAGCTCATTGTTACGGACGACACTGATTCCGTCTCTGCTTGAAAATTTCATGTATAATTTTTCGCGGGGCATAAGAGATATAAGAATTTTTGAGTTATCCGGAGTATTTGAGGATATAGGACGGCCGCTGCCTCTTGAAATCACGTGTCTTGGCGGCGTCTATTATAGGGAAAGAAAACCATCTTTGTGGAAAGAAGAAGCAAGCGGTTTCTATGTAGTCAAGGGGATGATTGAAGACTTATTCGGTGACCTGCATATTAATGGTTATGCGTTTTCTCCTTCAAGCGAGCCTTTCCTTCATCCCGGACAGTCATGTGAGATTCGTATCTCAGGTTCAAGCATAGGTTTGCTCGGAGCTGTTTCGCCAGTGGTGGTTGATAAGCTGGATATGAAAGTGCCGAGACCCGAGATAGTTGTATTTGAAATAGACTTTGACAGATTAATTTCTTTGATTCCTGCTTCTATGGAGTATTCGCCGGTACCAAAGTTCCCGTGTATTGAGCGTGACATAGCAATCATTGTGGATGATAAGCTCAGCGCGTCTGACATTGAGAACCTCATAAGGGCTTATCCGTCAGAACTAATAGAGGATGTTTCCATCTTTGATTTTTATAAAGGCAGAAATATTCCTGATGAAAAGAAAAGCCTTGCATTTACGGTAAGATACAGGTCGGACAGCAGAACACTTACGGAAGCGGAAGTGGAAGAAATGCATCTTAATATTGTTAAGTATATCACAGCAGAGACAGGCGGAAAGTTGAGAGTGTGAGGGTCTGTTGAGGCCGGTTATAGGTATAACAGCAGACATCGAGGACAACCGCTTTAAACTCAACAGGGATTATGCAGCGGCTGTTGAGAATGCAGGAGCCTGTCCTGTATTGCTGGCGCCTTTGCGTAATGCCGCGGATATTGCTTTAAGGATTGACGGAATTCTTGTCTCAGGAGGAAGCGACCTCCATCCCTCCTATTACGCCGAAGATGTAAATTATGAGATAAAAATTGTTGAAAGGGACAGAAGCGACTTTGAATTTGCAGTAATTCATGAGATAATAAAGCTGAAGAAGCCGGTGCTCGGCATATGTTATGGGATGCAGCTTATCAATGTTGCTTTTGGAGGAAGCCTTTATCAGGATATAAGGCAGCAGGTTCCCTCGGCAATGGAGCACAGAGAGGGTTGGCATACAATTAAAATAGACGATAATAAACTTATAGATAGAGGCGAGTTTAAGGTTAACAGTTCTCATCATCAGGCGGTAAAGGCTATTGGGCAGAGATTGAATGCAATTGCCTTTTCTCCTGACGGTATCGCAGAGGCAGTATGCGGCGAGGATTATCCGTTTCTTCTTGGAGTGCAGTGGCATCCTGAGCGGCTGCAGGACAGCCTGTCAGAAAAAATTTTCAGGGCTTTTGCGGAGGCGGCAATTGAGGGTAAATAGGTTTTATGTCGTAACCTCGATATTCATACTGCTTGTGCTTGGCTATCTGTCATACCAGATACTTAAGCCGTTTTTTAACGCCATTGCATGGGCGATAGTTTTTACTATAGTCTTCTATCCTGCATATACGTTTATATTAAGGTTCGGCAGATCCAGATTTTTTACGTCGTTTATAACAACAGCCTTAATTCTCATTGTGATTGTTGCGCCTTTTATCTATCTCTCTTTTGTTCTTCTGGATGAACTAAAGGATATTGCTGAAAAGATTGATAAGGAAGCTATTGACTCCATCAAGAATGTCCTTGCCTCTCCTCATGTTGTGCGTTTTACTGAGAAGATACAGTCCTATTTCGGCATTGAGGGTGTAGAGATAAGTGATGTTGTCTTTGAAGGTCTTAAGAAATTCGGCAAGGGGCTGGTGGATAATCTCTCCGTCTGGGCAGCGAATATCAGCAGGGCAATCATAGATTTCATATTTATGGCATTTGCGGTATTTTTTCTCCTGAGGGATGGGCCTGACATTTTGCAGAAAATAGGGAATTATATTCCTTTTTCTGAAAATCAGAAAGACAGGCTCAGATTGCAGGTGAAGGATATGGTAGTGTCAACAGTTTACGGCGGAGTTGTAGTTGCAATTGTCCAGGGAGCGCTTGGAGGAGTAGCATTTTTTGCGCTCGGCATTAATGCGCCTGTTTTATGGGGGTCTGCAATGGCAGTGATGTCATTTCTTCCCATGCTCGGCACTTTTTCAATATGGGGCCCGGCAAGCATATATTTGTTTATAACAGGCAGTTATATGAAGGGCATAGCGCTTTTGCTTTTTGGAATATTGGTGATAGGCATAGTGGATAATATTCTGAAGCCTGTCATAATAAGCGGAAGGACAAAGATGCCGACGCTTCTTATCTTTTTCAGTGTTATAGGCGGGATAAATTTTTTCGGTTTTATCGGGTTTGTAATCGGGCCTCTGGTTCTGGCGCTTTTCATATCAGTATTTGAAATATTCAGAGGTACGGAAGAAGGAGGCACAAATGCTTAACAGGGAAGAGCTAAAAGAAATCACAACACTTCAGGCGGATGGTAGCTATTTTGTAAGCCTCTATCTTAATGTAAGCCCCGGTACAAAGGGAGATTATGTTATACATCTCAAGAATATGCTTAAAAAATTTTCGGAAGAGGAAGACAGGAAAATATTTAAAAAGATTAAAAATGACATTGAAAAGCTTGAGGCTTTTGTTACCAGCAATAAGAGGGAATTCAAAAAAGGATTGGCCATCATCACTTCTTCTGAAAAGTCATTCTGGAAGGAGTATCATCTTGCTGTCCCTGTAAAGAACGCAATAATAGCGGATAAGACTCCATACATAGAACCTTTGCTTGATATACTTGATAACTATAAACAGTATGCTGTGCTTCTTGTTGACAAGGAATCTGCGCGTTTGTTCCTCGTGCATCTTGGCGAGATAGAGGAATACGGCGAGGTGCATACTCATGATGTGCCGGGAAAACATAAAAGAGGAGGATGGTTTTCTCTGTCAGGACACAGATTTGAACGGCATATAGATTATCATGTAAGCCTGCATATAAAAGACGTAGTAAAAAAACTGGAGTCATTTCTGGCAGCTGAGCGGATAGAAAGGATAATAACAGGAGGTTCCGACGACGCCGTTGCAAAGGTAAGGGAGATGCTTCCAAGTGCAGTCAGTAAAAAGATTGTGGGCGCTTTTCATGCCGAGATGTTTGCGAATGTCAATGATGTATTTGAAAAAGTCAAACCTGTGATAAGCGAGTCTGAGAGCATGGCGGAGAAGGCGATTGTTTCTGATTTGCTGACAGCAGCAGGTAAAGGGCAGAATGCAGTAATAGGCATAGAGGATGTTATAAATGCGCTTCAAGAAGGAAGAATACGGAAGCTCGTATTACTGAAGAATTTTAAAGATGAAGGCTACGAATGCCGGAACTGCAGGAATCTTTCAAAGCAGAAAGTATCTGTCTGCCCTTATTGTAAGGGGGGGATGGAGGAAGTCAATTATCTTACTGACCTCGCAGCGCAGAGAGCAGTGGAACAAGGTTCGCAGATAGAAGTGATAGCAGAGAATAAAGAGCTGTCAGACGCAGGTGGTATAGGAGCATTTTTGAGATTTTAACCCTGTTAGAAAAGCTTTCTTTTGGAACCTATACAATCAATAAAAACCCGGAGACATTAAAGAGGTGGAATTAAAGCGTGAGATTTATCTTGAGACAACCCCGCTGAATGAGGCCATAGAAAAATGGCTCAGAAGGCTTGAATCACAGGGTTTTCTTATAGCTTTTCCCGGAGAAAGAGTAATGGTCTCGGAATCCCTCGGAAGGATAACAGCAGAACCGGTGACAGCAAGGCTCTCATCTCCTTTCTATCATTCATCTGCAATGGACGGATATGCCGTTAAATATCAGGAAACCTTTGGCGCGTCCGAGACATCCCCCAAAAAACTTAAACTCGGTGAGCAGGCGGTTTATGTTGACACAGGAGACCCGATGTCCGATGTTTTTAATACAGTGATAATGATAGAAGATGTAAATGTGCATGAAGGCCACATTGAGATTACCGAGCCTGCAACTCCATGGCAGAATGTAAGGGTGATTGGCGAGGATATTGTTGCCACAGAGCTTATACTTCCTGAAAATCATAGAATAAGGCCTGTTGATGTAGGCGCAATGCTTGCAGGAGGTCATGTAGATATTAAAGTCAGGAGAAAACCGAAGGTGGTGATTATCCCGACAGGCACCGAAATCGTAGAGCCCGGAACCAATTTAAAAAGAGGAGATATTATTGAATACAATTCAAGGATGCTCAGCGGTCTTGTTTCCGAATGGGGAGGAGAGCCTGTCAGGTTCAGAATTGTCCCTGATAATATTGACATGTTAAAGGAAGCAATTTTAGAGGCGCATAAGGCAGGGGACATGGTTGTCGTAAATGCGGGCGCATCTTCAGGTTCTGAGGATTTTACATCAAGAGCCATAAGCGAAACCGGTGAAATAATATTTCACGGTGTAAGCATAAAGCCCGGCAAGCCTGTGATGGCAGGGATTGTTAGAAATAAGCCTGTGCTCGGCATTCCGGGATATCCCGTGTCAGCATTCATAACGTTTAATCTTTTCGGAAAGCCTGTGATTTACAGATGGCAGGGGATAGAAATGGATCCCCCGGAGATTTTGCAGGCAGTCCTTTCAAGACAGGCTGCCTCAACTCTCGGGCAGGAAGAATTTTTAAGGGTCAAGATAGGGAAGGTCGGAGATAAATTCATTGCCACTCCTGTTTCGCGCGGGGCGGGAGTGTTGATGTCGCTTGTGCGCGCGGATGGTTTTGTAAGAATACCTGCCATGTCTGAGGGAATAGGCGCAGGTTCAGAGGTGAATGTAGAACTGCTTAGAACAAAAAACGAAATAGAAAATACAATAGTATGCATTGGAAGCCATGATAATGCGCTTGACCTGCTTGCAAATTCACTGAAAAAGAAATATCCGAAACTCTCGCTTTCGTCAGCCCATGCCGGTTCAATGGGCGGGTTGATGGCTTTAAAAAAAGGAGAGGCGCATATTGCAGGAACACACCTGCTTGACGAGGAGACAGGAGAATATAATGTATCTTCTATTAAAAGACTTCTTTCTGACAGAAGGATTGTTCTCGTAAATTTAGTTTACAGGGAGCAGGGGCTTCTTGTGCTGAAAGGCAATCCGAAAAATATAAAAGGATTTAAAGACCTGACAAGGGAGGATGTTGTTTTTATAAACCGGCAGGCAGGTGCAGGGACCAGGTTATTGACAGACAAACACCTGCGGGAATTCAGAATAAAACCTGAAGATGTGAAAGGATATGAAAGAGAGGAATATACCCACATGGGTGTTGCATCAGCGGTGCTTACCGGCATCGCAGACACGGGACTTGCAATTCTTGCATCGGCGAAAGCGCTTGAGCTTGATTTTATTCCTGTTGCAAAGGAACGGTATGACCTTGCGATTCCGTTTGAATTATACAATACAGATATGATAAGGGCTCTGTTAAGCATTATCAGGGAAGATAATGAATTCAGGGATATGGTTGCAAAGCTCGGAGGTTATGACGTAAGCGATATGGGCAAGGTTATGTATGATGGCTGATGCTATCCTTCGTGGAGCTGTTTTGTTATTTCTATTTCAGCATTGTCCATGATGAAGCGTTTCCCGCCTATAAACCTCTTGAAGTAGTATGGAGTTGTAAGGCTGTCTATGCTGACTTTTTTACCCTTTGAAGATGCGTGTATGAAAAGGTCGTTCCCCAGATATATGCCTACATGAGAAGGGAATGAGGCATAGGTCCTGAAAAACACAAGGTCGCCGATAGAGAGAGAATCCCTGTCAACGATTTCTCCTTCCTTGAACTGAAGCCTTGCCGAACGCGGGATGGTTATTCCTATCAGGCTGTAGACTTTCTGAACATACGCTGAACAGTCAATGCCCATAATGCTGTTCCCGCCGAATTTATACGGGATGTTAATAAACTTTTTTGCGAATAATATGAGCCGGTCTTTTGCATTCATCTGAGCTATTTCTTCTGATTCCGAGATATTCTTTATCTCTTCCTCCAAATTTATTTGTGAAATTTCAACTTCAGGTTCAGCTTCAAGGAGGAGTTTTTGTCCTGGCCTCAAGGAATCAGAGTCGAGAAGATTGATATCTTTCAGTTCTACAACATCAACTTTGAATTTTTTTGCAATCCTGTTAATGCTGTCGCCTTTTCTGACAGTGTAGGTCTTTGGGCCGGTCTTCCTGACTATTAAGGCCTGTCCTATTTTAAGCTTTGATGATTTTTTTAGATTGTTAAGGCTGCGGATTTCCTTAGCGGTGACCTTGAATTTTTTTGAGACTCCGGAAAGGGTGTCGCCTTTTTTTATTTTATATGTCACATCCGCATATGAATATGTTGAAAAAATTAATAATATTGCGGCAGCAAGGCAAAATCTTTTCATGTGTTTCCTCCTGTTATCAAGCAGCCTCTTCCCTTTCTATGTCTCTGAGTGTGGGTAGCCCTGTAAGGTCTTTTAACCCGAAATACTGCAGAAACTCTTTTGTCGTTCCGTAAAGCAGGGGCCTGCCCGGAGCTTCTTTTCTCCCGAGTATCTTTACAAGTTTTCTGTCAAGGAGCGTCTTTACAACTCCGTCTGAATTTACGCTTCTTAATTGTTCTATCTCAGCCTTGATGATTGGCTGCCTGTATGCGATTATTGCAAGTGTCTCAAGGGCTGATGCCGAAAGTTTTGCAACGGCGCTCTTGGCCCTGAATTTTTTCAGAAAAGGAGCATACGCAGTGTTTGTTATCATCTGATAACCGTTGGCTATCTCGGTGATCAGTACCCCGCCGTTTCTCTCCCTGTACTCTGCCATAAGCTCGTCCATAAATTTTTTCAGTTCAGTCTCCTGCATCTCTGTGACATCCTTCAAAGACGGCAGTGTTACAGGCTCACCCGAAAGAAAAAGCATTGCTTCAAGCAAATATTTCTTATCTCTGTCTTCCATACAAATTATGAAATAATACCAAAAAGCTCTAATAAATTCAATCAGGGTAATGGCTCATAGAGAGGAGGCAAAGATTATTGCCTCCTCTCTATGCTGAAAACTACTGCATAGTGCAGTATTCAGCGTCATAATCAAGAAGTTTCTTGATGGTAGGGTTGCTGCCGCATACAGGGCAGTCAGGATTCTTAGGAACTTTGACTTTCCTGAAAGTTGTCTTGAGTGCGTTATAAATCAGCAGTTCATTTTTTAAAACATCCCCTTTGCCGAGTATAAGCTTCAATACCTCTGTTGCCTGAAGGCCGCCTACAACTCCGGGAAGCACTCCGAGCACGCCCGCTTCCTGGCATGACGGGACAAGGCCTGCAGGAGGCATTTCTTCAAACAGGCACCTATAGCAATGACCCTCTCCGGGAATAATCGTTGTAACCTGCCCTTCAAATCTCAGGATTGCGCCGCTTACAAGCGGCTTTCCTGCCATTACACAGGCATCGTTAACAAGATACCGCGTCGGGAAATTATCGCTTCCGTCAACTACGACATCGTAATCTTTTATAAGATCCATAATGTTGTCTTTTGAAATTCTCTGCTTGAGCGCTATGACATTCACATCAGGATTTAAGGACTCAAAGGTGTTTTTTGCTGATTCAACCTTAGGTTTCCCGAGTGTCTTAACGCTATGCGCAATCTGCCTCTGAAGATTGCTTAACTCAACCTCGTCATTATCTATCATTGCTATTGTCCCGACGCCGGCAGCAGCAAGATAGTAACCGACAGGGCATCCCAGTCCTCCTGCTCCGATTATAAAAACCTTTGCATTAAGCAGTTTTTTCTGTCCTTTTCCGCCAACCTCGGGAAGAATTATATGACGGCTGTATCGCTGAAGCTGGTCTTCCGTGAATTCGCTCATTCCTTTTCCTTCCTTATAACAAGTATCCAATCAGTATCATTTATTTTTTCAACTTTTAAGACCTTCTGCCCGTGGTCTTCCATTGATTTGGGGATGCTTCTTAACGCTTCCTCATAATCAAGGAGTATCTCAAGAACCTGCCCGACCTCCATATCCTCAACAGCCAGTTTTGCCTTTACAAACGTGTACGGGCACACAAGTCCTTTGATATTAATCTTCTTGTCAGCTTTAATGTCTTCTGCCATTGTTTAATGCCCATTTTGAAATTTGTGCTTACAGTTTATAATATTTTCAGCCATAAAATCTACCCGCCAATCAAACCGTCAGAAAGTCCCAGCACCTTTTCGGCGGCAGTTGTATGATACTTTTTTCTTGACTTTTTTCATATAATCATATATAAATATGTTTATATGAAATATGTTGTGAACATATTCGGACTGCTGTCCGACGAGACAAGGGTGAGGATACTTCTGCTCCTCCAGAGGAAAGAACTGTGCGTATGCCAGATAATGGGAGTCCTTGGGATATCGCAGCCCCTTGTATCAAGGAATCTGTCGCTTCTCAGCAACGCAGATTTTCTTTCTGAAAGACGCGAAGGGAAGATGATATTTTACTCAATCAAGAAGAACATGCAGCCTGCTTGGGCCCGCATATTAAAAATTCTCAAGGAAGAATTGAGAAGCGACGTAACATTCAAAGCTGATCTGAAATCCCTGTCTGACTGTCATGAGTTTCAGAAAAAAACAGGAAAATGCGACATGGAGACATTCCTCAAATTTATGGATAAAAAGAAAAGGCAGAGACGGAAAAGGAGATAATATGCCGGTAGCGTTTAAGAAAAAAAGAGCCAAACTTCAATTATATACGTGGCTGGGACTTCCTCTCGTAGTAATAGGCGGCTGGTTTTTTCCGGTGCTCGGATTTCTCCTCCTGGGATGCATGGCAGGGGCCCTTGCTATTGCGCTATATAAGGGGCGGGCGTGGTGCGACTGGATGTGCCCGCGAGGCAGCTTCTATGACCTCTTTCTCCAAAAGTTCAGCGCAAAAAGGACAATCCCGTCGTTTTTCAGAAAAAAGCACTTCCGTATCTTCATGCTGAGCCTGCTGTTTGGCATCCTTGGTTCGCAGATTTATATGTCATGGGGTGATATAGACAAGATAGGGCTTGCCATGGTAAAACTGTTGAGTGTTACAACTTCAGCCGGCATCATCCTTGGCATTATCTATCAGCAGCGCATCTGGTGCCATATCTGCCCCATAGGCACGCTGAGCAATTATATGTCAGAAGGCAAACACCCTCTAAGCGTCAATGAGAAATGTGTTGACTGCAAGCTGTGCTCAAAAGTATGTCCGATGCAATTAAGTCCTCACATATATAAAAAAGACGGCATTATGGGTGATAACGACTGCATCAAATGCTCAACCTGCGTTGCCGCCTGCCCCCAAAAGGCGCTTCGGTTTGAGAATGACGACATGAAAAAAGCTGCATAAAGAATCTCATGCAGACCCTTGCAGGATGAGTTTAGATGTGAGATGATTTAGATATTCATAATTCCTTCAAATTTATATGCGATTATGTAGCACTCGCAAAAAGCGAAGAGATTTTGACGGGAATCTGTTGTTTTACTAAAAAAGGAGGTGAGAGATGAAGATAGAAAAGATATTGAAGAAGAAAGGGTTGTCTTGTAAATGTCATAAATCTTGTTAAGGAGGACGAATATGAAAAGGTTAGCGATTGTTTTTGCAGTTTTGTTTGTTTTCAGCGTTTCGGCGTATGCGCAGATGGGTGAAGGCATGAAACCTGAACAGAAAGGGCCGATGGGGCAGGGCATGATGGGCGGCGAAGGCAAAATGCCGATGATGCCTATGTGTCAGGAGATGATGAAACAGCAAATGGGCGAGGGACAGCAGATGCCTATGATGCAGATGATGCCGATGTGCCAGCAGATGATGAAGGAACACAAGGCAATGGTGCAGATGATGATGAACATGATGCAGATGCAGAAGAAGATGATGAAAGGCGTAAAGCCTGCCGAGAAAAAAGAAATGATGATGGAAATGGACAAGATGCATGAAAAGATGGACAAGATGATGTCAAAGCGCATGGAAATGATGGGAGGAATACCAAAAGTGAAATGTGCGGAGGAGTGGCTTAAGAAAGCAATAGATATTCATGAAGTGCACATTAAAGACCCCAAGACAGCAACCGAGGCATCTCAAATGGAGATGATGGATCAGATGAAAAAAGCATATGAATGCATAACAGGCGCAGGTTCTGAAATGCGAGGGACACCGCCCAAGAATCCTGAGGAAGGAAAGAAGAAGGACGAACACGGACATTAATTCATGACGAATATACGGTATGAAGCTTAATCTTGGAGAGAGGCTTATAACAAATAACCCTCTCAGGGCTTTTATTCAGAGGCGCATAGAAGGCCCCATGTTGAAGCGGATGGCTGGTTTTGAAAGCTATCCGCTCTGCCTTGAGATTGGCTGCGGAAGGGGAGTTGGGGCAGAGATAATTGTTGAGCAATTCGGCGCGCAAAGGGTTATTGCGACTGACGTAGATTCTGAACAGATAGAAAGGGCAAAGAAGAACCTCAGTCCTGAATTTAAGGATAAGATTGAGTTCAGGGTTGCCGATGCAATGGCTCTTGATGAGCCTGATAACAAGTTTGATGCTGTTTTTTCTTTCGGTGTTATCCATCACATGGAGGACTGGAGAAAGGCGGTAAAAGAGGTTTCAAGGGTTCTGAAAAACGGAGGGGAATTATTTTTTGAAGAGCCGCTCAGGGAGTTTACAAGCATTTTTACAAAAGGTTCTATGTTAAGTATAATTGCAACACATCCTGCCGGAGGGATGTTCAGCTTTGACGAGTTTAAGGATGAGCTAAAGAATAACAATGTGGATATAATTAGTATAAAGCATTTCGGAAATATCGCTATATTCGGCGTCGGGAGGAAGAGACGATAACGAGAAGAAACCGAAATTAAAGTAAGCCTCAAAAAGAGTTGCCAGTGCATTAGTGTGGGGACTTGATATGGGAAACGATAAATACAAGCGTCTTGTCGAAGCAATACTGTCTCATGCCGGCATAATCATCAACGGCAATAATCCATGGGACATCAGGATAAAGGCCGGCGGTTTTTATAGAAGGGCCGTAAAGGAAGGAAACCTCGGGCTTGGTGAGTCCTATATGGATGGATGGTGGGAATGCGAAAGGCTTGATGAGTTCTTTTATAAACTTCTTTTGTCAAACCCGGAAGAGAAGGTTAAGAGGGGGCTGAAGCTTATTCTCATGGATCTCAATTCCGTTATCTTCAATCTGAGCAGAAAGTCGAGAGCATTCCAGATCGGAGAGCGCCACTATGATATCGGCAACGAATTATATAGACATATGCTGGATAGGAGAATGATCTATAGTTGCGGATACTGGAAAGGCTCAGCGAATTTGGATTCTGCTCAAGAGGCAAAGCTCGACTTAATCTGTAGAAAAATAGGATTGCGGCCCGGTGATAAGGTGCTCGACATCGGCTGCGGGTGGGGTGGATTCGCCAAATACGCTGCCGAGAAATACGGAGCAAGTGTAGTCGGCATTACAGTATCAAAAGAACAGGTTTCGCTCGCAAGGGAACACTGCAGAGATTTGCCGATCGAAATCAGATTGCAGGATTACAGGGATGTCAATGAAAAGTTCGCTCATATAGTCTCCGTCGGCATGTTCGAGCATGTCGGGCACAAAAACTACCGGACTTATATGGAGGCGGTGTATAAATGCTTAAAAGACGGCGGGCTATTTTTACTGCACACTATCGGGGACGCTCGCTCGAATGCGGCTGTTAATCCATGGCTTGCCAAATATATATTTCCGAATTCGATGATTCCCTCTATGAAGCAGATCAGCGCCTCTGTCGAGGGGTTATTTGTCATAGAAGACTGGCACAATTTCGGCGTCTATTATGACCCAACCCTGATGGCATGGTTTCATAATTTTGACCGCAACTGGCAGCAATTGAGATCGACATATAGCGACAG
The DNA here is from genome assembly GCA_001805105.1 of Nitrospirae bacterium GWF2_44_13. Classification (GTDB taxonomy): domain Bacteria; phylum Nitrospirota; class Thermodesulfovibrionia; order Thermodesulfovibrionales; family UBA1546; genus UBA1546. The sequence goes on along the minus strand of MHEE01000009.1, from coordinate 142,506 downwards.
GTTCTACCGTATGTGGAAATACTATCTTTTGAGCTGTTCAGGCGGTTTCCGTTCCAGGTATATGCATGTGTGGCAGGTAGTCTTTTCTAAGAAAGGGGTTCCCGGAGGATACTGTGCAATTCGCTGATTCAGTCTGTGCAGGCCTTACTTGTGAAGAAAATAATAATGTGGGATGATTGAATTATCATGAATGCGTCTTCTCTTCAGTCCGGCTCATTAAGGATAGCTATAGTCATGGGCATACCTGTAAGGGTCCATTTTTCATGGCTTATTGTCTTCGGGTTGATTACGTGGTCCTTATCCACATATTATTTCCCCAAGGTTGCGCCTGAACTTCCCGGAATGTCCTACTGGTTTGGCGGCGCTGTTGCCGCACTTATGCTTTTCGTATCGGTTGCCCTGCATGAGCTTTCCCATTCATATATCGCTATGCGATACGGTATGCAGATAGCCGGCATAACCTTATTCATATTCGGAGGAGTGGCTCAGATGAAGAGCGAGCCTCCCCATCCCAAGGCAGAATTCAGGATGGCGATCGCGGGGCCGCTTTCAAGTTTTATGCTCTCATTTTTGTTCTTTATGATTCATGCCTTTGTTGCCGATCAGGTCACAAAAGCCATTTTCCATTACCTGTATCAGGTTAATCTCATACTCGGGATATTTAATCTGATCCCAGGTTTTCCTATGGATGGGGGCAGGGTTGTGAGGGCATTAATGTGGAACAAGACAGGCGATTTCTTTTATGCAACAAAAAAAGCCGCAAGTTACGGGCAAAAGATTTCCATTTTTTTTATAGTATTCGGAATTTTTTCCATATTCGTGGGGGTCCCTGGAGGCCTATGGTTAATGCTCATAGGGTGGTTCCTGCACTCTGCCGCGCAGGCTAGCTATCAACAAGCAGGGCTTAAGGAACTGCTCAAAGATATCAAGGTAAAAGACATAATGATAAGGGACATTGTGACGGTTTCTCCGGATATTACAATAGAGACTGCTGTAAATGATTTTTTTCTCAAATTCGGGTACGGAGGATTTCCGGTAGTGGATGACGGCAAGTTCCTCGGAATTCTGAACTTGAAGGAAATCAGGAATGTTCCGCAAGAGAAGTGGAAGGATGTTCCGGTATCGGAAATTTTCATTCCTCATGACATTAGATGGGAACTAGCTGAGAATGACGATGCGTGGAAAGTGCTGGAGCTGATGATAGGAGAGGATAAAGGCCGTTTTGTTGTGATGGATAAAGGAAATCTTGCAGGTTTGATAACGAGAAACGGTATAGCTAAATATGTTCAGATGAGGGCGGAACTGCAATAAACTTTAAAAATCTCCTGTAAAATAGTTAAAATATGCAGGTTATGGAAAGGAGTTAGAATGAAGGTTACGGATCCTGTATGCAATATGACAATTGAGGATGCAAGGGCTGCCGGTGTATCGGAATATAAAGGAAAGAAATATTATTTCTGCGCGAAACACTGCAAGGAAAAATTCGATAAAGACCCTGAATCTTTCCTCGGTAAGAAGACCATTATGATGATGCCTAAGATGGAGGAATTGGTTTCTGCCACTTCAAAGGTAATCTCAGAGATGGCAAAGGACCCGATATGCGGTATGGTAATCCCGAAGGAACGCTCCATAAAGAGGGAAGCCAGAGGCAGGGCATACTATTTTTGCAGCGAAGACTGTGTAAGAACATTCGAGTCTCCTGAAGCAGAGCTTAAGTCTATGAAGAGACGGGTGACTATTGCCCTTACGGGAGTCCTTTTTCTGGCGATCTTCAGGGCGGCCTTATTTCTCGGTCTTGCAGCAGGGGCAACCGTTCTCACCTGGGTTCCTTTTTCGTTTCTACCATGGTTCAATGCAGGTGTCTGGCTCTTTATCATCACAACTCCCATTATGATATTCGGCGGAAAAGGTTTTTTCATAGGCGCATATCATGCCATCAAAGACCGTGTGGCGAATATGGACCTTCTCATAGCGCTCGGCACATCAACTGCATATCTTTACAGCGCATTTGTGGTCTTTTTCCCCGGTGTTCTGCCTGTTGAAGAAAAGAATGTATATTTCGACGTGTCTGCTATTATTATCGCCTTTGTCCTCCTCGGGAAATACATGGAAGAGATTATCAAGAAAAAAAGTTCCGCAGCGATCAGAAAACTCCTCGACCTTAAACCACAGACAGCGAGGGTCGTCAGAGATAGCGTGGAGGTTGAAATTCCCGCCGAATCGGTTATGGTAAATGAAATTGTCGTTGTCAGGCCGGGGGAAAAAATTCCAACCGACGGAATTGTCACGGAAGGGCACTCATCTGTAGATGAAAAGATGCTGACCGGTGAAAGCGTCCCTGTCGAAAAAAAGACAGGCGATGATGTGATAGGCGGCACGATAAACAAAGTCGGCTCTTTTAAATTCAGGGCAACAAGAATTGGCGCTGATACTACATTGAGCCAGATAATTAAATTGGTGGAGGAGGCACAGGCATCATCATCGCAGATTCAGAGGCTCGCTGACAAGGTTGCATCCTTTTTTGTCCCGGCTGTTATCGGCGTTGCGTTTCTGTCAGCTATTATATGGGTCCTTATTGGAAATACCACCTTGGCGCTTTTGTCGTTTGTAGCGGTTTTAATAATCGCCTGTCCCTGTGCCCTCGGCATAGCGACGCCGGCGGCATTAATGGTCGGAGTGGGTAAGGGAGCCGAACTTGGGATACTTATACGGGGCGCTGAATATCTCGAAAGGGCTGAAAAACTAAATGTGGTGGTGTTTGACAAGACCGGTACTCTCACGAAAGGTGAGCCTGAGGTGACAGAAATAGTGTCAGTGAATAGTGTCAGTGAAAGTGAAATAATACAACTTGCAGCAATTGCGGAAAAAGGTTCTGAACATCCTCTGGCTGAGGCAATTTTAAAAAGGGCGAATATGGCCGGACTTGCAATACCCCATGCAGAGGCATTTGAGGCCGTTCCAGGGCACGGCGTTAAAGTAAAATCTCAGGAGAGAGAAATCCTGATAGGCAACAGAAGGCTTATGAAAGAAATGGGTATTGATATTCAGGATAAAGAGTCTGTAATATCAGGTCTTGAAGAAAAGGGCAACACAGTAATGCTGGTTGCAGCAGATAAGAAATTTATCGGATTGATTGCAGTTGCAGATACTTTAAAGGAAAACGCAGAAGATGTAGTGAAGGGTCTTAAAGATGAAGGTATTCAGGTTGTAATGCTGACAGGAGACAATGAAAAAACCGCAAGGGCCATCGGCTCTAAAGTCGGAATTGAAAGAATTGTTGCAAATGTCCTGCCCGGTGAAAAGTCTAAAGTCATTAAAGAACTTCAGGCTGAAGGAAAAGTTGTGGCAATGGTGGGAGACGGAATCAATGATTCCCCTGCACTTGCCCAGGCAGATATCGGCATAGCAATAGGCAGCGGCTCTGATGTGGCAAAAGAGACAGGCGGCATCATACTGGTAAGGGACGACCTGAGAGACGTAATCAAGAGCATAAAACTCAGCAGGAAGACAATGCGGAAGATAAAACAGAACCTTTTCTGGGCGTTTATTTACAACACTGTAGGTATCCCGATTGCTGCCTTTGGGCTTTTGAATCCTATAATTGCCGCGGCAGCAATGGCATTAAGCTCATTGTCGGTAGTGAGCAACTCTGCCCTGTTGAAGAGGGTGAAGATATAAATGCGCGGGTTAGAAATATCGCACTGAAAATGTATCAAATTCGCCTTTGAAAATTTCCCATTTGACGTCAATATTGTTTACCTTTGCGGCAGGAGGGCCTTTGTAACATGATTTTATGGCCTTTTCTATATCTTCTTTTTTGCCTTCAAAGACTGCCTCAACATTTCCGTCGCTTCTGTTTTTAACCCATCCCTTAAGCCCGAGCAATTGCGCGACGTCTTCGGTGAATGACCTGTAGAACACTCCCTGAACCCTGCCTGAGATTAAAAGATGCGCCCGTGCATTTGCCATGCTAATTTTCTATTCCCTTATGTATGTGAGTCCCATGGCGCTGTTATTGAGGCCCGCCTTTGGCAGAATCCCACATAAGCACATCAGGTTTCCCATCATTATCTTTATCGCATAACCTGTGCGATGCCGTAGCGATAAATGACTGCCCATCAGACTTAACGATTGAAATATTGACTTCCGGTTTCAGAGAAAGGCGCAAGAGCTGGAGGTCTTTGGTATAAGTTTTATGTTCGGCAAAATATGTATTTTCCGCATCGGCAAGTTTCATCAGAGCTGTTCTGGCCTGATTGCAGGGTTTTTGCGCCTCAAACTGCGGAATTATTACTGCTGCTGTAATGCCAGCTCCTGCAATCACAATCAGAAGATCAGTTCTCGGTCCGCCGCCAAAACCGCGATGTCCAAAAATTGCAGAATAAAGAGCAGCGGCAAGCCACAGCGAGCCTAAAGCCACCATGACCCAAAGAGGATATCCGAAAAAATATATCATGGCTGTTGACACGCCGGCCAAGACGAGAACCAACAGGCAACCCATAGCTATTTACATCCTTTCGAGCCGATGAATTTTATCATGCCTGCGCCCCTTTCCTTTTATCTGAAATCATCTGTCGTTTTTGCAGTCAACGGCCTAAATCAGACGTGCGGTTAAGAAATACGGGATGTGTCCCCCATTTCTCCCCCACAATTCTAAATGCCGTTGTCCATCTGCCGCCCTTTTTTTTGGATATGAAATACAGGATTATCGTTGCCCATAAAAAACCTGCCATACCTTTCATATATGGGTCCATAGCTCTTTCCTCCTATGCAGCTAACTAACGCTTATCCAGCGTTGGTATTTACTGCTTTCATGGACAGAATATACCACATTTTGGTAAAAAAGAGGAAACAAATAAACGCAGAATCTACTGTCAATTGTGTTATTATTTTGAAGCTTTTGAAAAGGAGAATTGATTGTGTTTGAGAAGATAGCGCTGTATCTGAAGATGATTAAGTTTTCTCACTCAATTTTTGCGCTGCCGTTCGCATTTACAGGCGCACTTCTTGCCGCTTCGGGAATCCCTTCAGCAAAACAGATATTCTGGATTGTTGTCGCAATGGTCGCTGCGCGGTCAGGGGCAATGGGCTTGAACAGGATTATTGACAGAAAGATTGATGCTGCAAATCCAAGGACAGCGAATCGGGAGCTTCCATCCGGCAAGATAAAGCCATCCAGCGCAATTTTATTTGCGGTTATTTCATTTGCCGTTCTTATCTTTGCCGCATATATGCTAAATCCCCTCTGCCTGAAACTTTCTCCTCTGGCTATCGCTGTGCTTTTCATCTATTCATACACAAAGAGATTCACGTGGCTCTCGCATATTGTCCTTGGCATTGCAATCTCTGCCGCTCCTGTTGGCGCATGGATTGCCGTTAGAGGCACGTTTAACGCTGAGATACTGCCTGTTGCCTTTGCCGTTGTTTTCTGGCTTGCGGGTTTTGACGTGCTTTACGCGCTTCAGGATGTTGAGTTCGACAGGTCTTTGGGCCTTTATTCTATTCCTGCGAAGTTCGGCATAAAGGATGCGCTGCTTTTTTCAAGGGTCTTTCATCTCATCACATGGGGACTGCTTGCAGTTACAGGGATAATCTTTGACCTTGGAATATTTTACTGGATTGGCATGGCTGTTGCGGGAGGGCTTTTCATTTATGAGCATTCCCTTGTAAACGCTAATGACCTGAGCCGGCTTGATATGGCATTTTTCAATATGAACGGCTATATAAGCATAACAGTGTTTGTGTTTACTCTTCTTGATTATCTTGTTTGAGTTTATCCTGTCTTTTTTTATGTTAAACTTTAAATGATTTGATTTTATTAGGGAGGAAATAATGCCTTTTTACAGAAAACGTATTTTTTGGTTTCTTTCGGCAATAATTTTTTTGGTAATGTTTTTTATCCTCAAGGGAACCTTCAGCGCAGTTGATGTTAAAACAACGCCTGTAAACAGGCAGGAGCTTGCGATTACCGTAACTGCTACATCAACCGGCACGATAAAATCAGAAAAAGAAGTTAAGATCACGGCGCAGAGGATAGGCAAGATTACAAAACTATATGTTGAAGAGGGCAGCATAGTCAAGCCCGGTTCAATGATAGCCGAACTTGACCCTGAGGAGGCGCATCTGAGCCTTAACATTGCGCTTGCCTCGCTGGAAAAGGCAAAATCAATTCAGAAGGAAGCAGAGACAAGATTAAAGAGATTTACCGACCTGAAGGAAAAGGGATATATCTCTCATATAGATTTCGATGCTGTACAGAAAGAATACAATGTCGCTTATGCCGGTGTTAAAGAGGCTGAGAACTCGCTTTCCCTTGCAAGGCTTAACTATCAATATTCGTTTATAAGATCTCCGATATCAGGCGTGGTAATATCAAGGCCTGTCAAGGTTGGCGAGACAACTTTAACGGGCGCTTTAGCGGGCGCTTTGGTGGCGCATGTTGTCTCTATGGAGGACCTTTATATCGAGGCGTTTATAGATGAGGCTGATGTTGCAAAGGTTAGACTGGGCCAGCAGGTTAATATTACAATGGACGCGTATCTGGGAAAGATTTTTAAAGGTGAAATATATCTTATATCGCCGGTAGTCCTCGGCGGCAAGCAGGAAACAAGGACCTTTGAGGTGAGGACACGGCTTAAAGAAAAACAAATCATTATAAAACCGGGGATGTCTGCTGATGTGGAGATTATTGTGGACAACATTAAAAATTCGCTTGTGGTTCCATCCCATGCGCTTATGGAGAAAAACGGCAAAAAATTTGTATTTATCAAAAAAGGTTCAACAGCAAAACTTATTCCTGTTGAAACAGGGCAGTTCAACTGGAATTTTACCGAGATAAGGTCAGGCGTTAAAGAGGGAGATACAGTGATTATAAACCCGGATGCGACGGGACTTGCTGACGGCAAGAGAGTAAAAGAAACGGTGAATAGGTGAAGGGGGTAAATCGGTGAATGGGGAAAACGAAGATAGCAAGATAAAGTGATTGTTCTAAAGGATATAAAGAGGTCGTATGTGCTGCCAAAGGTGACAGTTGATGTCTTAAGGGGCATAGACATGGAAGTCGCTGAAAAGGATTTTGTGGCAATAATGGGGCCTTCAGGCTCGGGGAAATCAACGCTCCTTCATATTATCGGCTGCCTTGACAGGCCGACATCAGGGCAATATCTGCTCCTTGGTGTTGACGTCAGCCGCAAAACAGACAACGAACTTGCAGAGGTAAGAAACAGAAAAATCGGCTTCGTATTTCAGAGTTTTAATCTTCTTCCTAAACTTATTGCATGGAAAAATGTCGAACTGCCTCTGCTTTACGGCGGGGTGGAGCCTAATACAAGGAAAAAAAAAGCGTTTGAGATGCTTGAGAAACTCGGCCTTTCTCACAGGGCAGAGCATTTTCCGAGCGAACTTTCAGGCGGAGAACAGCAGAGGGTCGCAATTGCAAGGGCACTGATAAACGGCCCTGCGATAATACTTGCGGATGAGCCCACGGGAAACCTTGACAGCCGTTCCGGAAAAGAGATCATAGAGATATTTAAAGGTTTAAATAAGGAAGGAGTAACGATTGTTGTTGTTACCCATGAGAAAGATATTGCTGATGAGACAGGGAAGATAATAACAATAAGAGACGGGGTTTGCCAGAGTGGATGTTATTGAAATTATAAGGGTTTCAAGAGACTCTCTTATGGGCAACAGGGTAAGGTCGTTCCTTACAATGCTCGGCGTTGTTATCGGGGTTGCGTCCGTCATTATGCTTGTTTCAATAGGCGAGGGCGCAAGGTCCTACATAGGCAGAGAGCTTGGCAATCTCGGAACGAACATATTGATTGTAGTGCCGGGCAAAACTTCTGCCAAGGGAGGCTTTCATCCACCTGCCGCAACTACCGTAAGAAAGCTTGTCTATGATGACGCTGTAATAATTAAAAAACGCTCAAGGCATATTCAAGACGCAGTTCCGCTGATTCTTGGTTCCTCCAAGATTAAATATCTGAACCAGAGCAGAGATAATTCTGTAGCCGGAGTTACCGAGACATATTTTGATATCAGAAACCTGTCAGTTGAATCGGGCAGGTTTATAAGCTCGTCTGATGTTGATTCTGGAAGAAAGGTATGTATTCTCGGAAGGACGGTGAAAAAAGATCTTTTCGGAGACAAGAATGCGCTTGGCACGCTTGTGGCGATAGGAGACAGCAAATACCGCGTCATAGGCGTGATGGAAAAGAAAGGCGTTACGCTTGGAATTGATTTTGATGACATAGTGTTTATACCGACGACCGCCGCGCAGGAATTGTTTGATACCGACAGCCTTTTTAATATAACCATTAAAGTCAGAAGCGCATCGGAGATAGAGGCTGCAAAAGAGGATATAAGGCAGATACTGTTGAAAAGGCACGCCAACAGGGAAGACTTTACTATAATGAGCCAGGATGAGATGGTTGCCGTGATGGGCAAGATATTGAATATCATGACTGCCGTGCTTGCGGGCATAGCCGCGATTTCTCTGCTTGTCGGCGGGATAGGGATAATGAATATAATGCTTGTTTCTGTAAGAGAGAGGACGCGGGAGATAGGGATAAGAAAGGCGCTTGGCGCAAAGAACAAGGACATTTTATTGCAGTTTCTGATAGAGTCCGTTACTTTGAGCCTTATAGGAGGAACAGGAGGCATTCTGTTTGCGGGTTTGCTTTCTTTTGTCATTCCTTATTTTGTTGAATTTCTTCCGACGCATCTTGCTCTGTGGTCTATTATTGTCGCTTTTTTATTTTCAGCGGCAGTCGGAATATTCTTCGGCGTGTATCCGGCAAGAAAGGCGTCGCAGTATGATCCTATAAAAGCGCTAAGGTATGAGTGAGATTAAATGCCAATAATTAAGGTTGAGAATTTAGTAAAGAGCTTTGGCAGCATCACCGCTGTAAATAACATCTCCTTTAATGTTGAGGAGGGCACGATATTCGGTTTCCTCGGGCCTAACGGCGCAGGGAAAACAACAACAATAAGCATCCTCTGCACTCTGCTTGCGCCGACATCGGGAAAGGCCAGCGTTAACGGATATGACTGCACCAAGGAATCCTCATCGGTGAGAAAGTCAATCGGCATAGTGTTTCAGGACACGACTCTGGATAAGGACCTCACCGCAGAGGAGAACCTCTTATTTCATGCGTATCTTTACAATGTGGAAAAATCAGAGCGCAGAAAAAGAGTTGATGATGTCCTGAAGCTTGTTGATTTATTCAGCAGGAAAGATGACCTTGTTAAGAAATTTTCCGGCGGCATGAAGAGAAGGCTTGAAGTTGCAAGGGGGCTGATACACAGGCCCAAGGTGCTGTTTCTTGATGAACCGACACTGGGGCTGGACCCGCAGAGCAGGTCAAGCCTATGGGAGTTTATAACAGCGCTTCCCGGAAAATACGGAGTGACAATCTTCATGACAACGCATTACATGGATGAGGCAGAGGTCTGCGATAACATAGCCATTATTGACAATGGAAATATTATTGCAATGAACAGTCCGGAAGAGCTCAAAAAAGTAATAGGCGGAGATGTTATATATCTGAAGACAAGGGATAATGCAAAGGCAGAGGATGAGATAAAGAGCGCGCTGGACATTGACGCATCAATAAGGGACGGAGAGCTTTTTATTCCGGCAGTCAAAGGAGATACGTGCATTCCTGAGCTTATAAGAACGCTTGGCGACAGTGTTTTGTCTGTGAGGCTTCAGAGGCCGACTCTGAATGATGTTTTTTTAAAACTGACCGGGAAGGCGATAAGAGACGAGGAGGGCGCTGATGCGGATACGATAAAGGCGGAGGTTAGGGCGTACAGGAGGAGGCATGAGTAATGCTGCTCAAGCCAATCCTGTTTCTATGAGGGTGAAAAACGAAAATGGAATTTAATGCGATATACGTTATAGTTGCGCGGGAGTTCAAGAAGTTTGTCAGGGAACGGTCCAGGCTTGTTTCTGCAATAGCAAGGCCATTGGTATGGCTTTTTCTTGTCGGCGCGGGAATGTCAAGGCTTGTTCCTCCTGTTGACGGCGTTTCATATATGCAGTTCATATTCCCCGGCATATTGGGAATGACAATTCTGTTCAGCTCAATGTTCTCCTCAATCTCTATTATATGGGATAAAGAGTTCGGTTTTATGAAAGAGATACTTGTCGCTCCTGTGTCAAGGCTTACAATAGTCATAGGCAAGGCATTAAGCGGAAGCATTGTATCAACGCTTCAGGCTGTGATTGTGCTTTTGCTTTTCCCTCTTCTCGGGCTTAAGCTTGGTGTTACAGATATAATCAGCGCAGTATTTATATGTATGCTTGTGTCTTTCTCGGTGTCTGCCTTCGGGATAGTGATAGCAACTTTTTATGAAAGTTATGAAAGTTTCAGCGCAATCATGAATTTCATCATCATGCCGATGTTCTTTCTCTCAGGCGCGATGTATCCCATAAAACTTCTGCCTGAGGCTCTGAGGTTTGCAGCCAAGCTTAATCCTCTCACTTACGGCGTGGATGCGCTGAAGCATGTAATTTCTCCGGTTGCGCACGGGCCGATGAGCCCTGATTTCAGCATTGCTGCTGACCTTGCGGTTATCATTGTGACATCCGTAGTTTTTGTTTTTGCCGGAGCAAAGGCGTTTGAGAGAAGAGGATAGAAGCGTTTGACACGGCAGCGCTTTTTTGGTGTATAATAAAAATCCTCTAACCGAGAAATTCCCGGGTAGCTCAGCTGGCAGAGCAGGTGGCTGTTAACCACCCTGTCGGGGGTTCGAATCCCTCCCCGGGAGCCAAATCCCCCAAAATCCTGTCTCTTTTTTTCATAATCTGATAATATGAATTATTATCAAATCTTAAAGAATAGGTATGCGTTATGAATATTGATGAGTTATGCATTAACACTATCAGGATGCTTTCTGTCGACATGGTGGAGGAGGCAAATTCAGGGCATCCCGGAATGCCGATGGGCGCGGCTCCTATGGCGTATGTTCTCTGGACAAGGTTTCTTAAGCATAATCCTGAAAATCCAAAATGGCATGACAGGGACAGGTTTGCGCTTTCTGCGGGCCACGGTTCCGCTCTTCTTTATTCGCTTCTGCATTTAACCGGATACGATTTGTCCATAGAAGAAATTAAGAGATTCAGGCAATGGGGAAGCAAGACGCCCGGGCATATTGAGTATGGAGATACGCCCGGAGTTGAATGCACGGCAGGCCCGCTGGGTCAGGGGTTCGGAATGGCTGTGGGAATGGCAATTGCCGAAAGATTTTTTGCGGCAAAGTTTAATCAGCCGGGACATGAGATAGTAAATCACTTCACATATGCGATAGTGAGTGACGGAGATCTGATGGAAGGAATTTCCTCGGAAGCAGCGTCACTTGCAGGGCACTTTAAGCTTGGGAAGCTGATATACCTATACGACGATAACCATATTTCCCTCTCAGGAGAGACAAGGCTTACATTCACCGAGGACGTATGCAAGAGGTTTGAGGCATACGGATGGCATGTTCAGAATGTTGAGGATGGCAATGACATAAAGGCTGTTTCAAAGGCAATAGAAAAAGCACGGGAAGAAACAGAACGTCCGTCCTTAATTTCAGTAAGGACGCACATAGGCTATGGCAGCCCTCATAAGCAGGATACTTTTGAAGTGCATGGCTCTCCGCTCGGGCATGATGAGGTGACAGCCACAAAAAAGAATCTCGGCTGGCCGTTGGAACCAAAATTTTATATACCTGAGGAGGCTCTTGCACAATTCAGAAAAGCGATAGATAAAGGCGCAAGGCTTGAATCAGAATGGAAGGAAAAATTTAATTCATACAGCAAAACATATCCTGAGTTTGCATCTGAATGGAATAATATGATGAATTTCAAATTCCCTGATATTTGGGATAAGAACATTCCCGTTTTCCCTTCTGACCCTAAGGGCATTGCTACACGCTCTGCTTCGGGAAAAGCAATGAATGAAATAGCGAATCAGATTCCTTTTTTGATAGGCGGCTCCGCTGATTTGAATCCTTCAACAAACACCGAGCTTAAAGGAAAAGGCAATTTTCAGTCTCCTTATACAGCAGACAAAAAGGTGCAGGGCGCGGCATCGGGCGAATGGGGATACGGGGGCGCAAACATTGCCTATGGCGTGCGCGAACATGCAATGGGAGCAATATCAAACGGGATTGCGCTTCACGGAGGCTTGATTCCTTTTGCGAGCACTTTTTTAATATTTTCGGATTACATGAAGCCTGCCATCAGGCTTGCCGCTTTAATGAAGCTTCATGTCATCTATGTTTTTACGCATGACTCCATAGCGCTTGGAGAGGACGGGCCGACTCATCAGCCTGTGGAACAGCTTGCAAGCCTGCGCGCCATGCCAAATCTCACGGTTATCAGGCCGTGCGATGCAAATGAGACTGCTGAGGCATGGAAGCTTGCAATCGCGCACAGGGATGGCCCTGTTACGCTGATTTTAACAAGGCAAAAAGTTCCTGTGATTGACAGGCAAAAATACAAATCAGCTTCGGAACTGGCTATGGGCGCATATGTTATTGCGGATTGTTCTTCATGCATGCCTGAGATTATCTTAATAGCAACCGGCTCGGAGGTTCATATAGCCCTTGCCGCATATGAAAAACTCAATGCCGAGTATATTGATGTGCGTGTTGTGAGCATGCCTTCGTGGGAGCTATTTGAGAAGCAGCCAAAAGAATACAGGGACGCAGTGCTTCCGCCTCAAGTCAGGAAGAGGGTGGCTATAGAAGCAGGCGCAACTCACGGCTGGTATAAGTATGTGGGAATGGACGGAGTGATAATAGGAGTAGACCATTTTGGAGCGTCAGCGCCCGGAGAGATAGTGCTTGAAAAATTTGGATTCACAACAGAGAACGTCATAAATAAGGCAAAGGAGCTTTTAGGAAAATGACTCGGGACTTCAGGGATGCGGCTTCGTGCTGGAAAGAGATACTGTCAGATGTTTCAAAAAACAGGGGGCTGCTTTCTGTCATAGAAAAGTTTGCAAGAGAAAATACTGCACCGGCAAAAATAGTTTTTGGCACATCGGGTTGGCGCGGTGAGATAGGAACGGACTTTACATTCAATAATCTGCGCATTGTGGCTTCAGCAATTATAGAAATGCTTAAAAGCAAAGACGAGTCTGTGATGCAGGCAATAGGTGTTTCAGGTTTTGAAGACGTAAAAAAGCGTGGCATTATTGTCGGGCATGACAACAGATTCCTCGGCCCTGATTTTGCGATGGAAGTAATAGGGATTCTTCAGAGAGAAGGGATTAAGACATGGTATGCAGGCGAAGCGGCCACGCCTGAGTTTTCAGCAGGGATAGAGATGTTGGGCGCAGCGAGCTCGATTAATTTAACTCCTTCGCACAATCCCGCAAATTATGCCGGGCTCAAATTTAATCCCTCGGACGGAGGGGCTGCGGGAGCCGGTATTACAGTAAAAATAGAAGAGATAGCAGACAGGATGATGAGAGAGAATGCAGTTTTGGAACCGGTGAAACCCGAGAACATTGAAAAAATAGATCTTGCAGAACTCTATATCAGATACATAAATGAGAGAAAGACTCTGGATATAGAAAAAATCAAGAATTTTATAAGTAAAGAGGATTGTATTATCTGCATTGACAATGTTCACGGCGCGACAAGGGGGCGCATACAGAGGATTCTTGGTGAAAGCGCCAAGATTAAATACCTAAGGACAGAAGACGATTTTCTTTTCGGCGGCGTGGCTCCCGAGCCTTCAGAGAAAAACATGCAGGGCGTTGAGAGGGTTTTGCGCGAGAGCAATGCAAGGTTTAGAATGGGAGTTATCATAGACCCTGACGGCGACCGCATAAGGCATGCTGACGCAAATATGCAGATACCGATGAATTATTTCGGAGCAATGGCATTTCATTTCTTGAGTGTGTATAAAGGGGTTAAGGGAATAGGCGTTAAATCTGCCGGCACGAGCAATCTTGTTAATGCCATAGCAAAAAAACTCGGCACAGGCGTAAGAGAGACAAAGGTTGGTTTTAAAAATTTCAGGCCGTATATGCTCCGGTCCTCAACAGAAAGGGCCGTGGTTGCCTTTGAAGAATCAGACGGGATGACAGGATACAATCATACGCTTGAAAAGGATGCGATCTTCGGGCTTCTTCTTGCAATAGAGATGATGGCAGTCACAGGCAAAAACCTGAGCGGCTACTTGAAAGACATAATGGATGAATTCGGGCATTACTATCCGGACCGCTCAGGCATTTCAGTGGACCGCTCTCTTGCCGGAGAGCAGTTGATTAAAAAGCTTTCAGTTATTGGAGAACATTACAAGGTTGGAGCCGTACTTGATATCGGTGAAAACAAAAGAACCGTCAGTGATGTTATTATAGTTGACGGAACAAAACTTGTGTTTGACGATGGTTCCTGGTTAATGATAAGGCCTTCGGGTACGGAGCCGAAGGTAAGGTTTTACATTGAGGCAAGAACAGAAGAAGAAAAGAAGGCAGTTTTTGAGGCAGCGGAAAAAATAACGAAAGAGGCGCTTGGGCTAATATGATACAAAACACTTTCAGCATATTAAATGGAATCGGCGTGAAACAGGAAAGAAGACTTTGGGAAAACGGAATTCTCACATGGAAAGATTTCTTGAATACCCCCGGGATGAATTCTATAAGTTCAGACAAAAAAGCTGTTTTTGACAACAGTCTTTGTTCCGCTTTGCAGGAACTGAAAAATTCAAATGCGAGATATTTTGCCGGCACCGTAAAGAGGAAAGAGCACTGGAGGCTGTTTGATAAATTCAAAGGCGAGGCAGTATGCCTGGATATAGAGACAAGCGGCCTGATGCCCGACAAGGGCGGATATGTAACTGTTGTGGGCATGTATGACGGCTGTGATTACAAGTGCTTTGTCAGAGGCAACGGCCTTTCACCGGAGAATCTTAATAAGGCGCTTTCAGGATACAAATATCTTATAACGTTTTACGGTGCTGTATTTGACATACCTTTTCTTTTTCGTTCCATGCCCGGGCTGAAGTTTGACATCCCTCATTTTGATATATGTTTCGGTTCAAGAAAGCTCGGATTTCAGGGCGGACTTAAAAAACTTGAAAGCAGCATGGGAGTTGAAAGAGATGAGGCTGTCAAGGGCATGGGCGGGTATGATGCAGTGAAATTATGGGGAGCTGCTCAAAACGGAAGTTCTGAGGCTCTGGACCTGTTAAAGCTTTATAACAGGGAGGATACCGTAAATTTATTCGGCATAGCTGAAGTTATTTATCAGCGATTAAGAGCGCAGACCGGCATAGAAGAATATCTCAGATAAAATACCTGTGCTGCATGGAGTTCTATCCCCGCATTTTCCGTTGGACTCTTGACTTTAACTGCCGCATTCTTTTATCTTGTTTAAGCAAATTCATGTCATCACAAAGGAGCGATAATGGCTAAGATAAAAGTCGGCATCATCGGCGGCTCGGGTATGGATGACCCTCGCCTGATGAAGAATAAGAAAGAAAAGAAGGTAAAGACGCCTTACGGCAGTCCTTCATCCGCTCTGACAGTCGGAAAGATAGAAGGTGTTGATACGTTTATACTTGCGCGGCACGGCAAAGGCCATTCCATTTATCCCACAGGGGTTAATTTCAGGGCGAATATATACGCGCTTAAAAAAGAAGGTTGCACTCATATCCTTGCCACAACAGCAGTCGGCTCTTTGAGAGAGAATATTAAGCCCGGAGACCTCGTATTTGTGGACCAGTTCATTGACCATACAAAACACAGGGCCCTTACATTCCACGATGAGAAGGTGATACACACGCCGATGGCTGAGCCTTTCTGCAAAGAACTAAGAGCTCTTTTAGTCAAATCCGCAAGAGAACTTAAGCTCCGGCATCATTCAAAGGGTACAGTGATAACGATTGAAGGCCCAAGGTTTTCCACAAAGGCAGAATCCCATATGTTCAGGGGCTGGGGCGCAGACGTGATTAATATGTCCACTGTGCCTGAGGTCATACTCGCAAGAGAACTCGGCATCTGTTATCAGTCCATTGCCATGTCAACAGACTACGACTGCTGGAAAGAGGGCGAGGAGCCTGTTACTTGGGAGATGATAGTGGCGATAATGAATAAGAATTCAGAGAATGTTAAGAAGCTTCTTGCTAAGACAATAGGGAAGATAAAATACGAACACTGCGAAACCTGTAAATCATAGGCAGAGCCAAGGAGGAAATAATGCCGATTAAATCAAAAATCAGAACAGTGCCAAATTATCCGAAGAAAGGAATAATGTTCAGGGATATAACAACACTCATAAAAGACCCCGTCGGGTTCAGGCTTGTAATTGACAGCCTGACGCAGAGATATATAACAGGAGATGTAAAGTTTGATGTGATAGTCGGAATAGAATCAAGGGGATTTATAATAGGCGGCGCGCTTTCCTATACCCTTGGCAGAGGATTTGTTCCAATAAGGAAAAAGGGAAAACTTCCCGCTGAGACGATAAAGCATGAATATGAGCTTGAATACGGCACTGACATTATAGAGATTCACAAGGATGCGATAAAAAAAGGCGACCGTGTTCTTATTGTAGATGACCTGCTCGCAACAGGAGGAACCGCGCTTGCTGCCGCTGCCTTAATAGAAAAACTCGGAGGCACAGTTGCTGAGATGTGCTTTATCGTTGACCTTCCTGATGTCGGCGGTAGGAAAAAAGTTGAGGCAAAGGGATATAAAGTCTTTGCGCTGACGGAGTTTGAGGGGGATTAAGATATGAAGCCTTTTACAAAAATTGCGATTGCCGTGTTCTCTCTGGTTGCCGTTTTGCATCTGCTGAGACTTGTCTTCGGCTTGGAAGTTGTCATTGACGGCGTCATTATTCCATTCTGGGTAAGCGTAATAGGCTTTATTGCCGCAGGAGTCCTTGCGGTTTTGCTGTGGAGGGAGACACGTATTTAATTACACCCATCTCCATTTCTGGTTTTTATGTAATGTGCCCATAATTAATTTCCTACTTCCAGGACTCAGCGCTTTTTTACAGGCTGAATCTTGATTGGCTGCTGCGATGACTGTTTAGGCGTACACTCAAATTTGCACGGAATACTCGGAGTACTCGACTCTTTACAAACTGTATTTGCCGGAGGCATTTTTTTAAGCATATATAGATCAGAGGCCCCATGCGCCGCCGCCCCGTAATAGCATTTCATGTATCCCTGCGGATCAACTCCGCAGCGGTTGAAGAGGTTATAACCGGACGATTCGGATTTTTCCCATCCCTCGCCATTTTCAACCCGCAGCAATGTAAAGGGATTTATTGTGTAGACCTTTGGGCATTCTACTACGATAGTCTCTGCCAAGACAGCAGATGAAGCGAAGATAGCTGTTGTCACGCACAACATAGATATAAACCTGCTTTTCATTATTCTATCCTCCTCAATGTAAAAAGTTAAAAGGGGACAGCTTGTCGTCCCCATTTCCATCCTTTTTTATTATCATTTTACGTATAACATTTAACATTATATGCCAAGGTGGTATTTACTGAGTTTATGAGACGAATATAGCACATTTGGCTGTAAAGAGGAAGAGGGGGTGAGTTAAACGCGAATAAGCCGCACCACAATGCTCTTGACTAATATGACCAATTTGGTTATATTAACTACTAAATGGAGGTGAAGGGTCATGAAGGCATTAAGTCTTGCAAACGCTAAGTCTAAATTCTCAGAAGTCATCACAGATGCAGAGCATAAAAAAGAGAGAATCCTGATTGAAAAACGGAACAAGCCTGTGGCTGTGGTTATTGGATATAGAGAATACAAAAAACTTGAAGTATTAGAAGACATTTACGAATCAAAATTACTCGAGGAGACGATTAAAAAAGGAAAGTTTTATTCACTGGAAGAAGTTGCCAAGAGGGTAAAAATTGGGCTATAAATTAGACTTCTCTGAAGAATCACTCTCCAAGCTTGAGTCTCTCGGCCAATCTGATGCAAAAAGACTCAGGCAGATATTCATGAAAATACTTTCTCTTCGCAGGAATCCCTTTCCGTCAGATTCAAAGAAACTGCAAAATTTCAATTACAAAGGGCTGTCTGGTTATAGGGCTGATCAGGGCGAATATAGGATTATTTATGCCGTTGATGAAGACAACAAGCAAGTATTGATAGGAAAGATATTGAACAGAAACGAGGACTATAAAGAATTGAAAAGATGAGTTAGAAATATCCCTTCAATCTCTCCAAACTCTTTTTTGCGTCCTCCGGATTGTGGGCTTCAAGCGTATAAATAAGGTCTTTGCCTTTCAATGCTGTAAACAATTTCCCAAAATCAAATGTCCCTTCGCCTATTGGAAGATGCTGGTCAGAGGTTTTGTCGTTGTCGTGCAGATGAAGCTCAAGAATATAGGGTTTCAGATGCCCAAGCCAGTCTTCAAGTGCTACTTTAGAAAAAAGGTTAAAGTGCCCAGAATCAAAGCAAATTCCTAAGCTCTTATTTCCCATCTTTTCCATCAATAGCCTGAGATTTTCAGGCTCGTCCTCAAAGATGTTTTCAAGCGCAATCTTAACGCCAATCTCCTCTGCTTTTTTTACCAAAGGCCTCCATGTAAGGAGGCTTTGCTCAAGCCAGAGGCCTATGTTCAGGGCATATTTCCATTTTTCATATCCTGAGTGAAATACAACACATTTCACTTTTAATTCTTTCGCAATGTCCAGCACATGATAAAACCTTTCCATTGTTACAGCCCTGATCTTTGAATCAACTGCGCCCGGCGATAAATCCATAAAAGGCGCATGAATTGTAAGGGAAAGGTTATAATCAAGCTGATTTTTTAGCTGCAATATGTCTTCTCTGCTTATTGAGTCAAGGACGCTTGATTCAATATAGAGTTCAAGATTAAGTTTTTCCTGCCTGATGAACGGAAGGTGTTCTGCTATTTTGTGATAGGGGATATGAATCTGCGGGTCAATCACTATGCTTTAACTGATGCCTCTGCCTTAGATTCTGTTTTGCTCTCTGCTTTAGTTTCAGCCTTGGTTTCTGTTTTTGATTCAGCGCCTGAATCTTTCTTTGCATTAGGCTTTTTTCCTGAATCGGCAGGCTTTGACGCATAATCTGTCTTATACCAACCTGTGCCTTTGAGAATAAAAGATGTATTTGAGATAAGCTTTTTCAATGTTCCGCCGCATTTCGGGCATTTACTTAGCGGCTTATCGCTGAATTTCCGGAGCGCCTCGTGCGTCTCACCGCAGTCTATGCACTCATATTCGTATATTGGCATTTTGCAAACCTCCTGAGATAAACAACTCGTTTAATATAACTGAATTATTGAACTGCGGTCAATCACGCTTGACTTTATGAGGAAAGGTTTTTATTATTCTCTATCGGGGCGTAGCGCAGTCTGGTAGCGCACACGGTTCGGGACCGTGGGGCCGAAGGTTCAAATCCTTTCGCCCCGACCAAGAATAATTAATACCTTTCAGTAGGCTGTGTCTGTCTTTCGCAATCTTAAACTACAGATGTAAAAGTATAGATGTTAGTGCGATATATTTTGTTCTTCCCATCTGTTATGCGGGGCTATCCGCTCCACTTCGTTGCGACTTCAGCCCCTATTCTGACAGACCCGTGAATCTTGCCTTAATCCAAACACAGCCTCCTGATTTTCGGGTTTAAATATCTTAGTTTAATCTTCCTTCCTGTTTCAGCTTATTCACTATCTCCTGTATCTTCGGCAAAGCCTCAAGCGTTGCTTTTTCTCCTTCAAGGACAGCCTCGTGCCTCTTTGAAAAATCACCGCTGCTTATGTAGCCGACCTTTGGTTTTATCACAACATCCGCTTTTGAAAGCTGTATGGCAGCGAGTTTGGAGTACATTATAGTTATTGACTGCAAAATAGTTTCAATAGTCCCTTCAGGCCGTGACGAGTCAACATCGCCTGCTATATCCACTGCAATAACTATGTCAGCGCCGAGCCTCTTTGCAGCATCAACTGCAACTGGACTGACGACGCCGCCGTCAACATACATTTTTCCTGAAATATTTACAGGCCTGAATATGCCCGGGATTGAACAGCTTGCCCTCACTGCAGTTCCTGTATTGCCTGACCCGAAGACAATCTCTTTGCCGCTTTGAATATCTGTTGCAACGGCATAAAATGGTATTTTCAGCTTTTCCATAGGCGTATTTTTCAATATGCGGTTTATGTATGCCTCAAGTTTTTCTCCTTTTATAAACCCATTGTCAGGTATCATAAGGTCAACGACATCGCCTTTTTCTATGGAGAATGAAAGTTTCTGGAGTTCAAATGCATTGTATCCATAGGCATAAAGCGAGCCGACGAAACTCCCCGCGCTTGTGCCGATTATCATATGCACCGGAATCTTATTTGATTCAAGCACCTTGAGAACTCCGATATGCGCGAATCCCTTTGATGCTCCTGCACCGAGGACAACCGCAATTTTTACGGGCGGCAGAGCAGGTTTGACTTCTTCCTTTGGAGCGCATGAAGATAAGCAAAGCAGTAAAATTACTATAGATGCCTTTATTCTATTCACCTTTCACCCAATAACCATGCTTCCGATGCATGATACATGATACACGATACAAACAACATTATTCTGAGTCCTGCATCCTGCATCATGTATCCTTGCATCCTGTTTCAGCATATCCTCGGAAGCTGTTCGCCTGAAAGCATATCTATTACGCGTGTTCCGCCGATTCTTGTTTTAAGCAGGACTTTTCCTTCGGGTGCTTCAGAGACTTCGCCGATAATATTAGCGTCTTTTCCCAGACGGTTTTTCCTCAGTATCGCAAGCAGGCTTTCAGCTGCATCTTTCCTGACAACAGCTATTAAAATGCCCTCGTTTGCAATGTAAAGAGGGTCAATGCCTAAAAGTTCAGAAGCGCCTCTCACCCCGTCCGGAACAGGGATTGACGCTTCTCGTATGGAAAAACATAGGCCTGATTCCAGAGCCATTTCCTTGAGTGTCGTAGCCAGTCCTCCTCGTGTAGGGTCTCTCATTGCGTGCACGCCGCCGTATCCGATAATCTCCTCCACCATCTGATTCAGCGGCGCTGTGTCGCTCAGGACAGGAGGATTGAAGCTCAGCCCGTTTCTTTCAGCCATGACAGCAACTCCGTGGTTGCCGATTGTTCCGCTCACGATGATTTTATCCCCTGATTTTATATTTGAGGGTGAAATATTTACTCCATCCTCAAGAATTCCGATGCCGGATGTATTTATGAATATTCCGTCTCCCTTTCCCCTGTTGACAACCTTTGTGTCGCCTGCAATAATCTTTACCCCTGATCTTTTAGCGGCGTCAGCCATTGACGCTAAAATCTTTTTCAGGTCCTTCATTAAAAATCCCTCTTCAAGTATTAATCCTGTGCTCATGCAAAGAGGTTTTGCGCCGACCATCGAGAGGTCATTAACCGTGCCGTAAACCGCAAGCTCTCCGATATTTCCTCCCGGGAAAAAAACAGGAGAGACAACATAAGAGTCGGTTGTAAAGGCAAGTTTTAACGGTAAATGGGTGAATGGGTGAATGGGTGAATCGGGTAGATCAACAATCGCCGAATCTCCGAGGCTTTTCATATCAAACTCAGGGACAAAATACTCTCTTATCAGTTTATGCATTGCAGTTCCGCCACTTCCGTGCGCAAGAAGGATTTTATCCACTGAATCCTCCGTATTTGTAATATGCGGCGCAGCTTCCTTCTGTGCTTACCATGCATGCTCCGATAGGGTTCTCAGGTGTGCATACGCCTGCAAACAGCGGGCATTCGTCAGGTGTTTTAATGCCTTTAAGAATTTCTCCGCAGGAGCATCCCTTTGGTTCCTGAGGGCCTGAGATAAATGAGGTTTCAATCTTAACCACTGAGTTTATGTCTCTGTGTTTGTATTTTTCTCTGAGTTTAAGACCGCTCAATGGTATGGTTCCGATTCCTCTCCAGTATGCGTCACACGGTTCAAAATATTCGTTGATAAGCGCGACTGCCTTGGGATTCCCTTCTTCCCTCACAACTTTCTTGTATTGTATTTCAACCTCTGCCCTGTTGGATGCAATCTGTTCAAGAAGCATGTTTATTCCCTGAAGTATGTCTCCTGCCTCAAAGCCTGTTATCACTGACGGCTTATGATATTTCTCAGTTATAAAGTTGTACGGCTTGCTGCCTATAATAGTGCTGACATGCCCTGGAAGTATAAAACCGTCAATTTTTACTTCGCCTGAACCCAGCAATGCGTCCAGCGCAGGGGGAACAAGTTTGTGAACAGAATATATGTAGAAGTTGCTTATGCCTCTTTTATCAGCCTCAAACAGCGTGGCAGCCACAGACGGAGATGTTGTCTCAAAACCCGTTGCAAAAAATACAATCTTTTTGTCTTTATTTTCCGCTGCAATCTTAAGCGCATCTATCGGAGAATATAGAACCCTTATGTCAGCGCCCTCTGCCTTGGCTTCAGAGAGATTTTTCTTGATGCCGGGCACGCGCATCATGTCGCCGAAAGTCGTAAATATAACATTTTCTTTTCTTGCGATTTCCATTGCCTTCTCAATATCCTCAACTGCGGTGACGCACACAGGGCAGCCGGGGCCGCTTATAAGGCTTAACTCCTCAGGCAGCAGTTCCCTTACGCCCTGCCTGAATATTGCAACGGTATGGGTGCCGCAAACCTCCATCAGCTTTACCGGTTTTCCGATTTGCTTTAAAAGATTTTTTAATGTTTCAACTGCCAGGCTCAATGATAACTCCTTTTATTCTTTAGTCCGGGATGACTGTTTTATCCTTTCCCTCACTATGTATGCCTGCCCCAGCGATATGCCCGCATCATTTGCAGGCACCTTTTCATTAGTATAAACATCCATTCCTATTGATTTCAGCCTGTCTATAGTATTTTTGAGAAGATACATATTTTGAAAAACTCCGCCGCTTAAAACCACATCATGCAGCTTATGAATCATGCCGAGCCGCTGGACGACTCCGGCGATAATGGTGACTATGGTGTTGTGGAACTTAGTGGCGATAATATCTTTCCCGATGCCTTTCGCCATATCCTGTATCAGCCTGAACAGAGTCAGGCAAAAGTCTATTTCAATCCTGTCTTTCAATCCGATGTCAGCAGGGTAGTCTTCGTCTATGCCGTCTATTGTATAAGATTCAAGCGCCATTGCTGCCTCGCCTTCAAAGGTATTTGTGCCGCATATCCCGAGTATTGCCGAGACTGCATCAAAGAGCCTTCCCGCGCTTGATGAAAGAGGCGAGAAATCTCTGTTGTCAATGATTCCTAAAACAGCGGTTATCCTGTCACTGCCGTATTTTTTAATGAAGCCCATGGACTCCAGATAGTGCATGACCTCATCACCTGTGATATATCTTATGTAGCTGACCGCAACTCTCCACGGCTCTTTGATTGCCGTCTCTCCTCCCGGAAGGGGGATGTATTTAAAGTGTCCTGCCCTTTTAAAGCCGTCTGTATCGGCAATCAGGAATTCACTTCCCCACAGATTGCCGTCCGTTCCGTAGCCTGTGCCGTCAAATGCCACACCTATGACTTTTCTCTTTATTCCGTTTTCCGCCATGACAGATGCAATATGGGCATAATGATGCTGGATTCCATAAAACGAGAGTGTAGAGTTTGTGTTTAATTCCGACTGTTGAGCCAGCGCCCATTTTGTTGAAAGATAATTGGGATGCAGGTCATATCCAATTGCAACAGGGTTCACCCTGTAAACTTTTTTTAGATTGCTGAGGCTCTCTTCAAAAAATTTTACAGTCTCGTAATTTTCCATATCTCCTATGTGATGGCTTGGAATAGCATAGCTTCCTTTTGTGAGGGTAAATGTGTTTTTTATATCAGCTCCGCAGCCGAGCACTTCGGGGCCGTCATTGTCCAGAGATATGGGTTCAGGCGCATAACCCCTTGAACGGCGGATAAAGAGAGGTTTTGTCCTATGAGCAATGAAATGATTTCGTACTACTGAGTCATCCACACGCATGAAGATGTCCCTGTTATGGATCAGGAGCGCATCAACCATATCGGAGAATTTTGCTGCTGCCTCATCATTGCTGACAACAATCGGCTCTTCTGAGATATTACCACTTGTCATTACAAGCGCGTCAAAGTTATGGTGAATCGGTGAATCGGTGAATCGGTGAATAGGATAATAAAACAAGAGATAATGTAATGGCGTGTACGGCAGCATGAAACCGATGTACAGATTATTAGGGCTGATTGAATCAGGAAGTACTGATGCATGATGCATGATGCATGATGCATGATTTTCTTCAGCCTGAATCCTGTATCCTGAATCCTGTATCCTGAATCCTGTATCCTTTTTCCTGAGGAGCACAACCGGCCTCTTATTGGAGGCCAGGTGTGCTTGCTCTTTCTCCGAAACCTCGCAGTATTTTTTTATTGTTTCTATGTCAGGAGCCATAAGCGCAAAAGGCTTGTTGCTCTTTCTTTTCCTTTCTCTTAATCTTTCAACTGCATCTCTGTTTGCGGCGTCGCATGCGATGTGAAAACCGCCAAGCCCTTTTATTGCAACGATACCGCCTTGCTCTAAAATATTTATAGTTGCTTTGATAGGATTTTCTTTTTCATCAATTTTAAATTTTGTCCGCCGCGGCGGATGAATTTTCAAC
The DNA here is from genome assembly GCA_001805105.1 of Nitrospirae bacterium GWF2_44_13. Lineage (GTDB taxonomy): Bacteria > Nitrospirota > Thermodesulfovibrionia > Thermodesulfovibrionales > UBA1546 > UBA1546. Next base: position 117,895 of record MHEE01000009.1, on the reverse strand, counting down.
TCTAAGTTCGGCCCGCATTTAGAGCAGGCATTAGGCTGGGCATGAAATCTCCTGTCAGAAGTGTTGTTGTATTCGCTTTCGCATTCATTGCACATTTTAAAAACAGACATGGTGGTGTTGTGCCTGTCATACGGAACGGCATTTGTGATGGTATACCGCGGCCCGCAGTTGATGCAGTTTATAAAAGGGTAGAGATAACGCCTGTTGTCCTTGTCAAGCATCTCTTTAAGGCAGTCCTCGCATACAGAGACGTCAGAAGATATAAGCGTAAAACTTCCGTTGTCTCTGCTTTTTACTATCTTAAAATCCTCATAGCCGCAAAAAGGCATAGGCGAAATATCAATCTTGTTTATCTCTGATAATGGAGGGGCTTCTTTTGGAAGCCTGTCTATAAATGACGTGACGTCTTCGCCCTCTATGTCAATTGTCAACCCGTCAGTGGTATTGGTTACTGTGCCTTTCAGGTTAAGAGATTTGGCGAGGTTATAGACAAAGGGCCTGAAGCCGACTCCCTGCACAATGCCTTTGATATTGATGAGGACACGATCCATTAACTTTTAACTTCTAACTTTTAACTTTCTCTGTCAGCCATTCCGCCCATTCCGCGATTCCCTTGCCTGTTTTGCATGAAACCTCAAATATTTTCAGCGAAGGATTTAAGGACATTGCGTCTTTCCTGATTTTCTCCACGCTTGCATTTGTATATGGCAGAAGGTCAATTTTGTTCAATATCAAAGCTGATGATTCCTGAAACATGAGGGGATATTTTAACGGCTTGTCATCGCCTTCAGTTATGCTCAAAACCATTGCCTTCATATCCTCGCCTATATTGAATTCCGCGGGGCATACAAGATTTCCTATGTTTTCGACAAAAAGCAGGTCGGTCTCCTTCAGAGGGAGAGATTCCAGAACCTCGTTAATCATATTAGCGTCAAGATGACATGCGCCGCCTGTATTTATCTGTATAACGGGCACGCCGAGACTGCCGATCCTTTCGGCGTCAGATGTGCCTGCGATGTCTCCCTCTATAACAGCGGTTTTTATTTTTCCGTTCAGTTCTTTTATGGTTCTTTCCAGCAGGGATGTCTTGCCCGCTCCCGGTCCACTCATCAGGTTAATGACATAGACCGTTGCCTTGTCAAAAAGCCTGCGGTTTTCCGCTGCGATTCTCTCATTTGCCTCAAGTATCCTTGTCACGACTTCAACTTTCACTTTATTTGCCCCCTGATAATTTTTTGCATGCTGTTAGTTTGTTCTTCAAAATACTTCCATATCTATAATTTCAAGTTCACGCCCTGTTTTTATATTAAATGAGGCGCTGCTGCATTCAGGACAGCACAATACATATTTTTCTTCTGTAACAAAATCTTTGTCGCAGCTGCTGCACAAGCCGCTTACGGCTATCTCGTCTATTATAACGCTTGCTTCTGCCGCAATTGTGTCCGCTTTGACGGCATTGAATGCAAAAAGGAGGGCGTCGATCATTATGCCCGACGCCCTCCCAATCTTTAACCGTATTGATTCTATCCTGTTATAACCTGCTTTTCTGCAGCTGTCAACGGCAATCTCAAGCACGCTCAGCGCAATAGAAGCCTCGTGCATTCAGGCCTAACCCTTGGACAGCCTGTCTTTTTCTTTCTCGTATGCCTTTTTGCCTGCTTCAACTGCCGCAGTAACGGCGGATTTCTTTTCTTCGTAAAAGTCTTTTCCTTCCTCCACAGTTGATGTCACGCCTTTTTTGATATCCTCAACGTAGTCTTCCGCCTTTTCCCGCATGTCATCCGCGAATTCCTTTATCCTTTTTCTGGTCTCGCTTCCGGACTGCGGCGCCAAAAGCATAGCAAGCCCTGCGCCTACAATCCCTCCAAAAAGAAAGGAAAGAAATACCGTGCCTGCGCTGTGTCCATCATTGTCTCTCATTTGGTGCCTCCTTTTGTCAGAAAGTTCTTTATTAAGACTTCAAGCGCTGTTCTTATCCCGACCCTTAATCCCGAAACTTTTATTATGGCGTCCGAACTGGCTTCATTTAAAAGCGCGCTTATTTTTTTTAAGTTATGTCCGATATCCCTTGCGCTGCCTGATACCAGCCTTATGTCCTCCGTGACAGAATTCACATCATCAGTGACCTTTCTCATGCTTTTCAGTGTCAGTTGGAGTTCTTCCAGAGCGGGTTTCAGGGAATCCTCTGTTGTCCTCAGGAAATCTGTGAGCGCCCTTGCGGATTTCCTCAGTTCAAGAAGCACATATACGAGAAAGCATACAACTATTAAAAAAGCAATTGTCATAAGCGCAAACCATATCTGGTTCATCGTCCCTCCTCAAATCAATTATATCACAAGTATAAATAAGGTCAATGGCCGAAAATTAATGCTATTCCGGAGGCTCTGTCTCTTTGTCCCGATGGCCATAAATACAACCGTAAAGACGCCTGCATTTTATTAAAGCATTAATTCGTGAAAAATTGTTATAATTTTTTATGCTTTCAGAAACAGAGATAATCATCCGCCTGCTCCTTGGCGCTGTTTTAGGCGGCGTCATAGGGTTTGAAAGGCAGATTCACGGAAGGCAGGCAGGATTCAGGACACAGCTTCTCGTCTGCGTTGCCTCCGTGCTCGTAATGATAGTATCCGAGTATTACCACCATCTGAGTTATATGAATCCGTCTTATGTCAGGGTGGATCCCGGGCGCATTGCAGCAGGCGCAATAACAGGCATAGGGTTTATAGGCGCAGGCGCCATCTTAAAGATGGGGATAACGATTCAGGGGCTTACGACAGCGGCATGCCTCTGGATGGTCTCTGCGGTAGGACTTGCAGTTGGCGCGGGGCTTTATGTTGCGGGTGTGGCTGCAAGCGCTCTCACTCTTTTCTCGCTGCTTGTGCTCAGGGTTATAGAAAGGCGGATGTCAAGGCTTGTGTTTAAATTCATTACGATAACCGCTGATGAAAAGATTGAGGATGACAAAATCAAATCAATTCTCAGGAAACAAGGTTCGCATATCAGTAAGACAGATTACGAAAAGGATAATTCTAAAGGAGAAATAACTTACGATATCACAATTTCTCTGAGGCATCATGTGCCGATGAAGCCGATGCTTGAGGAACTTTCCTCTATCAGCGGGGTAAGGAAAGTTGTGATAAGAGGTTAGCCTCTATGCGGCAGTAGCTTCTGGCGGTTCCTTCATGTCATTGCCAATCTTCCTTTGGTAGTAATTGACAAAGCAATAAATACTATAATATCTTATATGACTGTAAATAGTGTAAAATAAACAGTACAAGGGAATTGATTTCTCAAATGTTTTCTCCATTGATTATAAAAGGCAAAGCCATTTCGCTTCCTATTATTCAAGGCGGTATGGGCGTAGGTGTTTCCCTTTATCCTCTTGCAAGCGCTGTTGCGAGGGAAGGCGGGCTGGGCATTGTATCAAGCGCAGCTCTTGACAGGCTTGTCTCAAAGAGGACAGGGAAAAAACTCAATACATACGAAGCTACATATGAAGAAGTTTGCCGCGCTAAAGAAAGCGGCGGTTTTGCAGGCATAAACATTATGCGCGCGCTTGTCAGGGATTATGACGATTCTGTGAAGGGCGCTCTTGATGCAAACGCAGATGCAATCATTTCAGGAGCAGGGCTGCCTATTTCACTGCCTACAATTCAACCGCCAAAGGATACTGCGCTTATTCCAATCGTTTCATCTGCAAGAGCACTTGACATCATCTGCAAAAAATGGGAGAGGAGCGGTTACAGGCCTGATGCCGTTGTTTTGGAGGGGCCGCTTGCCGGAGGGCATCTCGGCTTTAAGATGGACGAGATTGACAGCGATGAAAACATGCTTGAAACACTGCTTCCGCCTGTAAAAGATATGGCTAATAAATACGGAGGTTTTCCTGTCATTGTCGCAGGAGGTATTTATACCTATGACGACATTGTCAGATTCCTGAAAATGGGCGCTGATGGTGTGCAAATGGGAACCAGGTTCCTTGCTACTGAGGAGAGCAGCGCCACTGCAGAATATAAACAGGCTGTTATTAATGCAGGGGAGAACGATATTATTGTTGCATACGATCCGGGCTCTCCATGCGGAATGCCTTTCAGGGTCATAAAGCAATCGCCCATGTATGTCTCTACGCTGCAGAAACTGAGAAAGCCAAAATGCGACAAAGGTTATGTTCTGCTTAAGGACAAAGAAGGCAAATTCAGTCTCTGCCCTGCAAAGGAAAGCAACGAGCACCATTTCTGCATATGCAACGGCCTGCTGAGTTCAGCCGACTACAATGCCGATAAAGAAGAGCCTCTCTATACTGTGGGCACGAATGCGCACAGGGTTGACAGGATTCTGTCAGTCAAAGATCTGATGGCAGAGTTAACCGGAAAAGCTGTTCTTGTCTGATTGAATTCTCTGCTTTAGCCCGCATCAATCTTCCTACTCAATCAATAAGAAAGCGCATTTAAGGTATTCTGTCTCCGGCATTGAGAGGAGGATGGGGTGGTCAGGACTCTGAGAGCGCAGGCTGAGTAGCCTGATTCTTTTCCCCGAATCCTTTGCCGAATCCTTTAGCATATCAATAAACATCTCCCTGCTTATGTGATACGAACATGAGGATGTTGCAAGGATTCCGCCCTTTTTTATAAGTTTCATACAGATGCTGTTTAACGCTCTGTATGCCTTCAGCGCCTCTTTAATTTTGGATGAACTTTTCACGAATGCTGGAGGGTCAAGGACTATGAAATCATATCCCTGTTCATTTTTCAGAGATTCATTTTTCAAAAATGCAAAGACATCATCCTTTATGAATTTTGCTTTGTCCTGCAGGTTATTTATTTCAGCATTTTTCAGGGCTTGTGCAACTGCTTTTTCCGATTCATCAATTCCCGTGGCCTCTGCTCCTGCTGACGCAAGATGAATGGACCATGCGCCTGTGTAGCAGAAAAGGTCAAGCCCCTTGCCGCCTTTGATAAGATTTTTCAGGGCAAGCCTGTTTTCCCTCTGGTCAAGAAAGAATCCTGTTTTTTGTCCTTCGTACGGATTGATTTCAAAGAGAAGCCCGTCCTCGTTTATCATAGGCAGGATGTCCAGATTACCTTTTACAATCTCTTTATTAAGCGCAAGCCCTTCAAGCGTTCGTGAACGCCCGTCGTTTCTGAGTATGATTACATCAGGCATTAACATCTCATCAAACAGATTTATGATTGTTTCTTTCATGGCTTCCATCCCTGCTGTAAGAAACTGAAGGACGAGGCAGTTTTTATACTTATCTGCTATGAGTCCGGGAAGAAAATCTCCTTCACTGTAAATCAAGCGCATGGCGTCTCTTGCTCCTAAGAGTTTTTCCCTCAACATGAGCGCATCTTTTATCTGCCTCCTGAAGAATTCCTTATCAACCCCGATATTATCGGGGTCTCTTGTGAGTATCCTGACAGAGATGAGGCTCTGCGGGTTGATGTATCCGATGCCGATAAAGGCGTCCTTCATGTCGTAAAGGTCAACAATGGAGCCGGGAGCATACTTTTTTGGATTTTCATGCAACTCATTAGAAAAGACCCACAGATGTCCGTCATTAATTCTTTTGGTCCTTTTCAGATGAATCTTTTGCATTGCCTATTTTATCCCATCGCACACAATAAATGCCGGGTTAAAAAAGTTTTGCGATATTTTTGCAGTTATCTTCAGGATGGAGCTTTTTTGCTGTTTCCTTGACAAAGGAAGCGCTTTATTTTTAATATAATTTTACGTTTATCTAATCCAGGACATGATAAACAAAAATAAAACTAAGCGTTAAAGATATGGCAGAGCTTTTAAATGTATCAGAAAAGACAGTTTACCTTGCCTTCTGAATTCTATTCTTTAATTTCCGGAAAAGAGGCTGAGATGTTAGGAGGGAGAAAGTGATTTTCAGCCCTCTTGATCTTGCGTCTTTATCTGTTCTGTTATTTTTGCTGCAGGTTCTTCTTGCTCCATTATTCAGAAAAAACGAGAGAGCTATGGTCCATATCTGCTTTTCCCTTGCAGCGGCAGCTTCTTTGCTTGCGGTTGCAGCAGGGATATGGACGGTGGAAAACGGGACCACAGAAAAGGCCATTCTTGTTCTCGGACTGCCTGACCTTCCGTTTCATCTGAGGCTTGATCCCCTTTCAGGTTTTTTTCTCACGACTATTGGGCTTCTGGCATTCTATGTGTCGGTTTATTCTATCGGTTATGTCAGGGGTTTTATAGGACAGAGGCCTGTGATGCGGCTTGTTATTTTCTATTCTTTTTTTATAGCGGGCATGTTAATGGTGGTGCTTGCCGATGATGCATTGTTCTTTCTTATATCATGGGAATTTATGGCTGCCGCTTCATATTTCCTTGTAATGTATGAGGATGAAAAGGCGGAAAACAAACGGGCCGCTTTCCTTTATCTTGTCATTGCGCACATCGGCGCTGTGGCTATTCTGCTGTCATTCGGTGTGATGGCAGGGCTTGCCACGGATTTCAAGGACTTCAGCGGATACACCTTTGACGCTATGCGCGCATCACAGTTTCCGGTGGAATGGGCTACGGCTGCTTTTTTTCTCTCATTTTTCGGTTTCGCTGCAAAGGCGGGTATAGTTCCTTTGCATGTATGGCTGCCGGAAGCCCATCCTGTAGCGCCTTCTAATATATCTGCCCTCATGAGCGGTGTTATGCTGAAAACCGCCATATACGGCATTATCCGTGTAACTCTCGACATCATTAAGGTGTTTCCGTGGTGGTGGGGAGCTGTTGTGCTGGTGTTTGGTTTGGTCTCTGCTGTCATGGGCGTTCTTTATGCGCTTATGCAGCATGATTTAAAAAGGCTTCTTGCCTACCACTCTGTGGAGAACATCGGGATCATACTCATAGGCATAGGGCTTTCCATGGTATTTATGTCATTTCAGATGCCGCTTATTGCTGCGCTTGCGCTTACAGCAGGAGTGTATCACACTATGAACCACGCAATGTTCAAGGGACTTCTCTTTATGGGAGCGGGGGCTGTGCTTCATGCTACGCATGAGCGCAATATGGAAGAGATGGGCGGGCTTATTCATAAAATGCCGTGGACTGCCGCACTCTTTCTCATCGGGTGCGTGTCAATATCAGCTTTGCCGCCATTCAACGGGTTTGTATCCGAGTGGCTTACCTTTCAGGCATTTCTTCTCTCTCCGTCTCTTCCCGCGCCTATATTGAAACTGCTTATGCCGATAGGGGCGGCTATTCTTGCCCTTACAGGCGCGCTTGCTGCGGCATGCTTTGTAAAGGCTTTTGGAGTAACATTTTTAGGCCGCTGGCGCGGACACCATAAACCCACAATTCAGGAGGTAAACTGGCCTATGAGGATTGGGATGATGATGGCTGCCGCCACCTGTTTGCTCCTCGGAATCCTGCCGACTCTGTTTATCGGATGGATGGATACGATACCTGTGCAGTTAGTGGGCTCTACGATAAGCGCATCAGCCGGAACATATGGCTGGCTTTGGCTTACACCTGTGGCTCCTGAACGCGCCTCATATTCCGGAATTATTGTGTTTTTGGGAATTCTCGCAGTTGTAGCTGCGGCGTACATCATGCTCCATGTGAAACCCGGAGCTATCCGCAGGGGCCATGTCTGGGACTGCGGATTTGAAAAGTTAACTGAGAGAATGCAGTATAATGCCACATCTTTTTCCATGCCTATAAGGAGAATATTCGGCTATCTTTTCAATATAAAAGAACAGGTAGATTTGGCTCAGCAGTCCGCCCACAGCGCATTCCCGAAGAGGCTCAATTACTATCTCAAGGTGCGTGACCGCGCCTGGGGATGGCTTTACAAACCAATTGCCGAGGCGAGTTTCTGGTTATCACGCAAGGTCGGGATGCTGCAGCAAGGCAGGATTCAGACATATCTTATTTATTCGTTTATAACTATCATTCTGCTTCTGGTGTTTGTGATATGAAATTTTTGCCTTTGCTTATGGAGATAATGCAGCTTTTGCTGCTTCTTGCAGCGGCGCCGCTTTTTGCCGGATGGGTAAAGATGGTGAAGTGCTGGTCGCAGGGAAGGACTTCACCAAGCCTGCTGCAACCCTACAGGGATATCGCAAAGCTTTTTTCAAAGGATGTGGTGCTGGCGGAAAATGCCTCGTGGATATTCCGTTTTACTCCGTATATCGTTTTCGGGGCAACCCTTCTTGCAGGAGGGATTATCCCGATACTGTCGGTTGACCTGCCCCTTTCCGCCACGGCGGATGTTATTGCGCTTGTTGCGCTTTTTGCCATTGCCCGTTTTTTTACCGCGCTGGCCGGAATGGACATCGGCACCGCATTCGGCGGCATGGGCTCAAGCCGTGAGATGACGATTGCCTCGCTTGCAGAGCCTGCAATGCTCATGGCTGTATTTACAATGTCGCTGGCGAGCAAGTCCACATCCCTTTCGCACATTGCACAGACTATCTCGCAAAGCGATATTCATATGGCGCTGAGGCCGTCCCTTGCCTTTGCCTTTCTTGCTTTTGTTATGATCGCAATTGCAGAGACGGGGAGGATTCCTGTTGACAACCCTGAAACACATCTTGAACTTACAATGATTCATGAGGCAATGATACTCGAATATTCAGGAAGGCATCTTGCCCTTATTGAATGGGCGGGCATGATGAAGCTTTTTCTTTTTATGTCATTGGGCGCTGCTGCTTTTTTCCCATGGGGGATTGCCGGAGCCGGGAATATGGCGGCAATACCTCTTGCATTGATTTATCTGATAATAAAATTCACTTTTGCAGGAGTTGTGCTGGTGCTCATTGAGACCGGGCTTGCAAAGATGAGGCTTTTCCGCGTGACGGAATTTTTAGGCGCCGCCTTCCTGCTGGCAACTCTTGGAATGCTGGCTCATTTTATATTGGAGTGATATGGATATTCAGACAACAGCGCAGATAATAAATTTTCTTGCGGCCATGGTTCTTCTGACTGCCTTCGGCATGCTCGTTCAGAGAAGAATTTACGGGCTCATTCATTTATTTGCATGGCAGGGGCTTTTCCTTTCGGTCAGCACAGCTATTGTCGGCTATGCGGCAGGCAGGCACCACCTTTACATATCATCGGTATTAACCCTCGCACTGAAAGTGATACTGCTTCCCTACATCCTGAATGCGCTTATCCATAAGCTGAAGATTCGCAAGGAGATAGAGACAGTGGTAAATGTCCCACTTACAATGCTCATTGGCATTGCCCTTGTAATATTCTCATACAGCCTGACTGCTCCGGTGCGTGAGATGTCAACGTTAGTTACGCGCTCCATACTTGCCATTGCCCTTGCAACGGTTATGATAGGGCTTTTGATGATGATTACAAGGAGGCACGCAGTCACGCAGATAATCGGTTTCCTTGCAATGGAAAACGGCCTGTTCTTTGCCGCAACGAGCGCAACCTACGGCATGCCCCTTGTGGTTGAACTGGGCGTGGCAATTGACGTATTGATTGCAGCGTTCATATTCGGCATATTCTTCTTCCATATAAATACCACCTTTGACAGCCTTGATGTGGAACAGATGGCCAGGCTGAAGGAAGGGGAGTGATATGCCGCTGCTTATTCTTTTGGTGGTTCCGCTTTTTGCCGCTGTTGTTCTTGCTTTTGTGGGAGATAGAAAATATGCCCCTGAGATAAACATCACCGGTTCTGCCGCGACCTTCCTTGCCGGTATTGCCCTTGCGCTGGATGTCTATAACAATGGCCCCATGCTTGCAGGGAATAAGTTTTTCTTTGTTGACGCGTTTAATGTCTATCTTGCCGTGCTTACATCTTTTGTCTCGATGACGACAGCCATATTCAGCAGGCGCTATATGAGGCGTGAACGCGAGCACGGAAGGGTCGGGCACTGGGGAATGCGTTTTTACCATGCCATGTTCCAGCTCTTTATATTCGCAATGCTCCTATGCCTTCTCACCAATAATGTAGGCGTGTTATGGATAGCTATGGAACTTGCCACATTATCAACTGTCTTGCTTGTATCGCTGTACCGGACGCCGACAGCTATTGAGGCTGCATGGAAATATTTTATCCTCTGCGGCGTTGGCATAGCTCAGGCGCTTTTTGGAACTGTTCTTTTATATTTCGCCGCTGAAAAGGTGCTCGGAGAAGGAGGGGAGGCGCTCCTCTGGACAAATCTTATCCAGTCAAGCGGCAAGCTGGAGCCTACAATATTATCTCTTGCCTTTGTCTTTCTGATGGTCGGATACGGGACCAAGGTAGGGCTTGTTCCGCTTCACAATTGGCTTCCTGACGCGCACAGCGAAGGGCCGACTCCAATCTCTGCCGTGCTTTCAGGCCTGCTGCTGAATGTTGCACTATATGCCCTTGTAAGATGCAAGGCTATTGTGGACGGCTCAACTCATACACATTATGCAGGCAATATTATGATGGGCTTCGGGATAATTTCCATACTTGTGGCAGCCTTCTCATTGCTCAGGCAAAAGGATATAAAACGGATGTTCTCTTATTCCTCCATAGAACATATGGGCATAGCCACCTTTGCTTTCGGCTTGGGCGGCCCTATCGCTACATACGGCGCGCTTCTGCATATGCTTGTTCACAGCCTTGCAAAGTCTTCCATATTCTTTACAGTCGGCCATGCATCACAGATGCACCGGACTCAGGATATGGATAAAATAAAGGGGCTTATCAGGGGCAATCCGCTTGTCGGCTGGGGGATGATGTTCGGGGCCATGGCTATTGTCGGCATGCCTCCTTTCGGGATATTCACGAGCGAATTCCTTATCCTGACCGCTACCATAAAAGATGCGCCCCTTATGACTCCGTTTCTTCTTCTGGGGCTTGCTATTGCATTTGCCGCCGTATTCAAAAAAGTGCAGCCGATGGTTGCGGGGGAGATTCCTTCATATCAGAAATCCATGAAAGTGGCGCATCTGCCTGTGCTTCTGCATATGGCTATTGTTCTGGCAGTAGGGCTGTATATGCCGGTTTTTCTCAATCAATGGTTTCATAAGGCGGTGCAGATACTGAAATGAGTTTATTAAAGGACGCCATAATCTCAGCACTTGGAGAGGATGTAAAGTTCAGGGAAAATTATCAATATCCCGTGTCTGTGGTATTTTGCACTGTGCCGAAGACGAAGTTCACAGAGGCTGCAAAAGCCATGAAAAAGTCATACGCGCTGCTTGCCGCTGAATGGGCTACGGAAGAGACGCCGTGGTTCGGCATATTCGCCTGTTACAGGTGGGGCTCGGAATACCTGATTGTCAAGACCGTAACAACAATGGATGATCCGGCATTTCCAACTCTCACAAAAAAGTATCTGCCTGCATACAGGTTTGAACGTCAGATGAACAGCCTCATGGGTGTTGTTCCTGAAGGACATCCTGATTTGCGGCCCTGGATAAAGTTTGAGGACTGGCCTCAGGACGCATACCCTTTGAGAAAGTCCTTTGATGCTTCAAAACCCATGCCGAGGGTGGAAGGCGAATACAGATGGTCACGGGCGGAAGGAGAAGGGGTTTATGAAATACCCGTTGGTCCGGTTCATGCAGGCATTATTGAGCCGGGGCATTTTCGTTTTCAGGCAATTGGCGAACAGATTATCAACCTTGAAGAACGGCTTGGTTATGTGCATAAGGGCATAGAGAAACGGTTTGAGTCCATGAGATGGGTGGACGGCTTCAGGCTTGCGGGAAGAGTGTCGGGAGACACCACTGTTGCCCACAGCCTTGCATACTGCATGGCCTTAGAGTCCATGACCGGCTTTGTTCCTTCGGAAAGGGCATTCTGGCTTAGGGCGCTTTTTCTCGAGCGTGAGCGCATTGCAAACCATCTGGGAGATATAGGGGCTATCTGCAATGACGCTGCATTCGCCTTTATGCTCTATCAAATGATGCGGTTAAAAGAAGGGATTCTCCGCACTAACAGCGAACTTTTCAGCCACAGGTTTATAATGGACAGAATTATCCCGGGCGGTGTTGCTGTTGACATTGATTTAAAAGGCAAAGAAAAGATATTAAGTGAATTAAAATGGCTTGAGAAAGAATTTGAAAAACTTGTCACAATCTATGATGAAAATCCTTCCCTTGAAGACAGGGTGAGGGACACCGGAGTGCTTTTGCCTGAGAAGGCAAGAGAACTCTGCGCTGTGGGAATAGTTGCGCGGGCGAGCGGCATGAACCTTGACTGCCGCATATTCAACCCTTTTCCTCCCTATGATCAGTATGACCGCATTGAGTTGGATGTGCCGGTTCTCGTTACGGGAGACGTGCATGCCAGAACATGGGTTCGCGTTCATGAGGTGCGTGAGTCTATCAGAGTTATACGCTGGCTTCTTGACAACATGCCTGACGGAAATATCAACGGAACAATAGAGCCCCCTTCATCTGAAAAGGCGGGATTTGCAGCGGTTGAGGGATGGAGAGGCGAGATTATCTATTGGCTTCAATCAGGGCCGGCCGGAGAGATAAACCGCTGTATGGTCAGAGACCCTTCCAGTGTCAACTGGCTGGGGCTTGAGCAGGCTATTCCCGGCAATATAGTCCCTGACTTTCCACTCTGCAATAAAAGCTTTAATCAGTCATATTCGGGGCATGACCTATGATAAGAATCCTTCGCCAGATATTCAGCACAGGCATTGTCACCGAAGATGTTTTGGGGCAGGAGGAAGCTAATATCAAAGTAGCCGGTGACAGGCTTGAAGAAGCCGTTAAAAAGCTTTTTCGCGGGAGCCTTGCTATAAGGCATGTGGATGCGGGCTCATGCAACGGGTGCGAGCTTGAGATACATGCACTGAACAATTCCATATATAACTGCGAGCGTTACGGTATACATTTCACCGCGTCTCCGAGATTTGCAGACATGCTCTTTGTCACAGGGCCTGTATCAAGAAACATGGAGATTGCGCTTAGAAGAACTTACGATGCGACTCCAACTCCGAAACTTGTGGTTGCTGTCGGAGACTGCGGCTGTAACGGCGGCATCTTCGGCGAGACCTATGCTTCGCTCGGCGGCATTGATAAAGTTATTCCTGTTGATGCCTATATATACGGCTGCCCTCCAACACCTGCAGCCTTGCTCAATGGAATACTCAAGGCAATCGAAGGGAAATGAGCCGGTTTTTTATAGTGAATCCTCTTAATGCAGGCTTCCCGCCGCCCTTGTGCTGTATTATGGCCTTGTGTGTTTCTCCCATGGTGCCCGGAAGAATTAATTTTTTGATTCTGGCGACTTCAAACGGGTAATCAGAATTTTTATGGATTTTATGGATTTCAGCGATAACCTCATCAATGCCGAGCGACACGAGAAAGGCCCCCTGAGGGCAGAAGCCTATTGTATTTATGCCGAGTTCATCACCCCATTTTTTGACAGATGAAAAATTGACATGAGCTGTGATATCCTGCTCTCCTGTATTTTGATAAGGGTCTTCTGTCACTTGATGCTCATGATAGCAAAGAAGTGTCCCTCTGTTTCTGTCTTCACTGTAATAGTCTTCGGAAGAATAGCCATAGTCAATCGTTAATATAAATCCCTCTGTTAAAACGCGGTTTATTTCGCCGAGCCAGTTTTTGATTTCAAGATTTATCTCTGACCTGTGTCCTTTCTCAAGTCCTATGGAAAATTCTTTAAGGTAATCCGCTATTCCATTTGTGCTTGGCGCTCCTTTGATTTCAATTAGTTTTTCATTGTCTGTGGAAACGAATATCTCTTCGATTTCATCGTTCATCTCTATAATGTGCACAGGGAAGGCGTCAAGAAGCTCGTTTGAGAGAAAGCAGCCTTTGATGTTATTAAGCTCTCTGATGGATGATACCCAGCGTATCTTGTCTGAAAAGTCTGTCAATAAATTCTGCTGGCTGGTTTTCATAGCAGGGTTGAGTTCAACAATTGTGTAATTCAAAGAATTAAATAGTTCACGATTTTTAAGGTAATCAAGAATGTCCTTGCAGAGATAGCCCGCGCCTGAGCCCATTTCAACAATCTGAAAGGCAGAAGGTTTGTTCATTATCTCCCACATTTCTTCTATCTGTTTTCCGAGCATCATGCCGAATGCCGGGTGGAGATGAGAGCTTGTGTAAAAATCGCCGCTTCTTCCAATCCTTGTTTTTTGAGAGGTGTAATAGCCGAGTTCAGGTTCGTAGAGAGCCATCTCCATAAAGGTTTTGAATGTAACAGGGCCTTCGGATTTTATTCTCCTGATTATTTTTTGTTGAAGTAAATTCATAAGCTGAATTATACTAAATTCATGATTGCAATTGTTGATTATGGAATGGGAAATTTAAGGAGCGTTGAAAAAGGCTTCCTCAAAGTCGGCGTGGATGCGCGCATTGTCACCGATGCTGCTTCAATTGATAATGCCGATGCCGTAGTGCTTCCGGGCGTCGGAGCATTTATTGACTGCATAAAAAACCTGACTGACATGAAACTGACTGAAGCGATTATAAAATCAATTCAGAAAGGCAAGCCGTATCTCGGAATATGTCTTGGACTTCAGGTTTTATTTACAGAGTCAGAGGAATTCGGAGTATGCAAAGGACTTAATGTGTTTAAGGGCAAGGTTGTGAGGTTTCCAAAAATGGAATTAAAAGTCCCTCACATGGGATGGAATACGCTGAACATCAAAAATAAACCTCCGATATTTAACGGAATAGGGGCCGAGTCATATTTTTATTTTGTGCACTCCTTCTATGTTGCGCCGGAAGATGAAGGCATAATCGCAGCTACGACAGACTACGGAATAAACTTTACCTCAATGGTCTGGAAGGATAATATTTTTGCAATGCAGTTCCATCCTGAAAAGAGTCAGGAACTTGGCTTGAAGGTACTGAAGGGTTACGGAGATTTTGTAAAAAAGGCGTAGCTACAAGTTCCCCTCAATCATATTAGCCATCGCATTAAGAAATGCAGTCAGTTTTTCTTCAGTCTGCGCCTGCACTGCTTTGTCATAGGTGAACCGTATCTTCACAAAATGCTGTTTGTGTCCCAGTAGATAGACCTTTGACAAGCGTTCTACTCCATTCTGGACATAGCTGAAAGATGCGGATAAGGCCTGTGGCCCTGTTTTGTCTGCTCTAAGGAAAATAATTCCCTCCGCAGTCTTTTTTACAAACTTGTAATATCCGCGTTTTTCCATTTCATAAATGTCTTGCAAGACTTGGGCAAAGTGGTTTTTAAAGATAGGGGATGACAGGTCAGCGGGAATTGACCTAAGTCGTAAATTGTAGACGTATACTGTTACCGTAATACCCGGCCTGTCATACGCTACGCTTACGCCCAGTCCGGGATTCGTCCCCTCAAAATCTTTCACATTGCCCCTGATAATGCCTTCCACGCTGTCAGGGAATATCAGTCCGGTTGCCGGATGGCGGTATGAATTTGTTTGTGCCTCAGCACTAAGGGTGATACAGGCAAACAGCAGAAATAATAAACCAAAGCGCAATATCTTCATTGTAGTCCTCCTTTCGTAAATACCAAAATTCAGCAGCGCGGTTTTATCCTGTACACTGGAGTGACTTGTTGGGCGATATAATCTTATACATTATTTAGGTGCAATATCACTAATCTTTCCACCATTTTTTACAATTTCTACAGCCTGTGCAAACCGATTGTGGAAAGTAGTTTCTGTTAATGTTGTTGCTATATTTATGGAAATCCTGCGTTTCGTAACAACGATAACTTTTGTATTGTCCTTATCAACAGGGAGTATCCATGCCCCCATGACAGCACCCCATGAGACCATGTTCATCCCACTGCTTGTTAACATATAACCTTCTGATTTATGCTCCTCTATGGCATCTGCTCCTTCCCATCTAAAAACTGTTTTGGCAATCTCCCATGCCTGTTCAGATGTCACAGGATAAACCTTTGCTGTGCCTTCGTCTTTAACACGCACTACATCCCCCATTGTGGCACATCCGCCGATTAGTGCCAAAATAGCAACAAAAAATAAAATCAATATAATTCGCTGTCCTCTCATTTTAAGTATTCTCCTTTCGCCTAACATTATTTTTTATATCTATACGCATATTTTGTGATGATTTTAGTGGAATTCGGAGGGATGAGTCAAGAAAATTATGCTTTAAGGTTTTCAAGCATCTCCTTTACTGTCTTCCCTGTAACCGGATGTTTTTTATACGGAGCAATTTTACAGAGTGGTTTCAGGACAAAATCTCTTTCGTGCAAAAGAGGGTGGGGGATTTCAAGGCCGGGTATTTTAAGGATTAAATCATCGTAAAAAAGAATATCAAGGTCAATAACACGCGGGCCCCATTTGACTGTCTCTGTCCGTCCAATCTCTTTTTCTATCTCTTTTAGAATCCTGAGAAGTTCCTCATGCTCTTTATCAGTCTCTGCCTCAACTGCCATATTGATAAACTTCGGCTGGTCTTTAATGCCCCACGGCTCGGTCTCATACATGGAGGACTGTTTTTTTATAAGGACACTGTTTGCTTGAAGAAGCCTGAGAGCCTGTTTGCAGTTCTCTTCCCTGTTTCCGAGATTTGAACCTATGCTGATGTAAGCAATTGCCATAGCTATTTTAGTGTCATTTTGCTGTCATTCCTGCCTGTCCGGAATCTTTCAGCAATATCGTTATATAAATCTATCAATGTCGGGTTGCTTTGTCTAATTAGGCTTAACTTCTCCTGCCTGCTCTCTTTCCTACTATACCTTTTTTCTTTATCTTGAAGACACTACATGCTTACTGTGCTTGGCAAGATAAAGATTGACGGGCTGGATAGATAGTAATTTTCACATGAAGCCTGCAAGTGAGCAAGTATCGTTCAAGGCAAAAAAGTGTGTAGCATTGCTATTTTTTCAGCATAACATTATTTTTTATGTCACATGTGTCTTTCTGTGATAATTTTAGGTAAATTTGAAGGGTGTGTCAACAAAAATTCCTATAAATATCGTAAGATAAAAACTATTATGAAGGGTTATCAAATTATTCTGCTGATAAGCTATATTCTTATTGCCCTCTTCGGCTATTGGCTTAAATCTCTCAATCTGCGCCATCTGAGAAAATACGGCGATGTTGTTCCCGAGGAGTTTAAAGATTATATAGATTCTGATTTGCTGAAGAAGACGAGAGATTATACCGTAGAACACAGCAAATTCGGGTTTATAGAGTCCATCTTTGGTAATATCCTCGTTCTCGCATTTTTCTTCGGCGGATTGCTGAATATGTATAACTCATGGATTGCGTCTTTCAATATGCCGTTTATTCTTTCAGGCATTGTGTTCTTCCTTGTTCTGAGCTATGCAAATACGATTATCTCAATTCCCTTTGACCTTTACAGCACATTCAGGATTGAAAACAAGTACGGCTTTAACACAATGACGTGGAAACTCTGGATAACCGATTTCATAAAATCAATAATACTCTCCACAATATTTACCGGCATCATGGCAGCCGCCGCTTTGTATCTGATGAAGGCAAGCCCGGATTTTTGGTGGCTATTTGTCTGGCTCTTTTTCCTCTTATTCAGCATCTTCATGATGTATATCTCCCCTTATATAATTGAACCGCTGTTCAATAAATTTACGCCGATAAAAGATGAGGAGATTGAAGGCTCAATAAGGGACTTAATGAAAAAGGCAGGGATAAAGATAAGCAGGGTATTCAAGATTGATGCGTCGAAGAGAAGCTCGCATACAAATGCCTATTTTACAGGGATAGGAAAGGTAAAAAGGATTGTGCTTTATGACACGCTTTTACAGAAGATGGAAAGGAGCGAGATTCTCTCTGTTCTTGCGCATGAGGCAGGGCACTGGAAGAAAAAGCACGTCCTTAAAATGATTATTGTTATAGAGGCAATGTCCCTGATAGGCATTTATATTTCGTTCATGATGATAAAATCAGGAATTCTTATAAGGATTTTCAATATTCAGAATGACACGGTTTTTGCAAACCTTCTCATACTGGGTTTTGTCGGAGGAATAGTGTCTTTTCCGCTGACGCCCATATTCAGCTATTTTTCAAGAAGGCATGAGAGGGAAGCTGACAGGTTTGCTGCTGAGATGACAGAGAACCGTGAGGCAATGGCAACATCGTTGATAAAACTCTCAAAAGACAATCTCTCAAATCTTTATCCCCATCCCTTATATGCAAGCTTTTACTATTCCCATCCTCCTGTTGTTCAAAGGATAAGGGAGATAAGAGGAAAGCCATGATAACCCTTGATAACATTTCCAAATCTTTTAACGCCACACATGCTGTTAAGAATATTTCCCTGACTGTAAGCGCCGGTGAGATTTTTGGCATTGTCGGCCCGAACGGAGCAGGAAAGACTACGACAATAAGGATGATGACAGGCCTCCTCACACCTGATGAGGGGAAGATACTCATAGGGAAATACGACATTGTTAATGAATCAATAAAGGCAAAAGCAATACTTGGCTATGTGCCTGACAAGGCATTCCTTTATGAAAAACTTACTGCGAGGGAATTTCTTATATTCATATCATCAATATACAGCATTCCACGGAACGAGGCATTGTCAAGAATAGATGAAATGCTTGAGTTATTCGGGATTAAGGATATTGAGGATGAGCTTATAGAGAGTTTTTCGCAGGGCATGAGGCAGAGGCTGCTCTTTGCATCTGCTCTTATTTATAGGCCTGAAGCGCTTCTCATAGATGAGCCCTTTATGGGGCTGGACCCGTTCGGCGTAAGGATGCTCAAAGGCGTTATGGAGGATTTAAGCTCAAAAGGCGTTACGATATTCCTTGCAACCCACAGTCTTCATATTGCCGAGGAGCTATGCCACAGGGTAGGGTTCATTAACAAAGGCTCTATAATCTCAATAAAAACAAAAGAGGAAATAAAGGGGATGGAAGGCGGATTAGAGGGACTTTTTTTAAAAATGGGAGGGCAGGAAAATAATTTTTGTTAAATTGAGACTATGTTAGCGCTTCTTCTAAAACCTAAAATTCTCTCGTTTAAGAATTCTGTCAACGCCGGAATTGTGCTCAGGAGGCTTCCTTTTATTGCAATCGGCGTCGGTTTCTGGGTTCTTTTTTATATAGGGATTTACAAAGTCCTGTCATATGTCAGAGGAATCGAGTTTTTCGGAGAGATACTCGCAAGGAAACTCTTCTCAATGACATTTTTCAGCCTGCTTGGTTTTCTTATCATGAGCAGCATAGTCACCGCAATTGCTTCTTTCTATCTATCAAAAGATATTCCGCTTCTCCTTTCAAAGCCCGTTGAAATCAGGGATATATTGAGATTGAAGACATTTGAGGCTTTCATGAATTCGTCATGGATGGCGCTTTCATTCATGCCGCCGGTATTTATTGCGTACGGTATCAGCTACGGCGCGGCGGCAGGCTATTATCTTTTGATTCTTGGATGTTTTCTTCTATTCAGCTTAATAACAGCAGGCATTGGCATCACAATTGCGCATATACTTACAAGGATTTTTCCTGCAAAGAGGACAAGGAATGTGCTTCTTGGGATAGGCATAATGCTTTTTCTCATGCTTTATTTTTTAGTAAAAGCGCTTATCCCGCAAGATATAAGCGCACCTGAGGGTTTCATAAATTCCATAATGTCATTCAAAACAGAATCCCCGATTCTTCCAAGCTACTGGATCACAGAGGCGATTTTCCCAGTGCTGAAAAAAAGCAGTTTTAGTATTTTTTATCCGATAATTCTTCTGAGCAATGCCTTGTTTTTTCTTCTTCTGTCCGAAATTGCAGGATTAAGGTTTTACAGGGTGAATACAGAGAGGATTCAGCCGTCAGGCGAAAGAGTCGGTAGGGGAATTTTAGGAAGATATTACCCTGAAATGAATACCGCAATGTTTTACAAGGACATAAAAACGTTCTTCAGAGACACAGGCCAGTGGTCTCAGATGTTCATAATAGGCGTGCTCATAATGATTTACGTTTATAATTTCAAGTCAATTCCTATAAAGGCACTTTCCGGATTTCCTTTCATAAAGGAGATAATGGTTCTTGTTAATCTGGTCTTATCAGGGCTTGTGCTGTCTGCTGTTTCAGCGCGGTTTATCTATGCATCCGTGAGCCTTGAGGGCCAGGCATTCTGGATTATAAGGACTTCTCCTGTTGATATAAGAAAGTTTCTATGGTCAAAGTTTTTTTATGGGTTTATCCCTGTGACAGCGCTTATGCTTATCCTTGTATTTCTCACAAATCTTGCTATGAATGTCGGAGGGATTCTCATGTATCTGTCGCTTGGGACGGTCGTTATGCTTTGCATTTCTGTAAGCGGACTCGGAACGGGATTTGGCGCAATGTATCCAAAGTTCAAATATGAAAACATTGCTTCGGTATCCATGAGCCTTGGAGGCATGGCTTTCATGCTCACTGCATTCAGTGTTGTTATCGCCACATTATCCCTTGAGGCGTGGATTTTTTATGTATATAATTTCAGGGCAGGGGCAGTCGGTGGGTTAGATTTTTCAGGAAAGATACAGATTGCGGCAAGTTTTATTCTCATACTGCTGATGAATGCCTCTGCTTTTTATTTTCCGATGAGGATTGGGAAAAAGAAACTGCAAGAATATACGGGAATTATTTAAGCCTCTCAAATTCCCTTTTGAAATGCTCCATTGTGTTATCGTCATACACGCAGAACTCAATGATTTCAAGCGAGGATTGAGGGTTTTTCCTGAGATAATCTGCGGATTCATTAACAAGAATCTTTGCGCACCTGTCTTTTGGAAATCCGAAAATTCCTGAGCTTATCGCAGGCATAGAAATGCTTTTTAATCCTTTTTCTGATGCAAGCCCTAATGTGTTTAAAACAGCATTCCTTAACTTGTTGTCCTCATCGCCTTCCCCCATTTTTGGGCCTACTGTGTGAATGACAAATCTCGCAGTAAGCTTGCCTGCGCCTGTGATGACCGCTGTTCCGACAGGGGTATAACCAATGCTGTCGCTTTCATCCTGAATAATCTGCCCGCCTTTTCTGACAATCGCTCCTGCAACTCCGCCTCCATGCCGGAGATGAGAGTTAGCTGCATTAACTATGGCATCCATATCTCTTTCAGTTATATCACCCTGAACAAGACTCAGTTTTTTGCCGTTGATTTTGTATTCTGTTATGAATTTCACGGCAATATTATACAGTGCTTTATTGCTTTGTGGTATAATTCTTTTATGTTAAAGAGAACATTGGCCTTTTTAACTTTCCTGTCTTTTTTCCTCTCAGCACCGCTTTTTTCTCAGGAGCAAAAAAAGGATGTGCTGGTCCTTACAGTCAACGGCATTATAAATCCGGCATCTGCTGAATATATTGGCAAGAGCATTAAGAGGGCTAACGAACAAAAAGCTGAAGCTGTTGTCATAGAGCTTGATACTCCGGGCGGCCTCGATACATCAATGAGGGATATAGTCAAGGATATAATCGGAAGCGAAGTCCCCGTGATTGTCTATGTCTCGCCAAGCGGAGCAAGGGCAGCGTCGGCAGGCGTTTTTATAACCCTTGCGGCGCATGTAGCAGCCATGTCTCCGGGCACAAACATCGGTTCCGCGCATCCTGTCGGAGTAGGGGAGAAGATGGATAAGGTAATGTCGGAAAAAGTCACGAATGACGCTGCCGCTTATATAAAATCACTCGCAGAAAGAACAGGCAGAAACTCAAAGTGGGCTGAGGATGCTGTGAGGAAAAGCGTGTCTGCTACGGAAGCAGAGGCATTAAAGGAAAAGATTATAGACTTTGTGAGCGATGACCTTAATATTCTTCTTTCAACCGTAGACGGGAAAAAGGTAAAGACAGTTGCGGGAGAAAGGATTTTAAAGATTGCACATGTAAATGTTGTCAGGGAAGAAATGAGCCTGAGACATAAGATTCTCAATGTTATTACAGACCCGAATGTCGCCTATATGCTCATGCTTCTCGGGTTTTACGGATTATTTTTTGAGCTGACAAATCCCGGTTCTATATTCCCGGGCGTAATGGGAGGAATATGCCTTATACTTGCATTCTATGCATTCCAGACATTGCCTGTGAACTATGCGGGCCTTCTCCTGATTATTCTTGCAATAATACTTTTTATACTTGAGATAAAGATAATTTCGCATGGCGTTTTAACCATAGGCGGCGTAATTGCAATGCTGCTCGGCTCGTTAATGCTGTTTGAATCACCGGGGCCATTTATGAAGCTGTCGCTGTTTCTGATTCTTCCTGCCGTAATTGTAACGGCTCTGTTCTTTACTGTAGTTGTAGGCCTTGCATACAGGGCCTACAAAAGGAAACCTGTGACAGGTTCTGAGGGGCTTGTCGGGATGGGGGGAATTGCAAATGCAGATATAACGAAGGACAGCGGCATAGTTTTATTGCACGGAGAGATATGGTCTGCATATTCTGATGAGACGATATCAAAGGGTGAAAAAATAGTTGTTGAAGCAGTATCAGGGTTGAAGGTGAAAGTTAAAAAAATGACAAGGGGAGAATAGGTCTTATAAGTCTTATTGGACCTATTCTCCTATAAAAAAAGGAGGGCAAAATGACAGGAATACCGCCGCAGTTTATGGGATTTTTGATTGTAATGTTTTTAGTAATCTATTTCTTCTCAAGCGCAATTAAGATATTGAGGGAATACGAAAGGGGCGTTGTCTTCAGGCTTGGGAGAATCATACCTGTTAAAGGGCCGGGACTTGTTATTATAATTCCTGTAATTGACAAGCTTGTGAGGGTGAGTCTCAGGACAGTTGCCTTTGATGTCCCGCCTCAGGATGTAATCACGAGGGACAACATCTCGGTCAAGGTGAATGCTGTTGTATACTTCAGGGTCATGGACCCTATAAAGGCTATAACGGCTGTGGAGGACTTTTATTACGCAACCTCACAGATGTCCCAGACGACGCTGAGAAGCATTCTCGGTCAGAGCCAGCTCGATGACCTCTTGGCAAAAAGAGAGGAAATAAATGCAGAGCTTCAGAAGGTGATAGACCAGCAGACTGAGCCTTGGGGGGTAAAGGTTACTGCAGTTGAAGTGAAGAATGTGGACCTACCTGTAGAGATGCAAAGGGCTATAGCAAAACAGGCAGAGGCTGAGCGTGAAAGAAGGGCAAAGGTCATACACGCAGAGGGAGAATTTCAGGCGTCCCAGAAGCTTGCAGATGCTGCAAAGATTATTGCAACTGAAACCGGAGCATTACAACTCAGATTTCTCCAGACACTTGCAGAGATTGCAACAGAGAAAAACTCGACAATAATATTCCCTGTGCCTATAGACTTGATAAAACCATTTCTCGATAAAAAGGGGAAAGCTGACTGATAAAACCATTTCTCAATAAACGGTGAAGCGGTTAACCGCTTCACCGTTTTACCTATTAACCGAATAACCGATTTATAGATCACAAGGAGATGCGCAATAGTAGAAATTAAGAACAGGATATGGCTCAGGCTGCTAATTCTGCTGGTAGTTATTGCAGGTTCAACGATAATCCTCTATCAGACAGGGGCGGTTTCGTTTTTTCTGAATAAAGAGAGGGTGACCGAGTTTCTCAACTCGTTAGGCCCCCTCTCTTTATTCGGGTTTATAGTCTTGCAGGCAATTCAGGTTATTGCCGCTCCTATTCCAGGAGAAGTCACAGGTTTTATCGGTGGTTATCTGTATGGTATATCCCTTGGTATACTGTTATCTACGATAGGGCTGACCACCGGCTCATATGCGGCATTTAGCCTGTCGAGATTTTTCGGAAGGCCGTTTGTTGAAAAATTTATCAAAAAGAAAACGATGGAGAGATATGATTACCTTCTTCATCACAAGGGCGCCTTCCTTGTCTTTCTGTTATTTCTTATCCCGGGTTTTCCAAAAGATTCCCTGTGTTATATCCTCGGGCTGGGGCATCTGACAACAAAGGAATTCCTCGTCATCAGCACAGTGGGCAGATTTGCCGGCACTGTCCTGCTGACGCTTGGGGGAAGTTATATTCACAACCAGCAGTATTACAGGTTTTTTATACTTCTGGGCGCTGCTGTCGTTGCTGTTTTTTTATCAATGGCATATAAAGACAAACTTGAAAGGCTTTTCAGGATATGGCATATCACATCAAGAAGGAAAACAGGGAGGGCGAAAAAGGGCAAAGATTGAAACTGCTGCGATTTTTAGTAAAGTGCCTTCATTTCATCTGTGTATGTCCCGTCTTCTTTATATATGTACAAGGGGTTCTCAATTTTCATCTCTGTTCTTCCGTCTTTTATTGCCTCAACGAGCGCCATCTTTGCCTCTGTTGTCAGCGTTGAATGAACGAACCGCAGTCTTTTCGGTTCCATGTGTTTTTCCCTCAAGGCATCAATAAGTTCCACAAGCCTTGACGGATGATAAATAATGCAGAATCTGCCTTTTGACCTCAGAAGTGAGCACGCTGCCTGTATTAAATCTGCAAGTTTTAGCTCTATTTCATGCCTTGCAATAGCCTTTTCATCTGTAGGGCTTATCTGTCCTGTTTTCTGCCGTCTGAACGGAGGGTTTGATACAACGAGATCAAAACGGTGAAGCGGTGAATGGGTGAATAGGTGAATGGTATCTATATCCCTGATGTCATTCCTAATAACCGTTACCCTATCCTGGAGATTATTTAGAACTACATTTTTCTTTGCAAGTTCTACAAGGCTTTTTTGGAGTTCAATCAATGTAATCTCTGCTTCCGGATAGCGCTTTGCCAGTAAAATACCGATAATTCCTGAACCCGCGCCAAGATCGGCAATCCTGTATGCCCTGCGCAGGTTTACAAATGAGTAAAGAAGGAGCGCATCTACAGAAAACCTGTAGCCTTTCTTATTCTGATAAAGTTCTATATCGCGTATGGTGTCTAATGTTAGGTTCATGATACATGATACACGATTCATGAATCGTGTATCTCTATCAAGGTTAACAGTTCATCCATGCTGTCAAGAATAAAGTCTGCATCTTTAAGCGATTTTTTGTCCCTGAATCCGTAAGTTACAGCTACGGTTGTTACGCCAGCGCCTTTGCCTGCCTGTATATCGAGGTCACTGTCACCCACAATTACTGCCCTATGAGGCTCTATTCCGAGAGTTTCGAGCACTTTTTTAACAGGCGCAGGGGACGGCTTTTTCCCTGAGGCGCTGTCGCCTCCGAGCACTATATCAAAAAATTTCATGAGACCCAGTTGGTCAAGAAGTTTTTTTGACAGCGATTCTCTCTTGTTGGATATTACCGCCTTTTTATATCTGCCGAGCATCTCAAGGGTTTTTATTACTCCCGGGTACGGCCTTGTAAAATCAGCGAGGTGAGCCGAATAATAATTTATAAACCTGTCAAGCACGGCGTCCTTTACGGGGGTGTTATTGTCTTTAACTATCTTTTCTATAAGCCTTGTCAGTCCTTCGCCGACTATCTTAATGGTGTCCTCCACAGTAAGAGGCTTAAACCCGTATGGCGCTATAGCATAATTTAGTGCATTAGTTATATCCATGCCGGAGTCAACGAGCGTGCCGTCAAGGTCAAAGATGATAAGTTCTATACCATAAAAATCTTTCATTGAAATCTCCCTAAGTTCTCTATTATATGTTTTTTAAAAATCTTGACAATATTTATTATATATGTTATCAAATTAAGGTCTGTTTTTACATTACAGAGAAGAGGAGGTGACCCAAGTGAAGAAAGTTATAGCTTTAATCCTTTCATTAGTGCTGATTGTAGCATTTGCTCTTACAGTAGCAGGCTGCAAGAAGGCAGAGGCTCCGAAACCGGCAGAGGCTCCTGCAACAGCGCCAGCAGCACCGGCAGCACCAGCAGCGCCAACAGCGCCAGCAGGCAAATAAGTTTTTATCATTTTCAGGGGTGGAAAAAACCACCCCTGAAAATGATTGCTTTTTTGGTGATAAAGTGATAAATTAAAACAGTTATATTATATATTTTAAACAGCTTCAGCATTATTTTAACAAAAGAGTGGGTTTTCCCACTCTTTTGTTTTATAGGTATATGGATACAAAACAGTCAATTGTTGAGGAAACAGCGCTAAAGCTGGCAAGTCAGGTTGCTGAAGACCAGAGCGTTGAGGTGCTTGAAGTAAGGTTATCAGGCAGAGGGAAGGGGGCCTTGATGAGAGTTACGATAGACAGAAGCGGCGGGGTGACTCTTGACGACTGTGAGAGATTCAGCAGAAGCCTTGGGTTACTGCTTGATGCGGAAGACTCTATGCAGGGGCCTTTCAATCTTGAGGTCTCATCGCCGGGGCTTGACAGGCCGTTAACTGCATTGAAGGATTTTGAAAGGCATAAAGGGAAACTTGTGAGGATAATTACTAAGGACAAGATAGATAACCAGAATTTTTTTCTCGGCAGGATAACCAATATAACTGCGGACTTTATACAATTAGATATAAACGGGGAAGAGCGTAATATCCCTTTTGACAACATATCAAGGGCCAGACTGGAGATAGAGATAAAATGACAAAAGAACTCTGTCAGGGAATAGACCAGATGAGCAGGGAAAAAGGCATAGAGAGGGGAATTCTTCTTGCTGCGCTTGAAGCTGCACTGCTTTCTGCCGCAAGGAAGCGGTATGGCGGAAGAACGAATGTCCATCTTACTATAGACCCTAAAACCTGCAATATCACGGCTTATGAGACAAAGATTATTGTGGATAAGGTTTCCGATAAAGACATGGAGATTTCCAAGTCTGACGTGAAAAAACTTTTTTCTGACAAAGCAGGGGCGGAAAGCGTGGATCTGCCGCTTGATGTTCACGATTTCGGCAGGATAGCTGCCCAGACAGCGAAGCAGGTTATCTTTCAGAAAGTCCGTGAGGCTGAGCGTGATGTTATTTATGCCGAGTTCAAAGATAAGGTTGGGCAGGTTGTAAGCGGGTCTGTGATGAGGAAGGAAAAAAATAATTACTACATTAATATCGGCAAAACCGAAGCTATTCTTCCTCAAAGCGAAGCGCTGCCCGGAGAAAATCTAAAAAGAGGAGATACTGTCAGGGCGCAGATAGAAGAAGTGAAGATAAGCACAAAGGAACCTGTTGTGCTTGTTTCAAGAACGAACCCGCGTTTTGTCGGGGCATTGTTCAAGATGGAAGTTCCTGAAATAAGCGAGGGGCTTGTGGTGATAAAGGATATAGTGCGTGAGCCGGGCGACAGGACAAAGATTGCCGTTTATTCTACCAATGCGTCCATAGATCCCGTAGGCGCATGTGTCGGGATGAAAGGCACGAGGGTTCAGTCTATTGTGAGGGAGCTTAGAGGCGAGAGGATAGATATAATCCCATGGACTGATGACCCGAGGATGCTTATTGCCCGTGCGCTGAGCCCCGCAAGCGTTGAAAGGATTGGCATAAATGAAGAAAGCAAGACTGCAATGGTGGTTGTCAATGACCAGCAGCTTTCGCTTGCAATAGGCAAGAAAGGGCAGAATGTAAGGCTTGCCATGAAGCTTACAGGATGGGACATAGACATAATGAGCGACACAGAGTACTCCAAGATTAAGATGGAAGAAGCAGACAAAGTATTAGAAGAGGCAATAGACAAAGAAGCGCTGAAGAAAAACAAACCATCTGTTGATGGGTAAGAACCTTTCAGAATTCCCTGTACAATATATCAAAGGCGTCGGCCCCCGGCGCGCAAAGCTCCTTAACACCCTCGGAATCAAGACAGCAGAAGAAGCCCTTTACTACCTTCCATACAGATACGAAGACAGAAAAAATATCAAAAAGATAAGCGCTCTCGAATACGGCCGGCTTGAGACCGTCATCGGCAAGGTTATTGCTGCCGAGGTCATAAAGCTTCCAAGACGAAATATGAAACTTTTTGAGTTGACGGTATCTGACGGAAGCGGCCTTGTCAAAGGAAAATGGTTTAACCAGCCTTTTCTGAAAAAGAACTTTGAAGCAGGGCAGGAAGTAATCCTGAGCGGCATTGTTAAGAGGAATCCCTACCGGGGAATCGGCTTTGAATTTGATAATCCCGAGTATGAATTTGTCACAGATGACGCCGATGCCTTTATACACACGGCAAGGATTGTCCCGATTTACAGGACCACCGCAGGCCTTAGCGTAAGACAGTTAAGGACGATAATGTTCAATCTCATCAATACCTGCATCAATGACGTCTCTGATTATATTCCTGACGAGATACTCAGGAGAAATAATTTTCATGGACTCACTGAAAGCATATTCAATTCCCACTTTCCGGAAAGCGGTATAGATATAGACAGCCTTAACAGTTGTTCAAGCATCTATCAGGAAAGGCTTTATTTTGAGGAGCTGTTTAAGTTTGAACTCGGGCTTTCAATAATTAAAAAGGGCAAAGAGGTTGAGAGGGGGATTGCGTTTGATTGTAACGGCGTTCTTGTCAGGAAATTCATAGATACTCTCAAATTCAAACTCACATCGGCGCAGCAGAGGGTATTTGAGGAGATACTTCACGACATGAGAAGCCAGCACCCCATGAACAGGCTTCTTCAGGGAGATGTGGGCTGCGGCAAGACTGTTATTGCAGTTATGGCAATGCTTACCGCTGCTGAGTGCGGTTATCAGGCAGCTTTGATGGCGCCTACCGAGATACTTGCAGGACAGCATTATATAAACATACACAAGATGATAGAAGATATGGGGCTGAAGGTATGCCTTATGACAGGAAGCAAAAAAAAAGAGAGAGAGGCGCTGCGGTGTGATATTGCATCAGGTAAGACTAATATAATCATTGGAACACATGCGCTTATACAGGAAGGCGTGGAATTTAAAAACCTCGGGCTTGCGATAATAGACGAACAGCACAGATTCGGCGTTATGCAGAGGCAGCTTCTCAGAAAAAAAGCCGTGAATCCGGACGTCCTTGTCATGACAGCTACGCCTATTCCGAGAACTCTGTCAATGACGCTCTACGGAGACCTTGATTATTCAGTTATAGATGAACTTCCTCCGGGCAGAAGCCCTGTTGTAACGCGCCTGTTTAATGCAGGACAGAAAGAATACATTTACAGGGCGATTGCTGAAGAAACAAAAAAAGGCAGGCAGGTATATGTTGTATATCCTGTTATTGATGAGACTGAGAAAACCAATCTTAAATCTGCGATACTTGGCAGGGAAGCGCTTGAGAAAATATTCCCAAACCTGAAGGTTGAGCTTATCCACGGCAGGCTGAAACCGCAGGAGAGGGAAAATATAATGGCGTCGTTCAAGGCGGGCGCGATTGATGTCCTTGTAAGCACTACGGTTATAGAGGTCGGAGTGGATGTGCCTAACGCTGCAATGATGCTCATAGTCCATGCAGAGAGGTTCGGGCTTTCCCAGCTTCACCAGTTAAGGGGAAGAGTGGGAAGGGGAGGCAGCCAGTCGTATTGTTTTCTTTTAATGTATGAGCCTGTAAGCGAAGATGCACGGAGAAGGCTTGATATAATGATAAAAACTAATGACGGATTCAGGATTGCAGAGGAAGACCTTGATATAAGAGGGCCGGGAGAATTTTTCGGGACAAGACAGGCAGGAATGCCTGACCTCAAGCTTGCAAATATTGTAAGGGATGCAAGGCTTCTTGATACTGCGAGAAAAGAGGCATTTGCATTGATTGATAAAGATGCTGAACTAAATACATTCCCTGAGTTGAAAAAGGGGCTTGAAATGTTCTGGAAGGGAAAGATTGAATTGTTTAAGACGAGTTGAGTAGTGGCCTGCTGTTAGTTTTTAGCGAGCTCTTCTATCCGCAATGTTACTAAGCCTTTAACCGTTCCTCGTATTTCTTCCACATACACCGAGTATTTATCCATTATTATCCTTTGCCCCGCATGAACTTTAAAGTCCTTTTCTTGCGGGGGATTCCCTTCAACAAATAATGACAATACAGCTATTAAACCCTGCTTTTTTGTGCCGGCCTCATCAACATAATCAGCGCCGATTATATTCATGACACCTATCTGGAGTTCATGGAACCTGCCGACATTTCCCTGTTTTATTTGGATAAGCTCACCGCCGGATCCAGGCACTTTTTCTACCGGAACACAGCCGCCCAGACCGACAAGAATTA
Organism: Nitrospirae bacterium GWF2_44_13; assembly: GCA_001805105.1. GTDB lineage: Bacteria > Nitrospirota > Thermodesulfovibrionia > Thermodesulfovibrionales > UBA1546 > UBA1546. Next base: position 87,966 of record MHEE01000009.1, on the reverse strand, counting down.
ACGCTGACAATAATATGTCTTTCATGTGGTTCTTAAAGGGTACGGTTGTATTTATTATTCCCATTTTCTTGTTTGCAATTTTTTCATTTAATTAGAATCGTCTCCCCATTTCCATTTGATATTTATACACCTGTAATATCCCAACTCGTTATTGATAAGTCGTGCAAGACCCTTTCTGAATAGGGCTTCCCCTGTAAGTATTCTTTAACATGCAATACCGACTGATGGAAGGCTGATGATACATTGCCATGTAAATAATAGTCTATAATTTTCTGACGATCATTTCGCTTTTGAAAAAATGGTTCGAGTACGTATGGCGCAATCTCTGTTAATTTATTCCGAGGGATATTATAATCTTCTACACATTTTTCCAATGCTGCAAAAATAACTGCTGCGGCACAAGTTCTGTAACTTGAAGAATTATTGAAATTATCTTTTAATGCACGCCAGATTTCATTTACTTTCACGTACATAAGCCACAGCTCATGGTCTTTCCTCACATGTGCAGTTTTTATTGTATGAAATATACTCGGCAAAAGAAGCTTAAAAACGAAAAAAACAATTATTCCTAAAATCAAAAACCAAATAATTGTCATTATAGTTTTCTCCAATCATAGGAACAAGGGTGATTTGACTCATACAGCTTCGCTATTATTCGATGAGCAAATATCCTCATCTCAGTATAATATTTCCAATTGTAATCCCCAATAGTGCGAGCAGACCTAATGCAAGCTGAATGAGCGGTATTGATATTAAATCTGAGAAACGGCCCAAACGATAGACGGTGGCTCCGATAATCGGGTTTGAAACAACAAACCAAAAAAAAGGCAATAACAACGCACCTATCCACCCCCAAATCAGCCACCCATTAAGTGGTAAGGCAATGAAATTTATGACGTAGAGAGCACTCGCTGCATTGATGAGCCACGG
>MHEE01000009.1:42094-87011 GCA_001805105.1 Nitrospirae bacterium GWF2_44_13 | reverse complement strand
AAGCGAGCCATAACCTCTAATACCGCCACAACCTATAAAGCATAGTGAACTTGCCACTGCCGTTATCAAGAATCGTATTATTTCACTTGCCATGGAAACCACCCCCTAATTTATCAGTTTTATTTTTAATTTTTTTAGTATTGGTCTAACAAGAGTCTTATTGGGGACGGTTCTATATATTATTCCCATTTTCTTGTTTGCAACTTTTTCATTTAATTAGAACCGTCCCCATCTCCGTTCTTTCATAGACTTTCTTTCCGTCGAAGCGAGTGTCATAGTCATCTGTCATTTCGCATTCCTCTATCGTCGAACGTGAAAGTTAAGGCGCAGGGGCACAGAGGATTGAACGAAAACGAGCCACGCTTAATCCCTGTTGCCTTGAACGCCTTGTTGCGCAGTCTTTTTTATTTTGAGCTTTATATTGTTCCAAAGTATTTTTATCTTTTCTCGGAATGTATATTGACGATATCCTGTAAATTTCAAGATGTTATAAATATGGTTAAGGGCAAACTTTCTCAGGGAATCTCTTTTATCTCTTTCGCCAATGTCGGAAAATTTGTTCTCGCTGTATTTTTGTTTGTAAGCATTCCATGCCTTGGTAAATGCTTTGCGTTGTCTCAATGGGAGGAAAAAGCCGAAATGTTCAGCAGCTCTCGTTTGTTCGCCAAAGTCACGCTTGAGAATGTCTTGAGTGTCAAAGTTTTCGGCTCGCTCAAGACTGTTAATGGTATGTCTAAAGGTATCATAAAGTTTAAACCCAGATTCAACTCGTCTGTTTTTTTGAGCAATTCTTACAGCACCAAGATAAACACAGATTGCACCGCCAATTGCACTGATAGCAGCAATAATTAGTTTGTCCATAAATGGATCAGTTATTTGATTAGGTTCGCCCATAGCGTAGGCCCCGAGTTGTTAGGGAAGGCATTGATTTATGGATTGCATGTTTCATAATTTGGTATTTATTATGATGCACTACAATTACTACACGAACTGTCGTATTTTCCGAAAACTGATTAAACTATAGCATATCCGGCGGATTTTTCAAATCGGAAAAAGTGTTTTCAACACCGTCTGTTATGTTATTATGAGACATTGCTTAAAGCTGAATTGGCTCCTGATTTTTGAATGAATTAGCATTAAAGGCAAGGAGGTTTTATGTGGAAAAGGATTAAAAATAATTTTGATTCCGGCATAGGGAGGATAAAATGGTTTTCTTCCATTTTATCTGAAAGAATGAAGATTGAATTTTCGGTTATCAAGCTTGTAAGCGACAGGGATAAAAAGGAGAAAGAACGGGCTGAAAAGCTGAGGCTTATCGGCGAGCGCGTGTTTGAGTTGAAGGAACAGCAGGATAAGAACGTGCTGAAAGACAAGGTTATAGCAGGCTCTATAAGCGAGATAGAGAAACTCAACGCCGAGATTGAAGATATAAATAAGAAGGTATCCGAGGTCAGCAAGGTGGAAGGATAGAATAATATGCACAGCCTGCCCCTTTACCTCATGGTTTTTATCTTCGGCTCCATTGTCGGTTCTTTTCTTAATGTCTGCATATACAGAATCCCCAGAGAGAAATCAATAATCCTGCCTTCTTCATACTGCCCGTCATGCAACACTCCCATAAAGATATGGGATAACGTGCCGGTTATCAGCTATATAATGCTTGCGGGAAGGTGCAGGGCCTGTAAGGGGAATATATCTCTCAGATACCCCGTGGTTGAAGCCTTGAATGCTTTTTTCTATGCTGCTGTTTTATGGAGATTTGGAATGGGGTGGCACACATTAGTTTACTTTGCGTTAGTTTCTTCTCTGATAGTCATAACATTCATAGACCTTGATTTTCAGATAATACCCGACAGCATAACACTTCCGGGCATTCTGATAGGATTGATTGCAGGCTCATTCCTGCTTCACGACCCGTTTTTTAGATGGGCTCTGCTGGGATATAAGACTTCCATTATCGGCGCTGTAACAGGGTTTGGCCTTTTCTATTTGATTGCTGTTCTCAGCCGCGGAGGAATGGGCGGAGGCGATATAAAGATGATGGCGATGGTTGGCGCGCTGATGGGATGGAAATCCGTCCTGCTGACAACCTTTCTCGGCAGTCTCTTTGGTTCTGTATGGGGCATATTCCTGATGGTATTTAAGGGAAGTGGAAGAAAGAGCAAGATACCTTTCGGCCCGTTCCTTGCGGCAGGCGCAATTATAACACTCTTTGCAGGGCAGGAGATTTTTTACTGGTATATAGGGCTTAGATGAGCGCCGAAGCAGCATACCTGCCTCTTTTTATATTCCTGATTGTAATAGTTATCTTCTTCTATTTATTCAGGGCATTTCTGAAATTCAACAAGGAAAAGAAAAAAAAAGAACAGAAGGATACGTCCCATGTCGGATTTGTCGTGGATACATTTCATGAGCTTGTCTCCAAGCTGAAGGAAAAGGAGAAAGAGCTTGAGGTGTTAAAGAAGCTCGCCGAGCAGAGGGCAGGGGATGTTGAAAGCTACAACAGGAATATTCTCCAGAGCGTACCGAGTGGGGTAATAAGTTTTGACAGGGATTTAAGAATCAAGACCATGAACTCATCAGCGGAAAAGATTATTGGTATAAAGGCAGAAGATGCAATTGGAAGGAACTGCGAGGAACGTTTTAAAAACCCGGTAGCAAAACTCCTTAAAGAAGGAAAGCCCATTGAAAGAGGAGAGGTTCAGTACAAGTTATCTGACGGCAGGGAACTGTGGCTTGGGCTTACCTTTTCACCTTTGCGCGACAATGAGGGTAAAGAAATAGGCAACATACTTGTCTTTACCGACCTTACAGAGCTTAAGGCGCTTGAGTCTCAGGCAGAACTGAGGAAACGGCTGTCAAGCCTCGGAGAGATGTCTGCCGGTATCGCACACGAACTCAGGAACCCGCTTGGAGTGATTGCGGGATATACAAAACTGCTCTCCAGAAAGGCTGACGCTGCGCTGATACCGACAGTTGAGGCAATCTCAAAGGAGATTGAGGTTATGGACAGGATTATCTCTGATTTTTTGTCATTTGCAAGGCCTGTTGAATTAATTCTCTCAAAAATCAATCTCAGTGAAATCATAGGCAGTTGTGTGTCAAGCATCGCAAGTGTTAGCGGCAATGTTGAGGTTCTTCTTGATATTGACAAGTCTGTTTTCATATCAGGCGATGAGATACTTCTGAGACAGGCATTCACAAACCTGATTCAGAATGCAGTTGAAGCAATGAAGGACGGAGGGAAGCTTAGTTTCGGGTATGCAAAAACTCGTAGCTATGCAGAGATTACCGTATCTGATACGGGGCATGGAATACATGAGGGGATTAAAGACAAGATTTTTCTGCCGTTTTATACAACGAAGGAGAAGGGAACAGGACTTGGGCTGGCAATAGTGCATAAGATAATCACGTCTCACGCCGGCACAATTCGTGTTGACAGTACAGGTTCGGGAACGACATTCAGATTAAGGCTGCCTGTAAATAGTTGAAATTATATGCGTTTCATGTTTATATAAGAACAGGGTTTGTCAGCACCGAGGGACGAGAGGCATGGAAGAAAAAGATTTAATCCTCGCAGGTGAGATATTCAAGTCCATGACAAAGACCCTCAAGACATTTAAGGCTTACCTGCCAAACAATCCCATATATCAAAAGTTTGCTGAAGAGCTCCTCGGAAAATTTAATTCTTTTTTTGAGATGCAGGATACCCTTCCTCTTACAGTGGAGCAATTTTCGCTGCTGTTCAACGGGAAGGAGGTTTTCCACAGCGAAGACAGGACTGATAATATTGCGCTTATGCTCTTTGTTGACGGCATAAGAGAGATATGCTTTCACAAAGGAATAACCTTAAATGAGCTGATAAGTTTTGCGGATATTTTTAAGATAGCGTCAGAAGGCCAGAATCTTGAGGATGATGTGGTAACACTTCTATGGGAGAAGAATCCTGAGCATATCACCTATTCCGTTTCAGAGGGATTTATTGAAGAAGAACTGCCTGCCGGGAACGAACTTCTATTGGAGGAAACAGGGGATGAATTGGCTCCGATGGGCGCTATGTATATGGGTGTTGTTTTAGCTCCTTCTGTGATTGATTTTGAGGTATTGCCTGTGAGTCCTGATGAACTTAATGCCTTCCATCATGAAATACAGAAATTTGAGGATGAGGGGCTGTTCTCCGAAGCAACAGATTTGTTTTTAGAGCTGGTGAAAATGGAGAAAGATATTGGGGGATTGAAAGAGCTTGCGCAGAATGTCGGGAAGATAATAGACATCTTGTTTGAAAAAAACTCTATACAAAGAGTAATAGAAATTCTTAACAAGTTGAGAGACATGAGCGAGTCGGGGATTTCATCTGAACATAAAAAAATAATTGATGAGGTCATTGACAGGGCAGGCAGCGAGGATAAGCTCAGAAAACTCTTTTCAGAAGATAAGAACCCGGAGAGCATTCAGACATATCTGCTTTGTCTTAATAAGAATGCGATTCCTTTTCTTCTTAACATTCTTGGCGAATTGGAAGACAGAAAGATGAGAAGGCATCTCTGCAATATCCTGTCTGTTTTGGGTAAAGATGCGGCAGACGCATTTGTCTGCGGTATCCATGACAAGAGATGGTATCTCGTCAGAAATACTTTAATGATACTTGGCATTCTAAAAGAATCCGGGGCAATAAAATGTATAGAGGAAACGATAGCCCATCCTGAACTGCGGGTTAGAAAAGAGGCTGTTAAGGCGCTGGAACTGATAGGAACAGAAGAGACAAAGGGTTCGCTCATAATTGCCCTAAAAGACAGCGATGCAGGGATAAGAACATCCGCATTAAGAGCGCTGAGAAGATTCAAGGATAAAAAATTATTTGATATCGTAAAAGAAAGAATATTGGCAGGTGATTTAAAGGAGAGGCCTTATACTGAAAAGAAAGAGCTTTTTGAAACATTATCTGAAACAGGCGGGGAGACAGCATTCCCCATACTCTCCGGGTTTTTTGAAAAGAAAGGGTTATTCAGGAAGGTAGAGACAGAGGAGCTGAGGGCCTGCGCCGCATACGGCCTGGGGGTCTTAGGCACAAAAGAATCTATTGTGCTCCTTGAAAAAGGGATGCGGGAGAAGGAAGGGTTTGTGAGTGATGCCTGTAAGAAGGCACGCATGAAAACAGGTGTCAGATGAGAGACAGAAAAACTGACGATGCATTTAAGGAAAATGTTGCCAGATATGGAAGGTTAATAGTAAACCACCTCTCAATATTGGTAAAACTTACGGGGATTCATGGCTCGATAAATGAGGCTATGATAAATGCCGCATCAAGACTTCTTTCTGACCTTGAACCATTCATCGGCGAAGAAGGAGAACTGAGCCTTAAGATGGTTGAGGGTTCATTTTTCATTGAGGATGTGAGGGTAAAGGCATCTTTATCGGATGTTGACAATTTTGAGTTCCTTGCCGGGGAATTTAAGAAAAGGAGAATAGGTGTTCTGGCATTGAGGGCGCCACTCCAAAATGATGACCTGATATACCTTGCATATTCTATTAAAGGCGGAGTTGAGGCATCAGAGATACAGTCATTACTTGAAAGTAAGCTGACAAAAGGCATTGCTATCGGAGGCCCTATCTTTTTTGACAAGAAGGATTCTCTTGATATGAGCGACACGAGAGAGGTTGCAACAAGGCTCTATACCATAGGCCTTGCTGCCGTTAAAGAGATTGACATCTCTGCAAGGGCAGGGAAACCGATAAACGCAAGAAAGGTCAAGAGGGTTATCCATGCTATTGTTGATAATATTCTAAAGGATGAGGCTTACCTTTTAGGATTTACTACACTTAAGAGCTTTGAGAATTATTTGTATAATCACATGTTGAATACGGCTATACTTTCGATAGGGATTGGCAAGAGAATCAATCTCCCGAGAAATCAGTTAAGCAGGCTTGGAATGGCTGCGGTCCTTCATGATATAGGGAAGGCTGAAATACCCATGTCAATTTTAAATAAACCTTCAGAGTTAGATTCAAATGACCTGGAGCTTATGATGAGGCATCCTGTAGATGGGGTAAGAATGCTGATGAGGACAAAAGACCTCAGTGACATAACAGTTATTTCTATGCTTGCTTCTTTAGAACATCATATAAACTATGACAGGAGTGGTTATCCTGAGCTTCCCAATAAAAGAATCCCTAATATTTTCAGCAGGATTGTAAGTATTGCTGATTGCTACGATGCGCTTACTTCAGGAAAGGTGTATAAGCGGACTGCTTATAGCCCTGAAAATACCTTAAGATTTATACATGACAAAAGTGGTAAATTATTTGACCCTGTTCTTGCGCGGGTTTTTATAAAGATGCTGGCAGGGAATAATTCTACTGAATGATGGCTATTAAAAAGATTGTTGCTGCCGAGTCTTCATCTTTTTGCCTTCTCAATCTTCGCCCATGTATCTTTAAGCGTCACTGTTCTGTTGAATACGGGTTTCTCGTTTGTCGAATCACGGTCCACGCAGAAATAACCCATTCTCTCAAACTGAAATCTGTCGCCTGATTTTGCATCGGCAAGGCTTGGTTCAACAAAGCCTTGTTTCAGCAGTTCAAGTGATTTCGGATTGATGTCTGTCTTAAAATCATTGCTTTCTTCGCCGGGAACAGGCTTTGTGAAGAGATGGTCGTAAAGCCGAACTTCTGCCTTAATTGCATGAGATGCGGAAACCCAATGAAGTGTTGCCTTTACTTTTCTTCTATCAGGAGAATCACCGCCGCGTGTTGCAGGGTCATAGGTGCAGTGAAGCTCTGTAACTTCTCCAGTAGTCTTGTCCTTAATAACGTCAACGCAAGTGATGTAATACGCATATCTCAGCCTTACCTCTCTGCCCGGCGCAAGGCGGAAGAACTCATTGGGAGGATTCTCCATGAAATCATCTCTCTCAATATAAAGAATACGCGAGAAAGGAACCTTTCTTTTACCCATGCTCTCATCCTCGGGATTATTTATCGCCTCAAGTTCTTCAGTCTGATTTTCAGGGTAATTTGTTATCACTACCTTCAGCGGCTTGAGAACAGCCATAACCCTCTGAGCGCTTTTGTTCAGGCCTTCGCGGATGCAGTATTCAAGCAGAGCCATGTCAACAAGGCTGTCTCTTTTGGCAACGCCTATGCGCTCGCAAAAATTCCTTATTGATTCAGGTGTATATCCGCGTCTTCTAAATCCTGAGATTGTCGGCATCCTCGGGTCATCCCATCCATTGACATGCCCTTCCTGAACAAGCCGGATGAGCCTTCTCTTGCTTAAGACTGTGTAACTGAGGTTAAGCCTCGCAAACTCAATCTGCCGTGGATGATAAACGCCAAGCTCATCAAGAAACCAGTCATACAAGGGCCTGTGGTCTTCAAATTCAAGGGTGCAGATAGAATGTGTTATGCCTTCAATTGAGTCCGAAACACAGTGAGCATAATCATACATTGGATAAATACACCATTTATTTCCTGTCCTGTGATGCTCTGCATGCATTATCCTATAGATAACAGGGTCGCGCATATTAATATTTCCTGACTTCATGTCTATCTTTGCCCTGAGAGTTCGCGAGCCGTCAGGGAATTCGCCTTTTCTCATCTTCTCAAAGAGTTCAAGATTATCCTCAACAGAGCGATTTCTATACGGACTTTCCTTGCCGGATTCTGTGAGTGTTCCCCTGTATTCCCTTATATCGTCCGCGTTCAAGTCGCAGACATACGCCTTGCCTTTTTTTATTAATTCAACAGCATATCCGTACATTTTCTCAAAATAATCAGATGCATAATACTCTCTCTTGTCCCAGTCAAATCCGAGCCATTTAACGTCTTCTTTTATTGATTCAACATATTCAACTTCTTCTTTTGTGGGATTTGTGTCGTCAAAGCGCAGGTTGCAGAGACCGTTGAATTCTTTGGCTATTCCGAAATTGAGGCAGATAGATTTTGCATGGCCTATGTGCAAGTAACCGTTAGGCTCAGGAGGGAAGCGCGTGTGAACACGGCTGTCGTATTTCCTGTTCTTTATGTCTTCAGTGACTATCTCACGAATGAAATCAGCGGGCTTGTCAGGAGTCATTTTAATTTTCACCCTTTATTATTTTTAACGCCTTATCCAATCTTCTTAACGTTTTCTCTTTCCCAAGAACTTCAAGCACCTCAAATATCCCCGGACTCTCTGTTCCTCCGGTCATTGCAACACGCACAGGCTGGGCGAGGGCGCCAAGCTTTATTCCATGCTTTTCTACAATAGATTTAAAGACCTTTTCAAGTTCTAAAGCTGAAAAGTCGGAGATAGATTCAATGCCCTCTTTCACTTCTTTAAGATACGGCATGCTCTTTTCGTTCAGGAATTTTGTCTTTGCCTTCTCATCGTACTGAACATCTTCTGCAATGTAATACCTGAGGGAATTTGCAAGCTCAACGAGTGTCTTTGCGCGTTCCTGAAGTGTCTTTATTGCCTTTGAGAGCCACTTTCTGTCTATATCCTGTCCCTTCCGGATTATGCCTGCACTTTCAAGGAATGGTATCACAAGCCCAACAAGTTCATCAGGATTTGATTTGATAATATACTGGCTATTTAGCCAGAGAAGCTTTTCAGGATTAAATACACCAGATGATTTGCCGACATTCTCAAACGAAAAATGTTTTATCAACTCTTCTCTTGTAAATACCTCCTGATCTCCGCATGACCATCCGAGTCTGACAAGATAATTTACCAAAGCATCAGGAAGATAACCCATTTCTTGATATGCCATCACAGATGTTGCGCCATGCCTTTTTGAAAGCCTTGTCTTGTCAGAGCCGAGAATCATCGGGAGATGCGCAAAGAGCGGAATCTCGTATCCCAAGGCTTTATATATGTGAATCTGCTTTGGTGTATTATTCAGGTGGTCATCACCTCTTATAACGTGCGTTATCTTCATATCAACGTCATCAACAACAACTGTAAAGTTATATGTTGGCGTTCCGTCGGAGCGCATTATAATGAGGTCGTCAAGCTGGTCATTTTCAAATACAACCTTGCCCCTTATCAGGTCATCAACAACTGTCTGCCCTTCCTGAGGCATCTTGAATCTAACTGCGCCTTGACCCTTTGCCCCTTGACCCTGTAAGTTTCTGCATCGCCCGTCGTACTTTGGAGATTTTCCCTGAGCCAGAGCCTCTTTTCTTCTCTGCTCAAGCTCTTCGGGTGTGCAGCAGCAGTAATATGCCTTGCCTTCTTTCAGAAGTTTATCAACATAACTTCTATATACATCAAACCTGTCGGTCTGCCTGAAAGGGCCTTCATCCCATTCAAGTTTAAGCCATTTCATGCCCTTAATGATTGCCTCTATATATTCTTCCGTGGAGCGTGTCCTGTCCGTATCCTCAATTCTCAGAATAAATTTGCCGTTGTTGTGCCGCGCATAGAGATAATTAAAAAGAGCAGTCCTCGCTCCTCCAATATGCAGATGCCCTGTAGGACTCGGCGCAAAACGAACCCGTATCATTTGTAAATGAAAACCTCCGGATAAATAATTATTTTTACAATATAACAGATTTTAAAGAATCATGCATGATTTGCCTGATTATTAATTGTTTTCGCAGCCGCCATAATGTTATAGTTATAACAAGACTTTATAGCTATAATTTTAGGTTAGGAGTAAAAAATGCTATATCATTATCTATCTATTACCCTCTTATACAACCTTCAAAAAACTTAGAGGATTGTCCGAGTTTTAAGGACAGATGAAATATGGTGTTTCAATTTCCTAATTTTCAATTTTACTTCGGAGGTTCAACTTTTAAGGAAGGTTCTGACATGCATTTAGCTCTGAAGAAGGCAGATGAAAGGATGTATCAGGAGAAAAAAGAAAAAATTTAATGTGTGAGGGAAAATGATGAAAATGATTGAACACACAAAGGCGATACTTGATGCTATGGCAGACGGCATTCTTGTTATTGATAAGGATTACAATATAGTTTTTGCAAATAAAACTATGCTTGAATGCTGCGGAATAAAAGCGGCTGATATAACCGGAAAGAAGTGTCATGACTTGCTGCATTTATGTCCTGTTCCATGTCCTGAAAAATGCCATACGGAAACCTGTCCCCATACGGAAATATTTAAGATTGGCAGGTCTGTATCTGTGATTCACGATCATACTATGCCTGACGGCACGGAAAAGATATTCGGCATTACCGCCTCGCCAATATTAGATGAAAAGGGCGCTGTTGTTTTTATGATTGAGGTCTTACGGGATGTCACAGAGTGTAAAAAGACGGAAAAAACGCTGCAGGAAACAAAAGATTTCCTTGATAACATTCTTGAAGGAATCGGAGAAGGGGTTGTAGTTTTAGACAATGAACTTAGGATTATTAAGGCAAACAGGGGGTATTGTGAGCAGGTTAAGAGGCCTCTTGAAGAAATAATAGGCAAGCATTGCTACCAGATATCGCACGGTCACGATGTCCCGTGTAGTGAAAAAAGAAACGGATGTGAATGCACAGTAAAAAGGTGTTTTGAGACGGGAGATTGCGGAAGGGCCTTACACACCCATTATCACAATAATGGTGAGACTCTTTATATCGAAACAAACTCATATCCAATCAAAGACTCGTCAGGCAAAATCGTTTATGTAATCGAATCGCTTATAGATGTAACGGATATGGTAAAACTCGAAAGACAGCTTGATGAGTCCAAAGAGCGTTACAGGAAACTTTATGAGAACGCGCCGGATATGATGCATTCATTAAACGAAGACGGGGTTATATTAGTATGCAACAAAACAGAAGCTGAGGAGCTTGGTTACAAAATCGAAGAACTTATAGGCAAGAATATTAGCGAGATCATTCCATTAGAATCGAGGGATTTCTGCAAGGAAAAATTAGAGATTGTAAAGAGCAAGGGTTTGTATGAAGGGGAAATGGAATTGCTTGCAAGGAATGGGAATGTCATACCTGTAATCGTAAAATCCAAGGCTGTATATGACGATAATGGCAAATTGCTGTTTACTGATGCAATTTTAAGAGATATCACAAAATTGAAGAAACTCGAAGACCAGTTAAGGCAGGCGCAGAAGATGGAAGTTGTCGGCCAGCTTGCCGGAGGCATTGCGCATGATTTTAATAATATCCTGACAGCAATTATAGGATATGGAAGCATGTTACAGATGAAGATAAAAGAAGATAATCCATTAAGGTCAAATATTGATCAAATACTTGCAGCATGTGAACGGGCAGCAAACCTCACACGGAGTCTTCTTACATTCAGCAGAAAGCAGATAATAAATCCGGTTCCAGTAAAATGCAATGCGATTATAAAGAAGGTAGAAAAGTTTTTGCTAAGGATTATTGGTGAGGACATAGAACTTAAGACATTGCTTTCAGATAGAGATTTAACGGTAATAGCTGATTCAGGGCAGATAGAGCAGGTATTAATGAATCTTGCGACAAATGCGAGGGATGCGATGCCTGATGGAGGAACTCTGACCATTGCTACGCGATGTGTAAGTAGCAAGGAAAATATCTTGACCCTTGGCACTTGCCACTTGCCACTCGACACTGAATTTGCGGAAATCAGTGTCGCGGATACAGGCGGAGGCATGGATGAAAAGACAAGAGAGAAAATATTTGAGCCATTCTTTACGACCAAAGAGGTCGGCAAAGGCACAGGGCTTGGGCTTTCAATGGTATACGGTATAATCAAGCAGCATGGCGGATATATCAATTGCTACAGCGAGGCAGGGAAAGGCACTACCTTCAAGATATATCTCCCTATTACCAGAACAGAAACAGCTAAAGAAATAAAGGCTGCAGGGATTACCAAACTAAAAAGTGGCACAGAGACGATATTATTAGCAGAAGACGAGGAAGCCGTCAGAGAACTTATAAGAAATATGCTTGTGGAAGCAGGCTATAAAGTTATAGAGGCAGTAGATGGAGCAGACACTGTAAATAAATTTATGGGAAATAAAGATAAGGTCAGTATTCTTCTTTTAGATGTGAGAATGCCAAAGATAAGCGGCGAAGAGGCTTACGAAAAAATAAAGAAGATGAAGCCTGATATTAAGGTGCTTTTTATAAGTGGGTATCCTGCAGATATGATTCAGAAACAGAGCTTGATTGAAGAAGGTTTGAACTTTATAGCAAAACCCATTTTCCCCCTTGAACTTTTAAAAAGGATTAGAAGCGTGCTCGATAATTAGAAACATTCTACCTCAAAGGTTTTATCTCAAGCATCAAAATCTTTTTTGAGCCTTCTGTAACCTTAAACCTCTCATCTGCCCTGTATCCTGCAATCCAGACAACATCCTCTCCCGAAAGAACTATTGGTACTGAATCGCGCTCATCGCGAGGGATCTTTTCATTAACAAAATAGTCCTGCAGCTTTTTCTTTTTGCCGAAACCGGCAGGATAAAAGAAATCCCCTGCCTTTCTTGCCCGCACAACCAAGGGCAGTTTTATCCTTTCAGCGTCAAGCATGACTTTTGATTTTCCATCGCAGGAAATCTCCGCACTGTCAGCAGATGAAGACTTTATCAGAATGCCGGACTCTTTCAATGCAAGCTCTTCAGGTACGTTAAGGCTGTATGTACGAAGCTGCGAAGGCTGTTCTGAAGTGAGAATTAATGTTGCATACCCTTTAATGACCCTGATGCCCTTCGGAAGATAAATCCTGTCGCCGGAATCGCCTTTTTTCACAAGCGTAATAATGTCCTCAATGTGAACAAAGCCGATTCCCCTTAACCCCTTTACTGCATCAATGGCCCTTCTTAAGACTCTTCGTAGGATGACCTTATCCATATTCTCCAGCGGCACAAGGAAAAGCTCTATTAGTTTGTCTGTTTTTTTAGGAATTAGTTTCATTAAAGTCTTTGTGACAATGAGTTCAAGATAATTATCTTCTTCTCTGATAATCTCGCAGACCCTGCTTATGGTATTGACCAGAGCGGGATTCTGCTTTTTGAACTCCGGCATGACAGCAAGCCTCAGCCAATTCCTAAAATAATCTTTTTTGAGATTTGATGAATCAACGATAAAAGACTGCGATATGCTGTCAAGAAATTCTTCTATATCTTTTCTTTCAATCTCAATCAGCGGCCTTATGATTCTACCTCTGACAGGCGGAATGCCTGTAAGCCCTCTCTGTCCGGAGCCCCTCAGAATCCTCATAAAGAATGTCTCTGCCTGATCATTCGCGTTATGAGCAAGCGCAATCCTGTTAGCATTGATTTCCAGTACGGTTTCATCAAAAGCCTTATATCTCAATTCTCTTGCCGCCTCCTGCTTATTCAGGCCATAATCCATTGCATAAGGCTTTACATCAACAGATTTAGTGATAAACGGTACGCCAAGAGTTTCGCAGAGTTTTTTGCAGAACTCTATCTCAGCGGGAATTTCATCAGGCCTTAAGCCGTGGTCAATGTATATAGCATGAAGCGCAAGCTTGTATTCATCCTTTAAATTACTCAGCGCATGGAGAAGGCATACAGAGTCCGGGCCTCCGGAGAGGCCGATTAATACCCTGTCGCCCTCATTGAGCATTGAATGTTTTTTTATCGTTGTTTTTACCGGTCCAAAAAGATTCATTGTATTTAACTCTAAGGATTAGCGAGCGAAGATGTCAATAGTTGCACATTCTCCGTAAGACTGATGATAGGCAGGGTTGGTTTGAGTGACATTAGAGATTTTTCGTTTTCGTTCTTGGCGAAATGCAGCGCTAACAGCCGCAACTGTCTGAACCCGAAGGGTGAGTTTTGCGGCTGTAGCGGAATGAGTCTTAGAACGACAGAAAAATATCTGCAGAAAGCGAGAGCCAATCCTGTCTATCGCTAATTGAGAATTTGGAAAACTTGAGCTGCAGGGAATATTTTGTTATAGTGGTTTAGTATAAGGATAGGAGTTAATGAATGAGTAAGTCTCTGAAATTCGGACAGTATCTTCTTGAAAAAAAGATTATTGATGAACTTGATATTGTGAAGGCGCGGTTCATACAAAAGCAAAACAACCTGATGATTGGAGAGCTTGCCGTGAAGAAAGGCTGGCTGACGGAAGATGGTGTGAACAAGATACTAATCATTCAGGAAGATATGCAGGAGAAGTTCGGCGCGATAGCAGTAAAGGAAAAATATCTTTCAGAGGAGCAGTTAAAAGAACTTTTAAAGGAACAGCAAGACACCTATATATTTTTCGGAGAGGCTTTAGTCCAGCTTGGAGTTATTTCAGAAGAGCAGTTAATGGAGAATCTTAAAGAGTTTAATATGATAAAATTGCAGAATGAGGAATGAGGCTATATATACTATGCTTTCATTAGAGTAATTTTTTATGCTATATTTAACAAGTAAAGGAGGCAGATATGGTACCTGTAGAGTTTGATATTATCGTTTTTAAAGAGAACGATACATATGTTTCCTATTGTCCAGAGCTTGATGTTTCAAGCTGCGGTGATAGCATCGAACGCGCCAAACAGATGCTCAAGACTGCTGTGAGGCTTTTTCTTGAAGAAGCAGAGAAGATGGGAACACTGTTAGACATTCTTGAAGAAGCTAATTATGTAAAAGACTCGAGCGGTAAATGGATACCTCCAAAACTGGTAGCGACTGAGATGGCAAGCATATAATGTATGCCTAAAATAGTTGCTATTTCTGCAAGCAAACTCCGTAAGATATTTGAAAAAGCTGGTTTTAAATGTGCAAGGATAGAAGGCGACCACTATGTATATACAAAGCCCGGCATAACACGACCTGTTGTAATTCCTAATTGGGCAGAAGTTCCTGTATTTATCATCAAAAATAATCTCAGGACTGCAAACATCAGCAGGGAAGAATATTTTGAGATTTTGAAGGAGATTTAAAAATGGAGCGCGTCCTTAATATTTTTTTAAAAAATGCTATCTGTACAGTTGTTCTATTAAATTTCAGCTTTTTTTCTGTGTTGCAGGGGAAATTATATGCGAATGGAGATTATAACGTAGAAAATAAAGATGCTTTAATATCTATGGCTAAGGAAATCGCGAAAAAAGCAAGAATGGAATATTATGACAATTCTGATATTAAAATTATTATGGAAGATGATTTTATTGTTGTTCAATTCATTCCAAAGCCCAAAAATATTGTAGGTGGGGGAGGTGCGATATATTTCAAGATTGAGAATGGACAATATAAGTTTATTAAGTGTGTACTTTGGCAATAACTCAAACAAGTAGTTAAATTAGTTATTTGCTGTAACGCATTCCACATTTTCTACAACCCCATAACCAGCCCATACAATACAGGATAATCATTTTTCACAAGAGCGACATCTTCCTTTAAAAGCCATATTCCCTCCGGAATATACTTCAGAAAATATTTTTTGCCTTTTACAGCAGAAAGAAATCCGTAAGCTCCGAGCGCCTGCATGTGGCGCTGGAGGCGGCACATGATGACGGACTCAAGGGGGATAGGGCGGTGATGTTTTGCCATTTCACCGGAATAATATTCCAAAAGCCGCTCCCTCATTCCGTCTTCGAGGCGATAATAGGGATCCCAGAGGATTGATGCAATATCATACGCAGGCGGCCCAATCCTTGCTCCCTGATAATCAATTAATCTTGGTATCCCCTTGTGTATCATTATGTTATGAGATTGGAAATCCCTGTGGATTATGGCTTTCGGAAATGAATCAGCCTTTTGCGCGAGCCTATGGAATTCATCATCCAAGGCTGCCGCGCTTTTTACTTTTATACCTTTGACACCTTCCACAAACCTTTCCATGAAATAACTCGTCTCCCATCTGAAATGTTCATAATCAAAAACCCTGCCTTGAAGCATTGGACATTCCGAAACGTTCGCAGTAGCCTTTGTGTGGATACTGACTGCTATATCCAAAACCTTTCTGTACATTGCCTCAATCTGTTCAGGTTCGCGCCTGCATTTGAGCCAGCTATAGAGCGAGAGGTCTCCGAGGTCTTCAAATACTGCCTGCATTTCATCTTTTTTTGCTTCAAGAAGGTCGGGTACGGGGATGGAGTATCTTGACAGAAATTTTGTGTATTCAATATGCCTCTCAAAGTCAGGATCGTCTTTTCCGCACTCCATGAGTACTGCTGTTTTCCCGTCTTTTTCAATCCTGAAGTATTTTCTGTCAGAGCCGCTTGTGCCTATGAGCATTTTGCTTTCATCTGTTGATGTGCTTATTACTTCTGATTCTTTAAGGCCTATGCTGAAATCAGGAGCAAGGATGCAGTTTTCGTAGTGTTCTCCGCTTTTAGCGGTGCTTCCCTGAAGCATTATGCAATTCCTGAGCGAGGAGCCTTTAGTTAATATGGATTCTCTTTCGACAACAATATGTCCATCCATATCAACATCATTACAGTTTTTTACTGAAGGGTGAATATAAACCGTCTCTCCATCCTTCCTTAACGCATCAATAATTGCAGAGGCGTAGGTGGCAGGTGTTCCTATATCGCTCCAGTAAGAGCCGGTGAAATCAAGAGCCTGAACTTTATAGCCTGCTTTTGAAGCAGCAAGCCATGCAACTGTCGCATGGGAGATTTCGGAAGGCAGGAATTTAAATATCTCAGGAGAATATACGGCAATGCCTGTGTATGCAATCTTTTTTGCAATCCTGTCAGGATTAGGCGTTGATGTGCCGGGATTTTCAACGTCAATAACATGTCCGGTGTCGTCTAGGACTACATTATTGTATTTAGGGTAATCGTGAGTTACAAGTGTGGCAATATTTCCTGAAGAAAGATGCGTTTCTATAAGACGCACGAAATCAACATCAGATAGGATGTCCGCATTATGTACAAGAAAATGTCTGCCTGAAAGGAATGCTTCGGCGTTTTTCAATGCTCCACCTGTGCCGAGGATAGGGTCTTCTGGAAAAAGTTTAATTCTGTCTTTAAATTCCGAATTCATAACCCATTCTTTCATCATATCAGCCTTATAATGAAGATTTATGCCGATTTCCCCTGATGAAATTGCTGAAAATTTTTCTAAGGCAATCGCAATTAGAGGCTTTCCAAGAAGCGGCAGCAATGGTTTTGGCATGTGATATGTTATCGGTCTCAGGCGTTCGCCAAGCCCCGCTGCAGGTAGAAAAATCTTTATAGAAAACTTTGGCATGTTATTGATATAGCAAGAGCTTTCTTCTTATCTTCTGAAACGTGTTTAATTCTTCTCTCCACCAATCTTCCATCTCATTAATACTTTTCCCGCTCTCTATATACTTCCTGATACTGCCTGTTCCACAGAGAATGTCTATAGGCATCTTTTCTATCTCATACTCATATGGAGGCTCTTTCCACCTGAATTGCTCAGGATAAAGGTCATGTATTATTTTTAAGATTGTAACTCCTGTTTTGAATGGCTTAAATTTATTCCTATCGATAACATGGATCTGTGCCCCTCCGCAAAGTTTCCCTGCATGTTTCTGGAATGTGGGCTGGAAAGACATCGGCCTGAAAACAATGCCTGAAAGCTTAAATGCTTTAAGCCTTTTTATTAATATATCAGGCTCTATGAAAGGGGCGCCGAATATCTCAAAAGGCCTTGTCGTTCCGCGTCCTTCACTCAGATTGGTCCCTTCAAGAAGACACATTCCGGGATAGACGATTGCTGTGTCAAGTGTCGGCATGTTAGGGGAGGGCATAACCCATGGAAGTTTTGTCTGGTCAAACCACATATTTCTTTTCCAGCCCTGCATCTTTATGATGTGTAAATCCAGAGAGGGGTAAAATTCGTTCTTAAGATAATTTGCTATTTCTCCAACAGTCATCGCGTGCCTTATCGGCAATGGACGCTGCCCGACAAATGACGCAAAGGACATATCAAGCACGGCGCCTTCTATAGCTAAACCTCCTAACGGATTGGGCCTGTCAAGGACAACAACCGATTTATTGCATTCAAGACATGCCTGCATGCAGAGTTCCATGGTCCAGATGAATGTATAGTATCTTGAGCCGATGTCCTGAAGGTCTATAGCAAGGACGTCTATATCCTTAAGCATTTCAGGTTCTGGTTTTCTTTTATGTCCGTAGAGGCTGTAAACAGGAAGCCCTGTCTGCGGGTCGCGAAATCCCTCCCATTCAACCATGTTGTCCTGTGTCTCTCCCCTTATTCCGTGTTGAGGGCCAAAGAGCGCTTTGAGCCGGAATTTTTTGGATTTCAGGAATACATTTAATGAATGTTCAAGTTTTCTGTTAACAGAAGCAGGATGCACAAGAAGCCCTGCGCGCAAGCCTTTTAATTCCTTCGGCCATGCCTTTTCCAACCTATCAAGCCCTGTTAAAACCATAGAAGAATATACCTTAGATGTGTGGGATACTACAAGATAAGATTGTTGCGATAGGATGAGGGACTTTAAAGATTAACCGGCGATTTAATTTATGAAGTTGGTGGCGGGGAGAGGATTTGAACCTCTGACCTTCGGGTTATGAGCTCTGAATAAAATCCTTTAAAATTAAGGGGTTACATTTTATTAAATACCACTTAACATCCCTTATAATCATAGATGATTTATTTTAAGTTTTTTTGAGCTATATTTTTATACTTTTTTATACTTTAAGTTTATAGATTTGATAAAGTTTTGCCGCGGGAATGGTCAAGTATCACAAGAATGGAAGTGATTATTCTATTATTATTCCACTTTCCCGTCAGTTTGCCTGGCTTTTGGTTGAAATAAGGAAGCGGCTAAAGATTTTAGCGTATCCAAGTCTTTGCTGTTTCCGATCTCTTTTTCTATAAGAGAGAGCTTTTTAACTTCCCTTTCGTACCTGTCCGTGATTCCGATATAGTCCATTTCTTTTATCAGAGAGGCAACCTTAACATATAGGTCTTCTCTTTGCCCTAAAACGTTGCCGTGCATCTCTGTGTATCTTTTTATAAGTTCTTTCTTTTCCATATACGTATTTGATTTTTATTTACAAGAGCAGAATCATAAGCCGGTAAGCTTGTGAAACGCTTCTATCCATTTCTACCGTCATCCTCTGCTGCGCGATGCAGTTCTGCAGTCGTAATCATACCTTAATCTCCGCGTTAACTATGAGCCCCCATCGGCGGTTGTATTTCCCGTGTCGCGGCAGTGTAGGATCAAGCGGCGAGAAACCAGGCGCAAGGGCGACTTCCTTGCGGAGTGCTTCAATGTTCCCTAATCCAAGTGTTTCCATCAGAAAGCCCAGTCGCTTTGCAGCGGCGGTATTTCCGATCTTCGCAGCATATTTCCGAAGTTTGGCTTCATTAAGTTGAGCCCATGCATTTGAAAGCGCCTTGGCGATTTCCTCTACGCCGCCTGCGTATTGCGGAAGATCCAGTCCATCAATGATAGTCTTTTCACGGTCTGTAACCATAAAAGGCATTTCATCAATCCAGTCCTTCACATTGCCAAAGAACTTTTCAGGCCGCAGAGAGACGATATTGTAACGCACGCCGAGCACCTCACTTGGCCGCCGCCGCACAGGATGGTTTGTTGCAATGAATACGGTTCTGGGGAGTTGTTCGGTCATACCGTGATGATTAAGCGCAGACCAGTATGCAATAGCCGCTGGTGACACAAGCGCCATAGCGACAATGAATTCATGGAGCTGCGGAGTACGGTTTTCTCCTGATGAGAGCGGGATTACGGCAAATCTCCCCCGCCTGATACGCCTTATCCATCCTTTAGTTTGAAGACGCTCAAGAAACTTCTGTGTTGAGTCTTCACCCTTGTAACCAAGTATGCCCTGCGCTTCACTGGTCGTGAATGTAACTTTCGCGTTGACCTTAGCCAAAAATCTCGCCTCAGACCTGCCCAATGGACCGCGTGTTATATTTTGTATGCCTTTCACAGGCTTATTATGACCGGTTATGGCACTCATGATATAACATTACAGGAAATTGCACTTATAAATCAAGAGAGAGAATAACTCATTTGCTGTCATGGCTTGATTGTTTCCATGTTTCCTGCCTGTACACTGCTGTGTTTTTGCGTGGATACACGCTATTGCGCTTTGCGGGGGAAAATGATTAATATTGAGGGGAAATTTGCATAAGAATATTGTTAATGCAAAAATCGGCGGAGTTTGGGCTTGATGGGACCGAGAATTTTTGTACCCTTTACAGAGGTTAATAAATAGTATATACTTACCCTATATGGAGGGACATAATGCAGAAAGATATTTTTAAAAGACTCATTGCCGATTCACAGGAAAAAGACCTGTCCTATGTTTTGGACAGGGATATGCATATCCCTGTCGATACAGGTAAGGTCATCTCCCTGATCGGGGTGCGGAGGAGCGGAAAGACCCATGTCCTTTATTCGATAATCAACAAAATCAAAAAGAATGTTGATCCGAAGAATATTGTTTATATAAATTTCGAGGACGACAGGCTTTTCCCTATTCAGTTGAAAGACCTGAATACCATGCTGGATGCCTACTATGAAATGTATCCGGACAAAAAGAATGAAAAGGTATATCTCTTTTTTGACGAGATACAGAATGTTCAGAATTGGGAAAAGTTTATTAGGCGGCTCTATGATACAGAAAACTGCTCGGTCTTTATAACAGGATCGTCTGCGAAACTGCTGAGCAAGGAGATAGCGACGGCGTTGAGGGGCAGGACACTGAGCTATGAGGTATTTCCTCTTTCCTTCAGCGAATTTCTGAGATTTAAGGGGATTAAACCGGATCTTCATTCCTCAAAGTCTCAGGCAAAAATAAGAAACGCTCAGGCAGACTTCTTCATAAGAGGTGGATTCCCAGAGATAATAAATTACAACCAGGCTGTCTTTATCAAAACTCTTCAGGAATACATTGATCTCATCATGTATAGAGACGTAATCGAGAGGTACGGAATTTCGAACACATTTCTTCTTAAACGGCTGATCAAGTTTTGTTTTTCCAATATATCGACGCATGTAAGTTTCAATAAACTCTACAATGACTTTAAATCCGAG
Source organism: Nitrospirae bacterium GWF2_44_13 (assembly GCA_001805105.1). Lineage (GTDB taxonomy): Bacteria > Nitrospirota > Thermodesulfovibrionia > Thermodesulfovibrionales > UBA1546 > UBA1546. Next base: position 66,116 of record MHEE01000009.1, on the reverse strand, counting down.
GGGCTGAGCATCTCGCGCAATACCGTCTACGAGTATATATCTTACCTTGAGGACGCATACGCCCTGTTCACAGTGCCAATATATGCAAAATCAGTGCGCGAACAATGGCGAAACCCAAGGAAGATCTATAGTGTGGATGTCGGTTTCAAAACGGCCATGGACTATCCTTTTTCGATGGATGTCGGCAGGATTTTTGAAAACATCGTCTTTCTTGAGTTGAGAAGAAAGGCAGAAAAAATATATTACTTTAAAGGGAAGTACGAAGTGGATTTCTATTACACATCAAGCGGCAAAGAGCACATCCTGAATGTGAGCTACGATATGGAATCACCGGCAACAAGGGAGAGGGAAATCAGGGGATTGGTTGAAGCAATGAAGAGATTTTCTCTCAAAGAGGGCAGCGTCGTGACATCAGAGCACAAGGAGATCATCAAGACAGAGGCAGGAAAGATTAATGTTATTCCCCTATGGGAATGGCTTTTAACAGGATAGATATTGAAGGCCAGTCTTATCAGGCAGCTTCAGGTTTATCATGATGTAAAAGTGTAATACATATTTACAGCGATGTTGAGAGAGAAGGCTTAATGAGGATTAAAGCCGATAAGATATTCAGTTAAAAGACGTGATAGTTTATAATCAGTAAAGGCTTAAAGATGAAGATTGGAAGAAATGATCCCTGTCCCTGCGGAAGCGGGAAAAAACATAAGAAGTGCTGCCTGGTTGAAACATACACAGAAACCGGCAGGGAAGACTCAACCCAAAAACGTCTTGTCCAAGATCTGCTGAAGTTCTATGGAAAAAATTATAAGCACACATTGGAATATGCCCATTTCATATTCTGGGATGAATTCAAGCCAAATGAACATTTAGACGGCGCAGCCCTTGATATCGCATACCAGAACTTCATGGAATGGGTTGTCTATGATTATCTCATTAATGAAGAAAATGACAAGACCCTCATAGACCTTTATCTTGAGAACAATAAAAATCTATCATTGGACGAGCACAAAATACTGACCATGATGAAGAATTCCGTCATAAGCCTTTATGAGGTTCAGGAAGTCTTCCCCGAAAAGGGGCTGTTGCTTAATGACCTTATGCTCGGCGGAGAATATGACGTAAAGGAAAGAGCAGCCACAAGAGGACTGAAAAAATGGGATATTTATGCTGCAAGGCTTTTGCATGTTGACGGGAAATACATAATGAGCGGTTCCGTTTATCCCTACCCTCTAAAGCAAAAGGAACGCATACTAAATGACATTCATGCTGAGTATGAGGATTATAAGCAGGACTATCCTGACAGCACACTGGATGACTTCCTGAAGAAAAACGGCGAGATATTCAATTTCTACTGGTATGACCTGATACAGAATCCTCCTGCGATAAAGATTCATACAACAAGCGGCGAGCCTATGCTGTTTTCAAAAGCAATATTCGAAATCAAAGACAAAGAGGCTGTGGCTAAAGGGCTGTCTGAAATAAAGGGTTTTGAACCGGCAGGGAATGGTTTTACCTGGTATGACAAACGTAATAAAGAGGGCAGCGCCACAATCCTCGGAAGTGTCGAGATAAAAAATGACAGGCTGATATTTGAGAGCAATTCCAAGAAAAGACTCGAAAAGGGGAAGAAGCTTATCAGTAAGGCCTTACCAAATGCCGTTATCCATAGGGCTGACATGTTTCAAGACCCCATGGAAGCTATGAAATCCAATAAAAAGAGTTCACCCGAGAGGCAGAAGAACGATTTGCCGCTGGAGCTCCAACAGCAGATCTATTCTCAGTTCATGCAGAAGCATTGTGAGAAGTGGTTGAAGGATAAAATACCGGTGCTTAACGGCAAAACCCCTGTTCAGGCTGTTACGACGGTGGAGGGCAGGAAGAAAGTTATCGACTTGCTTAAACTCTTTGAAAATGGTGAAGAACAAAACAAAAAAGAAGGCAGACCGTATTATGACCTGTCATGGATGTGGGAGAGGATGGGGCTTGAGAGAGAGGGTGAATAGTTTAAAAATCTGCCATGACACTGACGTAATCGTTTCTCCTAAAAGCAAAACTTTACGCTAACTATTTTGCTTTTAGGCAAAATAGTCGTATAACAGCCGATGCTGAAAAAGCGGTATCTTTAATTAACTTTGCTATTGACAATTTCACCATTAAGTGGTTAAATTGTAACTATGATAAGGAGACACATTTCCCCCGATATAATTGATTCTCTGCAAAATTTCCCGGTCGTTCTCCTTACTGGGGCGCGACAGGTGGGAAAATCCACTCTGGCGCAGGAACTTGCCAAAAGCGACTGGAATGCCAGGTATATAACCCTCGACAACCGTATCACCCTGGATGCAGCGTTAAATGATCCCGATGGTTTCATAAATGGAACGCCTGTTCCTGCAATAATAGATGAAGTGCAAAGAGCGCCTGATCTTATGCGTGCCATAAAGGTCAGAGTGGATAAAAATCGTGAACCCGGACAATATCTCCTCACAGGGTCTGCCAATTTAATGACCCTTGCAAAGGTTTCCGAGACCCTTGCCGGAAGGATTGCTCTGCATGAACTGCAGCCATTTACATGGTCTGAGACAAACGGAAAGACAATACCATCTATTCTATCTGACCTCTTCAGCGAAAAGGACTCGGCAACCCTCCTTAAAAAATGGAAGAAGCATTCTTTTGCTGACAGAAAAGAGGAAATTAAGAAGCAAATAATTGCCGGAGGCTATCCCACGCCATCCATGATGCCTTCCGCAAAGGCAAGACGGCGGTGGTTTGATTCATACAGACAGACATATATTGAAAGAGATATAAGAAATATTTCGGCTATAGAACATCTGCCGGCATTCAACAGACTTTTGAATCTCGTTGCGTTCAGGACAGGGCAGATTGTCAACTTCTCGGACATATCAAGAGAGCTCGGGCTTCCCTTTACAACGATCAGGAGGTATATAGACCTGCTTGAGACAACATACCAAATATTCTTCGTCAGGCCGTATTACGCAAATATAGGCAAAAGGCTGATAAAGATGCCCAAAGTGTATATCGGAGATTCAGGCATGGCCTGTCACCTTTCATCCGCCGATAACTGGGAGACCCTTGAACGGCAGGGAAAGATCGGGAACATGGTGGAGACATGGGCGGCCTCGGAACTGAAGAAGATAATCGCCGTAGGAGAGACAAGGTATCAGTTTTATTACTGGCGCACTTATACAGGCAGAGAGGTAGATTTTCTCATAGAACAGGGCGAAAGAATTGTAGCGATAGAGGTCAAGTGGACGCAAAATCTCGGAGAGTCAGACTTTTCAGGATTGAAAGACTGTGCAAGGGATTTAAAGGCCAAGCATGTGATGTCAGTTCTTCTTTATCCAGGAACAGAGATGACAGCTATAGATAAACATACACTTGTGATACCATTCGGGTTCTTCTTTGGCATAGAGGGACACTAAGAGGATTTGTTTGGCAGTAGAGATAACTCCAAAGAGGCTGGATACGCTATCAAATAAGGTGTAATGAAAGTCGGTGAAGGCCGTACAGATAAAAATAAAGTTGTATAGCGGCTACAGTGCCTATCTCATTTCAGGGAAGAAGTCAGGCAGTTAGCCTCCTCCTTATAAAACCATGGGCTATAAAATAAAAACAGGAAAAGCAAAGATACCAGAGGCTATAAAGAACATACTTGGCATAACCGATGAGGATGTAATTTCTTACGACCACTGCAACAGCGCAGAGGAAATAGAAATTGAAATGCTTGCTGATTATCTTCGGAGGGGGATGAGCGAGGAAAGAGCAAAATATCTGGCAAAAGAAGCTTCAAGAGACCTGTGGGATGCGTCTGAAAAATAAGTTCTCAAGACCAAAGTCAAGAGGCGGTGAGCTCAATTTTTAATTGCCACATCAATAATACAATACCTGCAAGTCAAAAAATAGTTATAAAAGTAAGCATTTTTAATAAAAAACGTAATTAAATCAAGCTTGTTATGCTGTTTTAGCACACTAGCATCAAAAAGAGATTTAGCCAATTCAACGCCTCATCCGTAAATCTAAGACATTTTGCAATTACAATCAACAGGCTGATTTTAAAGGGAAATTATCATTTAAATGCAACTCTGCAATACCAATTATCAGATTCTCCTGAAAGACGATGGAAGCTGGGTAATATATAGTAGGGGTATTATGGCTAATAGCCATTCCCCTTGAAGCAGATAACTTTAAGGAGGAATCTTGAAAGTAGCAGAACTTGACCTTTTACGCTCAGAAATAAGATTTTCTGAGAAAAGGCCGGACAATGCGGGCATCATAAAGATGCTGGACAAAGTCTATGGTAAAAAACTGCTACTTTACTGCCGTTCAAAACCACCCATTTTTTTAAGGGAAAATAGCACATATGTCCTAATTGCAAGGCACTATGCTTACGATATTTTAGTGCGCGCATGTGAAACGAAAATTCCCGCGTTTATAGTCACCGCCAAAGAACAAGAAAAAGTCCTCTTGATGGATGATGTGGACTCACAGATTGTCATTTCTGGGGCAAAGGCTATGGGGATTAAAGGCAATGTGACGCCTGCGATGTTATCCAGACGAAGGCGCAAGGATGCGGGGATGCTGTGTCCATTATGCGGGAAGATATTGCAAGGGTCAAAACACAGAAAACGGGAAGAAGAGGGCGACAATAAAGGATTTTACAAGATAACGTGTTTTGGCAAATTCAACAAGAAAAGCCCCTGCGATTTCAGGGCTCATCTGTCGGAAGACGAGGCGCAACTTTTTTGGGCAAATAAATATCCTACCGAGTTATGGCTTCGAAAAAAAACCAAACCTGCGAAAACTGCGGCCGTGAGGGTCTTTTAATCAGTACGCACGGCGATAAGAGGTTTTTAATGTGCGCAGGTAATTTTAAGGCTGATGAAGCCTGCAAATACCGCAAGGAGGTAAAAGATTGTGGATATTAAAAAAATTGTGGATAAGCTTAAAAAGTTGGTGACTGTAGAGCAGGCATATGATCATGACGAAGACTACCTTTCAGCTCTCACAAAAGAGTTCTATGCTGAAGGAGATGAAATTAAAACACTGCTGGATATGGTGCTGAGTTTAATTCACCCGCCTGAAGATCTGCGTGGCATATTGCAGGGCAAAAAAGCCTTGCTGATGTTGCTGCAGCAATTATGCTTGCATGAAAACATGGGAAAGGCAGAGCAGGGTTTTATAACAGATCTTTTATCGAAATGGTTTGCCTTTATTGAAAAATCTCCGGATCTAAAATACGGTAAAAAAGTAAATATGACCCAGCACCCCGTGTTTATTTTTTATGTTTATGCCTCAGGCTATATGGATAAAAAGAGTTCCCAGATGGGTTATAAAAAAAATGAGGCATCTCCACTTTTCAGATTTTACTGTCTCAGATTTCTCCAAGGGATAAAAAAAGTAATGTCGTCCAGTCTGGTCGATGGTACTGAGTGCGATTATCTCAGGGGATTCAGATATTTTTTCTTTTATGCAGACGAAGAAAAGAAATATGACGAAGAGCTGCTTGGGAAAAAACATGAGGATGATAATTTTTTACTTGAACTCATCAAAGGCGCCATCATCAATTACGATAATATTGTATGGGGAAATAAAACTGACAAGTTAGGCAACGCCGCTATAGGGTACAAGAAAAAACTCATTAGAATATTAATCGAGAATAAAGATATTCATTCTCATGCTCATGATTCACCTGTTAAAACACCGCAGTATCCATATATAAGAAAATTAGGGTTGACGCAAGCCAGAATAAACGGTAATGAAACTGACAGTGATTATGATGGATACGAATTCCCTCCTGTTTATGTTACAGCGGCGTCTATTCCCATGAGGAAATTAATTCATGAGCGGATGGAAGATGACGAGCTTATGGACCCCGACGAATTAATCCATCTTGACCTATTTCACAATCCGGACCAGGATGCTAATGAAAAAGCCGTTCCCCGCCCGCCAAGTTTAAAATACAGGTGGGTAGATAAGATTAATCTTCGCTCTCACAAGTTTTTTTGGGAAAAAAAATACTATAAATTGCACCACTACTCTTTGATTTATTCGTATATTGCGGAATCCTGGAGCAAGTTTTCTGACAAAGAAAAAAATACAATTATTTTCGTACTAATTGTAATACATACTGGTATCGAACCCAGACTGCTTTTCAGTCTTTGGAATATCACCGATCTAAAGAACGGGCTGAATTTCGAGAAACGGCATATTTACATCTCCAGGTCAAATGGCCGATACATTTTGTATAAACCACCTCTGGTTTTATTAAAGTCAAAAATAGAGGGAAACGATCTTTGTAGAAAAGTTTCTGAGTCAGTGATGGTGCCTCTGCCTAATGTGATAGGTAAATTAATGGATGAGACCCCGGTCAATAAGGAAAACGATGGGTTTTTCTTTTCCCACGAAGCCCCATATAAAAAAACATCGATAAATCTTGATGCGGTTGCTTCCTTTCTCAAACAGATTTCAAACAAGACAGTGCTGCCAATCACAATTTCATCGCTTGCACTGTCTTTTTTTTCGACATATTCCTCGCGGTACGGACTAGATCCCATACTTGCCTGCTACATAAGCGGACAGGATTACAGACTTTATGGTTCTGACCTGCATTACATACATATACAAGCGCAACACCTTGAAAAAAAATATTTGAGCGTTTCCGAAACTGTTCATAAAGAGATATTGCGGAACATAGAAAAAGAGAAAATGGCCACTAAGGGTGTCGCAAGAAAATATCTGGCGCCGGAAGTGGAGAAGAAATTCATATCGGGTTCGCCAAGAGCAGAATCTGACAATCTGATAGCCAGCTATGACAATTCACCTGATTTTGGATATGGCTCAAGATTTATTCCTCTTAAGGAAAATCTAGTTTCGTATGTTACGTCGCTAAAAGAGGCAATCGAAAAGAAAAAGTGGAATGAGGTAATTGTGAGACATAACCTTTATATTTCATACTGCTTTTTATCTATGCAGTTCTGCATGGCTTACCGTCCGAGAAATGAAATACCCTATGCATTTAGTGAGTTTTGCAAGGATGGCCATGTGGTAATAAATGACAAGTTAAGCCATGCCTACCGTGAGGATCGGTATTTGTCTGCGGCATCTGCCTTGAATATTCTGGCCGGGAATATGCGTCAAGGCTTTGATGGAATCCGTAGATATGTAGCGCGGAAGATAAATCCTCAGATGCTGAAATTTGAGCCCGAGTTGTTTTTCTTCTTTCTGGCAGAAGACGGTAGTCCTATAGAGTTTTCCCTTAAAAGAATGCTTGGTTTTTTAGCGGCTGCAGGCCTGCCGTATCCGTTTGATCTAAAAATGCCCAGGCATTATATGCGAACCTACTTGTATGAGCATGGCGTTTCTCATGAGATAGCCAATGCCTTTATGGGCCATCACCACGTGGCCAAAGAGCCGTTGGGAATAACCTCGGCGCTTTGCTATGAGGAATTCTTAAAAATGCTGAGCAGTGTTATTGAGGAGGCGGTAAGTGAAATAGGGCTTTTGCCTGTTTCTTATCTGCCTGAAGGCAATGATATATACTGAGTTTCATAAGGAGTGCCTGGAAATAGCAGTAAAGCTTGCGAATAAGAAAAAGCGTTTTCCGCGTATGTATCTGCTTGCCGTAAAAGAATTCGTAAGATTTTTATCAGATAATAGGATAGAGATTAAAGACGCTATTCTGAGGTTATCAAAAGAAGATATAAGAAAGCTGCACGGGATTGTTTTCCGTAAACACAACTACCACTGCCTTTCAAAATGCATATGTTTGAATGAGATACTCGAAAAATTAAAGCTCTTAAAAAGGTATGAAGGGTATTATCTGAACATCCCGTTACAAGTGTCAAGACAGCTCGTCGTTGATCTTACAGATGACCTTTCTAACGCATCAGAATCATTCAAGCTTGTTATGGATTATTTGTTTGGGTTAAAACAAGACTACGGAAGAGCTTCAGAAGAAACAATCGCCGATTACTTTTTTTGCGAGTTTCTTGCTATATCAATGCTTTCAGGGGCACTTTACAGGAATTTCCATAGAGATATTTTAGATGCTAAATTTTCAGATCTTACGCTTAATCCGCTTTCGTTTAGGCGAAGACTTTCTGCAGTTGACAAACATCCAAGGGCAGAAGATCGCGGGGGAGAGGATGTATCGTATCTCAGGTACTGGATGCCTCCGATTGCCGAGGCCTACTTTCTCAGGCTGATACTCTTTCTTCATAAGAGGCGAAGGAGGCTAAAACTGGAATTCCAAGGAGATTATATATTCCCTGTTTCATGGAGGACAAATGAAAATATTTCAGGGCTGCCAAATAAATTTTTGAAATGGATTCAGCATGTAACAACAATCAATAAGGTCTCATATCCGGCTATGTCCTTAGCCACATTCAGGAAAAAGGCATTGTTCAGGCTGTCAATGAAACTTCCCAGTTTTGTGATAGCTGCGCTTAGCGGCGATATCAAGTGCGATTCGCTTGACCTTAAGCATCTATCTATACTGGATCCAGATATTAACAGGCATCTTATTATTGAAATTCCAGGGAGGCACAAAAAGCCATCAAAAAAAGGCAGAAAAGATTCTCCCAAGGAAGAGTCATTGGCAAAAAAACGCCTGGCTGAGGGGAAAAAAGTTTTATTTGAAAGCCGTCAGTTTGCGAGTGTCTATAAAAAAATAACAAAATCAGTGTGGGGTATCTCCAGGGATGCTAATTTGGCTGTGAGGATTGAGGAATCAAAGAAAATCACTGAAATTATTTCCTCATTACCTGAATATGACTCCAAGGCCGAGGATAAGTTTTTAATCAATCTCAGATTTTTAGGCCAGTGGATAGTGTCACAGCTGGAGTCGAAAGAGATTAAGGTCAAATCAATACACACATATGCCAGCCAGCTATGGCGTTCCTTTCTCTTTATTCTGGGCAATAGGGCAATAAACGAGTTAAAAAGCGAGGAGCTGGCAGATATGATATCTGTTACCTTTGAGCTTTACGACTCATCCAACATCAGAAGTGCTATTCAATGCTTTACGGATGTGCTTTATGATTACCAGGATGATTTTTATCCTAAGATGGCATGGGACAGGCTTCTTTGGAGCACGAATAGAAACCTGAGAAAGGCAGATATAAAAAGAACCAAGTCTCTTGCTTCTTTCACAGATGTTAAAAATGCACTCTCATTCATTGAAAACAAAGATGAAGATGAAGAAATAGACCCGGTAAAGCTAAAGCTGCGGATAGCGGTAATACTCGGATTTTATGCTGGGCTGCGCGTTTCTGAGATATTTCATATCCAAGTCTCAGATCTTATAGCTGATGGCGGATATACGCTTTATGTCCGGAGAAGCAAGAGTTCAAGCGGAGAAAGGTGCATTCCCCTTTCTCTGCTGCTTCCCGATGGTTATTTAAAAGAAGTAGTTAATTTTTTTAGAAATTCTCGTTCCAAGGAAGAAGCCAGTATTTTTGCAGAGTCCGAGCCTTACGCAGAGAGCAGGGATTGCTCTCGCACGATACGGAAAATTTTTGCAAAGAGCGGCACCGACATAGGATTTCACGACCTTAGGCATTCCTTTGCTAACTGGTTTTTACTGCGTGGCATAGCTGCTATCTCAGAGGCGAGGTATCTGCCCTCTCATGCGCCCTTTTTTAAGGAGGAGCTTTTTAGCCCCAAATACCTGAGGCGGGTCAGAGAAGTCATGCACGGATTTGGCGAGCTTTCAACAGGGCAATCATTATTTTCGTATATATTGCCTGCTTTGGCAAGGCTTCTCGGGCATGCAGGGCCTGTCACAACAGTGTCAAGCTACATCCATATAGCAGACTGGCTTTCTTATGTGGTTATCCGCGCTCAGGGAGGACTAGCAGCCCTCAAAATGAAAAGCTCTGAGATCGAGGATTTCATGCAGCTATCCTATCCTTCTCTTCCCCAAACCCTGAGAAAAAGGAAGTCTCAGATGCTCCCGCTGGATATTTTGATATCTGAACAGGGCTCATTGCTTAAAAAGCTGATTGAGAAAATTTAATTAATGAGCAGCACTGATAACTGGACATAGAGAGATTGTTCAGTCTTTTTCTGATACGGATTATTTTGATTTCACAGACCCCATTTAATTTGGAAATAAAGAAACTTTCTCCTCTTGCTATTATTTTTCAATCTCTATATAATGTAACTGTAATTAAAATTCAATAGCATTGGAGTGATAATGGAACTACAAAGCTTTAATCCCTGGTGGCGGGATGGCAAGGTATCGCCTGAGTTTATTGGAAGGAAAAGAGCAATATTCGGCGAGGTCATCAAATATCTTGATAAACGCCAGATAGTGCTGTTTACCGGATTAAGAAGGGTGGGTAAGACAACCCTGATGTACCAGATAATAGATGAGCTTCTCAGAAAAGGCGTGAATCCGTACAAAATCCTTTATTTCTCATTTGACGAGATGAAATATGATCTGGAAGACATCATCAAACGGTATGAAACAGATGTGCTTCATACGGACATTTCTAAGGAGAAGGTATTCATATTTCTTGATGAGATACAAAAGCTGGACGGCTGGCCTTCCAAGATAAAGCTCCTTTATGACGCAAACCCTAAATTGAAACTGTTTTTGACAGGCTCAGCTCAGATAACCATGTGGCGGGGAACAAGGGAAAGCCTTGCAGGGAGATTCTTTGATTTTCTGATCAAGCCCCTGAACTTTGAAGAGTATCTTGATTTCAAGGCAGCAAAGATAGACAGAAACAGGGAGAATATCTTCGAGATGGATATGAGGAGGCATATGGCGGGGTTTCTGAGAACAGGCGGATTTATCGAGGCGCTCAATATGGATGAGCATATGCTAAGAAAATATCTTAAGGAGAGCCTGCTTGAAAGAGTTGCCTTTGTGGATATACCGCAGACCTTCAAACTTGATCTGCCGGAACTCCTTCTGAAACTGCTGAGCATCGCCGCATACAGGCCGGGCTTTTATCTTGATTATAAGAACCTAAGCAATGACCTTAAAGTAGACCAGAGAACGATTGCAAATTACATATCGTATCTTGAATATGCCCTATTTTTACAAAAACTTTACAACTATTCCAGAAATCTTCTCACAAGCGAGAAGAAGGTAAAGAAGATCTACCTCTGTAATACAGCCTTTACCATGGCACTGAACCCGCAAGCGGACTTACCCTCTGTTCTGGAACAATTTTTTGTAAATACCCTTGATGCAAGATTTTTCCTTAAAACTCCGCAGAAAGAGGAGATAGACATAATCCATGCCAGCGATAAAAGCATTCTGCCCGTTGAAATAAAGATAAGGGAGAAAATAGGCAGGGATGATATTAAAACTCTGTTCAGGTTTATGGAGAAAAATAATCTCCGGCGATCACTGCTTATCACCCTTAATACTGAAACAAAGTTTCAGAAAGAAAGGCATGTAGTTGAGGCTATCCCATATTGGAAATACTGGAGCATCAGGCAAAAGACAGGTTGAAAACTAAGAGCTGTTGTGGAAAATCAATCAGATTAAAAACCCAAATAAGTAAAACACTTTTTTTATTTTTTGTATTCGAGTATCTCGCTTGCGGAACAATTAAAATACTTGCACAGCTTATCTAGCACCTCAAAGTCTATCCGTTTAGCCTTTTCATAATAGAGCAGGGTGATTGTGTTCCTATGCACGCCGATTTCTCTGGCTAAGTCTGCAATATTCAGCTTCCTTTCGCCCATAAGTTTTGATAAATGGCACTTAATCAATTCCGGTTCTCCATCGCTGCATCATTCTTGCATAAATAATAGCATTTTTACAAATAAAAGAGAAATATTTTATTCAGGATGTAAAAAATACTTGACAAATGACATATAAAATGGTATAAATACATTAAGGATGTCAAATATACATATAGAATATTATTATTTGAGAATAGGAGGAATGGGGCAGTGGCTGATCAGTTAAGGAAAAATTCAACTAATTTCAGTGATTTCCTTGACTTTTGGCTTGGTAAACAGAATAACAAAGTTAAGAACAAAAAAAGGAGGGAGACATGTACATCAAAAAAGAGGCCTTCAATTATTTTGAAGGCCTGTACAAAAGCCTGGATGATGAAAAGAAAAAAAAAGTTTCTTAGCGGCATTCAAAAGGCAGGCAGCAAAAGAATAGGGGAGGATATCTCAAGAATACAGATTGTGGGAGATGAGATATACGATGAGCGCGGGATTGAGCCCAATGAAATGATAACAAGGACGATGATTAAGAAGGCTTATAAGGAAGCCAAGGAGGGATAAGATTTGAAGCCGATGAGAAAAGACACGACGCCGGATAAGAGGATAGGCAGATGCCTTGCCCGTAATTGCACGAGCATGGAAAGATGAATATTTATCTAACGGCAGGGGAATTAAGCCAAAGGATTAAGTACGATGTCCGCTATATAAGGGAGCACCTTAAGGACAAAGTATTTGTTGAAGGCGTCCATTATCTGAGGCCTTTTGGAGGACGAAAGATACTTTTCATCTGGGATGAGATTGAAAAGATCATGGACATGCCATCTGAAGATAAAAACCCCATGGATAAGATCAGGCTAAGAAGGAGAAGCTCTTAATGGGCAATGTCAGGGTGACTGAGGCAGACTATCTTTATTTTGATTTCTTCTTTCAGGGAGTAAGATGCAGGGAGTATACTGAACTGAAAAATACTTCCGAGAACATGAAGCTCATGAATGAGGCAATGAGAAGGATTGAAGGGGAGATAAGACTGGGCACATTCAATTATTCCATGTATTTCCCTGGAAGCAGGAACGAGCAGAGGATCTTAGATACGAATACAGGTTCCGGGAGGCTTTCATTTGAGGTATATGCTGACAGGTGGTATAAAAACAACCAGGTAGCGTGGAAGCCATCAACGAGGAGGGATTTTGACTCTATTTTAAACCTTCATCTTATCCCTTATTTTAAGGGGAGGACCCTTACAGAGATAACAAAGTCCATGATAAAGGAATTCAGGACACGGCTTTCAGAACTCAAGGGGAAAAAAGGCAAAATGAGCAATAAAAGGATAAATAACATCCTCTGCGTATTGCGGCTGATGCTTAATGAGGCCGCGGAGGAGTTTGATTTTACAAACCCTATTGTAAACATCAGGCCGCTTACGGTAAAAAAGCCCGAGATAATGCCCTTTTCCCTGGATGAGGTACTAATATTCCTCAGCGCTGTAAGAGATGATTTTTATAATTACTATGCGGTGAGGTTCTTCACAGGGATGAGGACAGCTGAGATAGACGGGCTTAAATGGAAATACGTTGATTTCATAAATAAAAAGGTAATAGTGAGGGAGACCTGGGAGAGAAATCAGTGGGTAAGCCCAAAGACGGAGAGCTCTATAAGGGATATCGACATGTCAAAAGTCGTTGAAGATGCCCTTATGGATCAAAAACAAAAAACAGGAGACGAAGAGCTTGTCTTTAGCTCAAAAGGCGGCAGGCCGCTTGATTATAACAATGTTTCAAAGAGGATATGGTATCCAACTTTAAAAAAAGCAGGACTGGCACTGAGGAATCCGTATCAGACGCGGCATACTGCTGCCACACTCTGGCTTGCATCAGGCGAAAATCCCGAGTGGGTATCAAGGCAGCTTGGACATTCAAACTCGGAAATGCTTTTCAGGGTTTATTCCAAGTTTATTCCTAACCTGACAAGGCAGGACGGCTCGGCGTTTGAGGCCATACTAAGCAAAAAGTTGGAAGATTACAAAAAAGATACCGAAGGGGAGGAAGAATAATGCATATAGACGCAGGAAGGGTCTGTGAAGTAATTATTGTGCTGATTTATATCGTGAAGTTAATTCTTCATTAAGAAGGGGCGTGTTAGTATAAACAAGCTTTGAAAATAAGCGGCTCTATAAAGGGGAAACAGGAAAAATCAGGGTAATAAAATTATAGGGGATATTATCATTTAAGGACAATATCCCCTGAAAACTGGAAACTATGTCCATACCTATCTGGAATGCTTCAAGATTCCCTCTTGACATTACTGTCGTCATATGTAATCATATATGACGAATATGGCGACGAAACAGAAAAATCTTGATAGCCTTTATATAGACAGGGCACTGAGTCTGCCAGCGCTTCTGGAGAAGAAATCCCTTTTTCTTCTCGGGCCACGCCAGACAGGGAAGACCTCGCTTATTCGCCATACCCTGAAGGATGTGAAGGTTTATGACCTTTTGGACACATCGGTATTCCTGGCGATGAGCCAGAATCCCGGTCGTCTTGCTCAAGAATTGACTCCCAAGAACCGTTTTGTGGTTATTGATGAGATACAGCGTTTGCCCATTCTGCTCAATGAAGTGCACAGGCTGATAGAAGAGCGCAGGATTCGCTTTCTGCTTACAGGATCGAGCGCCCGGAAGCTCAGGCGCGGCGGCGTGAACCTGCTTGGCGGCAGGGCCCGCACGAAATATCTGCATCCCCTCACCTACCGAGAGCTTGGGCAGCAGTTCGACTTATTTCGTGCACTTGAACGCGGATTGATTCCTTCTATTTATTTCTCTGACAATCCCGGCGCCGACCTTCAGGCCTATGCAGGTTCCTATCTGCAGCAGGAGATCATAGCTGAGGGGGCTACAAGAAATGTACCTGCGTTCAGCCGCTTCCTCAAGGTTGCAGCCCTCTGTAACGGCACAATCGTCAACTTTACGAATGTCTCAAATGATGCTCAGGTACCACGCACGACTGTCTATGAGTATTTTGAAATACTCAAGGATACACTTGTGATCCATGAACTTCCGGCTTGGCGCAGTTCGGTGAAACGAAAGCCGTTGGTCTCCTCGAAATACTATTTTTTTGATGTCGGAGTGGTGGCTAAGCTGCAAGGGAGAGTATTTATGCCGGGCACCCCTGAATTCGGCGAAGCCTTTGAGACCTATCTTTTGCATGAACTGAGGAGCTACAGTGATTATGTTTCAGCCGAGCCCCTCAGTTATTGGCGGTCTACATCGGGGTTCGAGGTCGATTTTATACTTGGTGATCATACTGCCATCGAGGTGAAGGCTAAAGAAAATGTGTCTTCTCAAGACCTTAAATCCCTGCGCGCGCTGGCAGAGGAGAAGAAACTGAAACGCTATCTCTGTGTTAGTCTTGAAGCCCGTGCGAGGACTGTGGATGGCATCACTATTCTGCCGTACCAGAAGTTTCTCGACGACTTATGGAGCGGGGTCTATTCGTAGTACGAGAAAAGCGGCCCTAACCCTGCGCTCATAGCAGCCATTTTCAGAGAGGTAAGTAGATTACCTTTTTCCCTTCTCAACCTTTTCATCTTTTCCCAACGGTATTGCATAAAATATAAAGATAAACGTGCAGTAAGTGTTTTGCCTTCGATTTTCACCGCGCTTTGCAGTAATAGCTGTTTTGGCTATGGTCTTAATAATGTGAAATAGTCATAGTATTGATTTATATAGTTAAGATAATTCTTCATTAAGAAAGGCACATGTTAGTATAAACAAACTTTGAAAATAAGCGGCTCTATAAAGGGAAAACGGTAAAAACTGGGGTAATATAAATATGGGAAATATATTATGGATTTAAAATTAGCGCAGAAATCACTAAATTTTCTCAAGGCTGATGTGGCAGGGGCAATGCCGGATTATGAACTGAGGAATCCGCAGTTAGATATGATGGAGGCATGTTCAACGGCCATAACGGCCATAGAGGAGGGCGACGTGCTCATGGCAGAGGCCGGAACCGGGACAGGCAAGACATTTGCCTATCTAATCCCCTTAATCCTGTCCGGAAAGAAAGGGATTATTTCAACAAAGACATTAAATCTTCAGGAACAGCTCATCTCCAAGGACCTGAGATTCCTTTCAGACTTAAAAGAGTTTGATTATGCCATTGCAAAGGGCAGGGGCAATTACCTCTGCCTAAGAAGGCTCAATGCATTCAGGGTTTCGAATGACGAGGAAGCATCTGAATACAGAAGGCTTACCATCTGGGCATCTGAAACAGAGAAGGGAGACGTAGAAGACTATCCTGATAGATCCTTTTTGTGGGAGAGGGTGTCTTCTGACCCTGATGCATGCAAGGGCAAAAAATGCAGTTATTACAACCAATGCTTTTACTTCAAGGCAAGGCAGAGATGTGGAAGGGTGCAGGTAGTAGTTGCAAACCATGCGCTTATAAGCATCAATGCAATGCTGTCGGATGACTCAAAGATACTGCCTAAGGCTGAGGTCTTAATCATAGACGAAGGGCATGCGCTTGATAGTGCCCTTTCAGAGCAGATTGGGATAAACCTCTCAAAACGCGGCTTTGAAAATATCCTGAATAAACTCCTCAGGCTTGATGAAAGAGGAAACTATAAGGGCCTGCTTTCAAAATCCCACCACCTGTTTCAGATAGTTGAATCCCTGAGAACGGAGATGGAGCTTTTCTGGGATATGGTGAAAAAAGAGCTGGAACACAGAAAAACTATTAAAGGCACCTTCGCATTAGCTAATTTTTCATCTGCTCTTTCATCTTCAATCAGATCCCTTATTGAAGATATCAGGACATCAACGATGGGACTTTTTAAAGAAGACGAGGAACTTGAACTGAAGGCGTCAGTAACCAAGCTTAAGCACTTTGCAGATGGGCTGGAGATATTCTTAGAGGATATGGATGGCTTTGTAAGATGGCCTGAGATAGAAGAAAAAAGAATTGCCCTTAGAATGTCTCCCATCTATCCGAAGGATTTTATCAGGGAAAACATAGTCCCTGAGTATAATTCCATAATAGTAACATCCGCCACTCTTTCGGTCTCAGGGGATTTTGGATTTACCGAAAAGATACTTGGACTTGAGGCATCGGCAAAACTGTCTGTTCCTTCTCCCTTTGACCTCAGAAATCAAATTGCCATGGAGATAAAAAAAGGAATAAACCTGGTAAATGGCGAAGGCATAGGAAAGCTTGCCGGAGTTATTATTGATGAGGCATCAAAGAAAGACGGCGGAGTTCTTGTCCTTTTCACATCAAAGGAAGTAATGGGCAAGATATGGGCTTTGACATCCGATAAGCTGACGGAACTCGGACTAAATCCAATGGTTCAGGGTGAACTCCCTAATAAGGCAATGCTTAAAGCAATGAGGGAGAGTGAAAACAGTGTCATATTCGGCCTTAATTCATTCTGGGAAGGCGTTGATATTAAGGGAGACTCCTTGAAGTGCCTTATTATCACAAAACTGCCCTTTGAAGTTCCCACAGAGCCCATAGTAAAGGCAAGGACAGAAGAGATTGAAAAAGGTGGAGGGAATCCGTTTTATGAATATTCCCTTCCGAAGGCGATACTGAAGTTCAAGCAAGGTACAGGAAGGTTGATACGGTCAAAGACAGATACAGGCAGGGTTATTATATGCGATGAAAGGATTAAAACAAATGCATATGGAAAGAGGTTTTTGGAGAGCGTGCTACAGGACAAAAAAGGTGTGTGACAAATATTACAAGAAGGTGTAATGCCTGGATCTATTTTTGAGACATGAAATGCAAGAATGTCTTTATGTAGCAGATGGTTACGGACTTGTTATTTAGCCAAATAAAATTGACCTTCAGGCATTTCTTTATCCATGCATATGGATTCATGATTGAAGAACCACTTTTAGAAAATCTTGTTAAAAATATTCCCCGAATATGGGTTGTTTTTATGGATGAGGTTAAGAAATTTTTTAAGTTCTTGTAACTTTCTACCAGCGATGTATATTGCGGAATACAAAAAGATTAGTGTAATCTATATAGACACTAAACTTATAATAAATTTCAAGGGAGATTATAATGGAGCATAAGGAAGAATTTTCTGAGGAAATTAATCTGCTGGACTATTTGGTTGTTATTTTTAAAAAAAAGAGGCTTATTGCAATAATTACCTTTGGAGCAGCAGTTATAACCACAATCATAAGCTTTATAATACCCTCAATTTATAAGGCAGAAACAAAGATACTCCCTCCTCAGACAATCGCTTCAACTCAGTTTATGGTCCAGGGCGGGCCACTCATAACAAACATACTTGGCGGAGGAGGTATAAAGACACAAAATGACCTTTATATCGAGCTATTAAAATCAAGGACTGTTTTAGACCGAGTTATAGACAGATTTGATTTGATGAAGCTTTATAAATCTAAATATAGGGATCACGCAAGACATATCCTACTTGATTCACTTAAGGCTCACGAAGATAGAAAAAGCGGGATAATAACTATAGGGTTTGAGGACAAGGACCCCCAAAAGGCTGCGGAAATAGCAAATGCCTTAGTGGAAGAACTAAGGCATTTTAATAAGAATATTGCTGTTACAGAGGCGTCACAGAGGCGTCTTTTTTTTGAGGAGCAGTTAAAACTTGCAAAAGAAGGACTTTTTAATGCAGAAGAGTCCCTGAAAGGTTTTCAGGAAAAGACAGGTGTTATCAAACTTGATACGCAGGCAGCGATGGTTGTGGAAGGCATTGCCCAATTGAGGGCACAGGTAGCTGCAAAAGAGGTTCAGCTTAAGGTAATGAAAACATACGCCACCCCGCAGAATCCTGATATCCAGAGAATTGAAGAGGAGATTAGGGGACTAATGGATCAAATTGGCAGACTTGAGGCGAAGAGCGGAAGCCGCAATTCTGCTGCTGTTATTTCAACCGGCAGAATTTCCTCTCTCGGCACTGAGTATATAAGGAAGATGCGCGAATTTAAATACAATGAGACACTTTATGAACTTTTATTAAAACAATATACTAGTGCCAAACTTGATGAGTCAAGGGATGCCACGCTAATCCAGATAATTGAAAAAGCAATACCGCCTGAGAAAAGGGTTAAGCCAAAAAGAAGGCAGATGGTAATGCTTGCAACATTTGTGGGTTTCTTTTTATCAGTATTTGCAGCGTTTTTTATGGAATACAAAGACAAAGCGTCAAACGATCCTGAAAACAGAGAGAGGATTGAGGCCATTAAGCGATATGCAGCATTCAGGCTGCCAATCAGAAGGGGAAGGCAGTAATGACAAAATCTTTAGGCCGTGCAGCCGTCTTTGTTGTAGTTATGACGGCATTTGCATTTCTAATATCTCCATGTTTTGCGGATGACGATTCTTTAATATCGCGTGATATAGAGGCAGTTAAAAAAGATTATAGGAACTTTTATGCGAATGGAGAAAACCTGCTCAGATTGGGCATAGGCGTTGGAGTTGCAGGTATCTTTGCAAATTCTTCAATGGACAAGGAGATTCAGAAATACTATCAGGATAGTGTCAGAAGCGAGACAACAGACAGCGCGGCAAAGGCGCTAAAGTGGCCTGGCAATGCTGTTTTTATCTTGCCCATACTTTTGGGAACGCATGTGCTTTTAGAAGAACACCCAGCAGGCCAGTGGGCTCAGAAATCTCTCAGGGCGATAATGGTTGGCGCGCCTGCAGGTTTATTTCTTCAAAGGATGACTGGCGCATCCGATCCTTCAGAGGGCGAGTCGAAATGGCGACCATTAAAGGATTCTAACGGATTAAGCGGGCATGCCTTTTTGGGCGCTGTGCCTTTTATAACTGCAGCTAAAATGAATGATAATACATACGTAAAGTCAATCCTGTATGCATTGTCCGTACTGCCAGGGCTTACGAGAATAAATGACAATAAACATTACTTTTCACAGGCTGTGCTCGGCTGGTATCTGGCATATCTGAGTTGTAATACTGTAGAGAAGTCAGAGGAAAAAGAGAAAATATCGCTAAATTTTGTTCCACTTAAGGGTATAGGCGGTGGGATTTTGATGAGTTATAGATTTTAAAAGATATGTTATAATCGCATCGGCGAATATATAATAGTAAATTTGAAAAATCTTTAAAAGTAAGAGATATCAGAAATAGGGGGTTAGTCTATGTTAGTCATTAAGAGTAAATTTTTAAGGTTTTTGACTTTTATAATTATATCTATACAGTTGCTTTTTTCAGGCATTGCGTCTGCCGTTGAGATGCAGATGATTCCAGTATCGCCATGGAATCAAACATCCACAGCTTCTGCTCTGTTTGGACAGCCATACTTGCAGCAGCCCCAACAAATGCCGCCTCCATCTCAGCAACCATCAACCTTTCAGCAGCCTTCTTTGGAAAAGCCATCTGAATTCGAACAGTATATCTCAGGAGGGACAATAGATATTGACGAATTCCAATTCGAAATATTAAAAAAATTGGAAGGGATTACCTTCCAGTATACGGCTAAGGCCTTGCCTACCGGAAAGATTGCAATTCCGATCAGAATAGTCAAAATCACCAAGCGTGTTGAAAGGGAACAGATAGATGCGGATAAGGACAAAGGCAGAGATGAAATAGATAAACTGAAACAACAGAAACAGGAAATAAAAACATTGGAGCTCAGCGATAAAAATGCGGTAATCACGGATGCTGGATATTTAATTGGCTCTACCGAAGCCATAGCTGATGGATTTAAGCTTATAGGGATAAAAAGCTCATACCCGCTGACTATTACTGTCAAACAGTTTGGCTACGACCTTTTCAGCCAGCCTCTTTCGACATTTGCTCCTGTTGAAAAAGTTCCTGTAGGGCCTGACTATGTCATTGGTCCCGATGATGAAGTGAAAATAGTAGTATGGGGCAGTATCGAGGGGCAATGGTCTGTTGTTGTTGATAGGGATGGGAAAATAACTCTGCCCAAAGTTGGTATGCTCGGTGTTACAGGACTGACTTATAAGGAATTAAAAGCGCTTTTGCATAAAGAGTTTTCCAAATATTTTACCGGATTTGAGATGAATGTAGGCATGGGAGCTTTGAGAACTATGAGGGTTTATGTTGTTGGCAATGCCAGCAAGCCTGGCGCATATACTCTTTCTTCACTTTCAACTTTGGTAAATGCCATCTTCGCGGCCGGAGGACCCTCAAAAACAGGCACAATGAGGAATATACAGGTTAAGAGGAACGGTACGACAGTCGTCAATTTCGACATGTACGATTTTCTCTTAAAGGGTGATAAAACAAAGGATGTCAGGCTTATGCCTGAGGATGTGATATTCATACCGCCTATAGGTAATGTTGCTGCTATCGCAGGCAGTGTGAATAATCCTGCTATCTATGAGCTGAAAGGGGAGACCAAGATTCAGCAACTAATGGATATGGCGGGCGGTCTGAATGCTGTTGCTTTTAAGGGGAGGGTTCAGATTGAGCGGATAGTGGATGGCCATAAATATATAGTGTTTGAATCGGATACGGATGCAGTTAAAGATAAAGACCTTGCCATTCAGTCGGGAGATGTGTTGAAAATATTCCAGATTGTGCAGGATAGGAAGGTGGTCAGGCTTGTAGGCGCAGTTCAGAAGGAAGGCGAATACGGTTTCAGTTCCGGCATGACGATTAAAGACCTTTTGCATATGGCAGGCGGGCTTAAATATTATGCCTATAATAAAGATGCCGAATTAACGAGAGTATCCGTTACAAATGCTGGGCCAAAAACCGAAAAGATTACGATTAATATTGAAAAGGCCTTAAATGGAGATATCTCGAGCAATATAAAGCTTCAGGAGAACGACTATCTGTTGGTCCGCACCGTTCCTGAATGGCAGGTTTACAGGACAGTGACAATTCAAGGTGAAGTGAAATTCCCTGGCACTTACACCATTAAGAAGGGGGACAAACTCTCTTCTATTATCGAAAGGGCAGGCGGGTACACAGACAGCGCATACCTGCGAGGAGCTGTATTTATACGGGAGAGCGTTAAAGACATGCAGCAAAAAAGCATTGAAGAGATGATCATAAGACTTGAAAGGGAGTTCATTGCTGGGAGTTCTGTTTCGGCTTCTACTGCCGTGTCATCGGAAGAAGTTTCTGCTAAAAATACTGAGATGGAAAGCAAACAGAAATTTATAGCGTCTTTGAAGAAGCTTAAGGCAACAGGAAGGATAAGTATACGGCTTGCCCATTTGAGGCTTCTGAAGGGCAGCGAATACGATATTGAACTTCACGAAGGAGACAATCTTCATATCCCCATAAAAAACAGCGTGGTTAATGTTATCGGCTCGGTTATGTCGCATAGCAGTCTTATATATTTGGAAAAACATGATTACAAAGACTATATTGAAATGGCAGGCGGGTATCCAAGATACGCTGATACCGACAATGTATATGTCTTAAAAATTGACGGCAGTGCAAGGAAGCTGTCATCTGGTCTTATAAGCTGGAATTCATTAAAATCCCGATGGGAGATGCCAGCCTTTATCGATGAAGTAAAAGAGATTGAGCCTGGTGACACTATAGTTGTGCCTGAGAAACTGGAGCGTATTGCATGGATGAGGGAGATTAGAGATATAACACAGATACTGATGCAGATGGCAGTAATTGCTGCAGTTGTTATAAAAGTTTTGCCCTGACAAACGTGATGTCAGAGTACCTTAATTTAGAAGATTGAATGAATGGATACATTGCTTTTTTTCTACTGTGCGTTGTTTGTTGCTTAGTTCCTTCTTCTTTCTGTTTAGCCGGTGATGAGCCGTTTATCTACCCCTCTAACTCTGGCGGTACAGGGCTTATGGAGATACCCACTGCAAGAATAATGAGGGAAAATACTTTCCGCATCGGTTACAGCCAGATTAAGCCTTACAGATATTACTACGGAGCCATAAGCCCGTTTGAAGGGCTTGAAATCGACGGCGGGATAACGGAAGTCATGGGCGTACCTGGATTTCCCGGTTCTTCTTCTGAATCACAATATGGGAATTACAAAGACAAGGTGCTGGGTTTTAAAATTAAAATAATTCCCGAAGGCAAATATATTCCTGCTGTAGCTCTGGGAATCAGGGATCCTCAGGGTACAAGACTTTACTCATCACAATACATCGTAGCAAGCAAACAAATCTATCCGTTTGATTTTACCCTCGGGTTCGGCAACGGCAGGTTTGGCATAAAGCCTCTTCCTTCACTGGGTGAGAGGATAAGGATAGAGATGTTTCAGGATACAAAACAGTGGCTCCTTGACTCCCAGTTTTTTTGGGGCGTCCAATTTGCCCCATCTGAAAAATATGCATTGATGGTGGAGTACAGCCCTATCCAATATCATAAGCATACTAGTGACCCAGCGCAGCCAAAATATTTCAGAGAGCCTGTACCGTCAAATTATAACTTTGGCTTTAGATGGATGCCCTCTAAGTGGTTTGAGATTGACCTGAGCTATCAGCGGGGCAACCAGATAGGCGTTAATTTATCGTTGCCTTTTGAAATAGGCAGGCCTATGGTTCCGATATATGATCATCCCTATAAGGAGCCTCTTGATGCAAAGCCGCTAACGTGGGATAAGAGGATGAGATTGGCATTGTTTTATTCAGATTTTAGTGATTTCAGAATATACAGGATCGACAGATCTCTAACAATTGACGTGCAGAACAATAAGTACTTCTATGAGATAAGTGCGCTGATGGCCCTGCTCAGAGCAATAGCGCCCATGATTCCTGAGGACATAGAAGATGTAACTATAATCTTTAAAGAGAACGGCATCCCTATGTTCTCATTCCACACGACCCAATTTGATATAAAGGAGTTGATGCAGGGAAGGCTCACCCGAAGTGAGTTTTTCAAAATCTCGAAATTTGAAACCGAGAATTTACGTATTGCTGAAGGAGTAAGAGATGTAAAGTCAGAAGGCTTTTTTTTGGGCTACAGACCCAATGTTAGTCTCTTTTTAAATGATCCCTCAGGTTTCTGGAAAGGCAGCATAGGAATATTGGGATGGGCAGGATATGTCCCATGGAATGGCGCTTCTCTTGTTGCAGGCGCGGCGCTATTTCCATTCACAAATGTATCGAGTTCTTCACAGCCTCTTTCCATCCCTGTGAGGTCGGATATTACGCTTTATATGGAAAAGAAACTGATTTTCGATAAATTTTTCTTTCAACAGATACATCGTTTCTCTCCTGATATTTTCATAAGAGGCACTGCAGGCATTCTTGAAATGCAATATGCAGGACTGGATTCAGAGATTGCGAAACCCTTTTTCGGCGGCAGGTTATTATTGGGAGTGGGAGGAAGCGCCGTAAAAA
>MHEE01000009.1:19100-42047 GCA_001805105.1 Nitrospirae bacterium GWF2_44_13 | reverse complement strand
GGCTTAATTTTCCAAAATCGGGAGCTGCTATTGAGGTCAAGTATGGACAATTTCTGGCAGGAGACAGGGGAACAAGGATTACAATCTCCAAAGACATAAATGGAGTACAGCTATACGCATGGTATAGTATAACCGACACGTCTATATTCAATGACAGCTCTAACCGCGGATACCATGATAAGGGCATAGGGGTGAGGGTTCCCATGAGATTCTTCTTCGGCAAGGAAACCAGAATGACGTATGAGCAGCATGTGTCTCCATGGACTAGAGATGTTGCCCAAGATATAAGCCATTTTACGCCTCTTTTTGACTTCATAGGAAATAACACGAAAATAATGCTTGACAAACAGACAAAAAAGGTGTATTAATTAAAGCAATGGTAAGGTTTGGCTTAACGATAACGATAAGCCAGTAGCTTGTAATAAACGACTCTAAAAGATAAGGAGGTTTCTATGCGAAGGGCGTTAATTAATTGGAAGGTAGTCTTTATTGTATTATTTGCCTTTTTCGTAAGCACACTTATGATGCCGGCTTTTGTAACTAAAACGATGGCTCAAGAAAAAGATACTAATGCTGCGGGTACAGGTGCAGCAGCAGCAGGCCAAGAGGGAGGAGCTGCAACACAAGGAGGAATAGGAACGGGAACAATAGTCGTAGGAGTAGTAGTGGCAGGAGTAATAGCCGCAGCAGTAATTTCCGGATTAGGATCAACAAGCACGACTTCAACAGCACTTAGTTACAATTGTGTTTTATCAAACTTGTATGATGAGTATGTCTGTTCGACCGATTCTGTGGCAACAATAGATCATTATCTTGCACTTGCTCATAACGCTAATCTGACGCTTGCTTTAGCACATACACACTTTAACGCTAATTTGACAAATTTTGCAGTTAGCCATACAGGTAGTTATCCATAAACTGAATAATCAAATTGCGCGAGATATGTATATGCCCCCGCAAACTTGCGGGGGCATAATTTTCCTCTGGGAGTATGCTTAATAATGAATCTGCATAAGATTAAGATATTGTACTTGGATTATTAAGTAATGTTTAAGTTCAGAAGTAAGAAGACTACCAAACAATTATTCCGAAAGAGCATATATTTTCTTGTTTTTTGCCTAATTATTTTCTTAAATCAAAATATCTTTGCATATACCGATAAGGAAATGGATGAAGTGCTTGCCGTTGCTGATAGCATGTTTAAGGCAATGAAAGAGAATAATCTGCCTGCTATTTGGCCATCTCTTACTGAGAAGTCAAAATCGACCATTATTGATGATGTGGTAAAAGCGCAAAAAAATGGTGGTTATCCCAGAGAGCAGATAAAGGATGATTTTGAAAAACGTGGGCCGATATATAGGGTATATTGGCGATTCTTTCTTATTTATTTTAATCCTGACATGGTGCTTAATGAATCAAAATGGGAAGTAGGATATATAAAAAAAGACAAGGCTGAAATACTGATTACCCATGCAAAATCAGATACCCCCGCCCGGCTAATAATGGTTAGAGAGGAGGGTAGCTGGAAAGTTGGACTTGTTGAGACTTTCTGGACAAGAAAGTAAAAGATTGACTTTACCTTATTTCCTTTTGTATATTAGTTCACCGTATGAACTCAGACAGATTTCACGCGCTGGATGAATTCTATTTTAAACTGCTCAGAGAAGTGGCAAATGGCGATAATCCCTCCCAACGTAAACTTTCCGGAAAGCTCGGATTGAGTCTCGGAAAAGTAAACTTTATTGTTAACAGCCTTATTAAAAAAGGACTGATAAAGGCTGAGCATTTCAAGAATTCAAATAACAAGCTTGCCTATATGTATATTCTGACGCCAAATGGCATTAACCAGAAGATAGAACTGACGCAGAGGTTTTTAAGAAACAAGATGGATGAATATGAAGCATTAAAAGAAGAGATTGAGGTAATAAAAAAAGATATAGCAGAAACAAACGGGACAGATTTAAATCTGCCTGTCTGAAGTATTTATTATTAACGAGACGTACCAGTATTGTTAATACAATATACATAGCTGTAACTTTAGAGTTAAAGATATGCCTTCTTGGTTGCTCTGCATAAAAGCAGATATGTAACCGAGAGGGCGGAGCAGTGAAAAAATAATGGAATTGTTAGAAAAGATTAGGAATAAAGAAGCGGTTAGGACGTGAGGAAAATTCTGGTAACCGGCGCAGCCGGATTTATAGGTTTTCATCTTTGCAGAAGATTTCTTGAATCAGGCAGTGTAGTCTCTGGATTGGATAACCTCAATGATTATTATGATGTGAATCTCAAAAAGGCGCGCCTTACCCTGCTCGAAGATAAAGACGGCTTTAGATTCATCAGGATGTCCCTTGAAGATAAAAAAGGTATTTTAAAGCTCTTTGAGACAGAAGGGTTTGATGCGGTAGTAAATCTTGCCGCTCAGGCTGGAGTAAGATACTCCCTTATAAATCCGTATTCCTATATTGACAGCAATATCTATGGTTTTTTGAATATCCTTGAGGGATGCAGGCATTATGGAGTAAAGCATCTCATTTTTGCCTCCTCGAGCTCGGTGTATGGAGCAAACACAAAAATGCCCTTTTCAGTTCATCACAATGTTGACCATCCGGTATCTCTCTATGCTGCCACCAAAAAGGCAAATGAGCTTATGGCGCATTCCTATTCAAGCCTCTATAATATCCCTTGCACTGGATTAAGGTTTTTTACTGTTTATGGTCCGTGGGGAAGGCCGGATATGGCGTTATTCTTATTTACTAAGGCAATACTCGAAGGCAGACCGATAGATGTATTCAATTATGGAAAGATGCAGAGGGATTTTACCTATATCGATGACATTATTGAGGGTGTTGTTAGGATTACGGATAAACTTCCCGAACCTGATACGCTCTGGAGCGGAGATGTCCCTGATCCATCTTCGAGTTATGCGCCATATAAAATATATAACATAGGCAATAACAACCCCGTTGAATTGATGAAATTTATCGAGGTATTAGAGGAATGTCTCGGCAAAAAGGCAGAGAAAAATCTTTTGCCTATACAGGCCGGCGATGTTCCGTCAACTTATGCGGATATAGATGATTTGACAGGTGATATCGGCTTTAAGCCCTCAACTACGATAGAGGAAGGGATAAAGAGGTTTGTGGATTGGTATAAGGGCTATTATGTATAAAATGGCCCGATTTGTAACGTATGCTGGAGTAAGGATCCCTCGATTATAAAAACAGGCTGGAGTCGATGAGATTTAAAGAGAAAGATTTCAGTACCCTCAGATTTCACGAGGCTGAAAATCATGGACTCCTTGAGAGAGAATTCTTTGTTTGGCAGAAAAACTGTTTGGACATTCTAAGAATGGCCAATAAATAAATTGTAAGCAAAAACTGTGGAAGATGTAAGTATCACAATAATTGGTGCCGGTGTTGTTGGATTAGCTATTGCGGCACAGTTATCTGAGCAATATGATGACATTGTTGTTCTCGAAAAACATGATAAGTTTGGACAGGATACGAGCAGTCGAAACAGTGAAGTTATTCATTCAGGCATTTATTATCCCCATGGTTCTTTAAAAGCAAAATTGTGCATTAAAGGTGCGGAACTCTTATATGAGTATTGTGAGAAATATTCAATACCGTATTCAAGGTTGGGGAAATTAATAGCAGCTACAAATGATGACGAGAAGAGACATCTACAAGAATTTTATAAGCGCGGCATTCAAAACGGGGTTAAAGACTTAACATTTATGGAAGACCATGATGTAGCCCGAATAGAACCTAATGTCAATGCAGTAGCTGCTTTGTATTCCCCCAACGCGGGTATCATTGATTCTCATTCTTTGATGGAAAGTCTTTATGAAACTGCAACCGCTGCCGGTGTTTTGTTTTCATTTGGCAGCGAGGTTAATTGTATTTCTAAAAAAGAAAATGGTTATGTGATAGGCATTATCAATGACGATTATAAATTCATATCGAAAGTCGTTATTAATTCAGCGGGACTTTATTCCGATTATATTGCTACGTTAGCAGGCATTGATGTTGACAGTGCAGGATACAGGCTTGGATATTGTAAGGGATCATACTTTTCATATGCACAAAAGTCTCCGATAAAAATGCTCGTTTATCCCGTTCCACATAAAGATTTAATGGGGCTGGGAGTTCATGCAACGATGGACTTAAGTGGACGTCTCCGCTTTGGACCCGATGTGGAATATATTGATACACCGGATTATAAAGTAGATATAAATAAGCAAAATATTTTTTATGAAAGTGCAAATAAGATTATTAAAGGACTCGACAAAGAGGCATTTATTCCTGATATGGCGGGAATTCGTCCTAAAATTAAAGGTGAAGGCATAAAAGATTTTATAATAGTCGATGAAGCTGATAGGGGCCTTGAAGGTTTTATTAATCTTATCGGTATCGAATCACCCGGATTAACGGCATCTCTTGCTATAGCAATGCACGTAAGGGAAATCGCCGATAAATTTTTTGATTATGGAGGTTAAAAGATGCAGGTCTTAGTTACGGGCGGTTGCGGATATAAAGGGACGGTATTAGTTCCCAAGTTATTGGACAGAGGATATGATGTAACAGTTATAGATACTATGTGGTTTGGTAATTATCTAAAGGCAAATGAAAACTTAAAAGTAATTAAAGGTGACATTCGAGATGTGGGAAATGCCCTTTTGGATAATGTTGATACAATAATACATCTATCATCAGTTGCCAATGACCCTTGTGGCGATCTGGATCCAAAACTTACATGGGAAATCAGTGCGTTAGCTACCATGCAACTGGCGGATAAGGCTGTTAGAAAAGGCATTAAGAATTTTATCTATGCTTCTTCTGGAAGCGTTTATGGTATTAAAGGGGAAGATCAGGTCACTGAGGATTTAGAGCTTAAACCTATTTCGGAATACAATAAGACCAAGATGATTGCTGAGAGGGTGTTGTTAAGTTATTCGGATAAAATGAACATTCAGATTATCCGGCCTGCCACGGTGTGCGGTTATTCTCCCAGGATGAGGCTGGATGTTTCCGTAAATATGCTGACAATGCAGGCATTAACTAAGGGAGAGATAACAGTTTTTGGCGGTCAACAAGTTCGTCCAAATATCCATATTGATGATATTACCGATCTTTACTTGTTTAT
Source organism: Nitrospirae bacterium GWF2_44_13 (assembly GCA_001805105.1). Classification (GTDB taxonomy): domain Bacteria; phylum Nitrospirota; class Thermodesulfovibrionia; order Thermodesulfovibrionales; family UBA1546; genus UBA1546. Next base: position 36,902 of record MHEE01000009.1, on the reverse strand, counting down.
GATTGATAAACAGGATACCGTATCCGGAATTTATAATGCCGGATTTGAAAATATTTCAATAATGGAAATTGCGGAAAGAGTAACTAAACTTGTTCCAGCAAAAATCAGCGTAACTACCTCTACTGACCCGCGTTCCTATAGAGTAAACTCGGATAAACTTTTGAAAGCCGGATTTAGCCCGCGAAAAACAGTTAATGATGCGATTGGGGAGATAGTGGATAAATATAAAGAGGGCATTCTTAACGATGAAGATTTTTATTACAATTTAAAATGGATGAAGAAAGAAATCATAAGGTAATGGACTTTTCGGATACAGACAGAATTGCAGACTGCTTTTTGAATTATAACTTACGGCTTCAATCCGTATTACTTAATACTGCTTGGGATAAAGTAGCTCTCTTGGCGCAAGATGTTCGTAAATGCTGGTTATCCAATAGACAGGTTTTTTTGTGCGGCAATGGTGGTAGCGCTGCAAATGCCATGCATATTGCAAACGATTTCCTTTATGGCATAGCGATAAGAACTAAATCAAAAAGGGGGTTGAGGGTCGTTGCTTTGCCTGCGAACCAGTCTGTATTAACCTGTCTTGGTAATGATATCGGGTATGAGAATATTTTTTCCTATCAGTTAAGTTCATTGGGGGGAGAAAATGATCTATTGATAGCGCTTTCCGGAAGTGGAAATTCTCCTAACATCGTCAATGCCATATTGGAAGCAAAAAGGATAGGTATGAAGAGCTATGCATTACTTGGCTTCAGTGGCGGACGCTGTAAAGATATTGCAGATGTTCCTCTTCATTTCCCTGTGGATGACATGCAAATATCGGAAGATATACAGCTTATTATTGGACACATGGTTATGCAATGGCTTAAAGATAATCCCCTTCCGGAAGAAAGTGTATAAGTGATGAGTGAAAAAATATTAGTTATTGGAAGTAATTCTTTTTCAGGCGCTCATTTTGTTAATTATGCACTTGACCAAAGCTATGATCTTATAGGAATAAGCAGATCGCCTGAAGCGAATCCGGTTTTTTTACCTTACAGGTGGGGAGAATTAGAAAAACTGAAGCGTTTTAAATTCTACCAGCTTGACCTAAACAACGATTTAGATGAAATAATGGATTTAATCGATGATTTTAAACCTGATTATGTTGTCAATTTTGCCGCCCATAGCATGGTGGCTGAAAGCTGGCATACTCCTGAACACTGGATGATGACCAATGTAGTGTCAGCAATAAAATTTCATGACAGATTAAGAAAGTGCAGTTTTTTGAAAAAATATGTCCATATATCAACTCCGGAGGTTTATGGAAGCTGTGAGGGATTAGTTAAAGAAAGCGCCAATTACAATCCAAGCACTCCTTATGCTGTATCCCGCGCAGCTTGCGACATGAGTTTAATGACATTCTTTAAGGGATATAATTTTCCTGTTATTTTTACACGGGCTGCAAATGTATATGGTCCAGGACAACAACTATACAGAATAATTCCAAGAAGTATATTATTTTTTCTTATTAATAGAAAGATTCAACTACACGGTGGCGGGCAGTCAGTGCGTTCCTTTATCCACATCAAAGATGTTGTTGAGGGCACATTAATGGCCATGAAAACAGGCCTTCCCTGTGAAATTTACCATTTTTCCACAAAAGAAAACATCTCCATACGGGCATTGGTTCAAGTGATAGCAGATAAACTGGGAGTTTTTTTTGAGGATAATGTTGATGTAGTCGGAGAGAGATTGGGTAAAGATACTGCTTATCTGCTTGACAGTACAAAGGCTAAAAAAGATCTTGGCTGGAAAGATACGATAAGCTTAGAGCGCGGTATAGATGAAATGATTGAGTGGATTGGTGGCAATTTTGAAGTTTTAAAAACCATGCCGTTTGAATATATACATAAGCCTTAATAAAAGTGAGAAGTTTGACATAATGACCGCAATAGTAGATATTGATACCAAAAGGAAGATGCTTTTTCAGTTAAAAAGAATTCGTGCGGTTGAAGAAACCATTGCTAAAAAATACTCCGAAGGGAAAATGAGGTGTCCTACCCATCTCTGTACTGGCCAAGAGGCAATTGCCGTAGGTGTTTGTGCCGCTTTAAGGAATGATGACTTTGTGGTGAGTACTCATAGATCGCATGGTCATTATTTAGCTAAAGGCGGCGATTTGAAGAAAATGCTTGCTGAGATTTATGGAAAGGCCACAGGTTGTTCCGGCGGAAAAGGCGGTTCGATGCATCTTATCGATGAGTCTGTCGGATTTATGGGAAGTACTTCAATTGTTGGCGGAACTATTCCGATAGGAACTGGACTTGGGTTGTCTATTAAACTAAACGGAACCGATCAGGTTAGCTGTGTTTTCTTTGGAGATGGAGCTACTGAAGAAGGCGTTTTTTATGAGTCTCTTAATTTTGCAGTTTTAAAAGGGTTGCCTCTTTTGTATATATGCGAAAATAATTTTTACTCTGTTTATTCCCCTCTCCACGTCAGGCAACCATCCGGACGTAACATCTTTGAGATGGCTAGATGTTTTGGAATTGAAAGCTCCAAAGGTGATGGTAATGATGTTATTGATGTTTACTCGATAGTGTCTCAATCAGTCGACTATATCAGGACACAAGGGAAGCCTATCTTCCTTGAATTCACCACATATCGGTGGCATGAACATTGCGGGCCAAATTTTGATAATGACATCGGGTATCGAACTTGCGAAGAATATCTCTGGTGGAGGGGAAAAGACCCGATAGCACTACTAATAAATAATATCAAAAATAACAATGAGATCGGTGATCCAGAAATTAAAAATATCGAAAAAATAATTACTGAAGAGGTAAACGAAGCATTTCATTTTGCCGAGATATCGCAATTTCCTCATTCCGAAGATGCCTTCACTCAGTTGTTCAAATTATAGGAGCCGAGTTTGCATAGAATAGTTAATTATGTTAAAGCAGTTAATGAAGCTTTGCATATTGCAATGGAAAGCGATGCCAAGGTAATTACTTTTGGCCTCGGCGTAGATGATCCTAAATGTATTTTTGGAACAACTGCTGGACTTAAGGAAAAATTCGGATCAGAAAGAGTGTTTGACATGCCTGTATCAGAGAACGCTCTGACAGGTGTTGCAATTGGGGCTTCTCTTAATGGCATAAGACCTGTAATGAGCCATCAAAGACTTGATTTTTTCCTTCTTGGTATGGACCAGCTTGTTAATAATGCCTCAAAGTGGTTTTACATGTTTGGTGGGAAAAGGTCTGTTCCTATTACTATCCGTCTGATTCTCGGCAGAGGGTGGGGGCAGGGGCCTCAACATTCCCAAAATCTACAGGCGTGGTTTGCGCATATCCCGGGATTGAAGGTGGTAATGCCGGTCACTCCATATGATGCGAAAGGTCTTTTACTATCATCAATATTCGATGACAATCCGGTAATATATCTCGAACATAGGTGGCTACACAACCTTGAAGGAGAAGTGCCTGAAGGTGATTACAGGGTTCCAATTGGAAAGGCCCACGTAATTAAGCAGGGTGAGGATTTAACCATTGTTTCGCTTTCGTACATGACCATAGAGGCGTTGCATGCCGTTGATGTACTCGAAAGGCAGGGAATTCACTGTGAACTTGTCGACCTGAGAACGGTGAGCCCTATAGATTGGGAAACAGTATTTCAATCAGTTAAAAAAACAGGGAGAGTACTCGCTCTTGATACGGCCACAGAGACGCTTTCTATCGCGGGTGAAGTCGTGGCAAAAGTGAGCATGGAGCTGTTTGATGCCTTAAAGAGTCCTCCAAGAAGGCTTGCGTTGCCGGACTTCCCAACGCCTACAAGTCTTGCGCTTACTGAAAAATATTATAGAAGGGCAGAGGATATAGTTAATATTGTCGGAGAAATGTTAGGCAACAATCTGAATATCAAAGAAATACTTGACAGCAGAAAATCGTTTCATGATGTGCCGGGGGACTGGTTTAAGGGGCCATTTTAAACGCGATAAAGCACGGAGGAAAAAATAAAAATATGAAATCACGCAATATTAAAAAAATACTCTTGCTTCAACCTAATTATGCATGGTTAAACAAACGGACATTGAGATTTCCAACCTATACATTGGCCCTTCTCAAGGCTTGTCTGGATACTCAATATGAAACGACGATTTTTGATCCTAATTTTAATAATTTGTCCGAAGATGAGGTTTTTAGATATATAAAGAAACTTGATCCCAATCTTGTCGGTATAACGTCGAATTCAACGGAATATCTTGCTACGTCAAGGCTGACAACGTCAATTACTAGGAGGGCTTTACCAAATGCCATTATTGTTTTGGGAGGAGTGATGCCTACAGTTTTAATAGAAGAGGCCATGAAGGATGAGAATGTTGATTACTGGATTATGGGTGAAGGCGAGTATTCTTTTCCACATCTGATTAATGAACTGCAAAATGGTAAGGCGAATCTATCAAATGTTAACGGTCTGGCATATTGGAAAGATGGGAAGTCCTGTATAAATAAGAAAGTCTTTATAGAAAACTTAGACAACATTCCATTTCCGGTCTATTCCAATATTGTTGGAGGTTTCAATGAACAGACGCTTTCGTTGCATGATTATGGAAATGTGAGACTAAAATATGATGCTACGCTTTACGCCACAAATTATCCCTTTGCTTATTCCATAACATCAAGAGGATGTCCTTTTAGATGTGTATTCTGTGCAGGCAGAACAGTAAGCGGACGAAAAGTCAGGTTTCGGAGCGCGGAAAATGTGTTAGCGGAGATTGATTCTTTATATAACAGTGGAATACGAGAAATTATTTTCTTAGATGACCATTTTCTTGCAAATAAAAAGAGAGCGCTTGATATAATGAATGGGATTATAGATAGAAAATATAATATGACATGGAAATGCAGCAATGTTACGGCATGGCTTTTAGATGAGGAATTATTGGAAACTATGCATAATAGTGGCTGTAATTTTATCACGGCTTCACTTGAATCAGGCAATCAATATGTTGTGGATAATATCATAAAAAAACCTGTAAAACTTAAGAAAATTCATCCGATATTTAACATGGCGAAATCTATAGGTTTTGATATTGTTGTAAACTTCATTATCGGTTTTCCAGGAGAAACATGGGATCAAATAAGAGATACATTTAGTTTTGCTGAAAAATTAAGTGTTGACATATGTAATTTCCATATTGCAACTCCTTTGCCTAAAACCGAACTCATGGATGTTTGTTTGCGTGAATCACTATTGCCAGAAGATTTTATTGAAAACTTTTCAAAATACTCAGGGTTTGGGAAAGGGTTAATTACTACCAATGAGTTCACTCCATTCGAGTTAGAAATCCTCAGGTCGTTTGAATGGGACCGGATAAATTTCTCTTCGGAGGAGAGAAAATCTTCCGTTGCACGATTAAATGGAATAACAATAGAGGAATTAGAAGAGTGGAGGAGAGGTACAAGACGTAATATAGGTGTCAATGATAGGATGCATAGTTTTTTGACACGTGGAGAAAATCAAAAATCCAACGAATAGATAATATGTATAAACGTTTTGCACAGTAAATAGGGAGGTCAATTTGCAAAGAAGGATTACTGTATTATTAATGACATCAAAGTGCTGGGTAGGTTTTAATCTTGCACCTCCAATAGGTCTTTATCGGCTAAAAAACTATTTAGAAAAAAATGAACTAAAATGTGATATTTTGGATTTTGATATTGATTCGGAACAGAGTTACTTACAAAGAGTGTCCGAAGGAGACTACGATGTAATTGGAATGAGCGTTACACATTTAAATATGAAAGATGATCTGGATACACTATTAAGATTTCGGGATGCAGCGAGGCGAAGCGCTAAGAAGTGCATATTTATTGCAGGTGGACATGAAGCTACTCTAAATTATAAACAGTGGTTGGAGAGCGGCATGGTGGATATAATTTTTCTTGGATTTGCCGAAGATGCTCTAAGCGCTTTTTGCGTAAAACTATCTTTTAATGAAACTAACGGGAATCACTTGGAAATAGCGCATGAAATTGCAGGAGTGGTTTTTTACAAAAGTGATGGTAAGTTAGTGTATAAATCGTCGCCCCGGCTTACATCTGAAAAGTTTAGACAATTATCTTTTAATAATATTAAGAGTGCAATCCCATACGATAAATATTGGCAGAAGGTGAGAGATGATAAAATAGACGGTTTTAACCATACAGAGTTTATTGTTGAAACTGTAAGACTTTATACATCGAGCCATTGTCCTCGCAAGTGTGGCTTTTGTAGTTCTCAGTCTTTTTTGCCCGAATCGCAGAAATCAGTTGCTCCGATACTAATGCTCTCCGCAGAAGACGTTTACGAGCTTGTTCTGTATCACATAGATAAATATGGTGCAAGAGGTTTTTTGTTCAGCGATGATGATTTCCCTGTAGGTAATAGAGAAGGTATTGTGCGAATTCTTAACTTTAGCAAGCTGATTGTTAATGCTAAAAATTCTGGTCGTATACCGAAGGAAGTGAAATTTTTCTGCCAATCGAGAATCGCTGATTTTCTTGATCAGAAAAATGTCAGATGGAATGTGATAGAAGCAATGAAAAATGCCGGATTTGACAATACAGGATTGGGAATAGAAACTTTTTCGGATAAACTTTTGAAATCTCCTTTTATTAACAAAATAGGGGTAACAACAAATGACTATAGAATAGTGCTGGACGCTTTGCTGGAAAAGGGTATTATCCCCATTATTTTTCTCATCGTGGGCATTCCGGACGGCACAGTCGAGGAGCAGATAGAAACAATGTATGTAGCTATGGAGTATATACGCAAAGGTGCTGATGTGAGCGTGCTTGCAAGACTAAGAGCAAACCCCGGCTCCCCAGTATATAGTTTGGGAGGCTATGATATCAGTACCACAACTTGGAAGAATCCTTATACCGGAACTGAAATAGTTATTAATGATTATTTTATCCCGAAAAATGAAGAACTGTCTCGTATAGTTGGTATGATTCAGGAGACGACTGAAAGTGTAATAAATAATATTAAAATTCAACGAGGGTGGGATAAAAACATAGTACCTAAATCGCTTGTGGGAATTGCAACGTTTATTGCAACAGCAAAGTTGTTGCATAGAGATGCTGCCGCTAATGATTTTACAAGAACTATCAATGATATATTGGATGAAAAAATACACTAAAATGTCATATAAAAAAAATATATGTTTTAGGGGTGCCGTTTGACACTTGCTATTCATGGTGGTTCAAAGGTGCGCAACAAGCCATTGCCATATAGGCGGCTTTTTGGCGAAAAAGAGCTTGATATGGTTAGGCAGGTATTTGAAGATAGCTTGGAGACTGGCGTTGATTTTGGTTTTCAAGGAAAATATGAACAGATGCTTGCAGAACAATTTTGCAAGTTTCAGGAAGGAGGTTTTGCCGATGGTGTCAGTTCCGGTACTGCGGCAGTATATATTGCATTACAGGCCCTTGAAATAAAAAGCGGCAGTGATGTTGTTGTCTCACCGGTAACAAGTCCGGGTAGTATTATGCCGGTTGCAGTGTCGGGCTGTAATATTATTATTCCTGACTCTAATCCAGATGCATTCAATATAAGTCCTGAAGAGTTTGAAAAGTCGCTGACGCCGAATACAAAGGCCGTTGTTTTAACTCACTTAGGAGGTCAGGCTTTTGATATTGAACCTATAAAAGAAATAGCTGAATTACATGGAATAAAGCTTATCGAGGATTGTTCACAGGCTCATGGAGCTATATACAAAGGCAAACGAGTTGGATGTTTTAGTGATATAGCTGCTTTTTCAACGATGTTCTCAAAGACTATAGGGACGGGAGGCTGTGGCGGAATGGTGTACACTAATAATGAAGATTATTATTGGAAGGTTCGTTCCTATGCTGATAGGGGGAAGCCTTTTAATACCCCCAATTTCGATAATAAGAATAGTACAGAGTATCTATTCCCTGCACTAAATTTCAACCTTGACGAACTTTCCTCTGCGATAGGAGTTTCAGTGCTTTCGAGATTGCAAAAAATTATAGATAAACGACTTGAAATAGCTCGGAAAATCGATAGAGCTCTGGATGCATCATCTGTCGTATCGCCAGCGAATCTTTCGCTTCCAGAATCAGTGCCGTCAGTATTTTTTCATACCGTTGTAGTCGACACAGAAAAGATACGTGTTCCCAAGAAAGAGTTTGCAAAGGCTGTAGGCACTGAAGGCATTTGGGTCAATGGCGACTATAGGGACATTGTTTCGGAATGGAAATGGATACAGAAGTATCTTGGACGAAAGGTAGAAACTCCCAATGCTGTCGATTTCAGAAACAGGACTTTTAATATACTTTTTAATGAACGCTTTTCCGATCAGGAAGTTGAGGACATAATAGAATGTATTCTGAAAGTTGAGAAATATTACAAAAAGTGAGAGGAGTCTCTAATGGCAGGGGTTAATTTACTTGATACACACCCGAAGACAAGACGGGATTACGATAAACGTGTTTTAGAGAAAACGCCTGAAATTATTGCTTTGGCAAAAAGGTTTGACAGGGATTTTTTTGATGGCGACAGAAAGTGCGGGTACGGCGGCTACAAGTATGATGGTCGTTGGAAAGCTGTTGTGAAGCGGATGAAGGATTATTATCATTTGCCGGACAATGCCGCTATCCTTGATATTGGCTGCGCCAAGGGGTTCATGCTGCATGATTTCAAGGAGCTTATGCCTGATTGTACTGTGGCTGGTATCGATGTTAGTTCCTATGCTATTGAAAATGCGATGCCCTCGGTTAAGCCCTTTCTTGAAATAGCCAGCGCGGAAAGCTTGCCATATCCTGATAAAAGCTTTGATCTGGTCATTTCTATCAATTCTATACATAACTTGCCCCTCGAAAGTCTCAAACAATCGCTTCGCGAAATACAGCGTGTGTGTAGGGGACACAGCTATATTACTGTTGATGCATGGCGCAATGAACAAGAACGGGAAAACCTTTTTAAATGGGTTCTTACAGCAGAGACCATGATGCATGTCGATGAATGGAAAAGACTTTTTGCGGAGGTCGGATACACTGGTGACTATTGGTGGTTCATGGCGGATTAATAAAACCGTTGCACTTGCCCTTATATACGAAAACAGGGAAAGAGTTTTAATGCAGTTGCGGGATTTCAAAGATTGGATAAGCTGTCCGGGGAAATGGGGGTTTTTTGGAGGAAGTCTAAAACATGAAGAATCTCCGGATTTGGCTATTGTTCGTGAATTACAGGAAGAATTGGATTTTGCAGCGCGTGCACCACTTTATTTCAGAGACTATTATTATAAAGAAGAATATGCCCTTATACATGTGTATTCGTGTCTCGTTGACCTTACGCCTGAAAGTTTGAAGCTGAATGAAGGACAAGAACTCGGTATTTTCTCTTTAGAGGAAATATTGAAAGGTAGACTTTTCTCGAAAAAACTTCAATCTGATTATCCTGTAGTTGATATCTCATCAAGAATCCTAAATGATTTTTTTAGATAAGCCTGATATCCGAGAGAAATTTCAATGAAGGCAGCTATTCTTTACAAAACAGGTCATCCGTTGGTTATTGAAGATGGGATTGATATTCCTGAACTTAATCCGGGACAGGTATTGATAAAGGTTTTATTCAGTGGGGTCTGTCATAGCCAACTTATGGAGGTTCGTGGCAAACGCGGTGAGGACAGATATTTGCCACATATGCTTGGTCATGAAGGCTCAGGAGAAGTGATTGCAATCGGAGATTCCGTAACAAAAGTTAAACCTGGCGATAAGGTTATTCTCGGCTGGATCAAGGGAGAAGGCATGGACGTGTCTGGTGCAAAATATGTTAAAGACAAAATCATTGTTAATGCCGGTCCTGTAACGACTTTTAGTGATTATAGCATTGTTTCAGAGAACAGATGCGTCAAGCTTCCGGAAGGAATTCCATTGGATGTGGCAGTGCTTTTTGGCTGTGTTGTCCCGACAGGTTCTGGTATTGTGATGAATCATATAAAACCAGTAAAGGGATCGTCGATTGCTATATTCGGTATGGGGGGGATTGGATTAAGTGTACTTATGGCAGCTTTTTTATTTGAATGTAATCCAATTATAGCAATAGATATAGAAGATGATAAGTTGAATATTGCGGGCGAATTTGGCGCCACTCATGAGATAAATGCTATGAGAAAAGACCCTTTAGCTGAAATTTATAAGATTACTGATCATAAGTGTGTAGATTACAGTGTCGATGCTTCTGGAAATGCAAAGACAATTGAAACGGCATTTAAAGCCGTAAGAAATTTAGGGGGACTGTGTGTATTTGCTTCTCATCCTCCCTATGGAAACAAAATTGAACTGGACCCTTATGATTTAATATGTGGAAAACGCATAGAAGGAAGCTGGGGAGGGGCTTGTAAACCGGACAAGGATATCCCTGTACTTGCTGACTTGTATAGAAACGGAAAGATGCCGCTTGAAAAATTACTGAGCAAAAAATATGCTCTGGAAGAAATAAACGAGGCGCTTGAAGATCTAGAGAGTAGAAAGATTGCCAGAGCAGTAATTGAAATGGAGAGATAATATATGGCTTTTCATGCTGAATCTATCAATGCATTAAATCATGTAAGAGAAAAAGCTAAAAACAAACGCATTATATTTGTTTCTGGAAATTTCAATATAATTCATCCCGGACATCTTCGCCTCTTGCGTTTTGCCAAGGAATGCGGGGATTATCTTGTTGTAGGGGTGCTCGACGGCAGGTCGGATGAAGCTGTTATTCAGGCAACTCTTCGGCTTGAAGGGATTCAGGCGATAAGCTGGGTGGATTACGGTTTTATTCTGCACGATTCTCCGGTTTCCTTTATCGAAGAACTTAGGCCAGTTTTTGTCGTAAAGGGTAAGGAACATGAGGACAGGTACAATCCTGAGGCTGATGTTCTGGCAAAGGTAGGTGGAAAAATCCTTTTCAGTTCGGGAGATATAAGCTTCTCATCCATAGACCTGATGAAGCGTGAATGGAATGAATTAAATCTATCGACTATTAAAAAACCTGTTGATTTTATGAAAAGACATAAGTTTGATTTTAAAAAGTTATTCGATATTTTTTTAGATATGAAAAATTTGAGAGTATGCGTCATCGGAGATGTTATTGTGGATGAGTATATCACATGTGATGCATTGGGCATGTCTCAGGAGGACCCTACTATAGTTGTGACCCCAATAGTTCAGGAGAAGTTTGTTGGTGGGGCAGGAATTGTTGCTGCTCATGCGTATGGTTTGGGGGCTTCTGTAAATTTTTTCTCAATTGCCGGTATGGATGAGATTGGTATATTTGCCCGTGATAACCTAAAAGGTTATGGTGTAAATGTTCACTTCTACGAAGATGAAAGCAGGCCTACAACACTGAAGCAGCGTTACCGCGCCGGACAAAAGACGCTACTGAGAGTAAGCCATCTCAGGCAGCATGCTATTAATGCTGAAATCAGAAAAAAGATGTTTCAGGATATATGCGATATTATTAGTGAGACAGATATTCTGATATTTGCTGATTTTAATTATGGATGTCTGCCCCAGTCTCTCGTTGATATAATTGTGGATGAATGTGGCCGGCAGGGAGTAATTATGGTTGCCGACAGTCAGTCGTCATCCCAGATAGGTGACGTCTCGAGATTTAAAGGCATGGCGCTGATAACACCAACAGAAAAAGAGGCGCGCTTTGCTGTCCATGATTTTGAATCTGGACTTGTTGTCCTTGCTGAAAAGCTAAGGCAGAAGGCGCTTACGAAAAATGTGGTTATAACACTTGCAGAGGAGGGGGTTTTGATACATGCGGAAACCGATGTGAACGACGAATGGCTGACTGATCGTCTTCCAGCTTTCAATGTCGCTCCCAAGGATGTTTCCGGTGCTGGAGATTCTTTCCTGACATGCGCTTCAATGGCGCTGGCGGTTGGCGCTGATATATGGCAGGGTTCGTATATGGGGTCTCTTGCTGCGGCATGTCAGGTGGGCAGTCTCGGGAATACGCCATTGACATTGGCTGAACTCATATCGGAGATAAATGCTTGAGAGCATTACTGCTTGCCGCTGGGTTGGGAACAAGACTTCGTCCCCTCACAGATACAATCCCTAAATGCCTTGTTCCCATAGTAGGGAAACCTCTTTTGGAGTATTGGTTTAAATTGCTGTCTGATGCAGGAGTACATCCAGTTTTGGTCAACACTCATTATTTTCCCGAAAAAGTAATGGCACATATAGAAAACAGTCGATTTAGTTCAATAGTTAAAATTGTGCATGAAGATGAACTTTTGGGCACTGCGGGAACCCTATTGGCAAACCGTGACTTTTTCGGTGACGAACCGCTGATGCTTATACATGCTGATAATCTTTCAAAATTCAATGTGGAGGCATTTATAGAGTCTCATCACAAAAGGCCTGATGGATGCGAAATAACTATGATGACTTTTACTACGTCAACTCTGGAATCATGCGGCATTGTCGAATTGGATGAGTACGGTGTTGTGAAGGGATTTCATGAGAAAGTGAAAAATCCTCCCTGCAACTTGGCAAATGGAGCTGTGTATATTATAGAGCCTTCAATTTTTGGCTTTTTGGAAGGCTTGGGTAAGCTTATTATTGATTTCAGCACAGAGGTGCTACCGCATTATATCGGAAGGATTTTTACTTTTCATAACAACGTTTATCATAGGGATATAGGGACGATAGAAAGTTACGAGGCGGCAGTGAGAGATTTTTCTGCGTGGATTAAGGAGTGATATGGGAATAGCACGCGGCATGATTAAGCTCTTGATGAGGGAGGCCAAACGGAAGTGTTTTAAAGGGAGCATCCTGACCATAGGGAGACAGGATATCTTTGCTTCGGAGAAGGACCTTCGCAAGTGGGCTGAAGAGATGGATTTTCAGCTTAAGACAGGAATAGAAATGACTATCTCTGATAAAGATGGATTCAGGAATAAAAAATACATTACTGATAAGGCTTTGTTTCAGTCTCTCGGTTTTAATAATGTTGAAAGTATAGATTACAGCGACTATGAGAGATGCACAATAGTACATGATTTAAATAAGGACGTCCCATGCCATCTTTACGATAAATACGATTTTGTGTTTGACGGTGGGTCAAGCGAACATATCTTCAATCTTACAAAAGTTTTTGAAAACTACAACAGAATGCTTAAGGTCGGAGGAAGAATAATTCATGAATCCCCATCGTCAAACTATACCGATCATGGATTTTATATGTTTTCGCCGACTCTCTTTTATGATTACTATTATGTCAATAAATGGGATATTATAGACTCTTTTTTTATAAAACATTCATCGCAGCCAAATAAGCATTTGTGGAATATTTACAGGTATGAACCCGGACTTTTAAATGTATTTGCTTTTGGAGGTTTAGATAAGGGCACTTACCTTATTTACTTTAATGCCGAGAAGACCGATGATTCGACATTCGACGCATCTGTCCAGCAGAGGTCATGCGTAAAAAGATGGAAAACGGATACGGGGAGCGGCTTGTCGACGTATCGTAATATCGAAGCTATTTCCAAGGATTTTCCGGGCGGCATTAGGCAGCTATTATTATCTGCGTATCCGAAAATTAAGGCAATTTTCTATAAGATCCCCTATGATTTAAGGGAGCGGGTGCGACTGCTATATTATAAGTTCCTGATTAAAATTCCTTTAAGATTTCATCTCAAACTTATTGCTCGATATTGACAATATGGATATCCCCATGAACAAGCAGGCGCTTTTTTTAGATAAACTGCTGGCTTTATTGCGCCGGGCGGAAATAGATAGGGCTGTCTTCTTTTCGCTTCTCGGCAAAATATGGGGCTTCATAGCGGTTCCCGTAAATTATTTGCTTATTGCTAAGTATTTTTCCCCCGAATTGCAGGGGTATTACTATACCTTTGCGAGCATACTTGCTTTTCAGTTTTTGATCGAGCTTGGTCTTGGCAGAGTAATTATGCAGTTTGCGAGTCATGAATGGTCAGGTCTTTATATTGACGAAAGGGGCGAAATAAAAGGCGAGCCTGAAAACCTGTCGAGATTGCAAAGCCTGGCTAAATTTGCTTTTAAATGGTATGGTTTTGCGAGTCTTTTAGTGACAATCGGCTTGATGGCAGGAGGATACATTTTCTTTGCAATATCGTCTGCAGAAGGTATTAAATGGATGCTGCCGTGGTTTGCATTGAGTATTTTAAACGGTGTTGTATTCTGTTTAATTCCTGTCTGGTCGTTAATTGAGGGGTGTAATCAGGTCGGAAGATTGTATGCGTATCGTTTTGTCCAAAGTATATTCTCCAGCCTTGCGATTTGGGTTGCGATATTTTTTGGCGCGGCTCTTTGGACTTTGGCGATTGCGACACTTATGACATTGGTATGCGCAGTGATATTTCTTATATCCCGTTATTGGATATTTTTCAAAACGCTGCTTTTTGCCAGCCTTTCTGGGCATCGTATAGATTGGAACAAAGAAATATGGCCTCTTCAATGGCGCGTTATAGTAACATATTTGTTCGGCCCATTTGCTACCATTCTTTTTGTTCCGGTTCTTTTTTATTATCACGGGGCTGTAATTGCAGGACAGGCAGGAATGACACTTAACCTGATAGGAGCGCTTTCTGCGGTTGCCTCTTCATGGATATATCCTAAGATGCCGTTATTCGGCATTTTAATTTCAAATAGGGAATATGACCGGCTTGACCGGCTTTTCTGGAAAATAACAAAAATAGTATCCGGTATTACCATTTCAGGAGCTTTTTTTATCTACACTACCATATTTATTCTCGGCAGAATTGGGCACCCTTTGTCTGTGCGGTTTCTCCCCTTATTGCCTTTCTTCTTGTTTTTATTGCCACAGGTTTTAAATATTCTATCTCTTCCGATGGCGTGTTATTTGCGTGCTCATAAAAAAGAGCCGCTTGCTTTTTTATCGGCTATCGAAGGGGTATTAATCGGTATGCTTACATTGATTGTAGGTAAAAATTATGGTGCTATGGGCATCGGCATAAGCTATTTATTAATTAGTATGGTTACTATTCCGCTTGTCGCGCTTATCTGGTACCGGGCCAAAAATGAATGGCATAGAGATGGGTTGATAAATGCAACATAGCACATTGTCGGTAATAATGCCGAACTATAATCATGGGAAGTATATCGGCGAAGCGCTCAATGCTATTTTAAGCCAATCGTACAGGCCGGTGGAGGTAATTGTTATCGATGACGCCTCAACAGATAATAGCGTTGAAATAATACAACAGTTCGCGAGGAAAAACTCTCTTGTCAGGTTTGAACGGAATGAAAAAAACATGGGAGTAGTTAAGACTTCTTTGAAGCTGTTAAATATGGCAAGAGGCGATTATATATATGATGCAGCAGCGGATGATAAAGTATTGCCCGGGCTTTTTGAAAAATCCATGAATTTACTGGAGAGACATCCCAATGCAGGTTTATGCTCAGCTCTCTCTATACGCATAGATGAGGAATCACTAAATAGAGGACTTCTTTATTCGCCGATTATATCTAAGGAAGAAATGTTTATTTCTCCTGAAATGGCGCGTAGTTTGCTGTCAAAAGGAGGTAGTTGGATCTCGGGTAATACAACAATTTATAAAAGGGATGCGTTTTTCAAAAATGGCGGATATATTTCTGAGTTGCATTCGTTTAGTGATGCATTTATTTTTATGGTCATGGCACTGAAATACGGAGCCTGTTATATTCCAGAACCTTTGGCTTGTTATCGTAAGATGGCGGGCGGATATGCTGCGAGTGTCATGCGGGATAGTTCTGTGAGGGATGAGATATATGATTATTTTGAACATTTAACAAAAACTGATTATAATGTAGTGTTTCCCACCGCCTTTATTGATAATTTGCGCAATGAGATGAACTATAACACGAAAATGAGTAATGTTATTTATAGTAAAAAAAAATTATTTAAAAATTTTTTTAAGCTAAGTTTTTATAAGCTATATTATTCAATAAAGTGTAAACGGAGTTTGTCTGTGGTGTTAAGGGGGATAATGTTAAAAATTTATAATAGTGACAAGATTAGTACAAGTATTAAAATAAAGACGAGGCAGTAGCAGTCGCGATGGTTAATTCAAAATGAAGAAGAGTTTTAAAGATAAAAATTAGGGAGTGTGTAGGAGGCAGATAATGAGGGAAGAAATTATTACAAGCGATGCAATTGATGAATGGGCCTGGTTTAAATGTTTTTTCCGAAGCAGCCATGAAAACTGGGATGGAAAAACACATAAAAGAAATTATTGCGAACTAAGGTTGCGTGATGCGGCTATTTTTATGCTTGGGAATGTATCAAATAAAAAAGTATTAGATGTTGGATGTGGATGGGGTTTATATGCAATTACTCTTGCTAAGATGGGAGCAGTTGTTTACGGTCAGGATATAAATGAAGATTATATTACTAAAGCAAAGCAGCTTATTGCTTCGATAGAGTTGGAAGGAACTTTTAAGGTTGGCAATGCTAAGGAGCTTTTATTTGAAGATAATTTTTTTGATGCTGTTTTTAGTGGTGATTTTTTTGAACATATAACCCTTGAGGATAAAAAGGCTGTAATAAAAGAAGTTTATAAAGTTTTAAAACCCGGGGGGATATTTGTAATTAAAACTCCTAATTTGACATATTTAAAAATTTCACTAATGGTCAAAAGAATTGCAGCTTGCTTATCGTTTAAAAATCCTTTTAATATTCATATCGCCCATACACGTAACAATCCTGACTGCCAACACCATGGTCTAATAACCCATCAAGAGTTAGAAAAAATCTTAGAAGAAAACATGTTTCATTTTCCACAAGTAAGCCTTAATCCTTTAGCAAGAAAAGGATTGCCTATATGGCTTGGTAAGTTATTATCAAGAACAAAGATATTAAATGAACATATTTTGATTTCAGTAAGGAAGCCTATATTTTTAGGTTTTTGGCCATAATAAAGAGTACGGGCGAGATTATTTGGTTCCTATTGTGAGTTGTTGCCGTGACGAGTAGTCCTTAAATTTCATTTTTTCATCATATGATTGAAAGGCGGATAATGCACACATGAACATATCTTTAATTTATCCATTATTGTCCAAAGAAAGGGCTGTTGTTGATCCCAATAAGCAGTATTGGCCGCCTCTAGGGTTGGCTTATATTGCGGCTGTTCTCAGAGATAACGGCCATTCTGTTCAGATTATAGACAGGGACTTGCTGCTCAGGAAGAACAATCTTGATTTTGATAAAACCGACAGGGATACAGAGGAACTTATAACCAAATTCAATTCTCACATAGTCGGCTTCAGCGCTACTACGCCAAATCTCTCTGATGTCAAATCGTTTTCATTTGGTTTTAAAAAGAAATTCCCTGAAGTAAAGACAATCATCGGCGGTCCGCATTGCACAGGCGAGCCGGTGCAGACGCTTGAGATGTGTAGTGGAATAGATGTTGTTGTTCGCGGAGAGGGTGAAATGACGATGTTGGATATCGCTAATGGTGTTGATGTGGAGATGATAAGCGGCATCACATACAGAAAGGGAGACGGCGCTATCGCCTCCACCGCTGACCGCCCCCTTATAGAACCTATTGATTCTCTGCCCTTTCCTGCAAGGGATATACTTGACATGCAAAGTTATACACGGCCTAGCCGGTATATCAGCAGAAATCTTTCTTTAAAGACAACTCACATTTTTACTGCGAGAGGATGCCCATATAACTGCCATTATTGTGCAGGACCCTTAATAGGAAGAAGAAAAGTTAGATACCACTCGTCGCAGAGGGTAATTGCGGAAATCGAGGAG
>MHEE01000009.1:0-19070 GCA_001805105.1 Nitrospirae bacterium GWF2_44_13 | reverse complement strand
GTTTTTGAGCAATAAAAAAAGAGCAATAGAAATACTGACACTTTTTAAAGACCGCGACATTCACAAAAAAATTGTTTGGATAGCGCAAATAAGCACAAAGGTAGCCGAACCGGAGCTTTTGTCTATGATGAAGGATGCAGGCTGTGCTCAGGTGGAGTATGGATTTGAATCAGGTTCTCAAAAAGTACTTGATTTAATGAATAAGAAGACTAATGTAGAACGGAATTTATCAGTTGCACAAATGACAAAGAAGAGCGGATTGAGGTTTCAAGGCAATTTTATTGTCGGGTATCCGGGTGAAACGGAGGAGGATTTTAAAGCGACGGTCTCGTTTATTAAAAAGGCTAAACCTAATACTGTTTCTTTAAATCTTTTCATGCCCTTGCCCGGCACCGAAATATATAAAAAACTGAAGGCTGAAGGTAGACTTCATACGAATATCGACGATGTGGGGAATATCGAGATGCCGCAGGTAAATTATGCCGATATGTCTCCAAATACTTTTCAGAAACTATACTTAAAAACAAGACTTACGGTCATATTGCCTACGAATATAGTAAATTTTGTAAAGGACAATATAAATAATCCGTTCAGGCTGATATATGTCAGCTTAACCCAGTTTAACAGCGTCATTGCGAGGGCCTTCAGGGAGGTTATAAAGCTGTGGAGATTGAAGTAGCTATGAAGGTTTTGTTTATAGCCTACCAGGCGGCGTCTGACCCTTTAATGGAATCACAGGGCTTTTCCTATATGCGGGTAATTGCCGAAAAAGAAGCTGTCCAATATTCGCTGTTAACATTTGAGACAAGGGACTCTCTTGCCTCCTCTAATGAATATATTTCTGGTCTGAAAAATACTATCAAATGGAAATATTTGATGTATCTAAACAGGCCGAGGTTTCCGGCAACATGTTTAAATATAATATTAGGAATATTTGCTGTTTTTTCAATTCTGAAAAAAGATAATATTAACGTTGTGCATGCCAGAGGGTTAATTTCTGCATTGATAGCATTCATACCGGCGAAATTATTAAATGTTAAATTTTTTTTTGATACAAGAGGATTCTTGGCCGATAAATATGTGGGCGGCGGGTTATTGTCCAGCAGCGGCCTGCTTTATAAGATGATGAAATGGGGAGAAAACGCATTGCTTAAGAAATGTGATTTTTTCACCCTCGAGACAACGAGTCATGCTAGGATTATAAAAGAAACACACTGCGATTTATCTGATAAAATGGAAGTCATTCCATGTTGTTCGGACTTGGCAAAGTTTGATTATAGTTT
This sequence comes from Nitrospirae bacterium GWF2_44_13, assembly GCA_001805105.1. Lineage (GTDB taxonomy): Bacteria > Nitrospirota > Thermodesulfovibrionia > Thermodesulfovibrionales > UBA1546 > UBA1546. Next base: position 17,787 of record MHEE01000009.1, on the reverse strand, counting down.
GAATGGAAATCTGAATAGCAATTCTTTCAATATCGTATACCTGGGTAAATTCGGCACATGGTATTTGATAAATGAAATGCTCGATTTTTTTAAAGTTCTGTCTTCTATTTTGCCAGATTCAAGGTTTATTTTCTTAACTCAAGACGATCCGGATAGGGTCGGAAAGCCTGCGAAAGACAAAGGCATCATCGATTCTCAAATAGAGATTATCAAACCGCTGAAAGAATCAATACCGGCGTTGCTCGCGGGAGCTGGCGCTGGTATTTTTTTTATTAATCCATATAAACGCTATAACTCGTCTCCGGTTAAATTCGGCGAGTATCTTGCCTGTGGGCTGCCCGTGGTCAGTAATGCTGGCATAGGTGATTGTGATGAAATAATAGAAAGAGAGAGAGTCGGAGTTGTTATCACGCAATTCTCGGGAGAGGAATATAAAAGGGCGATATATGAACTGAAAAAATTATTGTCTGAAGGCGAAATTTTAAGAGAAAGATGCAGATCTGCGGCCGCTAAATATTTTGATTTGGAAATGGGGGCGGAGAAATACCTTAAGATTTATAAACAGCTTTTGGCGTCCTGATCAATAAATGAATATGCCTAAGGTCTCGATAATGATCCCTACCTATAATCAGGAGAAATATATACGTCAAAGCATTGTGTCTGCATTATCGCAGAATTACGGCAATTTGGAGGTAATTGTATCCGATGATTGCTCTAAAGACGACACATACAAAGTAGCTGAAGTGTATTTAGGTGATAGTCGTTTTAAACTCTTCCGCAACGAAAGCAATATAGGACGCGTTGGGAATTACAGGAAGATGCTTTATTCTTATGCTACCGGCGAATGGGCGCTTAACATGGACGGTGATGATTATCTTATAGATAAAGATTTTATCAGCGCGTCAATCGAAGGAATTATGCAACACCAAAATATTGTTCTGGTTGCCGGCGGCAAACTAACTATGTACAGTGACGGGACAAAGATAATGACGGCCATTTCAAGTGGTGACAGGGTTGCCGATGGTTTTGAAATATTTAATAATTGGCACAAAACTTCTTTGCCACATTTTGGATGCTTATATAAGAGAGACATAGCAGTGGACATAGGATTTTATAAGGAAGATATTATCAGCAGCGATTGGGAGTCCATTTTAAGACTTGTTTTGCATGGTAACGTTATTTTGCTAAAGAGAATTGCTGGGGTTTGGAGAAAACATGATGCTAATGCGTCTAATCAGCTTACGGATGAAAACATTACCTTGAATCTCCAGTCAATTACAAAACCTTATAATTATGCCATCAGCAGAGGGTACGACTCCTTCTTATTACGAAAGTGGCAGCGTAAGATGTTTTTCTTGCTGTTTTATGGAAATATTCTGGCTTTAATTGAGAATGCAAGTTTAAGGAATGTTGTGGATGTCTATATGAGAAGTTATAAAGCGGACAAAAGAGTCTTTCTGAAACTTTTAATAAATGCAATATTAACTGTTTCCGTTGCTATTCGTTTTATTCTTGGGAGAAAGGCGTTTATGGTCGCCAGGAAAATATATTTCTTTTGGAATAACAGCTTGACGGGGAAATAAGAATTACATTAAAACATGAAGAATTTTAGAGATAAGGTTAGTAATGAATCGTGTTTTTTGTCTAATATGGATGTAAAGACTGTTAACGGTTTTGGAGAAGAATGGTCTATGTTTGACCAGAGTCTGTTGGAACCGTTGGAACATGAAAAAATATTCAATGATTATTTTCGTATTTTCCCATGGCACTTGATATCAGAGGACAAGAGTATAGGGGTTGATGTCGGTTGTGGGAGCGGGCGATGGGCCATGCTTTTCGCCCCGCATGTTCGCTTTCTTCATCTTGTGGATGCGAGTGATAAGGCATTGCGGGTGGCAATAAAGAATCTGAAGAATATTTCCAATGTCGATTTTCATAATACGAGCATTGAAGATATGCCTATGCCGGACGGATCGCTTGATTTTGCATACTCTCTCGGGGTGCTCCATCATCTTCCGGATACGCAAAAGGCCATAAATGACATTGCTAAAAAATTGAAATTAGGCGCACCGTTCCTCGTATATTTATATTATGCTTTTGACAATAGACCCCTCTGGTACAGATGTTTGTGGAAGGTTTCTGATTTTTTTCGCAAGGGTATCTCTGTTATGCCTTTCCCTCTTAAATTTTTTATTTCTCAGGTAATTGCTGTTTTAGTTTATTGGCCCCTTGCGCGATTTGCAAGGATGCTGGAGAGGTTGACAATTCTCCCTAAGTCTTTTCCCTTGAAGGATTACAGATGTTGGTCTTTTTATACGATGCGTACGGATTCTTTAGATCGTTTTGGAACAAGATTTGAAAAGAGGTTTACTCAAAAAGAAATCGAAGTGATGCTTAAGAATGCCGGATTTAAGGATATTATTTTTTCTAAAGAGCAGCCGCGGTGGTGTGTTGTAGGGATAAAATCATAAGGTATTCTGGAGGTATTTAGGCGTTGTTTGTTTATTGGCTGATGTTTTTGGTGCCTGCGTATGCCTCAATAGCGCAGCCACGCCCGCAAATGGTTCTTTCGCGCAAGATAGGCATGAATTGGTCATTGACTTGGTTGTTGCTGACTTTGCTGATTGGTTACCGTTTTGAAGTTGGGGGTGATTGGTTTCTCTACATGGACGAATTTGATAGGGCTTCCGATTTGTCTTTCACAGAGTATATGGAATTTGCGCTGTCTAAAGATGCTCTTTATCTTTTGTTGAACTGGATATCATCAGAAATTGGCTGGGGTATTTACGGCGTCAATTTAATATGCGGCGCCTTGTTTTCTTTGTGTTTAGTGACGTTTTGCAGGCAACAGCCCAGACCTTGGCTTGCGCTTTTGGTAGCTATCCCCTATCTGGTGATTGTGGTGGCTATGGGCTATTCCCGGCAGGGCGTGGCTATTGGCTTGATTATGCTCGGCCTGGTGGCGCTATCGAAAAAAAACAACTTGCGCTTTGTGCTGTGGGTAACACTTGCGGCATTATTTCACAAATCGGCTGTTATTTTAATTCCGTTGACCATTTTAGTTGCGACACGTAGACGCTGGTGGACGGTACTGTGGGTAGGGGTGAGTGCTGTGTTACTTTTTGGCGCAGTCTTACAAGAGCACTTATATACACTGGACATTGGTTATTTGGCAAGTCACATGAGTTCAGAGGGCGGCGCAGTCCGCGTGGCTATGAACGCGATAGCGGCGCTGATATTTATGGTTTTTCGCAGGCGGTTTATCTTGGAAAAACAAGACCGGAGATTGTGGACATGGATGTCGCTGATTGCTCTGCTTTTTGTTGCGCTTCTCATTGTGTCGCCGTCTTCCACCGCTGTGGATAGGGTGGCGCTTTATATGATTCCATTACAGTTATTTGTATTTTCCAGGCTTCCTGATATATGGGGAGGCAGGCAGGCTGTTTTCGGAACAGTGCTGGCGGTGGTGATGTATTATGCAATAGTGCAATTTGTTTGGCTGAACTTTGCCATACATGCCTTTAGCTGGCTACCTTATCGTTTTTATCCTATGGAGTTATTATTAAACTATATAGATTAATAAGTCCGATCATTTTAAATAAAGCATGAAATACTGCCCAGATAGCAACCATAGTTGAGTTTTCTTTTAAAAAATCCTGATGCCTCTTAGAAAAAATATCATTGCCAATTATATCGGGCAAGGCTATGCAGTGGTTATTGTAATTCTTTGTCTGCCCCTGTATCTTCAGAGTCTTGGAGCTGAAGCGTTCGGGTTGGTCGGTTTCTTTGTGGTAATGCAATCATGGCTGAGTCTGCTGGATATGGGACTCTCCCCGGCCTTGGGCAGAGAGGTCGCGCGAACACGCGGAGTTGCGGCGGATTATGACGATCTCAGACGGTTGTTGCGCAGCCTGGAAGTTGTTTTTTTAGTCTTTGCCGCAGTAATCGGGTTTTGCGTAGTGATGGGCAGCTACTGGATAGCCCAAAACTGGTTAAAGCTTGAAATTTTGACCACTTCGGATGTGGCTTACTGTGTGGCGTTGATGGGGTTAATGGCCGGTCTCCGCTGGTTTACCACACTTTATTGCAGTGGAATTAAAGGGATGGAATACCAGCTCTGGTTCAATGCCGCAAGCATGTTTTTTGCTACCCTGCGGTTTGTCGGAGGTTTTTTATTGCTCCGATGGCTCACTAGGGAGCCTGTACATTTTTTTGAATATCAGTTGTCTGTTGGGGTAATTGAACTACTCGTTATGAGGTTGAAGTTTTATAGTTTGTTGCCGGTAAAAGGCGGACATTTCAGTTTTTCATGGAGATCTATAAATGGGATTTTGCCTTTTGCAGGTGGTATTGCTTATTCGGCTATGATATGGGTTTTGCTCACCCAGTTTGACAAGCTTCTCCTTTCTCACCTGTTGCCACTAAAGGAATATGGCTATTTTGCGTTGGTTGTTGTCGTTGCCAACGGTGTCTTGCAGATGACTGTCCCTATCAGCCAGGCGCTTTTACCCAGAATGACCTATCTGTTAGCGCAAGGCAAAGAACAGGAGATGCTTAGGCTTTACAGGAAGGCCACTCAATTTATGGCTGTTGCTATGCTTCCTCTTACGGGCATGATGGCGGTATTTTCTACAGAAATATTGTCCTTATGGACAGGAGACACTACTGCAGCCGGGTGGGCCGGGCCTGTACTATTCTGGTATGTGTTGGGCATTGGGATACTCTCGTTGGGAGGGTTTCAATATTACTTACAGTACACCTACGGGAGGCTTAAACTACATGTAATCTTTAATACCTTTTTCAGTATAATTTCTGTTCCAATTATAGTTTTTGCCGTATTTAACTATGGCGCTATGGGCGCCGCGTTGGCATGGTTTGGGTTAAGGGTTATTTCTTTTTTAATCTGGCCGCCTATTGTACACCACTACCTTGCGCCGGGCATTCACAGCAAATGGTTGTTAAAAGATATTGCCCCTATTTTTGGCACCACAGCTTTGCTTCTGCTTTTGATAGGCAGGATAGGGATACCTTTTGAATCTCTAAATAGAATGGAAGTTTTTATCTTGCTTATCGGGATTGGACTACTCTTACTGGTAATTAATGCGTTTGTTTCAGGAGAATGTCGTGCAATGCTGTTGAAGAGGCAAGCTTGAACGACCAGCTTAAACCACTTTTTATTTTTTCTTTGCCGCGGTCAGGCTCTACTCTCCTACAGCGCATCTTAGCTGCTCATCATGATATTGAGACTGTGTCTGAGCCATGCTTTTTGTTGCCCCTGATTTATACGATGAGAAAAGATTCTGTATATGCAGAGTATGGACACAAGTTAGTGACTACGGGAATAGAAGATTTATGCCGCGAATTGCCTCGCGGTGAAAATGATTATCATGAGGCGATTCACGATTTTGCTATGAGTTTATACGGGAAGGCCTCGCAGCGAAGTGTAAAATATTTTTTGGACAAAACCCCGCGTTATTCTCTTATAGTGGATGATATTATCCGTATATTTCCCGAGGGTAAATTTATAGTCTTGGTGCGTAATCCTCTGGCGATAATCTCTTCGATTTTAGAAACTTTTAAAGGCGGCAGATGGTGTCTCTATGCTTACAATGCAGATCTTTTTATAGGACTATCCAAGCTTATTTCAGCGTGCAAAGAATATGCGGACAGAATCCATTTAGTTCGTTATGAAGATTTGATCACCGAAGCTGAAACTGTATGGCAGCCATTGTTCGAATATATGGGTTTGTCTTTTGACAAGGAATTGTTTGTTAAGTTTAACTCCATAGAGTTAAAGGGGCTTGGAGATCCGGTAGGTGCTAAGCAATATAAATTCATAAGTGAAGAGCCTTTGTTAAAATGGAAACGCAGTTTATCCAATCCTTTGCGAAAGGCTTGGTGCAGGCGTTATCTGTGTTGGGTTGGAAAGGAACGGCTGAAGATTATCGGATATGATCTGGATAATTTGTTGTCGGAACTCGATAGTATTCCTTCTACAATGCACATGTTTTGTTCTGATTTTGTCAGGATTCCCTACGGTGTCGTCTCCCGTGTTATGGAGCCTGAATTGGTAATGCATAAGGTGCGTCTTTTCCCTGATTGGCATAAGATTAATTTGCATTATTAGACTGCGTAATGTTTCAGATTAAACTTAATTCGTTGCCAGATTATTTTGATGAGTATAATCAACCTTGTTATCTACTTAAACAGAAGAAGGGGTTAGTAGAAGACAGAAATGATTACCTACATATAGATGCTTTAGCCGACGGCTATGTTACAGCAGTATCTACCACTCTTCGCTTATGGGTTAGTCAACAGGTATCATTAGCCGCTGCAGGAAGGAAGGTTGATATGCTTGAAGTCGGAGGCGCTACTGGGGTATTTTTCGACTGGGTGAAGGAAACTGCTTGTACTTACATAAATATAGAGCCATGTCCAATGCTTTTAGATGAAAAAGCATTGGAGAGGCTAAAAGATTCTAGGTATATGTGCATTAAATGCTCGGGAGAGGATATTCCACTTCAAGATGAGTCGGTTGATATTATTTTAGCGATTTCATCGTTCGATCACATTCCTGACCACCGCAAGGCACTTAGAGAGATAAAAAGACTTTTAAGGAAAAACGGTCTTTTTATATTGACACTTAATAATCGTCGGTCGTGGTGGAAGTCGCTTCTATCTGGAAGCGATTATTTAAAGAAAAGAGAAGAGTTGATAGCAAAGGATCACTATATTCAGTGGTCATTCTCAGAGTGTGAGTCTAATCTGTCTCAGTTTTTTACAATAGAAAATATGTGTACTACGACATTCTTCACATTTGTGCCTCAGGTTTGGAGGTATGTCTTGCCTATCACTAATAGCATTGGAGAATCGCTGTTTCCTAAGTACGGATCAAATATACTTGTTGTCTGCCGAAATGCCGACTAAATCAGTTTTTTGCCTGAGTTTAATAAGATTAATTTGCATTATTAGGGCTCCTGACCTTTGGATAAAAACAAGCGATGAATATTTTATTTGTTTATTCCTACTATGACATTCAATCATACGGAAAACCTTTAAAGGTGCAAAGTCAGGCTCAATTGGGGATTTCCTATATATCGTCATTGTTAAAGAAAAACGGTCACAATACAGAGTTGATTGTATTAAGCAAAAAGTTTGGTAGGGACAATAAAAGACTTATATCGGGGCATGTAGAGAGATTCAATCCGCAGGTGGTTTGTTTTACGGCGGTATTTACGGAATATAGTTTTATTGCAGGCAACGCCGAATATTTATCATGGTTCGCATCAGATAGTCGGACGTTGGAAAGCATGAAAAAAGATAAATTCAATGCTGCATAGACTTCTTACCTTTTTCAAACGCGGTGACCACAGGAAATTCCTTTTATATAAATTGCCAAAGGAATCGGCAGGGTGCGAAGTTGGCGTGTGGAAAGGAGATTTCTCTGAAGAGATACTGAGCATCGTAAGGCCTCAAAAACTATATCTTGTAGATCCGTGGTTATACCTGCCAACTTACCCTGACAGATGGTACGGCGGAAACTCAGCCAAGAGTCAAAAAGATATGGACGACATATATGAATCAGTTAATAATAGATATAAACATTATGAGAATGTTTATATTGTCAAAAAGAAAACAGAAGATTTGACCGGTAAAATACCTGATAGTTGTCTTGATTGGGTCTATATAGATGGCAATCATCAGTATGAGTACGTATTAAAAGACCTTGAGACCTTTCTGGTAAAGGTAAAAGAAAATGGAATAATTTGTGGTGACGATTATGCCAGAGTGGAAAAGGGGAGACGTCAAGTCGCAGAAGCAGTCAACGACTTTCTAAAACAAGGGACTTGTAAACTGCTCTGGATAAAAAACGGCCAATTCTTTCTAAAAAAAGCCTTATAACAAATCTTATTGAATACTGTAAATCTAATGTCCTATGTAGATTGCAACTTTGTCATTCCGGCTTGTCCGGAATCTTTCTTACGGAAGGACTCCCGACAAGCCCCGCACCAGACGGTGCATGGATAGTGAAGGGCAGACAAAAATATAATTCTCATTTATGATAGATTTAAATAAGTTCGCCAATTTTGATATTAGTGTAGTTATTCCGGCGCTTAATGCAGAAGCCTATATTTCTGCTCTCTTGAAGGGTATTGAAGCCCAGACATTGCTGCCCAAAGAAATAGTCATAGTTGATTCCAGCCCAACGAACAGAACTGCAGAGATCGTGCAAAGCTGGAGCGGGAGTGTGCCTATACGGTATCATAAAGTGAATTTTGCGTACCCCGGGGATGCACGCAATATAGGCGTAAAGGCCGCGCAATGCAGATGGATTGCTTTCATAGACTGCAGAACATTACCTACGACTGATTGGCTTGAAAAGTGCTCCAATGCCGCCTATGAATGCAATGCAGATGTTGTTATTGCATCACGCGTTAGTGAGGCGGATTCCTATTTCAAGCATATACTGTGTGCCGCAACTACCGGCTATGCGGCTCATAAATCTTTGGCTGGCTCTCTTATCCTGAAGGATTTTTTTGAGAGATCGCGTGGATTCATATCCAATCTTCGCAATGGTGAAGATATTGAATGGATGCAAAGATTGGAATCTTTAGAGGGAAGGATAATTCAACTTCCGGTTTCGGTAATCAAATATCGCGGATTTCCTGATAAATTAACTGCAGCGATGAGAAAATGGTATCAATATTCTATGTTTATAATGCACCATGAGATAAGAAATGACCAAAAACAACTCTATTTTATGATCTTGATATTTTTGTTGTTTTTGTTGTCCGTTATTGTTTTTAAATGGAATGCTGTTATGGCTCACTGGGATAGCAGTAGTATTTATTTCGTACCAAACATAACGAAGAAGTTTGTGTTAATCGTTTTAATTACATATATTTTATTTAATGGTGTTATTAGGCCGCTTAAACGTGGAGTTAAATTGTTTTTTTTATTGCCGTGGAACTGGATTGTGATAGCTTTTGTCCGTTTTTGTCTCGACCTTGCAAAAGCGCCTGGTCTAATCTGGGGGAACATTCTCCTATTTAAAAGAAAATTATCGAGGGCACTGAGTTAAGCTAAGTGATTAAGATAAAAAGTAACAGCAAAGGCTGCGTTCTTAATAAGCAATACGGCTTTGCCGTCTGGCTGACAGGTTTGCCAGCTTCGGGAAAGACTACGCTATCAAAAAACCTGAAGAAAAAACTTACTGACTTAGGATTATTTTCAATTGTCCTTGATGGTGATAATCTGCGAAAGGGATTGAATTGTGATTTAGGTTTCAGTGGTAGAGACCGGCAGGAAAACGTGCGCAGGACAGCAGAGGTTGTAAAAATGCTGACTTCAAACGGTTTTATTTGCATAGTTGCGGTAATCTCGCCTTTTGAAAAAGATCGCAACTATGTTCGCAATTTGATAGGAAAGGACAGGCTTATTGAGGTATTTGTGAGTTGCCCGCTGGAAATATGCGAACAAAGGGATCCAAAGGGTCTGTACAAGAGGGCAAGAAGTGGAAAGTTGGCTGACTTTACCGGATTAGACTCGTGCTATGAAATTCCACAATCTCCTGACGTTATTGTTCAAACGGATATGGAAACGATAGATGCATGTCTGAAAAAGATACTTAACTACACTGCCAAAATATTTAACGTAAGCTATTCATTAGGACATAAATCCAGACATTTATCAAGGAAGATAAAATAAAACAATGTGTGGTATTGCCGGGTTTGTAAGTTTTAAAAAAGGAGATGTGCAGTGGAATCATTGCTTGCTAAGGATGACTGCGGCTCTTACACACCGTGGTCCGGACGATGAAGGTGAATGGTTTGATGCCGATAATGGCGTTGCATTAGGACACCGTCGCTTATCCATTATTGACCTGTCAAACCAAGGTCATCAACCAATGCACTCCGCTTGTGGAAGATATGTAGTAGTTTTTAACGGTGAGATTTATAATTTTCATGACATTCGCAAGGAACTGGAGGATTCGGGGGCGACCCCTGTATGGCGCGGCCATTCTGATACCGAGATAGTGCTCTCGGCTATTGCTTGCTGGGGTTTGGAAACCGCGGTCAAGCGCTTTGTAGGGATGTTTGCTTTCGCATTATGGGATCGGCGGGAGCGGACATTGTATCTTGTGCGTGACCGGCTCGGTGAAAAGCCGATCTACTACGGATGGATGGGAAATACTTTTTTGTTTGCTTCGGAGTTAAAGGCACTGAGGGCGCATCCGGAATGGCGGGGAGAAATTGATCGTAATGTGTTATCGCTTTTTCTCCGATACAGTTATGTCCCTGCGCCGTATTCCATATACAAGAGCATATATAAGCTCCTGCCGGGTACAATAGCCAAACTGGAGGTTGGAAGAGGAGATCCCACCATTGGCCAGGTGCCGGCTCCGGAGCCCTATTGGCATGCCAGGCAGACAGTAGAGAATAGAGTTGCAACCTCTTTTGATAACAACGATGCAGAAGCAATAGAGTCCATGGACAGCTTGCTCAGGGATGCTGTTGCCCATCAGATGATATCGGATGTCCCGCTTGGGGCATTTCTCTCCGGTGGGGTCGATTCGTCCACTATTGTAGCCTTAATGCAGGCGCAGAGCAGTCGGCCGGTCAAGACCTTTACCATTGGATTCAAAGAAGAAGGTTACAACGAGGCAGAATATGCGAAAAATATAGCACGACATCTTGGAACCGATCATACAGAACTGTATGTTACTTCAGCCGATGCTCTAAATGTTATTCCAAGCCTTCCGTACATATATGATGAACCATTTGCTGACTCATCTCAAATTCCTACATTTCTTATTTCACAGCTTGCTCGCCGATATGTAAAAGTAAGCCTTTCAGGGGATGGGGGGGATGAATTATTTGGAGGTTACAATCGTTATTTGGGGTTGAAAAATATAAGGCATGCTACTGAATGGATGCCTGATGGAGTGAGAGATTTTATAGCCCGTTTGATAAAAGGCGTGTCTCCTCAATCATGGGATATGTTGTTTAATAAAATTAGTCCGATATTGCCAAATAAGATTAAACAGAGGACTCCAGGTGACAAATTGCATAAACTGGCAAAAATTCTTCATTACAAAAATCCGATGGATATATATTTCAGCCTTATTTCACAATGGGAAGATCCTACTTATATAGTTAATGATTCGTTAGAGCCTGAACTATTATTAACTGATAAAAGTCAGTGGCCTCTCTTTAAAGATTCCATTCAGTTAATGATGTATCTGGATATGATTACTTATTTACCGGATGATATCATGGTAAAAGTAGACCGTGCCAGTATGGGGGTAGGATTAGAGTCCAGAGCTCCGTTTTTAGATCATCGTGTAGTTGAGTTTTCTTGTCAGATTCCCATGGATATGAAGATCCGAAATGGACAGGGCAAGTGGCTTCTTAGGCAGGTCCTTTATAAATATGTTCCTATTAAACTTATTGAGAGACCTAAGAGCGGATTTGCCGTTCCGATTGATACATGGCTGCGCGGACCGTTAAAGGAGTGGGCGGAAGATCTTCTTAATGAAAAGCGGCTGATAGATGAAGGTTTTTTAAATCCAGAGCCCATTTATAAAAAATGGACTGAGCATCTTAGCGGAAGATGCAATTGGCAGCATAAATTATGGAATATACTTATGTTCCAGGCATGGTTAGAGAAGACAAAGTGATTAAAATTGTATTTTTTTCAAATTCAGCCTGGTCTTTATTGAATTACAGATATGGGCTTATGAAAACCCTGAAAAACATGGGGTTTGAAGTTATTGGGATTGCCCCCTATGACGAATCAGTTCCGGACATTAAGAAGGAATTTCCCTTTGTAACGCTGATAAATTTCTACAGAAAGAGTTTAAATCCTTTTGTTGATTTCAAAGCGATTGTAGAGTTGTACCAAGTATATAAAAGAATAAAACCTGACATTGTTTTTCATTACACGATAAAGCCAAATATTTATGGTTCACTAGTAAGCAGGTTGCTGAATATTAACTGTTGTAATGTAATAACCGGCCTGACTTACTCATTGCTGAATGAAAACTCTTTAAATATTCTCGGAAGAATACTATATAAATTTGTTCTATGTTCGGGGAAGAAAGCCGTTTTCCAGAACTATGACGATTTAAATGTCTGCTTGCTTGCCGGAATTGTCGAAAATAATAAAGCAATAGTGATTAAAAGCTCGGGAGTAAATACCGATTATTTTTCTGCGCGTTATTGTAAAAACACAAGGGCAAAAGATGAGGGGTTTTTTTTTCTGTTCATTGCGAGAATCCTTTGGGATAAAGGCGCTGGTGAGTTTGTAGAGGCATGCAGAACAGTCAGAAAACTTTTTCCTATGGCTGAAGGCTGGATGGTAGGCGCAGTGGATGAAGGAAAGAAATCGGCCGTGAATAGAGAACAGATTAACGAATGGGAAGCCGAGGGTATTATAAGATATTTTGGTATTACTGAAGATGTTAGGTCGTTTATATGTAAATGTGATGTTATGGTGCTGCCCTCCTATAGGGAGGGCACTCCGCGTACTTTGTTAGAAGCTATGGCGATGGAAAGGCCGATTATCACTACTGACACGGCGGGATGCAGGCAAACCGTGGATGATGGGATAAACGGTTTTTTAGTTCCAGTTAAGGACAGCAAATCTCTATCAGATGCTATGATCAAATGTGTAAATATGTCTGAAGATGCGAGAACAAGAATGGGCGTTTTGGGTAGAGAAAAGGTTTTGCGGGAATTTGACGAAAGGTTGGTTATAGAGAGTTACATTAGGCTTACAGATGAGCTATTGAGCATATGAAGCAGGCCGGTTTATAATTTTTAGGGACAAAATATGAAAAACATTTTTTCCATTGACGTGGAGGATTGGTTTAATATATTGGGGTTCCCCGGTTCCCTATCTATTTCCGAATGGGATGCCCTTCCGTCACGGATAGAGGCGAACTTTATCAGGTTGCTTGATGTTGTGGGCGAGAAGGACATCAAGGTAACATGTTTTTTTGTAGGGTATTTCGCTGAAAGGTTCCCAGCTTTGTTAAAGGAGGCGGTTAAGAGAGGACACGAGATAGCGTCGCACGGCTATGTTCACAATCTTGTTTATGAAATGACGCCGGATGAATTTTTCATGGACGCTGAAAAGAGCCGTAAAATTATTGAGGATATTGGCGGCAGAGCCGTAAAAGGATACAGGGCGGCCGGTTTTTCGGTTACTGAAGAAACTCCATGGTATTTTGAAAAGCTGGTTGAAGCAGGGTATAGATACGATTCCTCCGTTTTCCCTGCGGACAGGCAACACGGAGGATTGAAAACAGGCATATTCCATCCGTATGTTATTAATACCGGCGGAGGGGAAATAATCGAGTTCCCCATGACGATAACAAAAATTTTCAATGCATCGATGTGTTTTTTCGGCGGCGGGTATTTGAGATTTTTCCCGTATCAGATCACGAAGTTTATGTCCCAAAAAGTGATGAAAGAAGGCAGGCCTGTTATTTTCTATGTTCACCCGAGAGAGATAGACCCGGAGCATCCGCGTTTGAACATGGGAACGATGAAGCGTTTTAAATCTTATGTTAATCTGAAATCCACGGAAGCCAAGGTGAGGAAAATACTGAGCGATTTTGAAATAACGACATTCGAGGATTTTATAAAAGAAAACAATTTACACGGAGGGAAGTAAATGCCTGCAAATAATAGCACAAAAGTTTTTTTTGATTCTTATGCTCATGGCTTTGATTCCATATACGGAAAGAACACACCTCTCTTTAAAAGGATAATAAACGACGTGTTTCGAAGAACCATAAAAATCAGATACGAAAAAACCCTTATGGGATGCGAGCCTTTAGATGGCAAGTCGATAATAGATATAGGCTGCGGCCCCGGTCGCTATAGTATAGCATTGGCTCATAAGGGGGCAGGGTCAGTATTGGGGATTGATTTTTCGGAAGAGATGCTTAATATTGCTAAACAGAATGCGCTTGCGATGTCCGTTTCTGAAAAGTGCAGGTTTGAATGCTGTGATTTTGTGACACAACCTATTCTTGGCATGTTTGATTATGCTATCGTTATGGGGGTCATGGATTACATAAAAGAACCTTTAGAACTGATGGAAAAAGTTATTTCCGCAACTTCGGACAAGGCCTTTTTCAGTTTTCCAGCTGACGGCGGTTTTTTTGCATGGCAGCGCAAATTGAAATATAAATTTCGCTGCGACTTATATATGTATACAGAAGAACGATTAAAAAATCTTTTTGAAAGAATACCTAATAAAAAAATAGAATGTGAAAGAATCGACAGGGATTTTTTTATATCAATCCATCTGAAATAAAATATGGCTGGAATAGGCATTACTTGAAAAGGTTTAATGAAGCAATTATCTAATATAAATTATCAAAGAACGGAGAAAAATGAAAGTTTTATTATTAATTCCCCCTGAACTGTATTTAATTGAATCATATACATCGGAAAAAATAACAAAAACTCGTGAGTTCCGTCCAAAACTGGGCATATTGTGTATTGCCGGGTATTTGAGGGATAAGACTGGTGTGGTTCCCGTAATTATTGATTGTCCAACTGATGGATTTACAATCGATCAAATCGAAGGTATTATTGAGAAATGTAATCCTGATATTGTAGGCATGAGTGTTTTAACATTTAACCTTCTCGACTGCCTGGAAGCGGCAAATAGAATTAAACATAAGAATAAAAACATTAAAATCTGTTTTGGTGGATTTCATCCAACGCTATACCCACGAGAAACCTGTGAGCTTGAACCTGTAGATTTTGTAGTCATTGGTGAGGGCGAAGAGACTTTTTCTGAATTGATTATGCATTTGAGCTCTGAGCGGATGTTAAGTAATATTGGGGAAATAGATGGTCTTGCATGGAAAGATTCTGACGGGACTGTAATTATCAACAGTCCAAGAAACTTGATAGACGATTTGGATAAGTTAGGATTGCCTGCACATGACTTAATCGATATCTCCAAATATTCTCATGCCCTATCTAGCGGGGCATATACTGCTTATATTCAGACTTCGAGGGGATGTCCGTTTAACTGTCGGTTCTGTGATATGAGGATGACCAAGTTTCGTAGCAGGAGCGTTGAGCATGTTTTTCATGAGATAAGGGTACTATTGGAAAGAGGGGTAAAGGAGATTTTTTTCCTCGATGATACGATAACTGTAAATAAAAAAAGACTGATTAGTTTATGCCAGATGTTACTACATGAAAAGATCAAGATAAAGTATAAAATAAGTTCAAGAGTTAACACGATTGACGAGGAGATGCTTTATTATTTAAAAAAGTCCGGCTGTGTCAGGATCCATTTCGGTGTGGAAAGCGGCTCGCAGAGAATCCTAAATACTTTGCAGAAGGGGATTACTATTGAACAGATCATTCATGCCTTTGATATAACTAAACGTTCAGGGATGGCAACCTATGCATATCTAATGATCGGCATTCCAACGGAGACAGCAGATGACTTGACAGAGACACTTTCACTTGTGCGGCGAATACGCCCTGACTATGTAACATACTCAATATGTACTCCTTTCCCTAAAACGCAGATGTATCAAGACTTGCTCCATGAAGGCTATTACAGATCTGATTACTGGTTAGAGTTTGCACAAAACCCTACGCCTTCGTTTAAGACACAGTATGCGAATGAATTCTTTTTGCCCGAGCAATTGAGGAAAATTCAAGACGATGTAATGGCACAGTTTTATTCCAGAAGCGATTTTCTCTTTAAAGAGCTGATACGTACAAGATCTCTAAAACAGCTGGCGAGAAAAATTAAATTAGGCTATCAACTTTTATTTGGTTATAGTAGAGTTCGGTCAGGGAATAGATACCCTCTCAAAAGACAATGAGAGATAACCATTTTCTATTGTGCCATGCAGTGGTTTAAAGTAAATTACAAATGATGTCATCAATAATTTTTTCATTGTTTATCTCTTCATTAACCTGTTTTCTTATTATTCGCTATGGCCGTTTGCATAGTAATCTGATATCCGACCCTGTAAAGGGAGGACCGCAGAAGTTTCATGCCTATCCTGTTCCACGTATAGGCGGAGTGGCAATTATGGGAGGGATGCTTGCAGGGGGCATTACTGCATGGCTTATAGGGCAAGAAGCATGCAGCAAGAAATATCTGCTGATTCTTATATGTTCCATCCCTGCCTTTGCGGGAGGCATATTTGAGGATTTTACAAAAAAGGTTAGCGTTAAGGAGCGGCTGCTGTTAAGCATGTTAGCGGCTGGTCTGGGATTTTTTCTTCTTGATGCTAGGTTGACGAGGTTTTCCCTGCCGCTGGTTGATAACTGGCTTGAGTTTTTACCTTTTTCACTGCTTTTAACATTAGTTGCAGTTAGTGGCATTGCCAATGCAGTAAATATAATTGATGGCTTTAATGGCCTGGCTGCAATGGTTTCCAGTTTTATCGCGGTTGCCCTTGCCTATATTTCATATCAGGTTGGGGATGCATCGCTTTTTTTTGTATGTCTTTCATTAATTGGAGCTATAATTGGTTTTTTTGTATGGAATTATCCAAATGGCTTTATTTTTTTAGGGGATGGAGGCGCATATCTGATTGGATTTATGATAGCCGAGGTGTCTGTGCTGCTGGTAAACCGTCATCCTGAGGTATCGCCATGGTTTCCTATGCTGCTGGTGATATATCCTGTATGGGAAACATTATTTTCAATATATAGGAAGAAATTTCTAAGAGGACAATCTCCTGGTAAGCCTGACGGCCTGCATTTTCATATGATGGTATATAAACGCTTGCTTCGCTCGGAGGTAGGGCATAGAGAAGCGAGGCGTTTCACAAGGCGCAATGCCATAACCTCACCATATTTATGGGGCATGTCATTGGTTGGCGTAATTCCGGCTGTGTTATTCTGGCGAAATACATTACTCCTGATATGTTTTGTAATGATATTTATATTGCTATATGTATGGCTTTACTGGAAGATAGTGAGGTTCAAATCTCCTATGTGGCTAGTCATGAAAAACCGATAGAAAGATAGTGAGGTAAGATAGAAAAAGTGGACACCAAAGTTGAGTAAAATACAGATACGGAGGTGTTAACATGAGAAGCAAAGGTATTCCGCAGGGAAGGTACACAAAGGAGCTACGAGAGGAAGCAGTGAAGCTGGTAACTGAAGGGCAGATGTCGGTAGATCAGGCAGCGGCACAATTATCGTTGCCGAAGTCGACATTAGGGAACTGGGTAAAAGCGGATAAAGCTGGCAAGCTTGGCAAGATAGGGAAAACATATAGGCCTTTAACAGAAATTGAGATGGATTTGGCCCGAACGAAGAAGGAATTAGCAGAAGTGAAGATGGAGCGTGAGATATTTAAAAAAGCAGCCGCGTACTTTGCGAAGGAGTCGCTGCCCGGTACGCGTGGATGAAAGATAAGCGACTTCAATATCCGGTGCCACTAATGAGCAGAGTGAGGTCGGATGTCAATAGTGGACTCCAATTGACTCAAGCCGCAATCTTCCTTTGATAAAATTTTTTCTCATAAGCAACCGGGGATAAATATCCCAGCCGTGCCTGTCTCCTCTGCCGATTGTAAAAGACTTCTATGTATTCGCTAATCTCCTGCATTGCCTCTTTTCTGCTTCCGTATTTATTGTGGTGGACAAGTTCCTGTTTGAGAGAGCCCCAGAAACTCTCCATCGGCGCATTGTCATAACAATTGCCTTTTCTGCTCATTGATGCTGTCATTCCGAATTGCTCAAGCAGTTTTCTATACTGAAGCGCACAATACTGGCTTCCA
>MHEE01000008.1 GCA_001805105.1 Nitrospirae bacterium GWF2_44_13 | reverse complement strand
TCGCCTGAGGCGAAACGGCGGCCGCGCTATTTTTTCTGAAACACAAACAAATGCTCGTGCATTATCAGGAGAAAGTTGTAGAGCTTTGATTTCTTGACCCCGTTAGAAAAAGGGCTGCAATATTAAGGCGACGTAACATGTAAAACTAAAAGCTTCTGTACCTTGAATCTTTTCTAACGGGGTTAACCCAGAAGCCCGTTGCTTTGTTGTCTCAGCGACTCGCCGAGGAGAGCAGTTGTGCTTATATGAAAATAACTTTTCCTGCTTCCCGCGCAGCGAGGCTGTCGAATTTATAGTTTTTAAGCCATTGAGATTCATGTTTCAAGTTTTTTAATGCGTTCTTTGGGGTTGTACCTTTTGCAATCCCAATGACAACTGCATCTTCTGTACTTTGAAATTCTTTGTCTTTCATGAGAAAGTCAGTCCGGCATGATGAGCCAATTTCATAGAAGATAAAGGTTTTTAATTCTTTTATCATCATATAACCTCCTTTTCTTGATCATTGATCAGAAAGGCAGGGTTTGTCCATAGACTATACGTCTTATTTTGAAAAAGTGGTAAAATAGCTAAAATTTTGAGTAGTAGGAGTTCAATGAAATTATGTTTTGACAAAGAGAGGGCGGTGGGCTATAAAAGTCCTTCGCAGATTGCAAGAGTTTTGTCTGAGGACTGGGCTTCAAGGAATCTCTTTTGCCCCGCATGTAAAAAGCTTAGACTGCAAACAGCTATAGACAATACCAAGGTATTCGATTTTGTTTGCGATAGCTGTTCAGAAACATATCAACTAAAAAGTCAGAGTAAACCATTAGGGGATAAAATTCTCGATTCTGCATATGGCCCGATGATTGACTCAATCAAAAGAAATAAAACACCTAATCTGTTTCTCCTCCACTATAACTCACAAAATTACTGTGTTGAAAATTTATTGATAGTTCCCAGATATTTTCTAACGCTATCTTGCGTCGAGCCTCGCAAACCCCTTTCAGTAAATGCACGAAGGGCAGGATGGATAGGCTGCAATATTGTTTTAAAAGAAATTCCTGTTGATGGAAAGATTCCAATTATAAGAGAAAGAACATTTGTTTTACCTGAAATAGTAAGAAAGAGTTTTGATAGATTCAGATTCCTATCAGAAAAAAAATACTATGTTAGGGGCTGGACAGTAGATGTATTAAAGGTAATCAGAGAAATTGGCAAAAAGGAATTCAGCTTAGATGAAACATATGTATTTGACGAGCAACTTCAAAAACTTCATCCCGATAACAAGCACATTCGACCTAAAATCCGGCAGCAGTTGCAAATATTAAGAGACAAGGGCTATATCGAGTTCTTAAGTAAAGGACGCTACAAATTAACTTAAATGAAGGATATGGTGGAGGTCTAATTCTATGCCAAAATTTATTGTAGACTTTGAATTAGCAGGACATCTTGAAGTTAAGGCTGATAGCAAAGAAATTGCTATGGCGATTGTTGAAAATATGGATTCTCAGGAATTGATTAATAATGCTCAGATTTTCAACGTGGGAAAGAATTATATTGAAAAGGTAGAATGAAATAATTTAATTCCCCCTCCGCCCCCCCAAAAAAATCCGCACAGCTAAGTCTTGCAGATATTGCCCTTTGCGGTTTATAATTCCTTAAAAGGAGGAACAATGTTGACCGTATCGAAAAAGTATATCATTGATGACAAGAACAAGAAGGTCGCTGTCCAGATACCGTTTGAAACATATAAGAAGATAGAAGAGGTGCTGGAAGACTATGCTCTGGGGCAGTACATTCTTGGAGTTAAAGATGAGAAACCGCTTGCCATAGCAGAAGCAAAAAAGTTTTACGGCAAAAGAACCCGCTCTTGAAATTTCAAGTTCTCTATAAAAAGACTTTTCTGAAAGAACTGAAAAAACTCCCCAAGGACATACGTATCAAGGCCGAGCACCTGTGTTTCGATATCCTCCCTGAAATTGAAAATCTTGCAGTCATTAGAGGGCTGGAGAAATTAGTGGGTTATGAAAATTTTTACAAAGTGCGCTTTGGCGATTATCGCATCGGCATTGAGATTGATATTCAATCAAAAATTATAGAGTGCTGCAGGGCAATGCACAGGAAAGAGATTTACAGATACTATCCATAACTCCCCTTCCGCCCCAAAATCCGCCGCACGATAGCAATCAATCGCAGCTTGCCACGGTGAGTCACTCCGTGAAAGAACGGAAGCGATGGCTTGATTCAGGTATAATAAGCCGGACAAGATATGGAAACGCCATCGCAGAGTAAAACAAAAGTCGCGCCATATATCACGCCTCAGGGGCAAAAGCGTTTAAGCGAGGAACTGTCATATCTGTGGAAGGTTAAGCGCCCGCAGGTTACACGGGCAGTTGCCGAGGCTGCCGCCATGGGGGATCGTTCTGAGAATGCAGAGTATATTTATGGTAAAAAACAGTTAAGGCAGATTGATTCCCGTATCCGTTTTCTTGCAAAGAGATTGAGCGAGTTGATTGTAGTGGACCGGATACCCAAAGACACCTCAAAGGTATTTTTTGGCGCATGGGTTGAAATTGAGGATACAGAAGGAAACGTGAACAGGTATCGTATTGTAGGCCCGGATGAATTTGATCCTGAGAAGGATTTTATAAGTATTGATTCACCCATGGCCAAAGCATTGTTAAACAGGGCAGAGGGAGACGAAGTTGTTGTGAGAAGGCCTGATGGCAATGCTGTTTTTGTTGTGACATCCATAAGTTACCATAGCGCCAAAAAGAGCAAAAGTTCAAAAGTGCAAGAGCGCTGAAGGGCGGTTATTTTTATCTTTACTAACGGTTAGGGGATGTGTTAGTATGACAGCAGAATTTTAGAAGTTTTTGCAGTTGCTGAGGCCACAAAGACTTTTATCTTTGTGGTTTTTTTGTTGTGACCTTCTGAGATTTGAGTTTAAAAAAAGGAGGTAAAAGAAATGGCTAATGGAACAGTAAAGTGGTTCAATGACTCAAAGGGTTTTGGCTTTATCACAAGCGAAGACGGCAGTGATGTTTTTGTACACCACACTTCAATCCAAGGCAATGGATTTAAATCCCTTGCTGAAGGTGACAAGGTCAGCTTTGATACTGAAAAAGGCCCGAAAGGCCCCAAGGCAATCAACGTAGTTAAACTGTAATTAAACGAAAAAGGCTCCCTCAACCTGAGGGAGCCTTTTCATTAATTCCTTTCCTTATTCATAATCAGATCAGCCATTATTTCCCTGGGCTGACAGAAAAGTTTTCTGACCCTCTCGCGGTATTCCTTCGGTGCAACATGCTCCTGATGCGTGCCATATGAGTTCTTTTTTCATCCGAGCCTTTATTTCAAAAATTCCTTCCTCACAGGCGACCATGCATCTACGGCCTTGCAAGGTGTATTGCCTGTAAAGGCGGAATGGACTGCATTTGAGGGTATTGCGATCACATCACCTGCCTTCAGAGTAACCGTTTCTGCTCCGTAAGTAAAAGTCAGTTCACCTTCAAGCACAAGCGTTATCTGCTCGGCTTCATGCAAGTGCTCAGGGAATACAGTATTCGGCTCAAGCTCGAAAAATGTAAGCATTGCCTTTTCAAGCCCAACCGCCCACATCTTTGCGCCAGGAACGCTGGGTTTTAATTGTAGATCAATTTTTCGATATAGGGTTATTTTATTCATAAGATCCCCCTTGTCCTTTCATTCAAACACAGGCCGCATAAAACTACGCTCATAGCTTATAATGCACCGTGTCTTTTCTGCATAGGCAAATGCAGCCTGACAATCAGTATCCGTTTTAATCCTTTCCCGATATTTCTCATATTCTGTCAGATTCGGAAAACTGAATAAAGCCACTGCAATATTATTCGCGCCCTCATGCGGCAGAAAATAGCCATGATGCTTGCCGCCGAATTTATTTACAAGCGGAATCCACATCTTTGCATACTTCTCAAAGTCTTCACTTTTATATGGGTCAATAACATAACGCAGATAACATGTAACCATTATTCCGCCTCCTATGTTTTATTTCTTCAGATATTTCATCTGGATATTCCAGAGTATAAGCCCCGCGCCTTCGGGCCTCGAAGGCAGAGACTTTTTGATCTCGGAGGCGATATATTCCGCATCATTTGATTTAGCGGCAAGTTCTTTTGCCTTCTTGTCAAAGGCAATAAGATAGTCCTTCATATCCTGTATGTCCTTTTTATTCGACAGCGGGCCATGCCCCGGAATAATCTTCTCGACATTCATTGTCATAATATGGTCAAGCGCCTTGACCCATTCTCCTATGCTTCCATCTCCGATAAATGGATGATAGCCTGTAAACAGGATATCCCCTGAAAACAATATTTTTTTATCCGGCAGATAAACCGTAATGCTGCCATCGGTATGGGAATGCCCGGTGTAAATCAGATCTATCCTCTGATCTCCGAGGGCTATCTCCATCCTGTCATTAAATGACAAAGCAGGATACGCAATCTTTGTACCTTTCATATCCTCTTTGCTGAGTCCATAGTTCTTTGCGTTTTTCAGGGCTGTTTCACCTTGAGCTTTCAGATTGTTACTGTCATTTATGTGTGAGATAATCACAGCTCCGAGTTTTGCGAATTCCGAATTGCCGAATGTATGGTCAAGGTGATAATGGGTATTGATGACATATTTGATGGGTTTCTTTGAGATTGCCCTTATATCCCTGATAAATCGCCTTGCTTCTTTCGCCGATATAAGCGTATCGATTACCACTATGCCGTCTTTGCCGATAATAATACCTGCATTCGCGCCGTAGCTTTTTTGTGGAGTGCTGTTTTTTATGTCAACGTATGAGTAAACGCTGTCGGCTATCTTTGTCAGTTTTTCAGCGGCAAATGCAATTTGGCTAAATAGCAAAAAGCTGATAAATACGAATACTAAAATCCTGAAAACTATCAACCTCTTCATAACATCCTCCTTATTTTTCATTTTCTCTCTTTTCAGGCTATTCCATCTGCGGCCCTTTGCCGATCTTCATTTTGCCCCGGAAATATCTTTGTTTGACTTCCGGTGCCTTTTCCTTCCATTTGTCCACGCCGTGCTGTTTGATGTAGCACAGGGCAAATAGTTTGATATTGTGCGGCAGGTCGCCGGCCTTGTCCGCAGCCGGATTTAACTTGGCGCAGGGAAATTCCGCACACTCAAAGCAGAAGTCGTGTCCGTGTTTGTCAATACAGGCGTAAGTTTCGCATGTACCTTCGATGAACTGGCATTTCCCCTTGAGTGGTCTGCATCCCTGGCAGGGAACGCCGTTCCAGTTGAATTTTTTAGTCAGCACCTCTCCCCACGAAGGGTCGTCCTTGATTTTGTATGCCGGGCAGTCTCCGCAGTACGCCCCGCATGGAGAGACTAATGTGATGTTATCTTTTGTTTCCATGTGTTAAGCCTCCTGTTTTTGGTTATAAGATTCCGCTATGCCGGACTTGAGCAGGCATCCAGTAGTTCCCTGTCTTCGCATGGACTCTACAGAAAGAATATAGGCTCCTTTCGAGTTTGACATCCTTGACTCAATCGCAGCGCAATATTTTTAATCATATCATTATCTATCTTTCGCGCATTCTCAGGACACGCTTTAATGCAAGCATGGCATAGGACACATTTGTCCTTGTCAATTGAGGCACTGTTTTTCGAATCTATTGCTCCAACAGGACAATGCTCTGCGCAGACTCCGCATTGCCGGCAACTATTATCCACAGCAATAAACTCGACAGAAGAGAGTCTTTTTTTGCTGTCTATCATATCTATATACGGGTAATTACCATGTACAGTTATATCTGTAATGTGATTGACTGATGGAATAGACAATATTTTACCCCATATTTTCTCCCCGAATGACTGCGCGCCGTTCAAGTCATCTGTATCGGGTCGACCTGCGGCAATAGGTGTTTCAGAATCGGAAAAAGAATGTTCCCCAATATACGCGGCACAGGCAATCGGTATGCCCCCAATTTTTACCGTAGTGTCTTTAAGTTCGAGCAGGGCATCATCATATTCGCGATTACCATAAACAACAACACATACGGTAGGGGTATTGTGAGCTTCAATCGTCTGCAACCATTCAATTGCATCGGTCTGTACTCTTCCGAAATAAACAGGCACTCCGATGATAAGCAGTTCATTTTCCGATATTAGTAACCGTTTTTCTCTTCCCTTCGGTTGAGTAATATCTACTATTTCCATAGTGCTGCAATTGATCCCTTGTGCAATTCTTTCAATGATCTTTCTGGTTGTGCCTGTAGGCGAAAAATATAAGAGCTTCAGTGATTCTATTTTCATTGGTTTCTCTCCGTTAAAAAGTCAACTCTCTTGATCTTTGCCCCTTTAGAACAAGTCAAATTTCTATGCGGGTCTTTTTTTTACATCCCCGCATATTTACTATTCTTTTCTCACAACTGACGTTGCCAGAAGCACCTCGACTTCAAGCCAGATGCCGTTTTTATCAGCAACGCTGTCCACCTCTTTCAAATGTTCATGCATAAACTGTTTCAAATCTTCTTCGGAAAGCTGGCTAAACAAACCACGATAACCGCTGTTCCATAAGACGTCCCGCCATTCCTGACTGTTTTTCAAGTAGTAGCCCATCTGCTTTGATTGGATCTGAATATCCGAATAACCTGCGCCTCTCATAAGCGCGCTGATTTTATCCGGACTATCCAGCAGCATCCACGAAAGTTTCGGTTCTTCAACTCCATACTCTTTGACCTTGTCTATTAACAGCTTCCTTAACGGCATCATTAAAGAGGGGCTAAAACTGGTTATGGCAAGTTTTCCTCCCGGCTTCAGAACTTTTGAAATACACTTTAATCCATACTCCATATTCGGCAAAAAGAACAGGCCGAAGGCGCAGCAGGCCATGTCGAAGGAGTCATTATCAAAACCCATATCTTCAATATCGCAAAGCTTAAAAGTTAGATTCCGCAAATTCATTTCATTCGCCTTCTTTCCAGCCCTCAGCAGCATTTTCTCAGATAAATCAATACCAGTCACTTTGCTTCTCCTCAGTTTTTGAGCAGCAGCAATTGCTACGTGCCCTGTCCCGGTAGCAATATCGAGCAAGTTCTCATTGCCCTTTAATTGCATATTTTTGATCAGCCATGAAGCGCTCTCTACAAAAAACCGCAAGCTTGGACAATCATATCCTTCGCTTGCCATATCGAAAGAAGCCATTACCTTCTGCTTATGTTCATCATTATTCATTATTATTACTCCTCATGCCCTCTCCTATATCAAAGCGCGCCTTTTGCTTTCAGCTCTTTTTCTAGCTCTGCAATCTGTTCGTTAAATCTCCTGCACTCTTCTTCAAATTCAATTTGCATATTCTGCGCTTTTTCAGAGCCCATGTGAACCGAGGTCTTCCCGAAAGTGAATGCATGCATATCCTCAAGATCGCAGAGGTTGTCTTTGAGCTTCTTTAGCTCAGCCTTTAGTTCTTCTGCTGTCATATTGAGCTGGTTGTTGTTCATTTCTTCTTACTTTCGTACCATGTAATATCCGGTTCTTTTCTTAAGGGCAGTCTTTGATATTTATATTTCGGATATCCGATCATCATTGCTCCAAAACACGCATATCCCTCAGGCAGCGACAGCGACTGCTGAAGAGGCGGCCAATACGAGGCTGCCATCATGAAAAAACCTGCCCAGCAAGTGCCAAGACCAAAAGACGGTGCAGCCAGATCCAAAAAGGTGAGGGCGATAGTGCAGTCCACATGGGCTGCGGCATATTCTTTTGGCGCATAGGCAATAACCAGTCCCGGCGCTCCCCTGCATATAATGTCATGCCCCGTGTCCCATATCTTTACGACATCCTCCAATCTGTATGAGGCTGCGATGGCATTATTCTCTTTAACCATATATCGCATCCAGTCGATGGTCATTTCCGCCAGACTGTAGACCATCTTTCTTGAACTAATAACATGCCATTTAACCATCTGGCTGTTCCTGCCGGTAGGCGCATAGCGGGCAATATCAATAAGCTTGGCGATTTTCTCCTTCTCTATCTCCTTGTCCTGATATGAACGGATAGACCTGCGGGACCTAAGAAAATGCTCGGCTTGTTCGACATTTAAGGCCATATCCGTTCTTATGGGCTGACAGTTCTCGGGTTTCATATCAGAAAGAGAAAACGCCCCGTGCGGGCATACGGCAACGCAATGGCCGCAACGTATGCACATTTGTGCCGCGCCCTTCACAGGCGCAGGCACCTGACCCTTTTTGAATTCAATAATGCGTCGCGGACATTCGGCAGCACAGATACCGTCACGTTTACACTTATCCTTATCAATCGTAAAATGGCTCATAACTCCGACCTCCCTTTAGTTATTTCTAATCGCTGTTCTTTAACTCTCCATTAATTCCGCGCAAAAGACTGTAACTGCCTTTCCGCTTATAAAGACCCTGTTTCTCTCAACTCTTACTTTCAAGAATCCGCCTCTTTCCGATGCCTGAAAAGCATTGAACTCATTTCTATTCAATTTCCTTTTCCAATAAGGCCCTAAACAACAGTGAGCAGAGCCTGTTACTGGATCTTCGGGAATCCCGTAAGCGGGAGCAAAAAACCTCGAAACAAAATCAATTTCTGCTGCATTTGATATGCTCGTTACTATCACACCCCTTGCGTCAAGCCGCTTAAGCATCTCATAATCCGGATTCAGAGTTCTAACAATTTCTTCAGATTCAACCTCAACTATATAATCCATGCGGTTTTTGCCGACATATATAGGTGTTGCCTTTAATCCGTCAAGGAGTTCTTTGGGTGCAACTGTCTCTTTGTCTTCCTCTATCGGGAAATTAAGCTCTATGAAATCTCCCTTCCGCGATGCAGCCAGCAGCCCGCTCTTTGTAAAAAATCTTGCCTCTTTATCCGGCGGCAATATCCCCGCCTCCCATAAAACATGGGCGCTCGCAAGCGTTGCATGCCCGCAGAGGTCTACCTCTCTTTTAGGAGAAAACCATCTCAGGTTAAAACCATCGTCCTTCTTGAGCAGAAAAGCTGTTTCTGATAAATTTAGTTCTCCCGCGACATTCTGCATACAGATATCATCCTTTAGTTCGGATAACACGCAGACACCGGCCGGATTGCCGGAAAATATCTTATCCGTAAACGCATCAACATGATAAATCTTCATTGTTTCTCTCCTAACGCAAAGAGCCTTTTGAAGCCGAACTCTATGCCCTTTTCAGTTCTGTAATTTTCAAATCCCATCGCAAATGCATACTTGAACTGCTCCCTCATCTTCTCTGAAAGGGGGAAAATATACGGCCTCAAAGCAGCAGAAACTCCCCATTCAAGCACTTCATTGATGCTTTCAAACATGAGTGTATAGTCTTTGTAAAAGGCGTTTACCCTCACAAATCCCGCAGCCTTCATAAACCCTGATATCTCCTCTTTCAAGGGGAATCTCCACGGCGAATTCATATTTTTAAATTTTGCCTCAAGCCCAAGAGCACCAATTGCGCTATATATATTATCCATCATTGCCCAGCAGAAATCCTTTGCGGGAAGCTGAACGGCAATACTCCCGCCTGGCTTTAATGCTTTATATGAGCGCGCAATCACATCAGCCTGCTCCTTAATCCACTGCAATGCAGAATTAGAATACACAATATCGAAGTCATTTTTAAAATTCATCTCCTCTGCGCGGATGTTCATCAATAAAATATTCTTGAAAGAAGATGATACTTCCCTTGCCTTATTGAACATCTCAAGAGACGGGTCTATGCCCACGACAGTGCCCCCATGCGCGAGGCGCGCAAGCTCGCATGTAAGCTTTCCTGTGCCACAGCCGATGTCGAGTATCGAGTCGTTGGCTTTTATATCGGCCATCTCAATAAGCTTCAGCCCCGCATCAACCTGCGGGCCATGTGTCGAGTCATACTTCTCAGCATCCCATCTCATGTCACACCTCCTAAAATAAAAAAGGCCACGGGGTTTATTCCGTGGCCTTTGAAGTTTTCTTATATTATCCGACTAACAGTTAATAGAATCCCCCTTCAGCCACGGCATCTATGTGCCAGGCATTCTTAAGGACGGCTTTATTAATTTTCATCAGATTGTAAAACATGCTTTAAATATACTCCTCGTTTATTTTTGTGTCAAGGGGAAAACTCAAAATACCTGTGTTATAATTCTTTAGGTATTTCTGCATGGACACAATCGAAAAACTTAAAATCCTCTCTAATGATTCGCAATATGATCTTGCCTGCGCATGCGGCAGCAATAAGGATGACCGCAGAAGGAGAGGATTGGACGGTAAATGGCTCTATCCTGTAACACTTCCAAGCGGCGGTTATTCCATTCTTTTAAAAACCCTTCTCTCAAATGCCTGCTCTAATGACTGCAAATACTGCCCCCTGCGTTCTGAAAGCAATGCGCGACGCTGCACGCTCCGGCCGGAGGAAGTGGCAAATGTATTTATGGAATATTTGAGAAAGAAAAAAGTTTTCGGATTGTTTCTTAGTTCCGGCGTTCTCGGCAGTCCGGATTACACAATGGACAGGATTAATGCAGTTGCGTGCATTCTGAGATACAAGCATAATTTCAAGGGCTACATCCATCTGAAAGTCATTCCCGGAGCATCGGACGCCGCTATAGAAGATTGTATGAAACTCGCAAGCGCGGTATCGCTCAATATTGAAACTCCGGGCAAAAAGCGCTTTGACCTGCTTTCAGATAAAAAGGATTATATGAATGATATTGTGCGCCCCTTGAAGCTCATGTCAAAGCTCACAATGAAGGACCAGAGGCTTTCAAGGGTTAAATGCACCACCCAGTTTATCGTGGGAGCATCTGACGAGACAGACTCGGAGATTATAAAGTCAATGTTCGGCATCTACACGCGGCTTAAATTTCAGCGCGTCTATTTTTCAGCTTATCAGAAAGGCCTGGGGCATCCTGATATTCCCGGCGAGAAAAGACTACTATCCAATCCTGCACAATTTTTCATGCGCGAGCACCGTTTGTATCAGACTGATTTTCTTATCCGCAGATACGGTTTTGAAAATGAGGATATTGTCTTTGACAAAAGCGGCAACCTGAACCTTGATAAAGACCCGAAACAAATCTGGGCAGATACGCATCCCGAATTTTATCCTGTAAAAATCAACAGCGCTGATAAAGAAGCTCTTCTCAGAGTTCCCGGACTCGGGCTTGATTCAGTGTCGCGGATTTTACAGACAAGGCGCGAGAAAAAAATCTCCCGCGTAGAGGATTTAGGGATAAAAGGCAGAAGGGCTGAGAAAATAAAGCAGTATGCGGTTTGCGGATAAGAAGAGTTTGGCAGTGCCTAATTTTTTAACTTACATCAGCAGTCCGCCTGCTATTGATGTGTGAACCCCAAGCCGTTGCATGTTTAATGATGATACAAGATTTTTTTGAGACAAGCGCCTCATCCAATGATATAATTTAGCCATGGTTAACCTAAAGGACATTCAGGATGCCCTTAAGAATATTCAGCCTTTTATTCACAAGACCCCTCTAATCTTTTCCAACTCATTCAGCAAACTTATCGGCGCGGAGGTATATCTTAAGGCCGAAAATCTTCAGAAGACAGGCTCATTCAAGGTAAGGGGCGCATTCAACAAACTGACAGGAATTAAGGATGGCAAGGTGATAGCCGCATCAATGGGCAATCACGCGCAGGGAGTCGCATTTGCTGCAAATACCCTTGGAATTCACGCAAAAATAGTGATGCCTGTTACAGCGCCTATAGTAAAGCAGGAGGCTACAAAAGGCTACGGAGCGGAGGTCGAGCTTTACGGAGAAACTTTTAGCGATGCCTTAAGCCATGCGCTTTCACAGAAGTATTATGCCTTTATACATGCCTTTGATGATGAGAAAGTCATTGCAGGGCAGGGCACTATCGGTATTGAGATTTCGGAGGATTTAAAAGACGTAGATTATGTCATCGTTCCTGTCGGAGGAGGCGGGCTCATCTCAGGCATAGCTTCTGCTGTTAAGGCGTTATCTCCCAAGACAAAGGTTATAGGAGTCCAGACCGAGTCCGCAACTTCAGCATATGACTCGTTAAAGAATAAAGAAATATCCGACAAACTGCCTTTGCCAACGCTTGCGGATGGAATCGCTGTAGGAAGAATCGGGGAAAAGACATTTGAAATAATGAGTAAGCATGTGGATGAGATGCTTCTCGTAAAAGAAGACTCGATTGCAATGGCAATACTGCTCTTTCTTGAGCGCAAAAAGCTTGTTGTTGAAGGAGCAGGCGCGGTGCCGTTGGCGGCATTAATAGAAAATAAGGATAAGTTTAAAGGCAAAAAAATCGTTCTTGTGATTAGCGGCGGCAATATAGATTTTACGCTCATTGACAGGATAATCCACAAAGGGCTCGTAACGAGCGGACGGATAGGCGTCTTTGAGGTTGTTGTTGATGACATACCCGGAAGCCTGCATTATGTCACCGGAGTCATAGCGTCTCACAGGGGAAATGTGCTGAGCGTTGTGCATGACAGGCTTGCCGGAGATTTATCAGTAGGCAAGACAAAAGTTGTATTCACAGTGGAGGTAAAGGGCAGGGCGCATCTTGAAGAGATACTCTCCGAACTTAAGGCAAAAGGGTTCGGGGTGAAAAAAATATAGACGAATCAGGCTTTTCTCTATACGGGCTGAAATATAGCTTGAAAAAAAATGCAGCGGGAATTATTCTATTGCTGAGATACGGTAAAACTCCGAGCAGTTCGGGGCTTTATCTAAAATATCTTGTTGGATGAGGAGATGCTTATGAAAAAGATTATTTTTGCCGTCCTTATGTTTTTTGCATTATCTGCAGTATATGACACTCCTTTTGCAGCGGAAAACTCAGAATATTCAAAGGCTCTTAAATATTACAACAGCAAAAAATACAAAGAGGCGGTTGAGGTTTTAAAGGAGCATGTGCAAAAGGCTCCAAGCGCAGTGGATTATTACCTGATGGGCTATGCTCTTTATAAGCTCGGAAAATTTGAAGAGGCTAATGAATACTTTAAAGAGGCATACCTGCTTGACCCTGATTTTTCGCTTGAGAAAGCCGGGCTGATAAAGAAAACTTCTGAGGCTAAAACCGAAGAAGCGGAAAAACCATCTATGGAAAAGGTTCCTGATGCAGAAAAGCCGCCTGTCTCCGAAACAAAGGAAAAACAGCCTGAGGCAAAGAAAGAACCTGTTCCTTCAAAGGAACCCCAGCCTCAAAAACCTGAAGCTGCAAAAGATGCAAAGGGAAAATCTGCAACTGTTACTGCGGAAAAGAAACCGGCTGCACAAGAGCCAAAGAAAGTTGAGCCGCAAAAAGCCGAGCCATTAAAACCAATGCAGCCGCCTGCGGGATTCCCAACATTCCCAAAACCCGGGAAGGAAATGCCAGGAATTTCTCCGCAGATGTTGACTGCTGTGCTTGCCAGCTTCGGAATTATCGTCCTTGCAGTTGTTGCAATCTGGGTAGTTTATTACCTGCTCTGCCTGTTCCTTATAGCCAAAAAACTTGCTATTCCTGCGCCGTGGACTGCATGGATTCCAATTGTCAACCTCTGGACCATAGTTACCTGTGCAGGAAAACCATGGTGGTGGATTCTCCTTATGTTTATACCTCTTGCAAATATTTTTATATACATATACCTCTGGATGTGCATCTCGGAGAACCGAGACAAGAGCAAATGGTTAGGGCTCTTATTACTTATACCGACTGCTGACCTTGTGCTTTACGGCATACTCGCATTTTCAAAGGGAGCGGAAAATACCGGCAGGTCCTCAGAGATGCCGCAGGAAGAGTAGAAGCCTGAGCAGCAATAGTTAGTTAGAGATTATAAGCGTCGTTCATGCTGCCTGTTGGTCAAAAATAGGCGGTAAGCATATTCAAAAATAACTGCCTGATTTTACATTTGCGGCTAAAATAATAGACTTGTCAGGAACATCTTCTTAGGTTATACTACATAAAATTCGCTGCTAAATTTTCTTATGCGTATAGAAAAAATCGAACTCATAGGTTTTAAGTCTTTCTCCGAAAGAACCGCGTTTAATCTCCATCCCGGGATTACGTGCATCGTCGGTCCCAACGGCTGCGGGAAGAGCAATGTAGTGGATGCGTTCCGCTGGGCATTAGGCGAGCAGAGCGCAAAGAGCCTGAGAGGCGAAAAGATGGAGGAAGTGATATTCAACGGCTCTTCAACAAAAAAACCCAAAGGGATGGCAGAAGTAACGCTTGTTGTATCAGGCATGGGAGACCCCACTCAGGACAATGGCGATGACCCCCAGAACTTCACATCCGTGACAAGAAGGCTCTACAGATCCGGCGAGAGCGAGTATATAGCAAACAAATCCGTATGCAGGCTTAAAGACATAAAAGACCTGTTCCTTGACACAGGGCTTGAAGTGAAGAGCTATTCCATACTTGAACAGGACAGGATAGCAGCCATACTCAATTCCAAGCCGCAGGACAGAAGGTTCATCATAGAGGAAGTAGCCGGCGTGATGAAATACAAAGTCAGGAAGACAGAGGCTCAGAATAAACTTGAGGCATCAAGATTAAACCTGCAGAGGATAAACGACATTGTCTCAGAGGTAAAGAGACAGATAAATGCGCTGGACAGGCAGGCAAAAAAAGCTGAGAGGTATAAAAAACTTTCGGCGGAGACGAGGACAATAGAGCTCAAGCTTGCAAAGAGAGATTATCATGCGCTGAGAGAGTCTCTGGAAAAGATACTTGCAGAATTCACTGTCCTTAAAGAGAATGAAGAACTGAAGAAGGCTGAACTCACAAAGATTGAAAACATTTCAGAAACAAACCGCCTTGGCATCTTTGAAAAAGAAAAAGCCCTTGAAATAATACAGCAGGAATTCAGGGATGTGGAGAGGGCGATAGCGGAAACCGAAAGAGTAATCGCCGTGCTGAATACGGACAGGGACAACCTGAAAGAATATCTGGCAAAACTCTTTACTCAGAGAGAAGAGTTCGAAACCAAGAAAAAAGAGTTATCTGAAAAACTTGGCGAACTAAACGGAACAGATGTAAAGCTTTCAGGTGATATAGAAGAGCTTAAAGAAGAACTAAAGCTGAAAAATGAGCTTATTGAGTCGGTGGAAAACGAACTCTTGGAAAAAGAAAGCTCTGTAGATTCAAAGCGCAGAAATGTATTCACCGCGTCAGAGGAACTGAGCGCACTTAGAAACGAGACAGGCAGGATGCAGGCGTCTCTTGAGGCGCTGGAGCGCAAAGAAGTTTCGCTGATAAAAGACGCCGAGGATTCAAAGAAGGTTTTAGGCGAGATTGATTTATCAATAAGGGATGTGGAGGGTTCGCTCAGAGACAAAAACTCTGAGGCCCTTCTGCTCAGTGAAAAGAAGAGCGTCTATACCTCGGAGGTTTCTTCTCTAAGGGAGAATATTGAACATCTCAGGGATGAGTTGTCAAAAACAAAAGAAGACCTTGCATCAAACACATCGCGAATGGACTCTCTGAAAGAGCTTGTCCTTGACGCTCCTACCCGTGAAATACTTCAGGAAGGATCTAATCTCCATATTGTTTCTTCGCTGTCCGATATGCTCAATGTTGAACCTGAATATGAAAAGGCAATTGAAAACGCCCTTTCGGAAAAAATAAATTCGTTCATACTTAAATCCCTTGCTGATATTGAAACCGCAATTTCCACATTGAAGTCAAAGGGCATGGGCAGGATGTCTTTTATCCCTCTTGATTCCAGAATAACGGATGAGCCGTCTGACGTTCCTGCAGGCATAATCGGAAGGGCATTGGATTTTGTAAGGGTGGACGCAGAGTTTGCAGGTATAGCAAAAAATCTTCTTAAAAATATTTTCATTGTAAAAGACCTGAAGACAGCCCTTGCCATGAGAGAGTCAGGAAACAATTTTTTATTTGTAACTCTTGACGGCGAGATTGTTGAGCCCTCGGGCGCAGTCATAGGCGGAGAAGGCAGAGGCGTTTTAAAAAGGAAACGGGAATTAAGGGAGATTGAAGAGTTAATAGGCCATAAAACAGGTTCAATATCTGTGCTGCAGGAAGACCTCAACAGGCTCCAGCAGGAACTTTCAGAGAAGGAATCAGGCATAAAGGACATTGAGGCTGCTATTGTTAATGCAGAAAAAGAGATGTCACTTTCAAAGCTTACCTCTGCAAACTATCAGGAAGAAAAAGACAGAACAGACAGAAAACTTGCCTATCTTGCAGTAGAAGTTGAAGAGATTGTCAGGGAAAAGGAATCACTAAAAAGCATGATAGGCGAAAAGGAAAGAGCAATAAGCGCTGGAGAATCAGAAAAGAGCGCCATAGAAAAAGATATGACAGGCCTTCTGGAAGAGATAATCCAGCAGAAGATGAGATATGAAGAAGACCGCTCGCATATAACAGACCTCAGGCTGTCAATAACCGCTCATAAAGAAAAGATAGAGGCGGCGCAGAAAGAGATAGAAACAACAGGCAATGCTCTGGAAGAACTGTCGCAGAAGGACAATTTACTGACTGAAGAGATGAAGTCTGTTGAAGGCCGCATCTCACAGAGAGAGGCAGAATCCGGAGAAAACGAAGAGAAAATAAAAGGCATGGTTTTAAATGCTGACAGGCTTAGGGATGACATATCTGCAAGGAAAGAGGCGCTTGAACAGGAGAACCAGCAGATGCTCTTATATGAGCAGGCAGTCAAGGCGCTCAGGCACGAGATAGATGCCCTCACATCCAAAGTCTCAAGCCTTGATGTGGAGCGGGCAGAGCACAGGCTGAAGATTGAAAACCTCGCTGAAAATATAAGGCAGAATTACGGGACAGAAATAGATTCGCTTGAGACAGAGCCTGTCTTGCCGGAAGACGAAGAGCGGCTGGCTGAACTCAGGGCAAAGATACAGGAGCTCGGGCCGGTAAACCTCGGCACGCTTGAAGAGTATGAAGAATTAACCACAAGGTATGGGTTTCTCTCAAAACAGCAGGAAGACCTCAACAGATCCATTGCAGAACTTGAAGAGGCGATAACAAAGATAAACAGCACAACAAGGAAAAAACTCAGAGAGGCGTTTGAGGCGCTGAAGGTAAAATTCTCGGAGGTCTTTCTCTCGCTCTTCGGAGGCGGAAGGGCGGAACTCATCCTTACGGATGAAAGCAATATCCTTGAGACAGGCATAGATATAATAGCACAGCCTCCCGGCAAAAAATTGCAGAACATAACCCTTCTTTCAGGCGGAGAAAAAGCCCTGACTGCGCTGTCTCTTCTGTTTGCAAGCTTCCTTATAAAACCGACTCCGCTCTGCATCCTTGATGAGGCGGATGCTCCGTTGGATGACTCCAATACCGGAAGATTCAGCAGGATGCTGAGAGAACTTTCAACAAACATCCAGTTCATAGTGATAACTCATAACAGGGTGACCATGGAGGCAGCTGACTACATCTACGGGATAACAACGGAAGAGCCTGGGGTGTCAAAGGTCATCTCAATGCAGCTTGCAGAGGCATAATGATTGGTTCATTAAGAGGAAAGCTTATTTCAAGAAGGCCCGATAATATTATCGTGGAAGCCGGCGGCGTGGGTTATCAGGTGAATGTTCCCTTAAGCATACTCTCAAATCTTCCTGAAGAAGGCAGCACAGTTTTTCTGAATATCTATACTCATGTGCGTGAAGACGCGCTGCAGCTATACGGATTTGCAACCGAGGATGAAAAAAGGATATTCACAACCCTTCTCGGCGTAACAGGCATTGGCCCGAAGATGGCGTTAAACATACTCTCGGGAATATCGCATGATGATTTTATGCGCGCAATTGAAGAAGAAGATGTTGCCCTTCTGTGCCGGATACCCGGGCTTGGCAAAAAGACAGCCCACAGGTTAATACTTGAACTAAGGGAAAAACTCCCCCGTTTGGGAAAAGCCAGAGACAGGGTTTTTGAAGACACGCTTTCAGCTCTTGTTAATCTCGGATATAAAAAAGCAGAGGCGATAGAGTCGCTTGAGATGGCTTACAAAAAAGGGCATAAGGATATAGAAACTTTAGTAAAAGAATCTTTAAAATATCTTACGGGTAATGCAAATGATTCGTAAAGACGACTCACCTCAGCAAGCCCCGACAAGCCGGGACAATCCAGAAAGGACATTGAATCCCGTTATAAAAGAGGAAGACTTAACTGATGAGCTGAATCTGCGGCCCAAGACATTCAATGATTTTGTCGGGCAGGAAAAGATAAAAGAAAATCTTGGAGTATTCATCACTGCCGCAAGGCAGAGGAATGAGCCGTTAGACCATGTTCTTTTCTGCGGGCCTCCGGGACTTGGCAAGACAACGCTTGCGACAATAATCGCAAACGAACTTAAGGTCAATATAAGGTCAACATCAGGCCCTGTGCTTGAAAGGCAGGGAGACCTTGCCGCGATACTTACAAACCTCGCGGACTTTGACATTCTCTTCATAGACGAGATACACCGCCTGCCGAGGATAGTGGAAGAGGTTCTTTATCCGGCGATGGAGGATTACCAGCTTGACATAATCATAGGGCAGGGGCCTAATGCAAGGACACTGAAATTAAGCCTGCCAAAGTTTACCTTGATAGGCGCAACAACAAGGACCGGGCTTCTTACATCTCCCTTAAGAGACAGATTCGGCGTGATAAACAGGCTTGGATTTTATGGGCACTCTGAACTTAAAAAAATCGTGCTGAGGTCTTCAGAGATTATCGGCATAGAGATTAAGGATGATGCCGCACTTGAGATTGCGCTGCGTTCGCGTGGGACGCCGAGGATTGCAAACAGGCTTTTAAGGAGGATAAGGGATTTTGCGCAGGTGAAAGGAGACGGCGCAATTGACCTGAAGATAACAAAGGAATCTCTTCTTGCCCTTGATGTTGATGAAAAGGGACTTGATGACATAGACAGGAAACTCCTCTCCACAATAATAGAGAAATTCAGCGGCGGGCCTGTTGGCGTGGATACTCTTTCTGCAGCCTTGAGAGAGGACAAAGAGACGATAGAAGACGTCTATGAGCCGTATCTCCTTCAAGAAGGTTTTCTTGAAAGGACGCCGCGAGGCAGATTTGCCACAAAGCACGCATACCAGCATCTCGGGATAAACATACCTAAGGGGCTTTTTTAAGAAGCAACTCCCTAATGAGAAAGGAAATCGGATGAAGATAGCTGTTACCGGACTTGCGAATTCAGGAAAGACAACAATATTTAATGCCCTGACAGGCTTAAACCTTGAAACGACAATATACCCGACTCTCACGGCAGAGCCTCATCTCGGCGTTGTAAAAGTCCCTGATTCAAGGATTGAAAAACTGGCGGATATTTATAAGCCGAAGAAGACGACATATGCAACAGTAGAATATGTTGATTATATAGGCATTACAAAAGGCGATATTGAGCAGAACAAAAAAGTTTCCGACCTCATAAAAGACGTTGACGCCGTAGTCCATGTTGTAAGGGGTTTTGAGGACGAATCCATAGTGCATCCGCTGGGAAATGTAAATCCTGCCCGCGATGCGGAGACTGTAGAGCTTGAGATGATTTTCGGAGATTTGGAACTTGTTGAAAAACGGCTTGAGAGGATGGAGCAGGGACAAAAAAGAGGCAAGAAGCCTGATGAAACAGAAAAGAAGATTCTTTTAAAGTGTAAAGAGGTTCTTGAAAAGGAGACGCCTCTCAGAGATATTGAATTCTCAGAGGAAGAACAAAAGACAATGAGGAATCTCCAGTTCATGTCAATAAAGCCTGTGGTTATTGTTTTGAATATACCGGAAAAAGATCTAAATTCTGAAAAGACTGTTGAAGCGGTCTCCGGACTTCAGAAATTCTTCAAAGGCAAACAGGTGAAGGTATTAAGCCTCTGCGGCAAGATTGAGATGGAGATTGCGCAGTTGTCTCCGGAAGAGGCAGACGCATTTCTTAATGACCTTGGCATTCAGGAGCCTGCCCTGAACAAATTAATCCATGTGTCGTACGGCCTCCTCGGCCTTATATCATTTCTTACAGTAGGAGAGGATGAGGTCAGGGCATGGACAGTAAAGAAAGGCACGGACGCGCAGAAGGCGGCAGGAAAAATTCATTCCGACATTGAGCGCGGATTCATAAGAGGAGAGGTTGTATCATTTGATGATTTCATATCAAACGGCAGTATGTCTGCCGCGCGCGACAAAGGACTGCTGAGGCTTGAAGGCAAAACTTACGAAGTAAAAGACGGGGACATAATCAATTTCAGATTTAATGTGTGACTACCACTCTGTTCTGTAATTCGGCGCTTCACGCGTGATGATAACGTCGTGGACATGGCTTTCTCTGAGGCCTGCATTTGTAATCCTGAGGAACTTTGCCTTCTGCCTTAATTCATTGAGACTTTTGCATCCGCAATAGCCCATTCCCGAACGGAGCCCGCCCATTAACTGGTGCACGCTCTGTGAGAGAGGCCCTTTATTGGGAACTCTTCCTTCAACTCCTTCAGGGACGAGTTTTTTACTTTCAACGCCTGCCTGCTGGTATCTGTCCTTTGATCCCTGCTCCATTGCGCCCAGAGAGCCCATTCCCCTGTAAACTTTATAGCTTCTTCCCTGATAGAGGATTGTCTCGCCCGGCGATTCATCTGTTCCTGCAAAAAGCCCTCCTATCATAATGGAGTGCGCTCCTGCAGCAAGAGCCTTTGTTATATCTCCTGAATATTTTACGCCTCCGTCTGCAATGATGGGGACTCCGTATTTTTTTGCTACTGAATAGCAGTTAATTATCGCTGTAATCTGAGGAACTCCTGCGCCAGCGACAATTCTCGTTGTGCAGATAGAGCCGGGGCCTATTCCAACCTTGACTGCATCGGCGCCTGCTTTTATTAAATCCAGCGTCCCTTCCTGAGTTCCAACATTTCCGGCAATGACTTCTATTCCGAATTTTTTCTTAACCTTCTTTAAGACCGCTATGACTGATTTTGTATGTCCGTGGGCTGTATCTATTGCAATCACGTCCACGCCTGCCTTTACAAGAAGGCTGGCCCTGAAAATGGCGTCATCTCCCACGCCGATTGCGCCGCCGACCCTTAATCTTCCTACCATATCCTTGCACGCATGAGGATACTTTCTTCTCTTCTCTATGTCCTTGATTGTTATAAGGCCTTTCAGGTTGAAGTCTTTATCCACAATCGGCAGTTTCTCTATTTTATATTTGTGAAGAATCGCTTTTGCTCTCTCAAGGTCTGTTCCAACGGATGCTGTTATCAATTTTTTCCTTGTCATAACGTCTGAGACCTTTTTGCTCAACCCTGTCTCAAACTTCAAATCCCTGTTTGTGAGTATCCCAACGAGTTTTCCTTTTACCGTGACAGGTACGCCTGATATCTTGTATTTTTCCATCAGGGCCATTGCCTCTGAGATTGGCTCATCAGGCGAGATTGTCACAGGGTCTATTATCATGCCGCTCTCTGATTTCTTTACCCTGTCCACTTCTGACGCCTGTCTCTGCGCAGACATGGCCCTGTGGATTATTCCGATTCCGCCTTCGCGCGCTATTGATATTGCAAGATCTGATTCTGTGACTGTATCCATGGCAGCGCTGAGCAGGGGGATATTTATTTTTATCTTCTTTGTAAGGCTGGTAGATATGTCAGCGTCCATTGGAAGGATATCTGATTTCGCAGGAATAAGAAGCACATCATCAAATGTTAAACCTACAGGTATTTTCTGTTCTATTATCTCTGGCATCTCTCGCCTCTCTACGAGTCTACGACTGAAAAATTTCTTATCATTTTAGCATTTCTTGCTTAGCTAAGGCAATGCCGCATACCCGCGACTGCGAGAAGGGAATTTTTATCGAAAATGAAACATGGGATAGGGAGTCTATTTTCAGACTCCCTATCCCATGTTTAATGCATTAAAACTTAAAAAACAAATCTTTCTTAGCTCATGTGTTTGCTGACCAGCTTGGTCATTTCAAACATTGAAACTTTGCCCTTGCCTCCGAATACCGCTTTCAGGTTTGCATCGGCATTTATCATCCTTCTGTTGACTTTGTCCTGTAGGCCGTTCTTCTTGATGTACTGCCAGAGTTTCTTGGTAACCTCTGTCCTTGGAATAGGTTTGTCTCCTACAACTAAGGCGAGGGCGCTGCTGATCTTCATGGGTTTCATGAACGCAGCATTAGGTTTCCTCTTTGTCTTAGCCTTTTTTACAACCTTTTTCTTTGCGACCTTCTTTACTGCTTTCTTCTTTGCTGCCTTTTTCTTAGCCATACGTTACCTCCTTCTATAATTCTTCCCGATAATATCGGGATTGATACCAATCCTTAACTATCAAAATCCTACCAGACGCAACACATATTGTCAATAAGTTTTATCAATAAAAGTTACCCCGTTAAAAGGGCAAGGCCTTCTAACGGGATTTACCTGAATTTTCCGTCAGCCATCTCAAGAACCCTGTGGCATTGTCTTGACAGCGATTCGTTATGCGTGACTATCACAAAAGTGATTCTTTTCTTTTCGTTGAGATGCAGCAGAAGCCTGAAAAGTTCTTCGCCTGTATGTGTGTCAAGATTCCCCGTAGGTTCGTCTGCGAATACGACCTTCGGCTCATTTATCAAGGCCCGTGCAACGGCAACGCGCTGCTGCTCTCCGCCTGAGAGTTCTCCGGGATGATGGTTCTTCCGTTCAGATAACCCCAGTTCGCCTAAAAGCCTTTCCGCTCTGTCTCTAATTTCTTCGTAAGCGGACATGTTTATCAGCCCCGGCATCAATACGTTCTCAATCGCCGTAAACTCAGGCAGAAGATGATGAAACTGGAAAACGAAGCCTATTGATTTATTCCTGAAACCGGCAAGGGAATAATCATCCAGAGAAAGTATATCCTTGCTTTCGTATAAGACATTGCCTGATGTTGGTTTATCCAGCGTGCCCATAATGTGCAGAAGAGTGCTTTTCCCGGCGCCTGATGCGCCGACTATTGCAACCAGCTCTCCCTGATTTATAGAAAGGTCTATGCCGTTCAGAACCTTTACTTCTCCCGCAGGCAGGAAAAAAGATTTCTTTAAATCCTTTACTTCAATCATATTTGAACTTTTATACCTGCTTTCTTCATTCATACCTCAATGGTTCCACAGGATCCAGTTTCGCGGCCTGCCATGCAGGATAGATTGTTGCAAGAAAGCTTATTGTCAATGCAGATAGAGATACGGCTATGAAATCAATGAGTTTCATTTTTATAGGCAGGTGGCTGAGATAATATACATCCGCCGGCAGCCTGATTACATTGTTAAACATATAACCGAGTATGTATCCGCCGACAATCCCGATTAATGTGCCTGCAAGCCCTATGACAAGCCCCTGCAGCATAAAAATGGCCATAATGCCTTTCTGGGTAGCTCCCATTGCCTTGAGGATTGCTATCTCACGGCTTTTTTCTATCACGTTCATTATAAGCGTGCCGACTATATTGAATGAGGCAACAAGGATTATCAGAACAAGTATGACAAACATCGCAAGTTTTTCAAGTTTCAGCGCTGAAAAAAGGTTCTTGTGCATCTGCATCCAGTCCCTCCCGTAATACGGGAATGATAGTGTTTTCTGAACCCGTTCCCTTACCTCCTTTGCGAGGTATACATCCTTAACCTTGAGTTCTATGCCGGTTATGCTGTCACCCAGCCCGAAAAAATCCTGCGCTTGAGAAAGCTCTGTAAGGACAAGGTTTGAATCATATTCAAACATTCCAACCTCAAATATCGCAGCCACTCTGAATTGCTTAACTTTCGGCAGCATTCCCATAGGCCCGATTTCTCCGACAGGAGATATGATGTTTATTATGTCATTCCTGAGAACACCGAGACTGCTTGAAAGCTCTTTCCCTATTACAATGCACGGGATGCCGTCTTTGGATTTCAGGTCGTCAAGTTTCCCGTCTTTTATGTATTTGGCTATCTCTGTGGTATTTGCCTCAAGAGAAGGGTCTATCCCCCTCATAAATACGCCATGCGCCCTTTTGCCTGATGAGGACATGACCTGTCCGAGAACAAAGGGCGAGGCAGAGACAACATCTTTTTCTCCGCTGACCTTCTCTAAAACCTCTTTGTAGTCACTCATGGCCCCTCTGTAGCTGAGCACTATAATATGGGCGTTTACACCAAGTATTTTCCTCTGGAGGTCTTCATGAAAGCCGCTCATTACCGAGAGGACGACAAGGAGCGCCATGACGCCGACTGCCACGCCGCCGACAGAAATTACCGTGTTAAGAGAAATTCCCTTATGTCTTTTTTTTGATTTAAGATAGCGGAATGCTATAAAAAAGTGATATGGCATATTTTTTCGCATGCAAATGAATATATCATGAATCAGCAGCTTTCAACAAGAATGAAATTGAAGATCAATGCGTTGACCCCCCATGGCGTATATGGCATAATACCGTCATGTATAGAAAAATCCTGTTAATACTGCCGGTGCTCTTTGTCTTTTCATGTGCTCAGATATTTCGTACAGAGCCTCCCAAATCTCCTGATATTCCAAAAGAGGCTTATTATCATTATATCATCGGCTATGAGGCAGAACTTTCAGGGAAATGGGAAAC
This sequence comes from Nitrospirae bacterium GWF2_44_13, assembly GCA_001805105.1. Lineage (GTDB taxonomy): Bacteria > Nitrospirota > Thermodesulfovibrionia > Thermodesulfovibrionales > UBA1546 > UBA1546. The sequence continues at coordinate 6,457 of MHEE01000008.1, read as the reverse complement.
TGCGCTGAATCACTACTCAGAAGTGCTTAAGATAGGCCCTTCATCTCCTTACATCAGAACCCAGATAAGTTATGTGCTTCTGAGAACGGGCAAGATTCCTGATGCTATCGCAATGACAGAGGAGACGGTAAAAGCAAATCCTGATTATGTTCCTGCGCTCATGCTGCTCGGCGAGCTTTATAACAGCCAGAAAAATACAGACAAGGCAATAAAAATTTTTGAGAGGGTGCTCGAACTTGATAACACACAGGCAGAGGTATACCTTTTTCTTGGGGTTTTGTATGCTGCGGAAAAGCGGTATTCAGATGCAAAGGAAATCCTTGAGTCTTTTCTCAAAACAGACCCCGGCAATGCTATGGGCATGTATTACCTCGGCCTTATAAATATGGATTTGGAGGATTATGATAAAGCGGCAGAATATTTCGGCAAGGTCACAGAGATACGGCCGAATTTTGACGCCGCATACCTTAACCTCGGGGTGATAAGCGAACTAAAGGGAGATTTGAAACAGGCTGAAAAACATTATAAAAAAAGCATGGAGCTTAATCCGCAGAACAAGCTTGCGCAGGAACGGCTTACTCAGATTTATCTGAAAGATAAAACGGTTGACAAGGCCATAGAACAGCTCAGGAATATGAGCATTCAGGAGCCGGCAAATCTTGATATACACAGAAGACTAGGATTTCTCTATATAGAAAGCAAACAGTATGACAGGGCCATAGAAGAATTCAGGATTGTCCTTGCAGCCAAACCGGCGGACGTGCAGGTTAGATACTACTTAGCTGTTACCCTTGAAGAAGCAGCCAGATATAAAGAGGCGGCAGAAGAACTGAGAAAGATTATTGCCGTGGACCCGAAAAACATAGGGGCATTCCTGCATCTCGGCTTTATCTATTCAAAAGAAGGGCAGCACACTGATGCGGTAAAGATGTATGAAGAGATACTGAGCTTTGAGAAAGGCAAGCCTGAAGTGTACGTATATCTCGGTGCCAGTTATATACAGTTAAAAGACTACAAAAAAGCAGAGGGAATATTCTCGGAGGGGCTGGGGCTTTTTCCGAACGATACCGAACTCAATTTCAATATGGCAGTGATGCATGAAAAGGCAGGCAGATTTGAAGAGATGGTGAAATATCTCAAACGCACTATTGAGATAAATCCGGAACATGCCGAGGCCCTGAACTACCTTGGATACAGTTACGCTGATAAAGGCATAAACCTTGAGGAAGCCCTTTCTCTTATACAGAAGGCGCTTGAGTTAAAACCTGACAACGGATATATGATTGACAGCCTTGGCTGGGTGTATTTCAAGATGGGCAGGCATGAGGAGGCTGTAAAGGCATTGCAGAAAGCCCTGAGCATAGTAAACAATGACCCTGTAATCTATGAACACCTTGGAGATATCTACCTCTCTCAGGGCCTGAATAAGGATGCGCTGGATGCATGGGAGAACGCGCTTAAATTCCACGAAAAAGAAGAGGGGCTTAAGGGAAGAGTAGAAAAGAAAATTCAAGATTTAAAATTAAAAATTCAAAACAAATGAACTCCGTAATTTTAAATTTTAAATTTTGAATTTTTAAGTTATGTTCACACTTAAAACGCCCGCAAAGATAAACTGGTTCCTGTCGGTTCTGGGAAAAAGAGAAGACGGCTATCATGAGATATTAAGCCTCATGCAGAGCATCTCGCTCTATGACCATCTCACTTTTGAACATTCTGACAGAATTGAGATTAAAACAGATGCTGATATACCCCTTGAGGAAAACCTTGTTTATAAGGCGGCAGTTCTTCTTAAGGAAAAATTATCGGTCAGCAAAGGGGCAGTCATAACATTAAGGAAAGATATACCTGTATCCGCCGGTCTGGGAGGAGGAAGCAGCGATGCGGCATACGCCCTTTCAGGGCTGAACAGGCTGTGGGAGCTCGGCTTGAAAGATGAAGAGTTGATAAAATTCGGCGGAATGCTGGGCTCTGATGTCCCCTTCTTTTTTAAAGCCCCCATCGCCGTGGTCAGGGGCAGAGGCGAGATAGTTGCGGGACTTGAAGTCGTCAGCAGACATATTATTGTTATTGTGAAACCTGCTCTCGGCATATCATCAAAATGGGCCTATTCAGAGATGAGCAAGCTGCTTCCGGAGTTGACAAAGAGAGATAATAATATTAAACTTTTCTGTCATGCCCTTGAGAGGCAGGATTTTAAATCAATAGCCTTAATGATGAAAAATGACCTTGAGCTTCCTGTGATAAGGGAATTTCAGGTAATAGGGGAAATTAAGGACAGGCTGCTTGCCATGGGCGCAGAGGCTTCACTTATGAGCGGAAGCGGGCCGACTGTCTTCGGCGTATTCAACAGCAGAGAAAAAGCTGAGGATGCCGCAGAGGCGATGAGGCCGTTCTGGAGCAGGGTTGTTGAGACGCTAATTTAAAAATGGTGAATGGGGAAATGGGTTCTTACGATTCACCGATTTACCGGATAGCGATTCACCAGTTAGAATTGGGGCGTCGACAAACGGCAAGTCAGGAGATTTTGGATCTCCCATATGGAGGTTCGAATCCTCCCGCCCCAGCCAACTTTAATTTTTGTATGGAGGAACAATGCCAAACGGCATAAAGCTTTTAACAGGGAATTCTAACAGAAAGCTCGCGGGAGAGGTTGCGGAATATCTCGGCATTCCTGTCTGCGATACGCTGATAACCACATTCAGCGACGGCGAGATCATGGTTCAGATAAACGAGAATGTAAGAGGCTACGATATATTTGTGCTTCAGTCAACTTGCACCCCTGTAAATGATAATATTGTAGAGCTCCTGCTTCTCATTGACGCATTGAAAAGGGCTTCGGCAGGGAGGATAACCGCGGTTATCCCTTACTATGGATATGCAAGGCAGGACAGAAAGGTTCAGCCGAGAGTCCCTATATCCTCAAAGCTTTTGGCTGACCTTGTGACTGTAGCCGGCACTGATAGGGTGCTGACGGTGGACCTCCATGCAGGACAGATACAGGGATTTTTCAATATACCTGTGGACCATCTTTATGCTTCGCCGGTTATCCTTGAGTACATCAAAAAATGCAATATTAAGGACATTGTTATAGTTTCACCTGATGCTGGAGGCGTGGAGAGGGCAAGGGCCTTTGCAAAAAGGCTTAACGCATCACTGGCAATTATAGACAAGAGAAGAGAGAGGGCAAACGAGTCTGAGGTGATGAATGTAATAGGTGATGTAAAGGGGAAGAACACAATAATACTTGACGATATGATAGATACGGCAGGCACAATCGCTCAGGCTGCAATTGCCCTGAAGGAAAAAGGAGCAGACAGGGTGCTGGTAGCATGCACGCACGCGGTCCTTTCAGGCCCGGCCATAGACAGGATTAATAACTCAGTCATAGAAGAACTGATTGTAACCAACACAATACGGCTTGACAGCAAGCAGGAGAAGTGCAAAAAGCTCACAGTCCTGAGCATAGCGCCTCTGCTTGGCGAGGCTATAAAAAGGATTCATGAAGAATCTTCAATAAGTTCGCTTTTTGTGTAACCCCCGATATTATCGGGGGATAAAGGAGGAATAGGATAAGATGGAAAGGGCTACACTAAATGTGGAAAAAAGGGATAAAGCGGGGAAAGGTATCGCAAGGACGCTGAGAAGACAGGGTATGATACCTGCGATTATCTACAGGGGAGGCGGTTCACTGCCGATAGCAATATCAAAAAAGGCTATGGCTGAATTTATTGACTCTACGGCAGGCGAGCATACAGTTGTTAATCTTAAGTTTTCAGACGGCGACAGAAAACTGGCTATTCTTAAGGAATATCAGACAGACCCCTTAAAGGGAGATATCCTGCATACTGATTTTTTTGAGATATCTCTTAAGGAAAAGGTGACTGTGCATGTCCGTATTGTGACTCATGGCGAGCCGATAGGCGTGAAGCGGGACGGCGGCATCCTTCAGCATGTGCTCAGGGAAATAGAGATAAAGTGCCTGCCTGATAAAATACCGGGGCATCTTGAGGCTGACATATCGAAGCTTGAGATAGGCCAGTCCATTCATGTTAAAGACATACAGGTGGGAGAGGGGATAGAGGTTATTACCACAGCTGATGAAATTCTTGTGAATGTTGTTGCTCCTGCTGTTGAGAAAGAGCCTGAAGCGCCGGCTGAGGGCATTGTTGCTGCTGCTGCGCCTGAGACGGTTGAGCCTGAAGTAATAAAGAAAGGCAAGAAAGAAGAAAAGGAAGCGGCAGAGGGGAAGGCAGAGAAAAAATAATTGTGGGCTATAATCGGACTCGGCAATTATGGCAGTAAGTATTCAAAGACCCGGCACAACCTCGGGTTCATGGTTATTGAGGTTATGGCAGGGAATTTTGATATAGACTTTCACGAGAAAAAAGATTATCTGATTGGCAAAGGCCCTATCGGCGGACATGATGTCCTGCTCATAGAGCCTTTGACTTTTATGAACCTGAGTGGCAATGCCGTTAAAGATATCTTCAGAAAATTCAATGTCACTTCTGAAGACCTGATAGTAATCCATGACGACCTTGACATGGACACAGGAAAGCTCAAGATAAAACGGAACGGCTCTGCAGGCGGGCACAGGGGCGTTGAGTCAATAATTCAGAGCATCGGCACAAAAGAATTTATCAGGGTCAAGATAGGGATAGGGAGGGAGCACGGAATATCTCCTGAAACCTATGTTCTCAAAAAATTCCGGAAAGACGAACTCCCCATGATCAAAGATGCCATTGAACGCGCAGCTGATGCCGTCACTGCTATTGTCTCAGGCGGCGCTGCAAAGGCGATGAATAAGTTCAATGTTTGATGCAATTACTACACGTACTTCTCGACTGTTTTAACTGTGGATAACTGAAACTTTGCTGGTGAAAAAACTAACCTTTACTTTTACGGTGTAACAGTGCCTTAACCGTTTCAATTAATTTTACCGGTGAGGTTGCTGTTTTTAGTAAAAACTCATCTGCACCACCACTAATGAGTTTATCTATTGTATCCTGTGTGATAGTAGAAGAAAACACTAATACCGGTATATTCTTCCATTTGGGTGACGCCTTTAACATCGATAGCACTTTAAATCCGTCCATGTCTTCCATATATAAATCAAGGATTATCAAATTCGGTGTGTGTTCATTGAGCATTTTAATCCCTTCCATCCCATCCCGTGCTTCAATAACCAAAAAACCACCTTCAACCAGATTAATCCTATTTATTTTTCGGGACATATCATGATCTTCAATTAACAGAATTTTATCTTCCCTGTCTGCCTTATAATGAGACATTATGCTCTCAATTATTTCTTTGATGACTGCCCTTTGACTGTCACTTACATCAACAAACTCAATTCCCACTCCAACTCCCGGCTGAAAATGTCTGATTTGTGCCTTAACCGTTACCTTCTTATTTTTATAAGGAATCGTAACGTCAAAAAAACAATTTTCCGCAAATATGTTTCCTGTAGATAAGTAGAGGCCGCCTTCACTGATATCGATACATTGAAAATTCTTCTTGATATCAACTAAAAGCTTCTCTGTGAGGAGAACTCTCTGTTGTTTCCTGTTATCTTGTTTCTCTTCGGCGTCCATACAATTAACCTATTGGTCCTGTTTGAGTGTTTTGAAAAGTTTTTCAACAGTTTGCGCCATCTTTTACTTCCAGCCACAACAATTCTGGTGGCGGTGCAGGGAATCGAACCCCGGACACTGCGGATATGAGCCGCATGCTCTAACCGACTGAGCTACACCGCCTACAAATAGGATACAGGGATGCAAGATGCAGGATACAAGATAAAAAATCGTGAATCATGCATCTTGTATCGCAAAGCAAGTATTAATTATAACAAAACAGATAGTCTTAATAAAAGAGTTCAAATCTTCTTGTCCTGATGTTTATGAGAATGCCGGCTGCGATAAAGTTTGAGAGAAGCGCTGTGCCGCCGTAGCTCATAAAAGGCAGGGGAATGCCGACTACAGGCATAATGCCGAGAGTCATGCCTACATTTATAAAGAAGTAAGTTGAAAACATGGCGGTTATTCCGGCAGCAAGGAGCCTGCCGAATTCATCCTTTGCCTTTAATGCAGTATCAAGCCCCCTGAGAATTAAGGCGAGGTAAATAAGCAGAAGGAAAATGCTTCCAACAAGCCCCCATTCCTCTGCGAATACCGCAAAGATAAAATCAGTCTGCTTCTCCGGGAGAAACCTGAACGGCCCCTGCGTTCCCTTCAGGTAGCCTTTTCCAAGAATACCGCCTGAGCCTATGGCAATCTTTGACTGGTTTATGTGATAGCCGATACCTGCCGGATCTGCCTCAGGCTCCATGAACGCAACAATCCTGTTTTTCTGATAATCTTTCAGCCCTTCCCACATTATGTTGCCGATGAATGGGATTGACAGCGCTCCGATTATAATAAGAAGTATGACAACTTTTTTTTGCAGTCCCTTTATA
>MHEE01000007.1 GCA_001805105.1 Nitrospirae bacterium GWF2_44_13 | reverse complement strand
TTATGGATTCAATAACAGGTATGTTATAGATGAGGCTTTTCCCGCTTGCAGTCGGAGTCATTACAACAACGTTCTCGCCCTGTCTGATTAAATCAATTGCCTCAACCTGATGGCTGTAAAAAAGCCTTATCCCCTGTCCGGAAAGAATATCCCTAAGTTTCTCATTGAGGCTGAGCCTTATGTATTTTGGCTCAAGAGGATGGATGTATTTGTGGCCTGCTATTGTTTCACTGAATCTCTTGTTTTTTTCGAGGGATTCAATCAGTCCGTGAATTGACATCTGCTAATAGAGTCCTCTAAGAGTCTTCATCTTCCGGCCATCCATGCTTGCCTATCAAAGGCACAAATACACACGGCACATGAGTTTGCTCCGAGACGCCCTCTTTGGATTTCCTTACAATCAGAAGCTGCTGCGAAAACCGTATTCCAACAGGGGCAATAATGATGCCTCCATCAGCCAACTGCTCTATCAAAGGCTCCGGAATCTTAGGCGAGCCCGCTGTTATCAATATCCTGTCAAAAGGAGACTTTTCAGGCAAGCCGAGCGTGCCGTCGCCCGTTATGGCGTAGATATTAATATATCCCAGCGCCTGAAATCTCTCCTCTGCCTTTTTAGCAAGCAAAGCTTTTCGCTCTATTGTAAAAACCTCTCTGGAAAGCTCTCCAAGGATTGCCGCCTGATAACCCGAACCTGTCCCTATCTCAAGGACTTTTTCATTCCCCTTAAGCTCAAGGAGTTCTGTCATTATCGCAACCATATACGGCTGTGATATTGTCTGCTCATCGCCGATTGGAAGCGCCATGTCAGCATAAGCATTGTGCTGCATATAATCATCAACAAAAATATGCCTCGGCACCTTTCTCATTGCAGAGAGGACCCGCTCATCCTTTATTCCCCTTGGAATAAGCTGGGCGTCAACCATCAAGTCTCTCAGTTTCTTAAAATCTTCCATATCGTTCACGATGCAAGATACAGGATACAGGATTCATGATACTTGTCTTGTCTCTACTCTTACAACTTGTATCATGCATCATGAATCGTGCATCCTTTCTAAGATTTCTCTCGCTGCCATCACTCCTGACGCCGACGCCTGAATCAGCCCTCTGCTCACACCTGCGCCGTCTCCGACAGCAAAGAGATTTTTAACCTCTGTCTCAAGGTTTTTGGTCAGGGTTAACTGCATGGAATAAAATTTAACCTCCACCCCGTAAAGAAGCGTATGTTTTGAATTCACTCCCGGCGCAATCTTATCAAGGGCGTCAATCATCTCCATAATATCCGAGAGATAACGGTAAGGCAGGACAAAACTCAGGTCTCCCGGAGTTGCATCTTTCAGAGTGGGCTGTACCCTTCCTTTTGCTATTCTCTCAGGCGTTGAACGCCTTCCTGCCTGCAGGTCTCCAAGCCGCTGCACAATAACGCCCTTGCCGATGAAGTTAGCAAGCCTCGCAATATATCTTCCGTAAGATATGGGCTCATCAAACGGCTCTGTAAATACTGTGCTTACAAGGAGGGCAAAATTTGTGTTGCCGGTTTTTCTGTCTGCGTAGCTGTGCCCGTTCACTGTCCAGAGGCCCTTCAGATATTCTTTTACGACCTCGCCGTAAGGGTTAACGCAGAAGGTTCTTACCTTATCGTCAAATTTTTTTGAATGGAATATTAATTTCGGCTCGTATGTAATGCTCGTAAGATGTTCAAAAACAGAGGCTGGGATTTCAACCCTTACTCCTATGTCAACAGGGTTCTGAAGCAGGGTAAGATGAAGACGCCTTGATTCTTTTTCAAGCCATCTTGAACCTTCCCTGCCCGGAGCCAGTATCACATAATCAGAGTAGGCTTTATCTCTGTTTTTAAGCCTGATTCCAACAGCCCTGCCCTTTTCTGTAAGAACACTTTCAGCATCCGCCCCGAATAACGTTTCAACCTTGCCGTTCAGAGATTTTTTAATCTTCTTAAGCAAAACCCTGCACCTGTCAGTGCCTATATGCCGTATCCTTGAAGGTATGAATACAATATCGTTTTTGGATGCAAGCCTCTCTATCTTCTGAATTTCTTTTCTGCTTCCTCCGTAAGCCTTTTTAGGGGCGCCGTATTTAATGTAGATGCTGTCAGCATAGTCTATCAACAACTGAAGCGTGTCCTTGTCTGTATATCTTAAAAGAAAGCCGCCGATATCAGGCGAGAGGTTCAACTTGCCGTCGCTGAATGCGCCTGCTCCGCCCCATCCGCTCAGGAGAGCGCACTCAGGGCATGCCTTGCAGGATACATCTTTTATCATCATCGGGCATTTTCTCTGGTCTATATCCCTGCCCTTTTCTATGATGAGTATCTTTGCATTCTTCTTTTTACTGACAAGTTCAAGCGCGGAAAAAATACCTGCTGGGCCTGCGCCTACTATTATGACATCGTATTTCTTCATGCTCAAAGATTCATGATGCACGATTCATGATGCATGATGGAAAAACAATATCATAAGCTTATCGTGTATCTTGCATCCTGTATCCTGCATCGCATATTTGAATTTCATGCTTGCTTGCATGCTGAGAACAAGGTTTTCTTCAAAAACTCCAGCGCGCTGTAATTCGTCAGGTCAAGGTGTATGGGCGTTATGGAGACATAGCCTTTCTGGACAGCATTAATATCCGTGTCCTCTCCGTGCTCCCAGTAAGGAGTGCCTCCCCCTATCCAGAAATGCTTCTCTCCCTTCGGGTCGTATGTCTCCTGTATGGCATTGTCATATATGCGTTTCCCCTGCCTTGTGAGTTTTACGCCGTGAATGTTTTCTTTTTTTACATTCGGCAGATTAATATTAAGAAGGGTATCGTAGGGCAGAGATTTCTCAAGCACATACCTTGCGATTTCAACGGAATAGTAAGCCGCCGTATCAAAATGGAATTTTTTATCGCCGACAACCGAGACGGCAAATGACGGTATTCCCATTATGGTGCCCTCTATAGCCGCCGCGACAGTGCCTGAATAGGTAATATCATCACCGACATTGCCGCCTTTGTTGATGCCTGAGACAATCAGCGCGGGCTTTTCAGGCAGTATCTTGTTAACGCCTATTGCAACACAGTCCGTCGGAGTTCCGTTGACTGCATAAATATGGTCACTTAGTTCTTCAGCCTTCAGCGGCCTGTGCAATGTTAATGCGTGGCTTACAGCGCTTCTTTCCCTGTCAGGCGCAACAATATAGGCGTCTCCGAGTTCCTTCATAGCCCTGAAAAGCGCAATAATCCCCTGCGAATGCACTCCGTCATCATTTGTGACAAGGATAACAGCCATTAAATATTGTATCACAATCCCTGACATGCCGACACAGCGCTTTACTCTCGGATATTTTTTTTGTGTTCTGAGATATTAATCTGATAAAATAGCCCAACTAGGATGCAAGACAGGAAATAGGTGAGATTCACCATTTCTTCATAATTCCTTCATAATCTTCTATATAATACATGTATGAAACTCATGAGAATGTTCTTATTGTTTTTGGCACTTTCTCTCATTATCCAGAACACCTGTCCTTATGGTCTGGCTGCAAAGACCGGTTTTACGGCAAAAGAGGTACATCACTGCCCTCTAAAAAAACACTCACCAACAAAAGCAGACGCAGATGACTCTGCCAAGATAGCCATGTTTCAGACAGGCCAGACTTTCGTGTTCACCGTCGGCTGCGCAATAAATGCAGCGCCGATGCCTTTCCCTGAAGTAGCCTTCACTTCTCCAGATATGCATTTTTATAAAAATATCTTCTCTGAACCAGCCACAAAACCTCCGGCTGTTTAGCCACAAGAAATCTCAATGCCCACGCATTGCTGATGGATTCCTGAATCCTGTCTGAGGACGTTCAGGATAGCTTGCGCGGTATAAATTTACAAACCTAACTATTTCTATAAATGAAGGAGTAATTATGCTTGCATTGGAAAATATTAAAAAATCATACAAAGGCCAGGAAGTTTTAATAAATGCATCTATCTCTATCGCTGAAAAAGAGATGGTCAGCATTATGGGCAGATCGGGCGCGGGCAAAAGCACTCTTCTCAATATTATGGCGGGTCTTATAAAGCCCGACAGCGGCAGGGCGCTGTTTAACGGCAACGATTTAACCGCTATTGACGAGGAGTCGCTTGCCGCTTTCAGATTAAAACACATCGGCATCGTGTTTCAGGACTTCAAGCTTATACCGTCCCTGTCCCTATCCGACAATATTCTCCTCGGCATTTATCCGCGAAAGGACATTAAGGATAGCGACAAAACAAGCCGTGTAAATGAGCTTGCGGAAAGGGTCGGTTTAAAACACAAACTGAAAGAAAAGGTGGACAATCTGAGCGGAGGAGAGAAGCAGAGGGTGGCAATCGCGCGCAGCCTTGTGAACCGGCCTGTTATCGTGCTTGCGGACGAGCCGACCGGCAATCTGGATTCTGCCACGTCCGATTCCATCATGGCGCTTTTCAGGGAACTCCATCAGACAATGCTCACTTCATTCATAATCGTTACCCACGATAAAGACATAGCGCAAAAGACGGACAAAACATATGTTTTACAGAAAGGAGAAATAAGGTCATGAAAATAAAATTAATGATATATTCTTTTTTGGCGGTTGCAGCTTTCTTGTTTGCGGCAATGAGTAACGCTTATTCGGTTACGATTGAGATATTTTATCTCCCGCATCCTCCTGCCGAAGCAGTGGTGAGAGATGTAGAATCGGTCATTAAAGAGTTTAAAGGCGTAGCGGTGAAAAAGTACAGCTTTGAATCGCCTGAGAGCCGCAAACATATCGCAAAATACAATATCAAAGAGCATTCGCCAGTAATGATTTTCGTAAACGGCAAAAATCAGTTTTCACTTGGAAAGAGACAGGTCATTCTAAAGAACTTCCAAAAAGGCAATGCCTTTGTCCCGATGTTTGAGGGCAACTGGAGTTATGAAGACCTGAGACAAATCCTGAAATCCGCAGCGGGAGGTAAATAATGGAACTCCTGAGAATGGTCATAAGCAACCAGTTGTTCTATCTGAAAAAGGTGCTTTTGGTTGTTATGCTTATAGGGCTTATGTTTTTCCTGCCTGCTGCTTCCGTCATTCTGGTTAAACATGCTAAGGGGCTTGCGGAAAAACCCCTTGAGACTCTTGAGACCGAGTTGATACTTCAGTATGACAGGGTCAACAGGGATTCTAAAGAGGTCAGGACTCAGGGAATAATACTGCCTTTTAACCTGAATCCAATGCCGCTGAATACAGTATCGGAAAAGCTTGCAGACATAAAGGAATTAAAAGGTTTTTCGACAGCGCTTGTCCTGTGGGATTTCGACGTACAGAATACCAAGACATTGATCGCAGTCAGGAAGGAAGAGCCGCTGACGGGCATGAGAAAGATAGAATCACTGCTCATGAAGGGCGGCCGTTTTTTCTCGGATAATGACGCGCGGGAAGTAATCCTTGAGCGCCATTTTGCGAAGCTGTTCGGATACGATACGGGCAAGGACTTTGAGCTAAGAGGAGAAAGGTTTAAGGTCGTTGGACTGGTGGATTTTAAGGAACAGAGCAATCTGAGCAGCGCCTCGATATTTCTGCCTTATGTAACGGCATTGAGGCTTGCCGGACTGAGAGAGCCTGTTGTCAATCAGGCATTTCTTTCCCTTAAGTCCGCAAAGGATATGTCGCCTGCTTCAAAGAGGATTGAAGGACTTTTCCCCGGCGTATCGCTGATAACAAAGGACAGCCTTTACAAGAACCTTTCAGGCATAAACAAACTTCTTTATCAATCAGGAAAATATTTTCTTCTGATCGTATTCACGGTTTCACTCCTTTTGATGCTCTGGATATTTAAAATGCACAGGCTCGATTTTAGGTATCAGACTGACATCCTGAGGACAATCGGTTGGCGAAGGAAGGATATCTTTCTATGGGGCTTCTACGATACCGCGGTCATAGCGGCCGGTGCCGTTATAATTGCCGTTGTCCTTGCCTTTATCCTGAACCGGCAGGTATTGCCAAATCTTGCGAACACACCGCTTCTTAATACGGGGGTGGCGCTATGATGAAGGCATATTTTTATTCTTTTGTAAAAAGCAATAAGACCAAGCTGTCTTTGCTCGTGCTGAGCATTGCCGTTTATTTTGCCCTTGCTGTTTCGGCGCTTACCCTTCATAAAAGTATTCCGGAGATTGCCGCACTGCCTTTTAAGGGTATAGGAGTTCAGAGTGTAGTGCAGAAAAACGGCAAAATTCCCGAGAGGATGCTGGGGGCGATTTTCCCGCATTCCAATGCCCCGATAAGCGCGGAAGAAGCGGATAAATTAAGGCGGCTCGAATTCGTAGAGGGTTACGACAAAGGGCTTTACTTATGGCATTTCGATAACTCCTATTTCAAGTCCACGATGGGCATAGAAGCAGAGTCCGTGATATTCGCGGAAATACTGAGAAAAAACATTCTGCAAGGAGAGTTCAATATAGCGAATGAAAACATCGTTATCACGGACGACTTTGCGCGCAAGCATGGCATTTCACTCTCGGACGAAATTACAATATCCGGGGCCGGTCATAAAGTAAGAGGCATTCTCAAGGCCAACCTGACAGGAAACATTATCCCGGCAGATGTTTATATGAACATGCGAAGGGCAGTGGAGATTGCCAAAAATTCCGAAGAGATGAAGAAGGTTTATCAATTACCCAATGGCGATTTCGCCAATGTAATCCTGCTCAGAACAGACTCTTTATGGAAAGGCAGCAAGGAAAAGGAGATTAAGGCTATTAGCAAGGACTTCATTGTCTTCAGCGAAAATACCTTTACCGGAGAGGTAGCCAAACAGTTGTCTCTGATCTCAGGAGCAGGCAGAACCATATTTGCGGTAATGGGAATGGTCCTTCTGTCGGCATTTTGTCTGATGGTAATATCAGGCATGAAGTCAAGGGAAAGGGAGATATCCCTTTTGAGGATGCTGGGCTGGAGGATAAGAGACATCAAAAGACACTTTATTGCAGAGAGCTTTATACTGTTGTTGATTTCAGTGGCAGCGGGCAATATATTAGCCTTTGCAATACTGAAAATTCTGAGCCTCCAGACCGTTTCAATGGAACTGCCCTGGGACATATCGGCAAAGCCGCATTTCCTGCCGGAGGAGAACAGCATCGAGCGCATTGTGCAGGCCGCTATCCCGGTTCATTACGACTGGTGGACATTTGCGACTCTGAGCATCGCGTTTCTATTGGTGTTCCTCGCAATAAACTACACGCTCTTTTACAGGCTTAAAAATATAAAGCCCTTTGAATACGGGAGGTAAAAAATATACAAATGAATAATAAAATCGAAATTAGCAGAAGGCCTTCCATTATTCACCTGTTCCTGTCCTTTCTGAGGCTCGGTTTAACGGCCTTTGGCGGCCTTGCAATGATTGCCTACATAAAAGAACTATCGGTAAACAAAAATAAATAAATTGATGAAGATTCCTTTAAGCACATGCCCTGTGCCAGACTCTTCCATGGCCTATAGTCGTTAATACAGCGTCCTACATAGGGCTTACTGAGGGGCCTTCCAGGCGTAGGCTGCGGAAACTTTATCGTACCCGCCTTGTGTACTTGTGTGGCTGGGCTTCGATCCGAAGAAGGCGTCTGCCACTACCGCCTTCATTGTCGTCTTCTCGTCGCTCTCTGGTTTCTTCGGCACGACCAATGCCGAGGAAGGAGAATATTGGCCTTGATGAATGCATAAATACTGCCCTGAAACAAAGGTGCCTGTTGAAGCAATCGCCGGCTTGACATATTATTAATTTAAACCTTATAATGTGCATATGCACAAAAATGGTATTAAGGAAAATGTCGCCGAGATATAAGAAATCGAGGTTTTGTGAATGCAAATTTAAGGGAAAAGCCTTTAAACCGACAGGCATTCCCATGACCGAGATTGAAAAGATTGTATTGTATCGAGACGAGCTTGAGGTTTTGAGACTCTGTGATATGGAGGGCTTTACTCAGGAAGAGGCAGGCAAGCGAATGGAAATATCTAGAGGGACCGTCCAGAGGATTCTTTCCAGTGCACGGAAAAAGGTAGCAACGGCTCTTGCTGAATGCAAGGCCCTTGTGTTTGAAGAAACCATATGCAAAAAGGAGGAAAAATAAAATGAAAGTATGTTTTCCAGTACAGGCAAATGACGGTTTTGAAAGTGAGGTTTACGGCCATTTCGGCACTGCAACAATGTTTCTCGTTGTTGATACAGAAACGAACCAGATGTCTGCAATCAATAACAGAGACATGCATCATGTGCATGGAGCCTGTAATCCCATTAAGGCTCTTGATGGACAGAATGTTGACGCAATTGTTGTGGGAGGCATAGGAGCAGGCGCTCTAAGCGGGCTGAATCGGTCCGGTATCAGAGTCTATCAGGCGCAGGCAGCAACAGTGCAAGGAAATATCGATATATTTACAACCGGATCCCTTCCCGAGTTTGTGCCTCAGAATACCTGCGGCGGACATACACAAGGAGAGGGCTGCGGTCATTAAAGTAGAGCCGTCGGCAGAGATGAGAAAAATCGCACGGGGAAGGGAAATTGAGCCGGCAAAGAAGGCTGTGGCGAAAGTTCATTTGTCGTCATAAAAGCGGTCAAGCATACTTTTTGAGGTCCAGGAAACTACTGTGGGAGATCGAAATACGGGCAAAAGACAGATAGTTGCCGACGAAGGTAAAAAGTTAGCTATCCTATCCGTAGCGTTGAATATATTTTTTACGGCTGCTAAATTTTCTCTTTATCTTCTCTCCGGCAGTTTCTCCCTCTTGGCTGAAACAGCGCATTCTCTCGCTGATGTCACAGGAAGTCTCCTTGTTGTGGGCGGCATATACCTTTCAGAAAAGAAATCAGAACGATTCCCGTGGGGACTCTATAAGGTCGAAAACATTGCAGCGCTTTTTTCGGCGTGTTTGATATTTCTTTCCGCTTATGAGATCGCAAAGATGATATATCATCCCTCTCCTGAAGGCATGAGAAATCTCGACATGACGTTGATCGTTCTTTTTTTGATGACAGTTCCAATTATCCTTTTTTCAAGGTATGAAGCAAGAAGGGCAAAAGCGATAAATTCCCCTTCATTGATGGCTGATGCAGAGCACTGGAGGGCGGATATCGCACCCATTGTTGCAGTGGCGATAGGCATAGCCAGTGCACGCCTTTCTTACCCTGTTATGGATAGAATTTCGGCTTTTGCAGTTCTTCTCGTAGTCATCAAAGCAGGTTATGGGATATTCAGGGATTCCATGAAGAGCCTTATGGATGCATCCGTGGACAGAGTGACATTGGACAAGATAAAGGCTGTCCTGGGAGAATTCCATGGGGTTAAAGAGGTCGTTTCATTGCATGCACGGAACTCGGGCAAATTCATATTCATAAGTATGGATGTGCGCCTCTCTTCGAAAAGACTTAAGGACGCCCACGAACTCGCGGACCGTATCGAAGGGGAGATAGAACGCCGAATCCCCTTTGTGGAGAAAGTGACGATCCATTATGAGCCGGAGAAGAAGGACCGCACACGGTATGCCGTGCCCCTTGCCGACAGAGATGATGCCGTCTCCGAGCATTTCAGCAGCGCCCCGTTTATTGCCGTATGGGATAAGGGGCCGGATGAAGCGGTGATATCACAAGAGATACTCGAAAACCCCTTCCGAACCCTGGAAAAGAGGAAGGGGATAAGTCTGGCGACATTCCTCGTAGAAAAAGAGATAGATATCCTCTATACAAGAGAGTCTTTCGACGGCAAAGGTCCGGAATATGTCTTTGCCAATGCCGGCATCAAAATAAGAAGAGTCGATAGAGAGAGCATGAACATATTAATAAAAGAGCACGATGGTAAAAGTGATTAGCGTATCACGCCGGAGACATGCGAGAAGGGATAGTAATACAAAGACATCAATCAAGAGGATTTGCACATGGATAAAAAAAGAGAAGAAAGCTTAACAGAATCATATAAGGGAAAAATCGTCCCGGTCAATAAAGCCACTCTCAAATGGGGCAGAGAACTTATATTCCTGGGCAGGACACAGGTAAACTCATGCAGGATGAGATCAATAAATTCTCAAACTTGCTCACCGATTTTCTTGAATTTTCAAAGTTCACAATTGTTCATAATTTATTCATTAGCTTTTCACAATTTTTCGATATGGTATATGACAAAACCGGCTCAAGGAGGTAGTCATGAGAACAAAAAAGATCATAGGATTGGTTTTGGCGCTATCATTAGTCTTGGCCGCTTCGCTGGCCTTTGCCCAGCCAATGAGAGGTGGAATGAAAGGCTGGAAAGGAAGCGGCGGATGGGGCATGGGAACGCAGTATCAGAGGATGTATAATCCCAAAACAGTGGAAACCATTACAGGCACGGTTGAGTCTGTGGATAAGATCACTCCAATGAAGGGCATGAATTACGGCGTTCACATCACTGTGAAGACCGATAAGGAAGCCATATCCGTCCACCTCGGTCCCGGGTGGTATATCGAAAGGCTCGACACTAATATCGAAAAGGGTGACAAGGTCGAGGTCAAGGGTTCGAGGGTAACCTTTGCTGGCAAACTGGCAATTATCGCGGCAGAGGTGAAGAAAGGCGATAATGTCCTCACACTCAGGGACAGCACAGGCATTCCGGTATGGTCCGGATGGAGAAGGTAAATTTAAACTAACGACCCTGCTTTGAGCCGGGGCAGGGCTTTATGAAAAGGAGGAGATTATGTCATTAATAGCCGCCAAGGGAATAGATAAGGAGTATCAGACCGGCGAGGCCGCAGTGAAGGCATTAAAGGGGATTAGCTTTGAGATAGCTCCTGCATCCTTTGTCTCGTTCATAGGGCCGTCGGGGAGCGGGAAGACCACCCTTCTGAACCTCATCGGGTGTTTAGACAAACCCACAAAAGGGAAATTGGAGGTTGCAGATACTGATGTCCTGCATCTTGACAGGAAACAGAGCGCATTGTTCAGAGGAAACAACATCGGATTTATCTTTCAGGACTTCAATCTTCTCCCTGTGCTCACTGTTTATGAAAATATCGAATATCCTTTGCTCATGGTGCAGAGCGCACCCGCTTCCGAAAGAAAAAAGAGAGTCACTGCCCTTCTGAACGCTGTGGGCATGATTGATCAGAAAGACAAATATCCCGACCAGATATCAGGAGGACAGAAGCAGAGGGTTGCAATTGCAAGGGCATTGGTTACAAATCCAAAGCTCGTGCTTGCGGATGAGCCCACTGCCAATTTAGATCATAAAACAGCTTATATGGTTATAGAGCTTATGAAAAAAATGAGGGATGAATTCAGGACTACCTTCATATTTTCAACCCATGACCAGAAGATTGTAGGAGAGGCTGAGATTATATTCACGCTGGAGGATGGAAATCTGTTGGACAGACATGTTGAAGGAGGTAAGCGAAATGAGTAATCTCCTCAAAATAGCAATCAGGAATCTTTTGAGATACAAAAGAAGGACCCTGCTTACAGCCTCTTTGATAACAGTAGGCGTGGTCTTTGTCCTTGTGTTCATCTCTGTTTCTAGCTCATTCAAAAATATGATGATAGGGCAAATAACCGATTCAGTGATAGGACACCTTCAGGTTCATCGAAAAGGCTATGTGGCTTCCATAGAGAACCTGCCCTTGAACCTAAATCTGAAAGCAGGCGCCGCGGCTAAACTCGAAAACATACTAAACAAACAACTGGAAATTGAGTCGTATTCCCCAAGGATAAAATTCGGCGGCATGTTCAGTAATTTTGTTGAGACCACTAACATCAGGTTAAACGGCATCTATCCAGACAAAGAATTAAAAACTGTCCCGCTTCTTGCTTCAAGAGTAACTGACGGCAAAAGGGTTCTCGACAAAGGAGATATATGGATACCAGAACTTTTGGCTAAAGGCATGAAAGTAAAGGTAGGCGACACGATAGTGGTGGTTGCGACCAACAAAGACGGCTCTGTCAATGGAAAGCAGTTCATTGTGTCAGGCGTGCTTGAAAGCGTAACCGGGCCCGGCGGCAGGGACGGCTATATCCACATAGATGATGCCATGGAAGTCCTCCGGATGGAAGAAATGGGAATAAGCGAGATTGCCATTAGATTGAAGGACTTCGGAAAGCTTAATTCCTTCAGTAAAAAGCTGGACGGACTGCTTTCAAAAGAGCTTAACCAGCAGGACAAACCCGTCTTTGAGCTTCATACATGGGAAAAGCTTTCTCCGTTTTACAACATAGCCCGCATGATAGATGTAATGACTTTCTTCATTAAGCTCATGCTCATCGCCATTGTTTTAATCAGTATAATGAATGTGATGATAATGGCTGTGTATGAAAGGATAAGAGAGATAGGCACAATAGCAGCCATAGGGACTCTGCCGGGGAAGATTTTGAACATGTTCGTGATCGAGGGATTTTGTCTCGGCATTGTCGGCGCAGTCATCGGCAATGTTGCGGGAATTGTTTTGATTTTTATACTCAATACATTAAAAATTACCTTCAATTTCGGGCAGCAGCAGGGCTTAATCCTTCAGGCAAATGTAAACCCTGCCGATATTGCCGCCATATCTGTAACCGTAATAATCGTCTCTATAATCGCCAGTCTACAGCCAGCGTTCAAGGCTTCGCGCATGGAGCCTATAAAGGCGCTGAGACATGTATAGGAGGACTTTGATGTTGAAAATTATCATAGCATTTTTATCACTCCTTATCGCCCTTCCGGTTTATGCCATAGACGGCACGGCACTTTTAAAACAGGTGGACAGAAACCTTAGTCCTGAGTCATATGAGTCATACAGAAAACTTATAAATATAGAGCCCAATGGCAGAAAAAAGGAATATACCCTTTTTACTGTCAAGAAGGGAGTCGACAAAGTTGCTTCATTATTCCTCGCGCCAGCAAGCGAGAAAGGCAGAAGCACCTTGCGTCTCGGTGACAATATGTGGCTTTACATACCCAATGTGGGCAAGCCCATCAGGATAACAAGCATCCAGTCCGTAGTAGGCGGCGTATTCAACAACGCAGATATTCTTCAGCTTGATTATGCCGCGGAATATAATGTGGAGAAGGTTGAGGAAAAGGGAGGCGAATACCTCCTTTATCTGAAGGCAAAGACAAAAACAGTGGCGTATGACAGGCTGAAGATATGGGCGGACAAAGGCAAAAAGCTCCCGACAAAGATAGAGTGTCTCACAGAGGCGAATATGCTTATTAAGACTCTATATTTCAAAGATGTTAAGGACTTCGGAGGCGGACTCGTAAGGCCCTCCGTTATAGAGACTGACAGCCCGCTTTACAAGGGATACAAGTCCGTCATGATATTCGCCAAGGTCAAGGCAAGGGATTTCAAAGATGAGGTCTTCACCCTCACCTTCATGCCGAACCTTGAGTCATTGAGGTGAAACAACTCCATGGCAGCCTCACCCTTGCGTTCCTGTTCTTCGCATTTGGTATCGCTTCTTCCTCCTTTGCAGAAGAACACACTTTTGACATTTCCGAGATAGAAAAAAAGCCGTATCATATCGGAGGCAATCTGGAATTAAAACCAGTGCTTTTCGGGCTGGATAAGAACGCATCTCTTTACAAGCTTAAATTCTACAACCGTGATGAAGGAAATACTCTTGAAGAATACGATGCCAAACTGCAACTGGAAGGCAGTCTTGAAAAAGGAATCGCAAAACTCTCCGTAAAGACAAACACCGACTACAAAAAATCTTATCTTGGCGAAGACCAGCAGACAGCTGTTTATGAGGGATTTCTCTCTATAAAACCTTCTTCATCACTAAGCATTGACATCGGCAAAAAGGCCCTGAAGTGGGGCAAGGGCTATGCGTGGAACCCCGCGGCCTTTATAGACCGGCCCAAAGACCCTGACGACCCCGAATTGAGCCTTGAGGGCTTTTTAGTCGCATCAGCCGACTACATAAAAAGCTTTCAGGGGCCGTTAAAGACTGTTTCATTTACGCCTGTGTTAATACCTGTCTACAATCATGTAAATAATACCTTCGGAGATATAGACAAGCTCAATTTCGCGGGAAAGCTCTACTTTCTATTTTACGACACTGACATCGATTTAATAGTCCTCACAGGTGGAAGCAAGACAACGAGATACGGGGTAGATTTTTCGAGGAATATCACCACCAATTTAGAGATACACGGGGAATTCGCTTTTATAAACGATTATAAAAAGAAATTCATCGACAGCAACGGAACGAATTTTGAAAAAGAGTACGACGCAAAAAGCTATCTGATAGGCATGCGCTATCTCACCGAAAAAGATACAACTTATATTATTGAATACTACAGAGACGGAAGCGGCTTTACATCCGGCGAGATGAAGGATTATTTTTCTTTCATCAACAAAGGATATGATTCGTATATTTCGACAGGCAGCAGCACACTGCTTAAAAATGCATCAAATGTCACAGAGGGCAATTATGGAAAGATAAATCCGATGAGGGACTACATATATTTACGAGTGAGCCAGAAAGAGCCGTTTGATATACTCTATTTCACGCCTTCAGTCACATTGATAACTAATATAAATGACAAAAGCTTTTCTTTTTCTCCCGAACTTTTATACACAGGAATAACAAACCTCGAACTCAGGCTTAAGACTGCATTCGTCTCAGGAGAAAGGCTGAGCGAATACGGCGAAAAGCAGAACGATTACAGGGCGGAATTAAGAGTGAAATATTATTTTTGAGCGATACCCCTGCCGCCACAAGCCTTTCTCTGCCCTTACCTGGATTCGGCCTGTCCGGAGTTATAATCATGCTTTTGTTATAGACTTCGTCTTTTCGGGTTAATGTATTACACGCTTTTATTTATCAGTGCCAAAGACAGGGAATATCTTGGCAAATACCCAAAAAAGCGCAAACGGCAGGATAAAAATACTGACAGCTCCGCCCAGCCCTTCCTTAAACGTTTCCCAGTCGTGCGGAATTATCGGCATAACATATTCCATATAACCTGACAGCGTTAACGAGAAGGCCTGTCCGCCGATAACAACATTCCATCTCATCATAAATACGCCCATCAGGGCAAGAACCAATCCCACAACAGCCCTTTTTATTGTAAGCCCGGGAACCAGAAAGATTATAAAAGGGATAAGGGTTCCCATCCCATACTGCAGAATAAATATGTTCGTAAACTCCTTGTCATAGATAACAGTCCGCAGTATATCCCAGTGCTTAACGGCAGTATAACCCCTGAACACAAGGTCCAGGAGTTCAAGGGTTATGGCAAACATCATAAACAGCAGGAGGTATTTTGCCGTAATCCGTATGACGCTCATCTCAATGCCTTTTACATCTTCCAGTTTAGGCATCCAGGGTTTCCTCAGAGACTTTACCTTTACCTTTATCTTTCTGATCTCCATTACAATGATATACGTAAGCAGGCACAGCGCAATTCCCGATACTATTGCAGACATTATGAATATGACAGGCATCAGCGGGGTCATCCAGAGCGCATTAGCCTTAACAGAGCCGAATATAAAACCTGCATAGCCGTGAAGGAAGCAGGCAACAGGGATTCCCACTCCTGCAAGTATTTTTATCGCCTTTTCATCCCTCTTAAGTGATTCCTCGCTTATGTCATAGACTCCAAGCGTAAGAGTACGGAATATCACAAACTTTATCCATTCAAGCAGTGTCTTATCTTTCTTTTCCTTCAGCGGAAGCGATACCTCAACAAAGTGCTTTCTGTATAAAAACCAAAGTTCAGAGGCAACAATTGCTCCGTATGAAAAAAACACTATACCAAAAGTAGCTATTGCAGATGTAAAGTGCGGAGTCAAAAACACATTCATGCTTCTGAAAGGATACTGAATATGCAGGACTATCGGGATAGGAGCCGCAAAAAGAAGAGCAAATGAAAACACAAGCGCAAACCTTGCAATATCCTTCAGTTCCTTTATGCCAAAGACATGATAAAGCGATGAAAGCACAAAAGCCCCTGCAACAAGGCCGGTCATAAACGGATACATTACAATCTGAATGCTCCAGTAGATGTATTCATTCGGATAGACGAATAGTTCCTTAAGCGTCCAGATTTCACCGTGAACCATCTATATTACCTCCTTGCTGAGCCCCAGATAATATACCTGCGGCTTTGTGCCGAATTCATCCTTTAACACAGAAACCCTCTCGGTTCTTATAATCCTTCCTACTTCATCATTCGGGTCATTGATATTTCCGATAAGCCTGGCTCCAAACGGACACGCCTGAACACATGCTGTCTTCAGGCCCTTTGTTATCCTGTGGTAACAGAAATTGCATTTTTCAGCCGTATGATGCACAGGATGAAAGAATCTGGCGCCGTAAGGACATGCCATAACACAGTAGCCGCATCCGATGCACCACTTCCTGTCAACAAGCACAACACCATCCGTAGTCTGATAAGTTGCGCCCACAGGACAGACCTGAACACAAGGCGGATTCTCACACTGATTGCAGAGTTTCGGGACAAAGAAAGCCTTTTCTATATCTTCTTTTTTCACATCTTCATATTTTCCATGGCCCATCTCAATACTGCTGCTGATGAATCCGTCTCTTGCAGCCTTTGGCGAATCAGCAAGCACCCTGCCGTCTTTCAGAAGCACATAGCGTTCCACCCATGTGCGCGAAACATTCGCATCACAAGGTATTTCGTTCTCAAGCTGGCATGCCTTTACACACATGCCGCATCCAACACACTTTCTGGTATCAACAAGGAACCCCCATCTGATCTTCTTTATATCTTTTGCGGCTAATAGGCCTGACGGCTTGAGGAGTTCCATCGCTGTAAAAGGAATTGCCGTTATTGCTATGCCCTGCATAGAATATTTTATAAAGTCTCTTCTCGTTATCATTTCAATCCTCTTAAAGAATTCAACGAAGGTTTATGGGGATTATGGCACATAATACATTCAACCCCTGAATTATGCCTCTCAGGATCTATTCCCTTTATCTTTGACCTGTTGCTTGTAGGATACGGCAGATATGAGTGGCACCTGAGGCACTGTTCCCTGCTTTTATCAATTGCAAGCTTAGCCGGATTCTCAGGATGGTCTATTGCAGGGCCATGGCAGTTTTCACACTGGATAACTGCATGGGGCGTTTGTTTTATTAAAGAAAGATTATTGCCGTGGCAGTCCTTACAATACTCTGAAGACCTGTATTTTACTTTAACTTCCTTCCAGAAATTCTCATCGGCTTTGTTATACCAGCCATATATGTAGCCTTTCTCATGTATGCCAAAACTCTTAGGCACAACAAATCCTCTTATAACCAGCGCTAAGAAAATTATGCCGATTACGACATAAAGCGGCCGCCAGATATGACTCCTCATCAGATGCTAAACCTCCGATGCCTCTTTAAGGCATCAATGCGCTATCAAACCAATCCTGTTATAGCCCTATAAATTTTTCGGGTTCTTTATACTCATGGCATTTCACACAGACTTTTTTAGCTATCTCATTTGTCACGCGCCATGAATGCGGTTTATGACATTCCTTACACTTTATCCCCATGTTCTTCACATGCAGTTCGTGCTTGCCTACATTCGGAACATTTGCGTGGCAGTTCAGGCAATTGCCCCAGTCAGGCCTTACCTTTTTGTGAGGTTTATGGCACTCATAGCAGTGGAACTGCATAGGAGCGTCAGCAGGCACCTTTATCTTTGTTGCCTTTTTAACCATAGAAGGCGAAGGCTGGAAAAACTTCACGTCTATCGTCCCGTCTTCAATCAATTCTTTTCTTATATTTTCTCCGCCGTGGCAGAAAAGGCATTTCTTCCTTCCGGGTTTTAAATCCTTTGTGCGGTCTGTATGACAGTTAAGGCATGGGAGTTTTTCCATCCCTGTTCCATGAACCTCCCTGCCCTGATGGCACATTGTGCAGAATCTTTCTTCAGGCAGAAACTCGTGTATCTTATAGCCGTGACATTTAGAGCATTCCACCTGCTCTGTAAACATGTGCTTTGCATGGTATGCAGAGCGGTTGATATTATGCGCTTCGGGATATTTCTCGTTTGTTTCCCAGTGGCACTTGATACAGAGTGCCCATGGAACAATAATCTTGCCGTGTCTCGGCTCCACTGTCTTTTGTCCTAAAACAGTAAACCTGTAAAGCTGGACAACCCGATCTTTCTTGGAGGAATGATGACATTCATGACAGTTGACCATGTTGTGTTTGCTCTTTGCCCATGCCTTGTTAGCATCGTAATGAACATGGCAGAACATGCAGGCATTCGGGTCATTCTCAAAATAATCGTTTATTTTATACCCGACAAGACCTGCGCCTATTAAAAAAAACAAAAAAGCTATGGCAGTAATTATTTTTGCCTTACGCGAATACTTCTCTGAATACCATTTAATTAACTTATCTAGCAACTTGAATGGATTAAACATTAAAAAACATCCTTTTTGCCCAGTTAGAAAGCACCATCCTTTCTAACTGGGTTTACTTTTTGAATATTAAACTCCCTGCTGCTTCAAAGCTTTTAAATTTAACATAAGAAATCACAAATGTCAAAAGGCGAAGGGAATATTGTCATCGCTTCCGTGAATGAATTATGGTAGCATTGTAACAAAGAAAAATATGAAGGATTATCCGTCAGAATACAGAAATTTTTCCCTCTCAGCGCCTGAAAAGTTTTCTTTTCCGCTTGATGTCTTTGATAAATGGGAAAACAGGTCGGCGCTTTACTGGACAGACGGCGTTAATGATAAAAAATTTTCATTCGCTGAATTAAAACTTCTCTCATCAAAAGGCGCAGGCGCTCTCAAAAACAGGGGGATTGGAAAGGGTGATAAAGTCCTTGTAATGCTGCCCGGCATTCCGGAATGGTGGGAAATAATGCTTGCGCTTATGAGGATAAACGCTATTCCGATACCTGCGACAACCCTGCTGACATCTAAGGACATAGAATACAGGCTTGCATCAGCAGACATAAAGGCAATTATCGCATCAGATGAAGATGCACAAAAAGTGGAAACCGCTGTAAATAATTCCTCTGCTCATCCCTCTCTTATCATTATTGGCGAAAGACAGAGATGGCATAATTACATTAAAGAAAGCGATAAAGCAGACGCCTTCAAAGGAGAAAGAGCTTTCTCATCAGAGCCGGCATTAATCTATTTTACATCCGGCACTACAGGCCCGCCGAAAATGGTGCTTCATACGCAGGCGTCCTATCCGCTTGCGCACCTGATAACAGGAAAATACTGGCTGGACCTTAAACCCGGCGATATCCACTGGAATCTCTCAGATACTGGATGGGCAAAGGCGGCGTGGTCCAGCCTGTTTGGCCCGTGGCATATGGGAGCAACAATATTTTCATTTTACAAGAAAGGAAAGTTTGATCCTTCACTGACAATGGAAATCCTGCAGAAATACCCCATAACAACATTCTGCGGGCCTCCGACAGCTTACAGGATGATGGTAAAAGAAATCCCTGCATCCCAAGATTTCACCTTTAAATCCATGCGCCATTTCGTTGCAGCCGGCGAGCCATTGAATAAAGAGATAATTGAAATCTGGAAAGAGAGAACAGGGTTGTATATTTATGATGGTTACGGGCAGACAGAGACAGTGAATATTCTGGCAAATTTCAGATGTCTTCCTGTAAAGCCCGGTTCCATGGGAGTGCCGGTTCCGGGATTTTCTATTGATATTATTGATGACAGCGGAAATCAGGTTTCTTTAAATACCGAGGGCGATATCGCAATAAAAATAAAACCGGAAAGGCCTGTGGGATTATTCAGGGAATATCTCGGAAACCCTGAGGCGACAGCTAAAACAGTAAGGGGCCAATGGTATATAACAGGCGACAGGGCCTATAAAGATGAGGATGGATACTTTTGGTTTGTCGGAAGGTCGGATGATGTTATACTCGCATCAGGATACAGGATAGGGCCTTTTGAGATAGAGAGCATCCTGATAGAACATCCTGCTGTCAAAGAGTCCGCAGTTGTTGCAAGCCCTGATGAGATAAGAGGAGAGGTTGTGAAAGCATTTATTGTCTTAACACGGGGATTCAGGCCCTCGAATACCCTCATAAAAGAACTGCAGGAATTTGTAAAAAACCGCACAGCGCCGTATAAATATCCGCGCAAGATTGAATTTGTCGATGACCTGCCTAAAACCATAAGCGGAAAAATAAAGAGAAAAGAGCTGAAGATGAAAGAGTTCGGGAAGGCCTAAAATTCTTCTTCCAAAATCAGTGCGGATGTGATAGCATTAAAAATACTTTTCCTGCTTAATTCAAAACAGGGGGGCTTTACATTTAATGGATGGACTTACCTACAAAAAGGCTGGTGTTGATATTGATGAGGGAGACAGATTTATAAACCTGATTTCTCCCTTGGCAAAAAAAACCTTCAGGCCCGAGGTCATTACAGACATCGGCTCATTCAATGCTCTCTTTCAACCTGACATAAAAAAATACAAACAACCCGTGCTTGTCAGCGGCACAGACGGCGTTGGAACAAAGCTGAAGATAGCATTCATGATGGACAAACACGACACGGTCGGCATTGACCTTGTCGCCATGTGCGTAAACGACATCCTTACAAGCGGCGCAGAGCCCCTGTTCTTTCTTGATTATTTTGCGACAGGCAAACTTAAATCTGAAAAAGCAGCAGAGGTCATTAAGGGAATAGCTGAAGGATGCAGACAGGCAGGCTGCTCTCTGATAGGCGGAGAGACTGCGGAAATGCCGGGATTTTATCCTGAAGGCGAATATGACCTTGCAGGCTTTGCTGTCGGAGTGGTTGATAAGGATAAAATAATAAACGGCTCTGCTATAAACGTAGGAGATGTTCTCATAGGGCTTGCGTCAAGCGGGCTTCACAGCAATGGATATTCCCTTGCAAGAAAACTGTTTTTTGACATAAAGAAAATGGATGCCTCTGCATATATCCCTGAACTCGGAACCTCTATCGGAGAAGAACTCCTTAAGCCAACAAAAATTTACGTAAGGGCATTTAACAGTATCAGAGATAAAATCAAGGTAAAAGGCATGGCTCACATTACAGGCGGAGGCATTTCAGGGAATCTGCCGAGGATATTCCCTGAGGGAGTAAGCGCCGTTATCAATGAACGCTCATGGTGTCCCCCTCCTATATTTCACATTATAAAAGAGATGGGCAATGTGCCCCTTGACGATATGAGGATGACTTTTAATATGGGAATAGGGTATATTATTGCCATCTCCGAGGCTGAAACGAAGAATGCAATATCTATTTTAAACGCAGCAGGGGTTGATTCTTTTGTGATAGGCAATATTGAGAAAGGAGGTCATGGCGTAAGATATGCATAGAATTAGATTTTTGCTTAAAAAGGCCTTTACTCCTATAACTATAATGATAATACCTCACAGCAATAGAAAACCGTTCAATCTCAAGATACCTTCTATAGGCATATTCATTTCAATACTCCTCTGGCTGATTGGAACTGGTTATGTCTTCTCAATAGCTATTGACACGCTTGAATATTACAGGATGCAGGAGAAGGTTCAGTATTATTCCGGCCAGTTTATGGAAATGAAGACAACAATGTCAGCGCTTAAAAAGGCGGAGGCTGAGTTCAGGAAACTCTTTTCTCTGAAATCCAAAGAGAAGGTCATTGAAAATATGGACACATCAGACAGCGGCGCAATTGACATAGAGGCTCTGAAACAGCAGATTAAAAAGACGGTTGAAGACGTTGGTGATATAAAGGATTATCTGAGCCAGCAAAGAGACCTCTTCATGGCAACGCCCAAAGGCTGGCCCCTTACAGGAAATGTAACGTCCTATTATGGCAAAAGAAAACATCCTGTAACAGGAGGCGATGATTTCCACAACGGAATGGATATAAGCGCCTCTCCGGGCAATCCTGTTACAGTCACTGCTGACGGCATAGTGAGTTTTTCCGGATGGAACGGCGGCAGCGGCAATCTTGTAGTTGTTGAGCACGGCTTCGGACTTTCAACGTTTTATGCTCATAGCAAAATGAATGCGGTTAAGGTCGGCCAGCGGGTAAAGAAGGGCGACGTCATAGCCTATGTAGGTTCAACAGGAAATACGACAGGGCCCCATCTTCATTACGAAGTATGGAAAAACGGCAGTCCTGTTAACCCTAAATCTTATATAGAAGGGAGGAATTAGCAGATGTTTTCAATGTTTTCAAAAAACACAGAAAAGCTTGAATCATTTATCGGCATCAACAGTAACTTTAAAGGCGACATAAAAACACAGGGGACCCTGCGCGTTGACGGCACAGTTGAAGGCAATATTGAAACTGACTGGCTTATTCTCGGAGAGACATCGCATCTTAAGGGCAATGCCGTCTCAAAAGGCATTATTGTCGGAGGCAGGGTTGACGGCAATCTAACCGCCAGAGAAATTATAGAGATTAAGACTAAAGGGCAGGTTACGGGCGAGCTTGCGACAAGCAAACTCAGCATTGCAGAAGGCGCAATGTTTGACGGCCGTTCTTCAATGATCAGGGAAGAATCAAACGTGATTGAACTGCAGGCCAAAGAAAAGGCGTCTTAGGAATTTCATTTTTCAGGACCTGCTATTCAGGATACCATCTCCTTACAACGAATTTATCTCCCTTGCCATCGCCCTTATAATCATTGGCAGGCTGCATTATTTCGCTGACAGCCCTGACTGCGCTTAGCAGATTCTTGACATGCACCCCTTGTGAAATAGCGCTCTCAATCACCTCTCTGCTGTTAAGGACTATTAACACATGCCTTTTATAAACAATAATATCCAGCGGCTTGAGCTTCTTTGCTATTTCATCAGGAGAGATGCCTTTTACATCAACAGGCATCCCGAAAAATAAGAGGGAATCTGTATTGCGAGGCGTATAGCCGCCGGTTGCCTCGTAAAGGAGCCCTGAACAATCAACGCCTTTCAATGTCCATCTCTTCAATACATCACCGGACAATGTCCCTGACGGTTTATAGAACTCGAGCATCTCAGGAATTCCCTTTGAATAGTTGCCTCCCCACACATATATAGCCCCGAGCTGCTCGGGGGAAAGCAATCTTTTTATTATCGTGTTTTTGTCAGGCAGTTTCCTCTGGCGTTCCTGCGGTTTTTCAAATCTCTTTTCAACAAACCGGCTGTCAATATAGTAGCCGCTCACTGCATGATACGGATAATCCTTCGTGCTTACTTTGAGTATTTCACGGCTGCCTTTCATGATTGTATCTTCTATAACAAACACTGTATGCGGCAGAGCAACAAATTCAACCTCTTCTATAAGATTTTTTGCGGTGAGCTTTAATGTCCTTCCGTCACGGCCTCCGAATACGGATTGAAAATCAGGCGTGTTCAAAACAGGAGTTGGCAGGACTGCAATAGCATATTTTGCCTCTTTTGTCTCTACATTTTTTTGTGCTGCCAATTCCCTGTCGCATGCTATTGCCAGGAAACTTACGATGATTAACCCTGAGAGGGCATAGTATTTGATAAGTTTCAGTCTGTAACCTCTTTCAGCCACTTCAGATAATCCTCCGGCCCTTCAACAATCGGCAGGGCAATAATCTCCGGCACAGAGTAACTGTGCATTTCCCTTACTTTCTGAGAAAGTCTGTTAAAAAGTTTCTTTTGAGTCTTAACAATCATCAGGACTTCCGATTCATCCTCTATCTTTCCCTGCCAGCTATATATTGACCTTAAATTCCTTACTATATTCACACAAGCTGCAAGCTTCCCCTCAACAAGCGCCCTTGCAATATTCGCTGCCTCATTCTCGTTAGAGACAGTTATAAAAACCACTATATTTTCCATTTAGCTCCCCTTTTTCATCTGTCATTCTGGCTCGTCCAGAATCTTTCTTCAAAAAACGATTCCCGACAAGCGGAAATGACATTACAATGAAATAAATCTTCCATCCTTCATAAGCAAAGCTTTTTTGCCATTTTTATCAACAAGTATCACAGTCGGCTTAAAGAACACAAAGTCCTGATGAAACGGCGTGCTGACATTCCCTCCGAATGAACTGTTGTCTCCGAGCGCAATGTGGATCGTGCCGAGGATTTTTTCTGACTCAAGGATATTGTCAGGCCTTTTCGCCATATCATTGGTACCTATGCCGAGTTCCGCTATATTTGCATTTTCCCTGCACTCTGACAGTTTTGCTCTCAGATAACCGGCGTATTCATCATCCCCTGACACTTCTTCAACAAATCCGTTTTTTACTGTCAATGCCACAGGTGGTTTCAATTGCCTCGTAGGCGCAAACTCAAGGATCAGCCGACCTTCTGCCGTGCCTTCCACCGGCGCCAGATATACCTCTCCTGCCGGAAGATTTCCGAATGCTCCCGGCGCTGTGAGAATCCCTGTGTCTGATTCTGCCTTTCTGCCTTTTTTTGAAAATGAAATAGAAGTGCCATTCGGCGTTTTTATCTCTACAGCCTCCGCCTTATCTACAATTCTCGCAATGCCCCTTGTCCTTCTGTCAATCAATCTCCAGTTTACGTTCATTGCGCCCTCAAGCATCGCCGCATCAAACAAAGGCATGCTGACATAGCGTGTCTTGCATATCCCTGTCAGAAGGTCCCTAAACCTCGTATGGCTTGTAGAATAATTTGAAAGCGCAATGACACCATCCACGGCATGTCTTTTATTACGGGCTACAATCTCTTCTACTCTCTTCATATCTGAAGCCTTAGCCTTTTTATTTATGAGGCGGGCTAACAGCTTTCGCGCGTTTAGTTCATTGAATGCCTTTTCGCCGAATGCCCTTGCCCATAGTTCCTTAGGAGGCTCTGCGCCGTGACTGCCTGTGGCGGGATATTCATGATAAAGAATCTTTTTGCAGAAACTTTTTCCTGTCTCAGCAATAAGAATAGCTATATCGCACAGTCTTTCCCTTCTGCATCTGTCTGAATTCTCTATGAACTCTTCATTGAATGGCACATCTGTGAATACAAGAACACTCTCTGATTTTTTGACACTTAGGTTAACGCTGAATATGTTCCTTAGTGTCTTTGTTGTCAAATTTAATCCACTTTAATCCGCGGGGTTATGAATATGAGGAGTTCTGTTTTATCCTTTGTTTTAGTCTCTTTTTTGAACAGCCAACCTATCAGAGGAATCCTGGAAAGCAGAGGAATACCGCCTTCACTCTCTGAGTCTGTCTCTGTATAGATACCGCCGATTACTATTGTCTCGCCATTCTTGACAATAAGGTTTGTCTGTGTTTCACGGGTATTTTTGGGCGGAGTCCCCAGAACACTGCGGCTGAAATCAAAGCTATCCCTTGATGTCAAAATCTTCAAAGATATCTGGTCATCATTTATCACCCTTGGAGTAACTTTCAATTGCAAGGTAGCTTCTTTTTCTGTATATGTTGGTGTAGCCCCTGATTGTTGTGTAGTAGCTACAAGTATGCCTGTGCCGCTCTTTATATAAGCCTCCTGATTGTCAAGAACCATTATCTTCGGGTTTGACAATGTCCTTGCATTTCCCTGTGTCTCAAGGGCTGATATCTGGAGGTCAAGTATCGCATTCTTCGCCAGAATACCTATGCCTATTACTCCGCCAGATCCAAGCCCAACCGCTGCCGGAAGATTTACACTAAATGGATTCCCGCTAATGCCCGTACTGCCAGTTAATCCTCCAGTTGTTGTCCCTGTAGTGGTTGACGATGTTGTTGTGTCGACTCCCTTCACCGTTACATCACCCCTTGTATACTGAGCCCCCCACTGTATGCCCAATTCCCTGCTTGCATTTGTGCTGACCTCAACAATCTTTGCCTCTATCATAATCTGCTTTGTCTTTACATCAACCTGCTTCAAAAGCTGCGTAACCCTCTCTATTGCAGACGGAATATCCCTTATAACTACCATATTGCTCTTCGGATCAGAGGCAATGGAACCCCTCTTGCTTAAGACCTTTGTAATAATACCCTCAATGTCTTTAGCGTTAGCGTAGTTAACAGTTGCTGTATAGGTCGCAAGGTCTTCGTCTGCTCCTGAAGAAATCACTCTCACAACATTTCCGTCCTTTATGTATGCAAACCCCTTGCCCTTTAATATGGAGTCAATAGCATCCCACAGGGGGACATTCCTGAGACTGACTGTCACCTTGCCCGTAACTTTTTCGTCAATGATTATGTTTATGCCGTGTTCCTGTCCCAGCGCCCTCAAAACATCGCTCAGTTCAACGTCCCTTAATTCCATTGATATAGGAGCGCCTTTTTCATTTAAGGAGGAATTAGAAGCCGAGTAAGAATCAGCGCTTAAAAATGCAAGGGCTAAAATCAGGGAAAAACTCAGAAGCAATATCTTTTGCTTCATGCATCCTGACGCTCTGACACTCTGACACTCTGACACTTTTTTATGCATTCTCATTCCTTCGCCTCCTTATCCTCTTTTTTATCTTTACCTTTGTCATCCTTTTTGTCTTTCACCTTATCATCATCCATAGCGCTATCTCTACGGGTATCCATCGCAAACTTCTCTACTCCAAGATAAAACCTTTTGCCGTTTTTTTCAAGTGAGACCCTGTCTTTCGCTATATCCACTATAAGAAAATTATCGACTCTTTCATTCTTCCTGTAAAACCCGCCGTTTATTATTGCCACCGCCTTCTTCCCGTCAGAAATTATACCGGTGATCTTCAAGCCTACAGGCATATCTTCTCTGAACGTCTTGCCTTTTAGTTTTGCCATCTTGTCTCCATAACGGACAAACGGGTCTCTGCCCCACTTTTCTTTTATCGGTTTATCCAGCGCGTCAAGTTTTATATCCGAAAGGCTCACGGCAGTCACAAATTCAGGATACAGGATGCATGATACAAGATATAAGGCTGATAACAGTATCAATATACTCCTGTGCCTTAGCATCTTGAATCTTGAATTTCTCATTCCTTTTTCCTCAGATATGTCACTGCCTTCAGCAAAGCTACGCCTGAAGGATACAGCGAAGCGTTTGTCTCAAATTTAAGTTCCTGTATAAGAAATAATTTATGCCTTGCCTCAACATTCTTAATGAAGTCATACAACTCCCTGAACTTTACCCTCAGTTCAATCTTTACCTTTAATTCTATAAATTTGTTCTTATGCTCAAAACCTTCAGGCGCTATGGATACGAAATCAACATTTGCAATAGTCGCCTCACGGCTTATAGCCGCTAACATCCCTGAAAGGTCTTCTGCCTCCGGAAGTGTTATCTTTTCCACAACAGGTTTCTTCGGAATAGCAGCCTGTGATGCCAATGCTGCATTTGATGCTTCTATCTCTTTCTTTAAATTCTGAATAGCCTGTTTTTTGTTCTTAACACTTACGGATGAAGGCGAATAGAGCAGCATATACGGAACAACAACCACTATTGCCACTAGATTTATCAGAATGATAAACCGTTCCCTCTGCGAAAGGCTCTCAAACTTACTTTTAATTGCTTTTATATTCATATCTCTGGCTCTTAATTTATACCTTTTAACTCTTAACTTTCATTATCTCCATCTCGTCTTTGCCTTCAGTTCAAAAGAAATATCCTTGGCGCCCTTCTGCACAAAAACAATTTCAACATCATAGAAATGATGGGACAGCTCAAGCGCGGATATAAAGCTTGCAACTCCGAGCTGTGCTGTTGAGAAGCCTTTTATGCTCATATTCTTTACACCCTTTTCCTCCCGGGATTCAATAGCGGAGAGCCACACATCCTGCGGCACAACAACTGAGATAGTGCTGAGTGTCTGACTCCATTTTGGAGCCTTCTCCATTGCAATTAATATTTCCTTGTCCACCAACAAAGACGGGGCAACAGTAACAGCAGGGGGGGGCTTTATCTGTTGCTGCAGTTCTATTTTCTGTTTGTTCAGCTTGTCCATCTCGGCGCCAAGCTTCCTGGCGTCAATAATATTCAAAAACCAGAGTCCCATAATTACAACGATATAAACTGAAAGCCCTGCAAGCAGATAATAAAACCGGCCTTTCCTCTTAGCAGCGCCTACCATCACCGCTACAGGAAAAAGATTTAATGTTGCTTTCATGCAGCCCTCCTTGCAAGGCCGATTGCAACAGAAAATCGGGGGCCAAGCGGCCTAAGGCTTTCGTCCTTCATAACAAGGTTATCAAACGGATTTGGAACGCCGACAGGGATATCAAGCATTTGAGAAAAGTAATCCCGAACAGCATGATTGATCACAACACCGCCTGTGAGAATAACCTCAGAAAATACCTTCTCTTTAAAAGTTGCCTTGTAATAATCTATTGAAAGGAAAATCTCTCTTAAAAACTGATTCAGCGCCTCTTTCATTTTCTCTGCAGGGCCGTTCATCATGATATCATCAATATCTCCTTCAGAGAAACCTTCGCTTATAAGCTGGTTTTTTATTTGTTCGCCTCCCAGCTCGACCGTCCTTGTCAGTCGTACGGATTCCGACCTAATTATGTCTATCTCCATGCTTCGTGCGCCTATGTCAAGCACTATTATGTTGCCTGAACCGTGCAATGGAAGCGCCCTTATAAGGCACAAAGGATTTACATCAACCGCAACAACTTTAATGCCTGCTTCCTTAAAAGGAGATATATACCGCTGGACATTTTTCCTCTCGGCAGAGGCAAAGGTTACAACAATGCCATCCGCAGCCGGGGCTGCTATATAATCATAGACAGCCTCTTCCGTAGGATAAGGCAACTGCCGTTTTATCTCCCACTTAACAGCCTCTTTTAATTCGCCCTTTGGCATAGGAGGCAGGTTTATCGTCCTTACAAATGAGAGGTGCCCCGGCATGTGAACTACAGCGTCTTTGCCTGCAATATTTATCTCTTTGAAAAAGTTTTTCAATCTGCCTGTAAGGAGAGATTCGTCTTCCCAATCAGAGGAGGGAATATCCATAAATGCGGCGAGGGAAATTTTTTTGCCGTTAAGTCCGATAACTTTAACAGACCCGGTGCCAAGATCCACTCCTAATGGAGCAGGCCTGAACAATCCGAACATTAACGCCCCTTGACCTTAAAATAATATCCCATGAAAACCAGAAAGAGCGAGGCGATTAAAAGCGAAACGCCAAAGCCAATTCTATAGGTAAATGTAGCGGTGTCTATCCGGGCTATCATCCTCTGAGACATTTCATTCATTTTCCTTAGAACCCCGGGAGTAAACAGCAGCAAAAGCCCCATTATGCCGGCAAGAATACCTATACCCGTAGAATAATCAGCTAATTTCATACATTTATCCTCCTGCTTAAAGTTTTACTTTAAAAGTATAGCTATTCCCATTTTAGATTGTCAAGGAATTTTCCCCTCACTTTTAACACAATCCGAGACAAAACCGCAGCTGATTGTATATAATGTAAAATGAAATGCAGAGAATGTAAAAGTGATTTAAAACTGCATACATACTGAAGAACATCGGCTCTTAGCTGCATGGAATGCGGCAAAGAATATCCGCTGAAAGAGTATCTTGACGAGATAGACGAAGAGACATGGCAAAGAATATCACTTCGCCCATGCGATAGAGCTTAAGATTTAATCTCGTTGTTACAAAACAACACTAAAGGGCGGTTAGCTCAGTTGGGAGAGCGCCACGTTCGCAACGTGGAAGTCGGGGGTTCGAATCCCCTACCGTCCACCATTTTTCTTGCGCCTATTGACCTCTCTCATCTTAAACTCTATAATGTCTTAAAATTATCAGACCTGCCTGTGGCAGACAGGCAGAATGAGAGGTGCTATTCATGCAAAAAAAATTCTTTCTATTAGCAGTCCTGTCTATTCTTCTTGTCTTTAGTCCTGCCTTCTCCGCAGACAAAGACAGCTTTCAGATAAAGAAACAGCCTGAGATACAACAGGTAAAACCGAAGAAACCTGTTAAGATAAAACTGAAGCGCTCCACTGAAGGGAAATATTCGTGGGAGCTTTCAGGAGATGATACCGATGAAGTTGTGCGAGCGGACAAAAGGCTGAGAAAATTGTTGAAGATAGAATGAAACACAGAATTATGTTATATTTACCCCGTAGAAATTTTTAACGGGGTGGAGGTTTTATGAAAATAGTTCTCGCATATTCCGGAGGGCTTGATACTTCTGTTGCCATAAAATGGCTTAAGGAGACATATAATGCAGAAGTCATTGCTTTCTGCGCAGACCTTGGCCAGGGAGAAGACCTTAACGCCGTAAGAAAAAAGGCGTTGAGAACAGGCGCGTCAAAAGTATACGTTAAAGACCTGAAAGAAGAATTCGTCATAGATTATGTCTTCCCCATGTTGAGGGCAAATGCAGTCTATGAAGGGGCCTATCTGCTTGGCACATCAATAGCAAGGCCGTTGATTGCTAAAAAACAAATAGAAATCGCAAAAAAAGAAAAGGCAGATGCCGTCTCACACGGCGCAACAGGAAAGGGCAACGATCAAGTGAGGTTTGAACTAACCTACTATGCGCTGAAACCGGATATAAAAGTAATAGCCCCGTGGCGTGAATGGCCTTTTAATTCAAGGCAATCGTTAATAAAATACGCAGCAAAACAAAATATTCCTGTTCCCGTGACAAAGGCTAAACCTTACAGCACCGACAGAAATCTCTTTCATATAAGTTATGAGGGAGGAATTCTTGAAGATCCATGGGCAGCGCCTCCAAAGGATATGTTTACCATGATTGTCCCTTCTGAAGAGGCGCCGGATAAAATTACGCATATTGAGATAAGTTATGAGAAAGGAAACCCGGTTGCCATAAACGGCAAAAAAATGTCTCCGGCAAAACTTCTTGAAAAACTCAATTCAATTGCCGGCAAGAATGGAATAGGCAGGGCTGATATAGTTGAAAACAGATACGTCGGAATAAAATCACGCGGTGTTTATGAGACGCCGGGCGGCACAGTCCTTCACATCGCACACAGGGCGATTGAATCAATAACTCTTGACAGGGAGGTTATGCATCTCAGGGATTCATTGACGCCTAAGTATGCCGAGCTTGTATATTACGGATACTGGTTTTCCCCTGAAAGAAAGATGCTCCAGACGATGATAGATGAAGCTCAGGAAAATGTCACAGGCGTTGTGAAGCTTAAGCTCTATAAGGGAAACTGTCAGGTTGTCGGAAGGAAATCGCCGGGGTCCCTTTATCAGCCCGAACTTGCGACTTTTGAGGCAGAGAAGGTTTATAACCAGAGGGACGCCGAGGGATTTATAAAGTTGAATGCATTACGCTTAAAAATAAACTCAAAGTTGAGAGTTAGGAGTTAAGAGTTAAAAATCATAAACTTTTAACTTAATCTATGTCTGACCCTAAATTCTGGATTGCGCTGAGCGATGTGCCTGATGTCGGGCCTGTGACGGCAAAAAAACTGCTCGCTATCTATAAAAAACCCGAGGCAGTCTTTAAAGCGCCGTATAAAGAACTGGCAAACATCCGCGGCATAGGCACTGCAAAAGCAAAAAACATAAAAGGATATTCAGAATGGGGAAAGATAGATGCTCAGCTTAAAAAACTTGACGCCACCGGAATAAAAATAATTACTTTCAGCGATAAGGATTATCCTGAAACGCTGAAGAATATAGAAGACGCTCCGATTGTACTTTACATCAAAGGGACAATCCAGAAAGAAGACAGATACGCTGTTGCAGTTGTCGGTTCAAGAAAATACAGTTCGTATGGAAAACTTGCCGCTGAAAAATTATCCTCCGAGCTTTCCTCTATGGGATTTACCATTGTGAGCGGTATGGCAAGGGGGATTGATACGCTGGCGCACACCGCTGCCGTTAAATCCGGCGGCAGAAGCATTGCTGTTCTGGGCTCAGGGATTGACGTGCCATATCCTCCCGAGAACAGAGGGTTAATGGAAAAACTATCAGGCTCAGGATGTGTGATAAGCGAATTTCCGCCCGGCACACTGCCTGAAAGAGAAAATTTCCCGAAAAGGAACAGGATAATAAGCGGATTATCCCTCGGTGTGCTTGTTGTGGAGGCAACTGCTGACAGCGGCTCACTGATAACGGCAACTTATGCCGTAGAACAGGGCAAAGAGGTTTTTGCAGTGCCCGGCAATATAAACTCTGCAAACTCAAAAGGCACGAATGACCTGATTAAGAAAGGGGCAAAACTCGTGCAGAGCGCAGAGGATGTAATAGAAGAACTTGCGCCTGTTTTGAGGGGTTACATACGGACAAGGGAAAAGGCAAACATAGAGCTTCCGGTTGAAGAAAAAAGACTTTGTGATATAATGACGGCAGAACCTAAGCATGTTGATATGCTTTCAAGGGAAAGCAAGATGCCTGCGCAAAAGGTGCTTGGGATCCTTCTCAGCCTTGAATTAAAAGGGATTGCGAAGCAAGCAGAAGGAAAGAAATTTTTTCTTGCATGAATATGTTGGAGGTATCTGGTTAAATGAATTCCGTAGTTATTGTTGAGTCACCCGCGAAGGCAAAGACAATAAATAAATTTCTTGGAAAGGATTTCACGGTGAAGTCTTCCATTGGTCATATCCGCGATTTGGTGGAGGGAGAACTTGGAGTGGATGTGAACAACAATTTTCGGCCCAAGTATGAGGTTCCCGCCGAGAGAAAAAAGGTGGTAGCCGAATTGAAAAAAATTGCCAAAGGCGCGGATATGGTGTGGCTCGCAACAGATGAAGACCGCGAAGGCGAGGCCATCGCGTGGCATTTGTCCGAAGTGCTGGATTTGAGCGAGAATAAAACGAGACGCATTACTTACTCTGAAATTACGAAAGACGCAATTCAAAAAGCGATTAAAAATCCGAGAACAATTGATAAAAATTTAGTTGACGCTCAACAAGCGCGCAGAGTTTTGGACAGATTGGTCGGCTATGAGATTTCACCAATCCTTTGGAAGAAAGTGAAGCCTGCGCTATCGGCAGGAAGGGTGCAGAGCGTTGCCGTGAGATTGATTGTGGAGAGGGAAAGAGAGATACAAAATTTCAAATCCGTTTCATCTTACAAAGTGTCGGCTGTTTTTCTGAATGAGAAAAACGAGATGGTGAAAGCGGAACTGCCGAAAAAGTTCCAAACCAAAGAAGAGGCGAAATCATTCCTCGAAAAATGCAAAGGTGCGGAGTTCTCCATCGCCAACATAGAGACAAAACCCGCAAAGAAATCTCCATCCGCTCCTTTTACCACTTCAACACTTCAGCAGGAGGCGGGAAGAAAATTCGGATACTCGGTTGCACAAACCATGCGGATCGCGCAGGGGCTTTACGAGAACGGAAAGATAACCTACATGCGCACGGATTCGGTAAATCTCTCCGACACTGCGCTGGGTCATGCGAAGAACGAGATTGGAAAATTGTACGGAAAAGATTTCTTGAATATCCGCCGTTACAAAACTAAGAGCAAAGGCGCGCAGGAGGCGCACGAGGCCATCCGCCCGGCAGATCTCGGCATTTACAAAATTGAAGGCGAGGCTCAGGAGCAGCGCATCTATGACCTGATATGGAAGAGAACGATTGCCTCGCAGATGAGCGATGCGCTGCTTGAAAAAACCACAGCAACCATCCGCGTGTCAACAACCGAAGAAAAGTTCGCTGCCCAGGGAGAGGTTCTGAAGTTCGAGGGATTTCTCAAAGTGTATCTCGAAGGAAAAGACGAGGAAGATGAGGAAAATGCGGAAGGCATCCTGCCTCCTTTGAAGATTGGCGAGAAGCTCTCAAACAGAGAAATAACTGCCACGGAACGGTTCACCTATCATCCGCCCCGCTACACCGAAGCCACGCTGGTGCGCAAACTGGAGGAACTCGGCATCGGAAGGCCGTCCACTTATGCTCCAACCATCTTCACCATTCAAAAGAGAAATTATGTGGTGAAAGAAGACCGAGATGGCGTGAAAAGGCATTTCAGTTGTCTCACGTTGAAGAACGGGAATATCATTGCAGAAGAAAAATCCGAAAACACAGGCGCTGAGAAATCAAAGCTCTTTCCCACTGACATCGGCATGGTGGTGAATGATTTTCTGATGGATAATTTCAAGGACATTATGAATTTCAATTTTACGGCAAAGGTGGAGGAGGAATTCGACGAAATTGCCAGGGGAACATTAGTGTGGACCAAGATGCTTGCAGAGTTTTATAAACCCTTTCATAAAACCGTCGAACATACAGCGGAAACATCAGCGCGCCAGAGCGGCGAGCGTGTACTCGGCAAAGACCCTGTAACGGGAAAACAGGTGATTGTGCGGCTCGGAAAGTTTGGGCCTATAGTCCAAATCGGGCATCAGGATGACAAGGAGAAACCGCGCTATGCTTCGCTTCGCAATGGCCAGCGCATGGATGCCATCACCTTTGAACAGGCAATGGAACTATTTAATCTGCCGCGCAGCCTCGGCACGCATGAAAGCGATGAGGTGATTGTTAATATCGGCCGTTTTGGCCCGTATATAAAATATCGGGGCGAATATGTGTCCCTCCCGAAAGACGAAGACCCGCACACGATTTCTATGAAAAGGGTGAAGGAAATCCTGAACGAACCCCGTCTGCCCAAGATATTGGGCAAGTTTCAGGGTGAAGACATCATCGCAGCCAAAGGGAGATTCGGCCCGTATGTGAAATACAAAAACATCTTTGCATCCCTCGGCAAAGGGGAGGACCCGCTTTGTGTAACGCTGGATCGCGCCATTGAACTGGTGACAGCGAAGGAGAAGAAAGAGCTGGATAAAATCATTAAATCATGGAATGAGGATGCGCGGGTGCGCGTGGTGAACGGCAGATACGGCCCGTGTATCCAGTCCGGGAAAAAATTCTTCCGCATCCCCGCAAGCAAAAAACCGCAGGATATTACGCTGGATGAATGCCTTGCCCTGGCGGGATTAAACGAGGAAAAGAAAAAATCCAAAGCTGCAAGAACAAAGGGAAAAACTAAAGTCAAAACCCGCAAGGCGGGATAAGAAAAACAGCCTGCTGAAATAAATTTCCCCTTGTGGAAAAATACTTCAAAAAGACAGGCAATGTACTCCATTGCCATAAAAAACATTGCGGATACAAAGTCGGAATTGACTCGCAACGAAAAGAGGCCCATCAATTAGAAGAGACAAAGGCATAACTGATAAAAGACCGCTCATTATAGGCATCGGCGGCAGCCACAGCGGAGCAGGTAAGACAACTGCGGCAGAAGCGCTTCTGAGACACTTAACAAAAAAGCTGTCAGCTATCAGCTATCAGCCATCAGCCGATTCACCGAAGGGCAGATGGGGCGCAATCAAATATACAAAAACTGCCATTTACACTTCCATAATTGATGACCCAGAGACACTAACGCAGGAAAGCAAAGATACCGCAAGGCTCATCAACGCAGGAGCAGAAAAAGTGCTGTGGGTCCAGTCGCCTCCGGAAGAACTCAAGGAGGTTCTTCCCCTGGCTGTTGACAGGCTCTCCCATCTCGCGGGGATAATTGTTGAAGGCAACAGCGCAATTGAGTTTTTAAAACCTGATATTGTAATATTTGTATCTGGAAGGCAGGGCAGAGCTTTGAAGAAAAGCGCTGAAAGAGTCCTTGAGACGGCTGATATAATTTTATACCAGGACGAGCCTTCCACGAAGCTGCCTGCAAAGGCAAAGAGATTTAAAGTTGCTTTTACGCCGACAGCGGAATTTGACGAATGCATGGATTATGTACAGAAATTGCTGAAATGAGAGGCAAATGAAAAACAGGATAGAAATAGAAGAAGAGATTAAAAAAAAGGCAGTCAAGGGCAGGCTTTCATGCAGTGCCGCAAGAAAAATCGCAGAGGAGGCCGGAGTGGCATATAAGATTGT
This sequence comes from Nitrospirae bacterium GWF2_44_13, assembly GCA_001805105.1. Lineage (GTDB taxonomy): Bacteria > Nitrospirota > Thermodesulfovibrionia > Thermodesulfovibrionales > UBA1546 > UBA1546. The sequence goes on along the minus strand of MHEE01000007.1, from coordinate 77,006 downwards.
CGGCAATGCGGCTGACAGGCTCAAAATAAAAATCGCAAACTGCCAGCTCGGTTGTTTTTGATGAGTACACTTTTTTTTGAACTCGCATTGACGTTTTATTTTACAGCAATGATTATCAGCGTTGTTGAACTCTTCAGGAGTTCAAAGACAACGACAAAGATGATGGTCATCCTTGTTGCAGCCGGTTTTGTTCTGCACACTGTAAGTATCGCCCTGCGCTATGCTGATGCGGGCCGCATGCCAGCTGTGAATCCTCATGAAGCAACATCCTTCTTTTCATGGTGCACCGTACTCTTATTCCTCATCCTTGAATTCAGATACAAGATCGGGCTTCTCGGCTCATTCATTATGCCTCTCGTCTTTGTCCTGATGCTCTCATCCGCAATGCTGCCAAGAGAGATAAAACCCCTAAGCCCTGAACTCCGGAGCTGCTGGCTCAGCATTCATACGATACTCGCGTTCATAGGCAATGCTGCATTCGCAATGGCATCAGGCATAGGAATCATGTATCTGATTCAGGAACATAATGTAAAATCAAAACATCCGGGCGGGCTTTTTCAGAGGCTGCCGAGCCTTCAGATCCTTGACGAGATAAATTACAGGTTGATAACAATCGGTTTCCCTCTGCTTACGCTTGCAATCATAACCGGAGCGCTCTGGGCACAGAGCGCATGGGGAAGCTACCTGAGAGGAGATTTCCGCGTGGTATGGGCAGTCGTCACATGGCTTACATACGCCGTAGTCCTGCACACGCGGCTTTTAGCGGGATGGAGAGGGAAAAGGGCTGCAATACTGTCTATCATCGGGTTTATTACAATCCTTATCGCCTTCTTCGGGATTAAATTAATCAAAAAAGGTCTTCATGTTTTCCTATGAATATTCTTGTTGTAGGGGTTAATCATAAAACAGCCGACCTTGATGTAAGGGAAAACCTTGCCTTTAATGGCCCGAAACTTGAAGACGGGCTCGTGAGGCTTAAGTCCATCTCAGGGATAAAGGAGGCTGTAATCCTCTCAACCTGCAACAGGGTTGAGATGTACGCCAATGTTGATAATCCCCAAAAGGCCTATGAGTCCATAAAGGACTTCCTCTCCGAATTTCACGGCATAGAAAGGGATTCCCTTGAAACAGCGCTCTATACCCATGAGGATACAAACGCCGTAAAACATATCTTCAGGGTTGCTGCAAGCCTTGACTCAATGGTCGTAGGAGAACCCCAGATACTCGGCCAGATAAAAGATGCATTTGAATTTTCTCTCCGAAAAAAGGCAACGGGAATCCTCCTCAACAAACTCATGAAAAAAGCAATATCAGTTGCCAAACGGATACGCACGGAGACAAAGATTGCCGAAAATGCGGTATCAATAAGCTTTGCCGCAGTTGAACTCGCAAAAAAAATATTTACAGACCTTTCAACAAAATCATTCATGCTTTTAGGCGCGGGAGAGATGGTAGAGCTTGCAGCACGGCATCTCACCAATAGCGGTGTTAGAGACGTCATTGTAGCAAACAGAACCTATGAAACAGGCTGCGAACTTGCTAAAGAATTTAACGGCAGGGCTGTAAGATTTGAAGATTTTATGCATGAGATGGTCAATACTGATATTGTGATATGTTCGACCGGCGCATCAAAATACGTGCTCATGAAAGAGCAGATGCAGAAGATAATTAAAGAGAGAAAACACAAGCCTGTCTTTATCATTGACATATCTGTTCCGAGGAATATAGACCCAGAGATAAATAACATAGACAATGTGTATCTTTATGATGTTGATGACCTGCATGGGATTGTTGATACAAACAAGCTTGAGCGGAAGAAAGAGGCTGAGAAGGCTGAAGGGATAATAGAAGAAGAGATAGAAACCTTTCAAAAATGGCTGGCATCGCTTGATTCTGTTCCGACCATTGTTGCCCTGCGCGACAAGGCGGATGCCGTTAAAAAAGAAGAGGTTGAAAAACTCCTTAACAAACTGCCCAGCCTTGGGGAGAAAGAGAGAGAGGCTGTTGAATACATGGCAAATGCAATCATAAACAAGCTCATACATCCACCTACTGCTGCTTTAAAAGAAGACTCCGAAGACAGAGACATCCTCATCGCAGCAATCAGAAAACTTTACGGATTGGATAAGAAAGAGGAGTAGAAAGCGTTTCAACTTATGCATGAATTCATTTTTCTTTTTTCAAGAGTCTCAGAGTTTCTTCATATATAGTCTTTCTGGGCCCGATGGCTACAACTTCAATAATACCCTTGTCTGTTACAGTTTTATAAACCATCCTGAATTTTCCGACTTTATAGCTTTGCAGCCCCTCAAGTTCATCCCTTAATACCTTTCCAGACAGAGGGTCACTTAAAACAGACTGCAATGCAGCCTTAATCTTACGTTTTAGCTCAGGGTGCAAAGTGCGGACTAATTCCGCTGTCTCATCAGACATTTTTAGCCTGCGGATATTCATTTATCCGAACAGTTCCTCAAGTGTATAGAGCTTTGCCTTGCCTTTCTTTAAAGCTGCCAAGCCTTTTTTAATCTCATCCATAAAGACAGAATCAGATCGTATGGAGACAGTCTCTTTCCAGCCCTCAAACTCGTCAGGGCTGACCAGCACAGCAGCAGGAGAGCCATTTTTGGTTATAACGACCTCCTCGTCAGTCTTATAAACCGAATCCACAAGACTGCTCAGCTTCATCTTCGCCTCGGAAAGTGATAATGTTTTCATTGAATCTAACCTCCTTTCTGGTTGACCAGAATTAAGACTAATATAACAGAAAAGGTTCCGTTGCCGCAACAGCCTTAAAGCGTTAATTTTTTACCACTTAATTTTCAGTGATTAAGATAAGCCCTACACCACCATCCACTGCTGGGGAAGAAACAATCTTTCATACGTCATCATCGCAAACCTGTCGGTCATGCCGGCGACAAAGTCGCAGACCATCCTGTGCTTGTTCAGCTTCTTTTCAGCGGGAATATTCTTAAAGACCTCTTCAATATGTTCAAGGTAATATTCGTATAAATCTCCGAGTATCTTTTTTGCCTTCCTGAACTCTATCTTTGTAGTATCACTCTCATACACACGCTCATAAAGAAAATCTCTCAGCATATATGTTGCCGATGACACCTCAGAACTCATAGAAAGCTTTTCAAGTCCTGTTTCAAGGGATTGATATATAAAGTCCTTTACCATCCTGTCTATTCTCCCTGAGTGTGTCTCTCCGAGAATAGTTACAATCTTTTTGGGGATGTCGGCTCTTTTTATAACTCCTGCCCTTATCGCGTCGTCAAGGTCGTGGTTGACATAGGCAATGATATCAGAGACGCGCACAACCTGCCCTTCAAGTGTCTCTGCCCTGTCTGCCTTTGTTTCAGGAATAATCATGCCCTTGCCTTTTGAATGTTTTACAATACCGTTCCTTACCTCATAAGTGAGATTCAGCCCCTTCCCGTTCTGCTCAAGAAAATCCACAACCCTCAGGCTCTGTTTATAATGGTCAAAGCCTTCAGGATGTATCTCCCTCAATATTGCCTCACCTGCGTGCCCGAAAGGCGTATGGCCGAGGTCATGTCCGAGCGCAATCGCCTCTGTTAAATCTTCGTTTAATCTCAATGCGCGTGAAATTGTCCTTGCAATCTGTGACACCTCAAGCACATGGGTTAGCCGTGTCCTGTAGTGGTCACCTTTCGGCGCAAGAAAGACCTGTGTCTTGTGTTTTAATCTTCTGAATGCCTTTGAATGGATAATCCTGTCACGGTCTCTCTGAAAGCAGGTCCGTATCTCGCCTTCTTTTTCAGGCTTCGTCCTGCCTTTGCTGTTTGCGCTAAGAGATGCCTTTGGATGAAGGGTCTTTCTCTCAATCTCCTCTGTCTGCTCACGAATGGTCATAACTCACGCAATATACAAAAATCTCTTCTTAAACTCTTCCACTCTCATATTTGCCGAGGCTGCTATTTTTTTGATATTCTCCGGCTTGAAATCTTCCTTCTCCAGCCTCATCATATATTCCCTTCCGACAAGATACGGCTCGGAGGTTATGTCAACATATCTTATCTTCGGCTTTCCTGTCTCAGGCTCAAACATCTCACAGAATGGCACTGATTTCAGCTTGCCCTCATAAAACACTATCATTGAGCCTGTGCCTCCCATCAGAAGAAACCTCACTGCGCCGTATCCGAGGTTTCTTGTATATTCGGCGTCCAACGGAATCGGGTTTGCAGCTCTGAGTTCATAGCCTATATATTTATCAACGATTGTGACTTTTATGCCCCGGCTTTCAAGACTCTTATTCACAAGCATCTTCATCACCCTTCCAAGCTGAATCTCTGAGAGCCTTACCCTGCCTGTCTCATCCCTCTCAATGCATTCATGCCTCAGCAGTTCTTCTGGAGCAAATTTATTTGCAATACCTTCCGCAAGAATAGCAACGCCGTAATCCTTGCCTATTGAAAGTCTTTTGATGATAGAGCCTTCAAGTATATCAGCGACTTTTTTAAATGAAAGCTTTTCTTCCTTAAATTCCTCAGGGATTAAGGTGACTGTTGCTCCTGCCGCCTTTCCTATGCCGAGTGCAAGATGGCCGGTGTACCTGCCCATCGTTGTCACAAAATACCACCTTCCTGTTGCCCTTGCATCTTCAAGGATGTTTTCTACGATTTCAACTCCCCAGTGCCTCGCAGTCTCATATCCGAATGTCGGGATTCCACCGGGCATAGGCAGATCATTGTCTATGGTCTTGGGAACATGGACAACTGCAATGCTCCCTTTCGCCTCTTTTTCTATCCATCTTGCCATGTAGAGAGTTCCTTCTCCACCAATCGTAATAAGATGCCTTGTCTTGAATGCTTTCAATGTTGACATAAGAACCCTGAAATGCTCTTTAGCCTTCTCAGGGAAATCTCTTGATGTTCTGAGGATTGAACCGCCTGTGATGTGTATCTTGCTTACGTTATCAAAGGTAAGTTCTAAAACCTTCTTCTTATCTCCTGCAAAAAGGCTCTTGAATCCTCCAACTATGCCGATGACCTTCTTGCCTTTTTTTATAGCCTCAATCGTGGCAGCGCTGATAACGCCGTTAATGCCCGGCGCCGGACCTCCTCCTACGATTATTGCAATTGTTTCTTTCATAACTCTTTCCCCAATAATTCAGGAATCTCTTTCTTTACATTCATAGGCTTTACCGTCCTGCTGACTATCTCTTTTGTGTTCCCAACTTTCAGCTTGTCAAAAAGAAGCCCGAACCTGTCTTCAAGCTCTTTCATTATCGGGCCTTTTACGCCTGACGGCAAGTTCCACCACTTTTTCTTTAACGGGCCGAACCCTTTCTTCCTTGTGCTGTACATGAACTGCTCTTCTGTCTGTCCTTCTTTCCATTCCTTTGCGTATTCGGTCTTTATAAACTGATATATTTCATTCCTGAATTCTGAAGGCATCGCCTTGCTGTCATACATGATATTTTGAAACCCTGTCGCAAGATGCACCTCTGATGTGCCTGTTTCAGGGAACATTTGGAATGCATCTTCGGGAAGCGTTGACGCTCCGTGCTGAACGCATCCTGAAAGATTGTATTCTTTCCTTGCTCTATCAGACAGCGTTCTCAGAGTTTCAAAATCAATCTTTACCTTTGCGAGTGTCCCGTCAGGAAGCACAACTCCTCCATGTGCTGTGCCTGTCTGCACACTGAGCTTGCTCAATCCCTTGCCTGCTTTAAATGTTTCCTTAAATCCGTCAAGATATGCCCTGAGCTCATCAGGATTGCTGTTCTTGCCTCCTATTTCTCCTATCTCTCCGCCGATAGAAACATCAAAACCCTTCGGCTGAATGCCCCTGATATATGCCCCGAGTTCCGCTGTCTTTTCAAAATTCGGCCTCTGCTGTTCTTTTGTCGTGGGCCTTTCAAGGTCAACGAGTGTTGAAGAGTCAATATCAATATTATAAAATTCAGCCTCAATCGCTTCTTTAATCAGACCTTTCACATAATCGGTTTCAGGTTTCGGGTCAGCAAGATAGTTTTTTCTTACAAGCTGGAAATGGTCGCCCTGAATGAATACAGGCCCTGCAAATCCTTCCCTGACAGCAGCGGCAAGCACAACAGTGGAATATTCAAGCGGCCGCTGTTTTGTATACCCTATCTCTGAGCGGGCAATCTCAAATATGACTGCGCCAACATTCATCTCGTTTGCCTTTCTGAATATTGCCCTTGCGGTGTCATAGGTAAGCCCCCTGATATTGATTGCAGGCACGGTAAAGCCCGGATAACTTCTTCCCATTTCTTCATAGAGCCCCTGTATTGACGCAGGGACAGCGCCTGCTGCCTTTGCAGTCTCTTTTATTAAAAGAAAAAACGCTATTTGCCTGTCCTTATCTTCCGTGAATACAGCTTCATATATAAGCTCATCCATTACTTTTTTCAGTCCTGCCTTATCTTTCAATTCCAGAATGCCATTGTTGACAGAGAGAATGCCCTTCAGTCCTTTCAGATCCATCTTATCCTCCTGCAAATTTATGAAATAAATTATTAACTAATACAAAGGCAATAAGGTGTCATTGCGAGGAGCGAAATGACGAAGCAATCTCGTAATTTTTCAGTAAGATTGCCACGCTCCTGTTAGTCGCTCGCAATAACAATGTAAAAACATTTATTACTTTTATCATAATATGCAAAGTTCAGCAAATTATTCCGGTGCCAGTTTTGGCGTGCCTTCAATATTTGAAAGCATGACTGCTGTCTCATCATCAAGTTCGCCTGTCTTCCCGATCCCTTCCCTTTCCTGAAATTTCATCAACGCCTGTTTCGTCCTAGTCCCAAATTCTCCCGTTGCAGGATAATCGTAAAGGCCGCGCGCCTTTAATTCCTGCTGGAGCAATAAAACCCTGTTATTGCCTCTATATCTGTTTTTGTAAAATACCACTCCACCTGTAATCATATTCTTGAATGTTTTTAGCGGCAGGATATTCTTTCCTTCCCTTGGGTCTATCAGCATTGCATCATTTCCCACAACCCATCTGAGAACCACGCACTTGTTTGTCTTCCCATGCTTCATATATAGGATAGACGGCATATTGAATTTTATTGCCTTATCAATGTCGTTGCCGAGTTTATAAACAGAAAAACCTCTCTTCGTCGGCTCCTTAGCAGCCTCAGCGCTGCCTTTTAAATCTTTTTCTCCCCAGATGTTCAGGAGATTTAGCGTACAGGCTGCCTCAAAAAGCTCTTCATTTGAAACCATATATATCCCGTCGTTTATGAAAAAATCACCCTCTATTTTCACCCCTTTTAACATGCTGCTTATCTTCTCAAAATAACTGTCTTCTCTGGATACATTGCCGTATGCAAGGATTACGATAAGAAGGAATATGGATACTCCGATTATTGCAGGCTTTAAAAAATCTGTTGTTCCTTTGCTGTCAGGGAAGCTCAAATCCCTTACAGCCTTCCTCACCATGCCTGCATCAATATTAATCGTACCTTCTGAATAGGAAAACAGCAGGGTCCTGTCACAAGCAAGGTTAATAAGCCGTGGAATACCGTGGCTGTGTTTGTAAATAAGTTTTATCCCCTTTGGAGGAAATATTATCATCCCGCCGCCTGCAATCCTCAGCCTGTGATTTATGTATATAGTTGTATCATCGCGGCTCAACGGCTCAAGATGATATCTGACAGCAATCCTCTGGTCCAACTGTTTCAGCGGCTCGCTCGCCACAATCCTCTTTAACTCAGGCTGCCCTACAAGAATCACCTGCAACAGTTTTTTTGTATTAGTCTCAAAGTTTGATAGAAGCCTGATAAACTCAAGGCTTTCAAGACTCAATTCCTGCGACTCGTCTATTATGAGAACTGCCTTTTCATTTTTTGAAAATACGTCAAGAAGAAAATTGTTCAGCGCCTCAAGATGGTCCTTTTCTGTACTGCCTGCGGCGGTGACGCCAAAGTCATAGTTTATAAGTTTGAGAAGCTCAAGAGGGTCAACCTTGGGATTGATTATCAGAGAGGTATGAGTATCATGTCCAAGGGTATTAAGGAGATACCTTATCAATGTCGTCTTTCCGGAGCCCACTTCTCCCGTAAGCATAATAAAACCTTTATTCTCCGATATGCCGAAATTAAGATGAGCAATTGCTTCCTCATGCTTCTTGCTCATGTAGAGAAACTTAGGGTTAGGCGTCAGGCCAAACGGCTCTTCCCTGAAACCGAAGAACTTATTGTATATCACCCCCTGCCCTCCTTCTTTTTTTCTTCCTTATCTTCCTCTGTCTTTTCTTTAATGGTTACATCCCTTGCAAAGTCAGGACACCGTAGATCTTTGCCTGAGATGGAAAATTTTTTTTTGCATGTTTCACGCCATGCGCAGACCGCACATATGTCCATCTATCCTCCTGCCGCTACTTCCTGAAATGCCAGCTTAACACCTTTCCTATATTACCTGCGATGCTGTCCTTAGAGTTTATTATAAAGGTTTTATTCCATATCTGGAAGAGTTCTTTTTCAACCCTCATGACTTGCGGGGGAGACTGCATCTCCCCCGCAGACCCCCTCGAAAATCTATTTCTCAGTTCTTCCTCAAACATAGGCACAATCTTATCTTTCATTCTCAGCTCCGTGTCCATGAAAAATACCGCTATTTCAGGGGAAAGGTCAAATATCCTGTCAAGAAAGGCGGCAATCTCGCTGTTATAAATCTGCTTCGGAGGGGAAGATTTCACCTCCATATACAGGATTGACCCGTCAATCTTCGCAATGACGTCATAATCACCGCCGACCCTCGGCCTTTTGAATTTTACTCCCCATACTGCCTCAGCGGCAAATTCTCTCCTGAATATCTCACAAAGGAACCATTCAAGCGTCTCGCCAAAACTCTTTATCTGCCTTTTTATCAGCCTGAAGCCATCGCCTGCCGGTTCAACCACCTTCACAGAAAGAAGAAAATCAACATAGGCCTCCGTCACACCGGATGTCGCATATTTTGTGACCTGCTCTTTCATAAAATATTCCTGATGCTTTATCACATCTCTGATAAAAAGGCGGAAAGAGTATTTTTTCAGCATCTCATAAAAATCATCAAGGAATCTCTTTGCAGGAAGCACAAGGTCTTCTGAGGGTTCTTTTTTGTATATTCGGAATCCGCGGCGTTTAAGAAGCGTCTCAAGCGACGGTGTAAGCTCGGAAAGGGTCTTTCTTAATCTCTTTACCTCGCTGCGCAGGGCATGGATTTCTTCATCATCCATTCTATCTGCCCTATCTGTCTGCTATAAGTTTGAGTGTTAATCTTCTGTGGCGGGGGCCGTCAAACTCGCAGAGGTAAACTGCCTGCCATGTGCCGAGAACGAGCCTGCCCCCGTCAATAATAACAAGCTGGGATGCCCCGATAATGCTCGATTTTATATGCGCATCGGCGTTTCCTTCCCTGTGGGAGTAATTCATCTCCTGCGGGACAAGTCTGGCCAATGCATTCTGTATGTCGCGGTGTACTGAGGGGTCTGCGCCTTCATTTATTGTTACCGCCGCTGTTGTATGAGGCACATAGACATAGCATATTCCGCTTACAATTCCTGCCTCTTTAATAACCTCATTAACCTTTTCAGTTATGTCAATAAATTCGCTTCTCTGGCTGCTTCTCACATTTATATATCTAAGCACAATTCCTCCACTTCAAGATGTATGATGCACGATACATGATACTTTTTTTATCAGTTATCTTGCATCCTGAATCCTGCTATAATTATACCTGAAATAACAGCACAAAAAAACCATGATAAATTACCACAAAACATGGCGTCTTATCAATTCAGGACAGGGCAGCGCATCATATAGTATGGCTCTGGATGAGGCTATTGCTATTTCTGTCAGAAAAGGCAGTTCGCCTCCGACACTGCGGCTGTATTCATGGAACAGGCCATCCGTAACACTTGGCTGCTTCCAGAGAATCAGTGACATAGACATTGAATACTGCAGTAATGCATCAATCCCTGTTGTAAGAAGGCCCACAGGCGGGAGGGCAATACTTCATAATAAAGAACTTACTTACAGCTTCTCTGTAAAAAATGATAATGATTTATTTTCGAAAGGCATCTTTGACAGTTATAAAAAAATAAGCGCGGCTTTTTATCTTGCCCTCTCAAAGATAGGTCTTTTGCCAGAATTAAAATTAATCAGGGAAACTCATCACTCATCACTCATCACTCATCACTCAAAAAGCCCGCTATGCTTTCAATCAGCATCCTATGGCGAGATAACCATTAACAGCAAAAAAGTTATAGGCTCTGCTCAAAAACGCTGGACTGACGGACTTTTGCAACAGGGGTCTATACCCTATTGCATTGACGAGCCCGAAGTATTAAAAATCTTCAGGCTTCACTCTATTAAGGATATAAAAGGCGCAATGGCAGGACTTATGGAGGCAGTTCCCGACTTAAGCGATGAAAAGTTCAGAAATGTAGTAAAGATTTCTTTTGAAGAGACATTCAATATAGAATTTATCTCAGCTATCCCTTCTCAGGAAGAGGAGCTTTTGGCTCAGGAGTTTGATTCTGAGAAGTATCGGACAGAGGAGTGGAATTTCCGGAAATAGGTTCAGTCCCCTCATCCGCCAAAAGCGGAGGAAGCGTTTCAGAGGGCTTAACCTCAGTAGAATAATAATAGATAAATATTACGGCAACTATAACCAAGCCTAAATAACTCTGGAGCGCATAGGAAAAAATCTGATACGGAATAGCTATTATGGTGCCAACTATAGGTATCAGGTTAAACGGCGTGCCAAGAAGAATAAGAAGAAAAGTTGCAAGGAAATATCCTCCGAAGGCAAGACAATAAAGCCATAATGCGGCTGGGTTTCGATATAAATATTTTATGGTGTCTTTTGTTGCCTGCCACGGCCCTGTTCCCTTAAGGACAATAACGGCAGTCCCATACAATGCAAGGGCAATTGAGGAAATAATAAGAGCAAATCCTATACAGAACAACAAAAGTGAAAAGAATATCCCGAGGACAACAGCCAGTGTCGTTTCATACCCCTTGGCAATAGATATGATAATTCCTATTCCTCCTGCAAAAACACCAATAACAAAGGCAACCCCTAAAAATATAATTCCTATTATCGCCGTGAATCCTACCAGCGGCCAAAAAAGACGTTTACCCTCGGAAAAGAACATATTCTTATTAAATCTCTTGACGCCGTCTTTTACAGCCCTGCCTATAATGCCTGCGGAACCGCCAAAAACATAAAGCCCTACAGCTGTTGCAACGAGCAAATAGACAATAAAGCTCACCAGCAGCACAACAATCAATCCGATATATTTTGTTATGATTTCCGAGGGGTCCCTCATCGTCCCCATAAGATTTTTGAGCTCTGTCATCTCTGTAAAGTCAAGTCCGAATATCACAAACGCAACAGCAAGCGGGATACCGACAAATACAAAAAACCCTATGCCGTTTACAAGCATCATGCCAAACTGGATCGGCACAAGCTGCCAGTTCTTGTATATAAGTTTGAATCCGTTTTTTACAACATTACTGTAGGTCATGATTTTTATATTTTACACTAATTGACGAAATAGTTTACAAACAATTATACTTTTAAAAATGAAAAACCCTGCGGCAAGACCGGAGGATATCAAATATAAAACAGCCTTCATGTTGTCATTGCGAGGAATCCCCTAAGTCTTAGGGATGACAAAGCGAAAGATTGCCACGCTGTGCTCGCAATGACAGCTTAGAGGCATACTAAAATGAATGCATCAACAAAAAAGACAATACTCAAGATTAGCGGAAATTCTGCCACTAAGGCGGATGACGCTATAGCAGTTGAAAAAAGGCTGAGGATACTTATAAACGGGGAAGAGGTTATAAGCCTTTACTGCACCCCTTTCATGATTAGAGAGCTTGTGGTCGGCATACTCATGACAGAAGGAATTATTAAAGGTGAATGGTGCGCCGATAGAATGCGCATAGAATACGGTGACGATATTGTTGTTAACATAAATTCGGCAGACGCAGTCATTCCTAAAGAGAACAGAATTATAACATCAGGCTGCGCAGGCGGCATCACATTTGTAAAAAAAATAGAGAATGAAAAGATAGCGGATGAATTTTCAATCGAGGCAAAGAGCCTTCTCGGCATCTTCAAGGAATTTCAGCTTCGCTCAGACCTTTATAGGCTTACGGGCTGCGTTCACAGCGCCGCACTCTCGGACGGGAAACATATTATTGCATTCGCAGAGGATATAGGAAGGCATAATGCGGTTGACAAGGTCATAGGGTATTCTGTGCTTGAAAACATAGGGTTCGCAGGGAAGCTGATGCTCGCAAGCGGAAGGCTTTCATCTGAGATTGCGTCAAAATGCTCCCGATGTGGCATCCCGATAGTTGCAAGCAGGACAGCGCCTACTCATCTTGCGATTGAGATTGCAGAATTAAGAGGGATTACGCTTGTCGGATTTGTCCGGGGGGAAAGGCTCAACGTTTATACCCATCCGCAGAGGATTAAATAAAAAGAGTGACAGTGAATAGTGTCAGTAAAAAACACTGAGACTGAAAACTGACACTGGCACAGGCACTAACACTAAAAATGTTTCCATTTGAAGCGCTAATAAACAGCATTGAAGACGCCATTGTTCTGTTTGACAGAAAGGCTGTGATAAAATTCGTGAACAGAACCGGCGAGGAGCTTTTGGGGAAAAGCCTGAAAGAAATAACAGGAAAAAAGTTCAAAGAATTATTTCCGGAAGAAAAAACCATAGCAGGATTGATAAGAAAGTCCATATCCGAAGAGCGTTCTTTCAGCGGCAGGGGGGTAAATATAAATATCGGCAGAACGATAAACGCTGACTTTAACATCTCGCCGTTTTTTGTTCAGGGAGAAACTCAGGGCGCTGTCCTTGCGCTTAAGGAAAATATCGCCATTGCAGAGAGAGAGGATTACCAGTTTGATTCCCTGATATACCTTCTGGGCACTTTAGCCCATGAGATTAAAAATCCGCTCGGAGGCATAAAAGGAGCAGCACAGCTCCTGCGTGAAAAGACGCAGACAGAAGGCATCGGTGAATACACTAATCTTATAATCAAAGAAACGGACAGGTTGAATTCAGTGCTGCAGAATTATCTGACAATCTGCAAAAAACCGTCATTTCACCCGCTTAATATCCATGAGGTCCTGGAAAAAGCATTGTCCATTATGGACCTTCCAATGAAAGACAAGGGCATCATCTTGCAGAAAACGTATGACCTGAGCCTTCCGAGAGTTAGGGGCGATGAAGGGAAACTGCTTCAGGTATTTCTGAATATAATAAAAAATGCCATAGAGGCGATGAAAAAAGGAGGAAGCCTGACAGTCCTGACAGGAGTATCAAGTGAATATGTGCGGCAGAAGGGCAAACCAAAACGCTGGGCTGTCACTTCCATAAAGGATACGGGAGAAGGAATTCCTTCCGGGGATATACCAAAAATATTTCTTCCGTTCTATACTAAGAAGAAGCACGGAACAGGCATAGGCCTTGCCCTGTCAAAAAAAATTATCCTGGACCACAAGGGATTCATTAAGGTTGAAAGCCATGAAGGAAAAGGGGCTGCGTTTAATATTTATATACCATTTGAGGGGGAGTAAGAAACGCGCATGAGCAAAGAAGTTCTTATAATTGACGATGATGAAAGCATAGCGTGGGTCATAGAGAAGGCTCTTGAACCGCAGGGCTATACTATCGTCTCGCACACAAAACTCTTTTCAGGAATGAAAGCCGTAAAAGACGGGCCGCAGGTCGTATTGCTGGACCTTATCCTGCCTGATGGAAACGGCCTTGACGGACTCCGCGAAATTAAATCATCCAATTCTGACGCAACAGTGATAATGATAACAGCTCACGGGAAAATGGAAAGCACAATAGATGCGATGAAAGAAGGAGCTTATGACTATATTGAAAAGCCCTTTGACATTGAGGAACTCAAGATAGTCGTTGAAAAGGCATTTAAGGATATGGCTTTGAGGGAAGAACTCAAAAAGTTCAAGGAGATTGAGGCCGAAGCGCCTGAGATAGTGGGAAGAAGCGAAAAAATACTTAAAGTATTCAAAGAGATAGGAAGGGTTGCGGCAAAGGACATCACAGTTCTCGTTACAGGCGAAAGCGGAACCGGCAAAGAGCTTGTTGCAAAGGCAATACACCATAACAGCAAAAGAAGTTCAGGCCCCTTCGTAGCCATAAACTGCGCATCAATGCCAAAGGACCTCATCGAGGCAGAGCTTTTCGGATGGGAAAAAGGCGCATTCACAGGAGCAAAAGACAAGCGCATCGGTAAGATAGAATCAGCAAGCAGCGGCACTTTGTTCCTTGACGAGATATCGGAACTTGATATGAACCTTCAGGCAAAACTTCTGCGGTTTTTGCAGGACAATGAATTCAGTCCTCTTGGGAGCAACAAGGTGACTAAGGCAGACGCAAGGATAATAGGCGCAACAAACAAAAACCTGAAAGATGCCGTAAGCAAAGGGACGTTCAGGGAAGACCTCTATTACAGATTCAATGTCGTGCAGATTAAGCTGCCTTCATTAAGAGACCGCAGGGAAGATATACTCATGCTCGCAAAGCATTTTCTTAAAGAGGCACAGAAAAAATTCAATACAGGACAGAAAGAACTCTCAAAAGAGGCAAAAGATTTCATAGCAAAGTATGACTGGCCCGGCAATGTCAGAGAGCTTGAGAACGCAATAAAAAGCGCCTGTATCCTGTCAAACGGGACAACAATAGAAAAGCGTGACCTCCATGTGGAGGAAGGGAATTCTTATTCAATAATGGAATTCCTTGAGGATAAATTAAAGAGATACCTGAAAGACATAACACAGCTTGAGACCGCTAACCTGCACACAACTGTAATGTCCGAAGTTGAAAAGGCTGTGATAAGCATTGTCCTTAAGGAGACAAAGGGCAATCAGCTTAAGGCAGCAAAGACTCTCGGCATAAACAGGAACACTCTGAGGACAAAGATTAAAGAGTATAAGATAAAGTAGCAAAAATCTCCCCTTGCCCAAACCTGCCTCAGCACTTATAATGAAACCAATGAACAACGAAAAAATTCTCATAGTTGAAGACGAAAGAAAGATATCCGATATTGTGAAGACCTATCTTGAAAGAGAGGGCTTCGGCGTTAAAGTTGCAGAGACAGGCAGAGAGGCTCTTAAGTTAATTAAAGACAGATTTGACCTCATAATCCTTGACCTTAAACTTCCTGACATTGAAGGCGAAGAGGTCTGCCGTTCAATAAGGGGAATATCAGACGTCCCGATAATCATGCTCACTGCAAAAAGTTCGGAAGACGAAAGAGTGAAAGGGCTCGGAATCGGCGCCGATGACTATATTGTCAAACCTTTCAGCCCGAGAGAACTCATTGCAAGAGTAAAGGCACATCTAAGAAGAACAAAGAAAGGAGAGAAAAAGATTCTTTCTTTTAACAAAGGCATCCTTAAAATAGACACCACCTCAATGGAGGTTAAAAAACGAGAAGCGCCTGTTTCCCTTACAACAACTGAATTCAAGATACTGCTCTGCCTTGCAGAAAGGCCCGGCGCTGTCCTGAACAGGCTCCAGCTTACAAATACGGTTCAGGGATATGACTTTGAAGGCTATGACAGGGTCATTGACGCACATATAAAGAATATCAGACACAAGATAGAGGATAACATCCAAGAGCCTGTTTTCATAAAAACAGTTTATGGGGCTGGATATAAATTTATAGGAGTGCGGGATTGATGAAGACTAAAATCTTTCTTGCTTTCATGGTAGTAATATTCGCAGCGCTCCTCTCTAACTTCATCTTTGAATGGCTGATAATCAGGGATTTTGACAATTATGTCAGCGGAGTGAGGGAAGACCAGTTTTACTGGACACTTGCATCTGTTGAGGGAAGCTATTCTGACGGTAAATGGAACAAGGGCTCTCTCTCTGAATCCATACACTGGGCCATGATGCTCGGACTTAACGTAAAGGTTCTTGATAATACCGACAAGGAAATCATCTCATCTCACGATGTGATGGAATCCCTTTCTGAATCCATGAAGCTAAGGATGGATGAGCACTTCCATGTTCACGCGCACGAAGCAGAGGGAAAATTCACTGACTACCCGCTTTATGCAAAGGGCAAAAAAATCGGGACACTCCTTTCACAGCCATTTCAGAAACAGGAAATAAAAGAAAAAGAATCCATATTCAAAAAAAGGACAAAAAATTTCCTTTATGTCTCATTCCTGATTGCAGGCGGAGGCTCGCTGTTAATCGCCTTCCTCCTGAGCCGCTATCTTTCAAAACCCGTAATGGACTTAAAAAAGGCAGCGGATAAGATTGCAGGTGGAGATTTCAAAGCAAGGACAAGTACTACATCCCATGATGAGATAGGGAAATTGTCGGCAGCTTTCAATAAAATGGCAGAATCTCTGCAGAGAGAGGAGGAATTGAGGAAACATCTTTTTTCAAATGTTGCGCATGAACTAAGAACGCCTCTGACAATCCTCAAGGCCCATGCAGAGGCTATAGCTGACGGAGTGATAGAAAGAGAAAAAGGGCTGGAGAACATCAAAAACGAGATTGACAGGCTGATAAAGCTTGTCAAAGGCATAGAAGATATTACGATGGCAGAGGCGAGTTTCTTTACAAAGGGAGAAACCGTGGAGATAAACCTCATGGAATTTCTTACGGGAATCTGCAATGAGATGCTTCCTGCATTTAAACAAAAAGGGCTTGATATAAAGATTCTAAGGGCAGACGGCCTTTTTATTTCCACGGATATTGAAAAACTTGAAAGGATAACAAGAAACATAATCTCCAATTCCCTGAAGTTCACGGAAAAAGGCGGTGTAAGTATTGACTACGGAACCGAAGGAGAAATGTTTTTTATTGAGATAAGGGACACAGGCAGGGGAATACCTGAAAACGAGATTCCTTTGATATTCAACCGTTTTTACAGAGGGGCCAAAGCAGATACCGAGAGTCTGGGGCTTGGCCTTGCAATAGTCAAAGAACTTGTTGAAGTAATGGCCGGCAGGGTTGAGGTCAAAAGCATAATAAACAAAGGAACAACATTCAGAGTGTCCCTGCCGATAAAAAGCGCCTGGGAGCATATTTAACATATTAGCCCTTTCAGGAGGCTGCATCTGTCTTTCGGCAATATTAAACTACCTTTGTAAAAGTATAAATGTTTATACAATATATTTTGTTCTTCACCTCTGTTATGCGGGGCTATCCGCTCCATTTCATTGCGACTTCAGCCCCTATTCTGACAGACCCGTGAATCTTGCCTTAATCCAAACACAGCCTCCTTGCAGATTTTCATATCAGAAATTTCCAGCCATAGCCTTCTCCATCAGAATCTTTCTTTTCTCTTCATAATTCCTTCATTATTGAATGCTATGTTTTAATCATGAAAATATGGTTATTTATAGTTGTCTTGACAGGAATCCTGACAGGCGATGCCTATGCAGAAACGAAAAAAGACGCGCCGGAGAAAGGCGTTACACCCTACGGCGTTTCATGCCCATTGTGCGGTGAATACGGATATTGCAAAAAAGAGGTAAAGCATGAAGAGGCTGTCAGGGCGCTTGAAAAGTATTACAAAGAGAAAGGCATGACTATTACCGTAACTAAAAAAGAGGGACGGTTCATAGAAGCAGACGTTTACAAAGACAATGATTTAATTGACAGGATTGTTCTCGACTGCAAAACAGGAAAGATAAGATCCATATATTAATTACTGAGGAGGTTGATGCAATGGAAATTGTGATGGCGATTATGATAGTTGGTATGCTTATCGGTTTTGGGGGATTCACCAATAAAATGATGGGTGGACACAATAATATCAACAAGCAGGAAACTATGGAGAAGCATCAGGAAAAAGATTCTGCTAACAACGTGACAGCACCCCAGCATAAGGAATCCGATTTTAACGGTAAAACTAGCGAAAACACAAAACAAGGCGATAGCAATCCAAAAGATGCCACATCCGATATAAAAACACATCATCATTAAAATGAATCATCGTTCATTAAACCTGCAGGGAGGAATAATGAAAAAGATAGCAGCTTTGATTATATCTGTAGTGTTTTCCCTTGCTTTTAGCAATGCCTTTGCTCAAACGGACGAACACGTACATAAGCCCCATACGCACAAACACAAGGAATACGCAAAGGTCAAGAACCCTATTCCAAAGACCGAAGAGTCCATCGCCAAAGGGAAGAGGCTTTATGAAGAACACTGCATTTCATGTCATGGAGAATCGAGCAGAGGCAACGAAAAAACCTATCTCACGGATGGGCTGTGGATTCATGGAGACACCGACGGCGAGATATTCCATGTTATAACAGACGGAACTAAAGGAACGGCCATGAGGGGATTTAAAAAGGAGATAACAAAAAATGGAAGATGGCATCTCGTTAATTACATAAAAAGTCTGAAAAAGACCGAGAAGGAGTAAGAATTCATAATTCCTTCAAAGTTTCAGTTTAACATAAACATAAAAATAGATAAGGAGGTGGTGAGTTAATGAAAAAGTTTTGTACATTTTTAGTGCTGATTTCTGTGACAATTCTATTTACAGCGGCAAGCGATACATTCGCTCAAAAGCCTGTGAAAGACGAATCTCTGAGGATGGGAGAGAAAAGGCCCACACTTGACCCGAACATCTTTTCCGATAACGCTAAAATTAAAAAGGCGTATCAGATTGCGAAAGAGATTCCATGGGTTCTTGACAGCATATACTGCTATTGTTATTGCGAAGAATCTCCGGCATTCAAACACAAGAGCCTTTTAAGCTGTTATGTTGACAATCATGCGGCAATGTGAGACATTTGTATCGGGGAGGCCCTGCGGGCTTCCGAACTTTACAAAAAAGGTTATCCGGTAAAAAAGATAAAAGAGATTGTAGAAAAAGAATACAAACGATAGGAGGGTTGAATAGTGAAAAGGATATCTGGTATATTTTTAAGCATTCTGGTGGTCGGTTTTCTGGTGAGTTATCCCGTACTTTCAGATGCTATGATGGGCGGAATGATGGGCGGTAAAATGGGAGACGACAAGTCTGATGGAAACCAGCATGATAAACAGAATGATAATGCAAAAGAAAAAGCTATGTCAGACAAGCAGGATACGAAGGTGAAAATGTCCGACAAACCAATGGAAGATATGGCAGAAGTGGTTGGGAATAAAATATGTCCGGTAAGCGGCGACAAGATTGATGAAAAGATGAAACAAACATACGAATATAAAGGCAAAATCTACAGCTTCTGCTGCCCTGGGTGCGTTGAAGAGTTCAAGAAGAACCCGGAGAAATATATTGAGAAAATGGAAAAAGCAGAAAGCAAAGGACATTCAGGTCATGAAAATCATCAGCACCATCATAACCATTAAATAAAAGTCAAAAAGGAGGAAAAAAATGAAAAGATTAACTGTATTAACGATAATACTGCTCTTAATAGCAGGAATCGCGTATGCAAAGGACTATGAGGTAAAGAAAAAGGCAGGGGAATACGATGTAGAGATAAAAATCGACAAAAACCCTCCTGTTGTCGGTGATAACAATATCGAAATAGAAATAAAAGATGCATCAGGCAAATATATGACAGATGCAAAGGTGAGGATTGAATATTCCATGCCGGCGATGCCTGGGATGCCTGCAATGAACTATAAGGCAGACGCAGAACTCAAAGGTTATGAGTATAAGGCAAAGATGAACCTTTCAATGTCAGGCGCATGGAATGTTGCCGTAAAGATAACCCGCGGCGGAAAGACAACAACGGTAAAATTCAATGTGGACGCACACTAAAAAATCAGAATACAGGATGCAGGATTCAGGATTCAGACAAAAAAAATATCGTGTATCATGCATCTTGTATCTTGCATCGTTGTTGCTGTTCGCTAGCAGTGCCCTTGCCGAGGAACTGAAACTTCAGCCCCTGATAGACGAGGCGCTGAAGAATAATCAAGACCTAATTGTATCCGGATTAAAGGTATCCACCTCGAAATATAAGATACCTCAGGCAGGAAGCCTTCCCGACCCGATGTTTATGTTCGGTTATCAGAATGAAGGATACGATAGGTTTAACTATGGGAAATCCCCTGATGCCCAATGGATGTATTCTGCGTCGCAGACATTCCTGTTCCCGGGAAAACTCTCATTAAAAGAAGAAATGGCAACAAGAGATTCCGAAAGCCTGAAGGCATTGTATGAGCTTGCAAAACTCGCAACAATAGCAAGGATAAAAGAACTTTACTACGACCTGTTCCTTACCCATAAAAATATCGGCCTTATACGCGACAAGGCCATACTTTTTTCAAGGATAGAAGACGCTGCCATTGCAAGATATTCATCAGGCATGGCGCCGCAGCAGGAAGTATTAATGGCTCAGACAGAGAAATACATGCTCCTTGAAAAAGAGGAAATGCTGAAGCAAAAACTGCAATCAATAGAGGCAATGCTGAACACGGCTGTTGGAAGAGATGTCAATTCTCCTCTCGGAATGCCGGTTGAGCCTGCCCATGCCTCATACATCTATAATATTGACGAGCTTATTAAGATGTCGCACTCAAATTCTCCATTGATAAAATCAAGAGCAAAGATGATAGCCGCGGCAAAGGCAAAGGTTAACATGGCTGAGAAAGAGTATTATCCTGATTTCACCATTGCCGGCTCCGTCTTTGAGCGGAGGGGAGAGTTTAAAGACATGTGGAGCCTCACAACGACAATCAATATACCTATTTTTTATAAAACAAAACAAAAGATGGCTGTGCTTGAGGCTGAGTCGGCCCTCTCAGAGGCAAAGCACGAACTTGAGGCGGTTAAGCTAATGCTGTCTTCCAATATAAGAGAAAACTACTCTATGATTAAGACGGCAGAAAAATTAACGGAGCTGTACAGGAATGGCCTTATACCCAAGGCATATCAGGATTTTGAACTCGCAATTTCAGGATATGTAACCGGAAAAGTCGAGGCAATAACCGTCATAACAAGGCTTAAATCACTCATTGACTATGAGCTTTTATACTGGGGGCAGTTCATAGAAATGGAAAAGGCAGTTGCACGGCTTGAGGCTATAACGGCAGTCAGTCCAGCCTCTGGCGGATCCGCCGGGGCGGACAATCAGCACTCAGTACGCCCTGCTCTTCAGAATAAAATTGAGGCGAGCGTCATTCAGGGAGAAAAAGAAAAATGAAAAAAAGAAATCTCATAATCATCGGGCTGATTTTGACAGCGGGATTAATATTCTATCTCTTAAAGCCGGAGTTCCTGAAAAGCCCTGCAAAAAGCAAACCTCAGGCATCTACGCAAACGTCTGCTCCGGCACATCAGGGGCATACCTCAGAAAGTAAAGAGCCTCAGGCTCAGGTTGAAACACAGCAGAAAGAGCAGACAGAGGAGACTCCAACAGTGGAGATACATTTAGACAAGCAGCAGTTGATAGGCGTAAAAACAGTTGTGGCGTCTGTAAAGCCGCTGCAGAAAATTATCAGAACCGTGGGCCGTATTGAATACGATGAAAGAAGGATTGCGACTGTCAATACAAAATTCGAAGGCTGGATTGAGAAACTCCATGTTAATTACACAGGAAAGTATGTCAAAAAAGGCGAGCCGCTGGCGGAGATTTACAGCCCTGAGCTTGTCGCAACACAGCAGGAATTTTTAAACGTGCTCAAGTGGACAAAACAGGGCGCAGACAAAGACAGCGCTGTAGGCAAAATGCTTTCAAAGGATGCTGAAGCAATAACTGAAGCGGCAAAGCAGAGGCTTAGGTTATGGGATATAAGTGACGCCCAGATTAAAAAAATTGAAGAGACAGGAAAACCGATAAGGACATTAACCATATTCAGCCCTGCAAGCGGCTATGTTGTGCAGAAGACGGCTCTGCAGGGAATGCGCGTCATGCCCGGAGAAAGGCTCTTTGATATCGCCGACCTGTCAACGGTCTGGATAGTGTCGGATATATATGAATATGAAGTGCATTTAATGAAAACAGGACAGACAGCAAAAATCAGCCTGAGTTATTTCCCGGGCAGGGAATTTTCATCAACCATTGACTATATTTATCCTGCTCTTGCAGGCGACACAAGAACAGCAAAAATAAGATTCACAATAGCAAACCCCGGAGGACAGCTTAAACCGCAGATGTTCACCAATGTGGAGGTAAAAATCAATTTGGGGAATAAGCTCGCTATCCCTGAAAGCGCTGTGATTGATACCGGGATACGGCAGATAGTTTATGTGGACAAGGGTGAAGGATATTTTGAACCAAGAGAGGTTATGTTAGGGCTTAAGGCAGAGGGAATGGTAGAAGTTCTCAAAGGAATAAAGGCAGGAGAGAAAGTGGCGTCATCAGGCAACTTTCTGATTGACTCTGAGGCGCAGTTAAAAGGGATAAAGCCGCTTGGCGGGCATAAGCACTGAAATGATACAAGATGCAAGATGCAGGATACAAGATATAGGATGCAAGAAAAATATCATGAATCATGAATCATGCATCGTGAATCGTGCATCATTTATAAATCATGATTGCTAAAATAATAGAACTCAGCGCAAGAAACAAATTCATCGTCTTTCTGTTGGTATTTTTCCTCGCAGCATGGGGATACTGGGCGCTTAAGAATACTCCATTGGATGCAATACCTGACCTCAGCGACACTCAGGTTATCATCTATACAGAATGGCCGGGAAGAAGTCCTGACCTCGTTGAAGATCAGATAACTTATCCGATAACATCAACACTCCTTGCAGCGCCAAAGGTTCAGGTTGTAAGAGGTTTTTCTTATCTTGGAAGCTCGTTTATTTATGTGATTTTTGAAGAAGGCACGGATATCTACTGGGCGCGAAGCAGGGTTCTTGAATACCTTCAGTCAGTAAAAAATAAAATCCCTTCTGATGTCAACCCTGTGCTCGGGCCTGATGCAACAAGCGTGGGATGGGGATTCTCTTATGCTGTAGTTGACGAGACAGGCAGGCACGACCTCTCCGAACTCCGTTCTGTACAGGATTACAACATAAAACTTGCCCTTGAGAGCGTGCAGGGCGTCTCTCAGGTTGCAAGCATTGGCGGGTTCGTAAAGCAGTACCAGGTAACAATAGACCCTAATAAGCTTCTTGCTTATAACCTTCCGATAACCACAGTTATGGATGCAATCAGGAAAAGCAATAAGGACGTGGAAGGAAGAGTGCTTGAATTTTCAGGCATTGAATATATGGTAAGAGGAAGAGGTTATATCAAAACGCTTGACGACCTCAAAAATATTCCTATTGGCACAGGCGGCGCGGGAACGCCTGTATTCCTGAGAGACATTGCGAATATACAGCTCGGGCCTGAGATACGAAGGGGGCTTGCAGAGCTTGACGGAAAAGGCGAGGTGGCAGGAGGCATTGTAGTTATAAGATTCGGCGAGAATGTCCTCAGTGTCATAGACAGGGTAAAAGAGAAGATAAAAAATGATATTGAGCCGAGCCTTCCGAAGGGAATGAAAATTATCACAACCTATGACAGAAGCGACCTCATACACCGCTCCATTGACACACTCAAAGAAGAGATAATAAAGCTCTCCATAGCAGTCAGCGTCGTATGCATAGTATTTTTATTCCATCTTCCAAGCGCGCTCGTTGTCATACTAACATTGCCTATTGCAATCATCATCTCCTTTATATGCATGTATTATCTCGGCGTCACTTCAAATATCATGAGCTTAAGCGGCATTGCAATTGCAATCGGCGCAATGGTGGACGCCTCAATAATAATGGTAGAGAATGCACATAAAAAACTTGAAGACTGGGAAGCGCACGGCAGGCATGGCAGCAGGGTGGAAGTGATTATTGATGCAGCGAAGGAGGTCGGCCCTTCCCTCTTCTTTGCGCTGCTTGTAATTACCGTAGGATTTTTGCCTGTATTTACGCTTCAGGCGCAGGCAGGAAGATTATTTAAACCATTAGCATACACAAAGACCTTTGCAATGCTTTTCTCATCTTTCCTTGCGATTACGTTGACGCCTGTGTTGATGACGCTTTTTATAAGGGGGAAAATTCGTCCTGAGGATAAGAATCCCGTGAGTATTGTGCTTCATAAGATATATGAACCGATTGCAAAGTTTGCATTAAGATTCAAGAAGGGGGTAATTGTTCTAACTACACTTATCATGGTTATTACTTTTATTATATTCATATTACCTGGCTTATTGTCACTCTTTGACATCACACTTGATTTGCCTATAAAACTCGGCTCGGAATTCATGCCTCCTCTAAACGAAGGTGCGCTTTTATATATGCCAACGACTGTGCCTGCTGCTTCTATTTCTGAGGTTTCCAGAACACTTCAAATACAGGACAAGCTCCTGAAGAAAATCCCGGAAGTTGCACAGGTATTCGGAAAGGCGGGCCGCGCGGAGACGGCAACAGACCCTGCACCGCTTGAGATGTTCGAAACAGTTGTTAATCTTAAACCCGAAAAAGAATGGCGAAAAGGCATGACAATTGAAACTATTAAAAATGAATTATTAGATGCTGTAAATTTGCCTGGCGTTGAGGGTGGTTTTACTATGCCGATAAAAGCCCGCATTGACATGCTTTCTACAGGCATAAGAACGCCTGTAGGAATCAAGGTTTTAGGCCCAAAGCTTGAGGAAATAGAGAAACTTGGACTGGAGTTAGAAAACATCATTAAAGATATTCCGGGCACAAGAAGCGTCTATGCGGAAAGAGTGACAACAGGCTATTTCCTGGACTTTATTATTAAACGCGCAGAAGCCGCAAGATACGGGATAAGTGTTGATGACATTCAGGAAGTAGTGCAGACTGCGGTCGGAGGCATGAACCTGACAATTACTGTTGAAGGCAGGGAACGCTATCCTGTAAATGTCCGCTATTCAAGGGAATTGAGAAATGACATTGAAAAACTCAAAAGGGTTCTCGTGCCTGTTATGAATCAGCCTTCAGCATCCGCCGGTCAGTCAGGTATGAGAGCAGTGCAGCCCGTATCCATGAAAACACTTCAGGTTCCTCTCGGAGAGCTTGTTGACATAAAGATTGTAAAAGGCCCCACACAGATAAAGAGTGAAGAAGGGCTTTTGACAGCCTATGTGTATATAGATTTTACGGGAAGGGATATCGGAGGTTATGTCAACGAGGCGAAAAAGAAAGTTGCCTCTATGAAAATCCCCGAAGGCTACCGCATTGAATGGAGCGGTGAATACGAGCACCTCGTAAAAACACATGAAAGGCTTAAGATTGTCATCCCTCTCACAGCGCTGATAATCTTTGTGCTTATATACCTGAACACAAAGTCAGTCACAAAGACGTTCATTGTTCTCCTTGCAGTGCCATTTTCATTGGTAGGCTCATTCTGGCTTCTTTATTTTTTAAATTACAACATGAGCATTGCGGTATGGGTGGGCATAATAGCGCTCGCAGGGCTTGACGCCGAGACAGGCGTTGTGATGCTCCTGTATCTTGAGCTTGCGTATGAAAGATGGAAAAAAGAAGGGAAGCTGAATTCCATTGTTGATTTAAAAGAAGCAGTAATGTACGGCGCAGTGAAAAGAATCCGTCCGAAGATAATGACTGTGAGCGTAATACTTGCGGGCCTTATCCCGATAATGTTCAGCCACGGAACAGGCGCAGATGTTATGAAACGCATTGCGGCCCCAATGGTGGGCGGAGTTATTACTTCAACAATTCTGGAATTGGTTATCTATCCCGCGATCTATATGCTGTGGAAGGGAAGAGAGTTTAAAAATAGAGTTTAGCCTTTTCTGCTTAATTTTCTGATACCCGTCCCACTGTCCTCAAATTCACCTCAAATTCTAACTCTTGAAAAAATAAGAAAAAATGAGTAGAATTACTCGTATTAAGAGCGATTTTCAGCGGGAGACTTATGGGAGAGATTGAAAAGCTAAGAAATGAGATTGATGCTATTGACGAAGAGACACTTAAACTTCTCAATAAACGGTCGCGGATTGTCCTTGATATTGCAAATATAAAACGCAATACCAAGTCAAAGTTTTACTCGCCTGAACGTGAGCGGCAGATACTTGAAAGGCTGACATCCCTGAATAAAGGGCCTTTTCCCAATGATGCGCTGAAGTCCATTTACAGAGAGATACTCTCAGCCTCTTTATCGCTTGAAGAACCTCTAAAGATAGCTTATTTTGGCCCTGTTGCCACATTCACGCACCTTGCGGCAATAAGGCATTTCGGCTCTTCAGCCGGCTTTGTGCCTGTTGAAAGCATAAAAAGCGTGTTTGAAGCAGTGGAATCAGGGAAAGCGGAATTCGGGGTTGTGCCGATAGAAAACTCCACGGAAGGAGTTGTGAGTTACACCCTTGATATGTTCATGGATTATGACCTCAGGATAACAGCCGAGGTTATGCTTGAGATATCGCATAATCTGCTTTCTTTGACAGGCAGCAAAAAAAACATTAAAAAAATATATTCGCACCCGCAGCCGACAGCGCAGTGCCGGGGCTGGCTTGAAAGAAACCTTCCTAATGTAGAGATAGTTGAAGCTACAAGCACGGCCAAAGCCGCAGAGCTTGCATCAAAAGACCAGTCATCAGCCGCAATTGCAAGCGAACTTGCCGCAAAGATATACAGCCTTAATTTTGTGGAGCGAAACATAGAAGACAATAAGCACAACTACACACGGTTCCTTATAATCTCAAAAAACATCGCCCCGAAAACAGGAAAAGACAAGACGTCAATTATGTTCTCTATTAAGGATAAACCCGGCGCCCTTTACGATATCCTTCAGCCCATTAAGAAGGCGAAGATAAATCTTACGAAACTGGAATCAAGGCCTTCCAGAAGAAAGGCCTGGGAATACATATTCTTTGTGGACATGGAAGGGCATATAGAGGATAAAAAAGTCAAAAAAGCCATAGAGAATATAAAAGACGGCTGCCTCTATCTCAAATTCCTCGGCTCTTATCCGCATGGTGGCCAGTAGTGATAAAGGCTCCGGAACATATCAGTGCGCTCAGTCCTTACATGCCCGGCAAACCCATAGAAGAACTTGAAAGGGAACTCGAAATAAAAAACCCGGTAAAGCTTGCCTCAAATGAAAACCCGATAGGCCCTTCTCCCGCGGCTGTCAGGGCCATAACAGCCGGATTAAAAAAAACACTGAACAGATACCCTGATGGAAGCGGCTATTACCTCAAAACTGCGCTGGCAAAAAAACTCTCTGTCAAACCTGAAGAGATTATACTCGGAAACGGCTCAAACGAGCTTATTGACATCGCGGCCAGGACCTTCTTGGCTCCGGGTGATGAGGCTGTTATGGCGCATCCTTCTTTCGTTGTTTACTCTATGGCTGTGCAGGCAGCAGGAGGAAAGGCAATTCAGTCGCCGCTCAGAGATTACAAGCATGACCTGGACGCAATGCTGAATGCTGTGACGCCAAAGACAAAGATGCTGTTTATAGCAAATCCGAATAATCCGACAGGCACAATGAATACAAAGGAAGAATTTGACAGGCTGATGATAAATATCAGGGACGGCATACTTGTAGTTGTTGATGAGGCATACTATGAATATGTTATGAATGCCGGATATGCAGACAGCTTTAAACACTTCAGGGCATGCAGGAATATATTAATCCTTAGGACCTTCTCCAAAATTTACGGGCTTGCAGGACTCAGGATCGGCTACGGCATTGCGCCTCAGGAAATAATTACCGAGATGAACAAGGTGCGGCCGCCGTTTAACACAAACTCCGTTGCGCAAAAAACCGCCATAGAGGCCTTAAAGGACAAAGGCCACATCAAAAAATCAAAGGAGATAAACAACACAGGCAAAAAATATCTCTACAAAGAACTTTCTTCACTCGGAATAAGGCATGTGCCCACAGAGGCAAATTTCATCTATATGCCTGTTGCCGATTCAATGAATATTTATAAAAACCTTCTTCATGCCGGCGTTATTGTCAGGCCCATGGGGCCTGATGCAATACGGGTGACCATAGGCCTGCCTGAGGAGAACAAGCGATTTATAAAAGCTTTGAAAGAGTTAAAAGTTAAGAGTTGAGAGTCTGGAGGAATAAATGGACATAATAGTTTTAAACCGGAAAGCTACTGAAAAAAATATCGACAATCTGCTCAAAAAACTTGAAGCCAAAGGGCTTAAGGCAACTATCTCAAGAGGCACGGAAAAAACAGTCATAGGCGTAATAGGCGACACATCACGTATAACAGAAGAAGAAGAAAATGCTGTTCGGGTTATGAAAGGCGTTGAGGATGTGGTGAGAATCCTCAAGCCGTATAAACTTGCAAGCAGGGATTTCAAGTCGCAGAACACGATAATAAAAGTCAAAGGGAAAGTTATCGGAGGCAAAAAAATACCTGTTATTGCGGGGCCGTGCGCTGTTGAAAACAGAGCCGTAATGATGAACATTGCCGAGAAGGTCAAAGCGGCAGGGGCGTCATTTATAAGAGGAGGCGCTTATAAACCAAGGACCTCGCCTTATTCTTTTCAGGGCCTTGGAGAGGCGGGACTTCAGTACCTTGCCGAGGCAAGCAGGAAAACAGGGCTTCCTGTTGTCACAGAAATAATGGATCCAAGAGATCTGGAGACGATACTTAAATATACAGACATAATTCAGATAGGGGCAAGGAATATGCAGAATTTCAGGCTGCTGCTTGAGGTCGGAATGTGCAATAAACCGGTTCTTCTCAAAAGGGGGCTTTCAGCCACAATCAAAGAATGGCTTATGGCAGCCGAGTATGTAATGTCAAAGGGCAATCAGGAAGTTATACTCTGCGAAAGAGGCATAAGGACCTTTGAGACGTCAACAAGGAACACTCTGGACCTCAGCGCTGTGCCTGTGCTGAAACAAAAAACGCATCTGCCTATTGTAGTGGACCCGAGCCACGGCGTCGGCAAGTGGGACTTGGTTGCTCCTATGGCAAAGGCTGCTGTTGCAGTCGGCGCAGACGGCCTTCTCATAGAAGTGCATACGAACCCTGAAAATGCAATGTCAGACGGAGAGCAGTCCTTAAAGCCTGATGCCTTCAAAAAACTGATGGCTGAATTAAAACTGATAGCAAAGGCTGTGGGAAGAGAGATATGATTCTAAAATTCAAAGTTCAAAATTCAAAGTTCAAAATTATGGAATTTATATTTTAATTTCTATGACAAAACCTATTTTTAATAAAGTCACTATTATCGGCGTAGGTTTAATCGGCGCATCATTTGCCCTTGCCATGAAGAAAAGAGGGCTGTGCAGCCACATCACAGGCTGCGGCAGAAAAGAGAACAACCTCAAAAAGGCAGTGGAGATGAAGATAATTGATTCTTTTGAGATTGACGCATCAAAGGCATGCGTTGGCTCCGACCTCGTTTTATTCGCTATTCCTGTCGGCCAGTTTACAGAAACGGCAAAAAAGATAAACGGCTCATTTAAAAAAGGCGCCGTCGTAACAGATGCCGGAAGCGTTAAAGGAAAACTTGTAAGGGATATGGAAGCCCTGATGCCTGAAGGCGTAAGTTTCGTAGGCGGGCATCCGATAGCAGGAAGCGACAAAACAGGAATAGACACGGCAGCAGCAGATTTATTTACAGGCGCAAGATGCATATTAACACCGACAGAAAAGACGGATACGGCTGCTCTTAAAAAAATCGTGGGCTTGTGGGAGTCGCTCGGCGCAAAAGTCTCTACTCTGGATGCGGATGAGCATGACAGGATATACGCTGCCGTAAGCCACCTCCCCCATATTATTGCCTATGCAATCGTCAATACAGTAGCTGATATAAACAATTCGTATCTCGGATATGCAGGCAACGGATTTAAAGACACAACACGGATTGCGGCGAGCTCCCCTGAACTATGGCGCGATATATCCCTGATGAACAGAGAAAATATTCTTGAGTTCATAGAAGTTTTTAAAAAAAATCTTGACGGCCTCAGCAGCCGCTTAAAGAAATCAGATTCTGAGGCTATTGAAAAAGAATTCAAAAAAGCCAAGGCGCTGAGAGAAAATGTCAGATAGGATTTCTCTCGAGAGAGTGAAAAAACTGAGAGGCAGTATCACTCCTCCGCCCGACAAATCCATTTCGCACAGGGCAATAATGCTTGCCTCAATAGCGGACGGGAAAAGCATCGTCAGGAATTTTCTCGGGGCGGAAGATACAATGAGCACCCTCAATGCGTTCAGAAAACTCGGCGTCAAAATAGAGGATAAAGGCAAAAAAATAATTATAGGGGGCAAAGGCATTCATGGCCTTAAAGAGCCGGCAGACATAATTGACTGCGGAAATTCAGGCACAACAGCAAGGCTTATGTCAGGCATACTCGCAGGGAATCCGTTTTTTTCAGCGCTTACGGGAGACGCTTCTTTAAGGCAGAGGCCCATGGCAAGGGTTATTAATCCTTTAAAGGAGATGGGAGCCGAAATCTCCGCGCGCAATGGAGACAAGTATCTGCCTATGAAAATAAAAGGCGGGCCTTTGAAAGCAATAAATTACAAAATGCCTGTTGCATCTGCACAGGTAAAATCATGCCTGATACTTGCCGGATTATATGCCAAAGGGACCACTGCTATAACAGAGCCTCAGAAATCCCGCGACCACACGGAAAGAATGCTCAAGGCAATGGGAGCAAATATTGAAGTAAAAGGTTTAAACATAAGGGTTCAAGGACTCGGGAATAAAAAATTAAATCCGATTGATATAACAATCCCGTCTGACTTCTCATCTGCCGCATTTTTCATTGCAGGGGCATTGATTGTCCCGGATTCAGAGATATTGATAAAGAATGTAGGAATGAATCCTACGCGCACAGGCTTTTTGAAAGTTATAAAAGAGATGGGCGCTGATATAAAAATAGAAAACATCAGGGACGTATCCGGAGAGCCTGTGGCAGACATTCATTGCAAGACTACGAGCAATTTAAAGGCCGTAAAAATAGGCCGAAATATAATGCCTTCCTTGATAGACGAATTCCCGATCCTCTGTGTGCTCGCAACACAGGCTGAAGGTGTAACGGAGATAAAAGGCGCTGAAGAATTAAGGTTTAAAGAATCCGACAGGATACAGGCAATGGCGGAAGGATTGAGAAAAATGGGCGCTGAAGTAAAAGAATTCAAAGACGGCTTAAGCATAAAAGGCAATGCAAAACTTAAAGGCGCATCCATAGACAGCTATAAAGACCACAGAATAGCAATGGCGTTCTCAATTGCGGCATTGATTGCCAAAGGTAAAACTACTATAAACGGCATATCGTCTGTAAACATATCATTTCCGGGATTTTTTGAGATGTTGAAAAGGTTAACGCACTGAATTAAGGAGAAAAGGGGGATGTGGAATACGGGATGTGTTCTTACAGACCCCCACAGACTTTGCCGACCGCCTGCTTTTGCACTTTTATTCTCTGACCCGTTGATGCCTTGCCTTTTAATCCGCCGACGCACTGAGAGAACTGCCTTGAAAGTTCTTAATATGGTATAGCGCGATAAAAGGGACATACCATATTAAGAAAGCTGAGGCGCTTAAAAGATATCTTGATGGAAGGGAAAGAAAAAGAAAATGACTATTTCACTTTTGACTTTTGCTCTCGGGTCGCTTTAGCAGCTACCGGAAAAGATATATTGGCGGGATAAGTGTGCCGGGCCAGTTTTTGTCTTTCATATTATTTTTTGAATATAAACATTTGAAGCATACGCAATTTTATACAAATTAACATTCAATTGTTCAGTAAGAGTTTTAATTAGAGTTTCATATGTACGATGAAACCGCTCCCCTAAAATTACGGCTCTGAGTATTCCCCGCAGGTCGATAAAAATATCGTTATTGCTTTTATCTGTCCAGTTGATTAATACAATGCGGTATTCGTTCTCATCTCCGAAATCTTCGTGCTTGCGAAAAAAAATATCCTTTTGATTAGTATGGATATGACACTGGATATTTTCATCTGGACTCTTCGACTTGTCGTACTTTAGATGATTTTTTGAGCTTCTCCGGCCTTTCTGCAAGTCATATTCAACGAAATTATTGTAAATTGTAATATCCGAATATGCGGCTCTAATTTTTTCAAGAAATGTTGTCAGGCTAAAGACTAAACAGACCCCACGTTGGGCTTCAGCATATTGGGCCCATAATCTTGGCTTTGCGAACACCAGTTGAAAATCAGTTTCCGAATTGACCTCTTTATTTCTAACCAGCGATAGTATTTTTGCCTTATATAAAATGGTATTTCTCAA
Organism: Nitrospirae bacterium GWF2_44_13; assembly: GCA_001805105.1. Lineage (GTDB taxonomy): Bacteria > Nitrospirota > Thermodesulfovibrionia > Thermodesulfovibrionales > UBA1546 > UBA1546. Next base: position 44,831 of record MHEE01000007.1, on the reverse strand, counting down.
CTTACCTGTCAGTTCTGAAGCAGTCGCCTCTGCTACGCCACCCTTACCCATTACACCTAACGAAGGAAGTTTATATTCATATGGATCATTCATATTAATGAGAGAGGAAAATCGTATTTTCTTTTCATAAAGAATTTTCTCCATTGCAACATAAGACTTGGAGTAGTGGAATAAAAAGTCATTATCGAGTAGTTCTTTTGGTATATTCATTTTCTTAGGGATATGCTTAAAGGAAGACATGGTTAGGCATTGACCCGTTGGTTTCTATTGTATAGCCACGCCAGCAGGCCAAACCCAACAATAATGGAAATATTTATTGCCATAACTATCTCGGCGTTGCCATATCCTTTTATCAGCATTATGATCAAGATAACCGACTGAATAGAGGCTCCGACGCCGTAGACCTTCGATAGTGACGCCTTATTTGCTCTTGCTAATATGCCACCGATGATAAGCGCAATAACATTAAGTATGAATAACACGCCCGTTTCTTGATCTTCACCCGTTGAAGTAAGGAGTAGGACCGTAAACGTCACATACCCAATAGATGCTATTACAAAAAGCATCCAGTGCAAGGAGGCGGATGCATTGGCGCCTTTCAATCCCCATGCTTCAATCTTTAACGAGCGACCAGAACGTAACCAATGGTGAAGAATGATACCCGATAGAAAAAATACTCCCAAGATAATTGCTGCGTAGATACCCATTTCGTCTCCCTTTTATCGCCTAACACTTAATATGCCAATCTGTCTTTTGTTGCTGATATGTTAGCACAGCGAGGCGCGGTGATTAAGAAAAAATCGCATAACGTATATAAGATCGATTGTGACAGGGTCACCGGGTCGGGTCTTGATTCTTGCAATAGAAGGACGACGCGGGTATAGATGGTGTGACTTAAAAATTGAAATGAAGAAATCTTACCCTCTCGTCAAATGCCTGTACTTGATGCGATGCGGCTGGTCTGCTGCTGCGCCGAGACGCGCCTTTCTGTCCGCTTCGTATTCTGAATAATTCCCATCAAACCAGACTACTTTGCTGTCGCCTTCAAAGGCGAGTATGTGCGTAGCGATACGGTCAAGAAACCATCTGTCATGGCTGATGACAACTGCGCAGCCCGCAAAATACTCCAAAGCCTCTTCAAGCGCGCGCATTGTATTAACATCCAGATCATTGGTAGGCTCATCAAGCAAAAGCACATTGGCTTCTTCCTTAAGCATACGCGCAAGATGCACGCGGTTTCTCTCTCCGCCTGACAGCATGGAAACTTTTTTCTGCTGATCGCTGCCTGAGAAATTGAAGCGCGCAACATAGGCGCGTGAGTTGAGCTGCCTCTTGCCGAGCTGAACGACATCCAGCCCGTCAGAGATAATCTCCCAAATGCTCTTCTTTGGGTCGAGGTCGTCGCGGCTCTGGTCAATATATGCAAATTTTACCGTCTCCCCTATTTTAAATGTGCCTGAATCAGGCTTTTCCTTTCCGGTTATCATACGGAAAAGCGTGGTCTTTCCCGCTCCGTTAGGCCCTATTATGCCGACAATTCCCCCGGGTGGAAGGGAGAAGGTCATGCCCTCCATAAGGATATTGTCGCCATATGCCTTGCTCACGTTATCAGCCTTGATTACTACATCGCCAAGACGGGGACCCGGCGGGATATAGATTTCGAGGTCCTTTGAACTTTTTTCAATATCCTGACTGAGGAGATTCTCATATGAGGTGATGCGCGCTTTGGCTTTTGCATGGCGTCCTTTTGGAGACATCCGTATCCACTCAAGCTCGCGCTGAAGGGTCTTCTGCCTTCCGCTTTCGGACTTCTCTTCCTGCTCCAGACGGTTCTTCTTCTGTTCCAGCCACGATGAGTAATTGCCTTTCCATGGAATCCCCTGTCCCCTGTCGAGTTCGAGTATCCATCCGGCGACATTATCAAGGAAATACCGGTCATGAGTTACCGCAATAATAGTGCCGGCATAGCTCTGCAGATGATGCTCCAGCCACGCCACTGTCTCAGCGTCAAGATGGTTGGTCGGTTCATCCAACAGCAGGATGTCCGGCTTTTTCAAGAGGAGCCTGCAAAGCGCCACGCGCCGCCTTTCTCCTCCTGACAGCACATTAACCAATGTATCTCCTAAAGGACAGCGCAGGGCCTCCATCGCCATCTCAAGACGCGAATCCATATCCCATGCATCCATTGCATCGAGCTTCTCCTGTACTTTTCCCTGACGTTCAATAAGCTTGCTCATCTCATCGTCAGGCATCGGCTCTGCGAATTTCTCATTAATCAGGTTATATTCTTTAAGAGCATCAACCGTCTCCTGCACGCCTTCTTCCACTATCTCACGCACTGTCTTGCTGTTATCAAGCTGCGGCTCCTGCTCAAGGAAACCTATGGTGTGTCCGGGCGACAGGACTGTTTCGCCGTTGAACTCTTTATCAGCTCCTGCAAGAATGCGGAGAAGCGAGCTCTTCCCTGATCCGTTCAGGCCGAGGACGCCTATCTTTGCCCCGTAGAAATAGGAGAGATAGATATCTTTTAAAACCGTTTTGTTATCATAATGCTTGCTGACCCCGACCATGGAGTAAATTACCTTATTCGGCTCGCTGCTCATCTTCTTTCATATCCTTTCATCAAGTAATTGCGCGGCTTTGAAGTATAGCATAATCAGAGCAATGGATAAATTTCCAGCCGCTTCACGCAACTGCCTGCAACGATTGAGCTATACCTTAAAATTAGGTTAAAATAACTACTTGATGGGAAAAGTAATCGCCATAGACGGCCCTTCAGGCGCAGGCAAGGGGACCATTGCCAAACTCCTTGCCGGAAAACTTGGATTCAGCTACCTTGACACAGGCGCGCTTTACAGGGCGGTTGCGCTGGCTTTGAGGGAAAAAGGAATCAATCCTGAAGACCGCGACGAGAAATTAAAAAATACGCTTTCAGTTACTGATGTCAGCTTTAAAAATGGGACAATCTTCCTGAACGGCAGGGATGTCTCAGAAGAGATACGCACTACTGAGATAGGGCATTACTCATCTGTATTTTCCGCAAGAAAAATTGTAAGGGACTTTCTTCTTGAGATCCAGAGAAATGCCTCCCTTAATGCCGACCTTGTAGCTGAGGGAAGGGATATGACAACAGTCGTGTTTCCTGACGCGTGGAAAAAATTTTATCTTGACGCATCTGTTGAAGAGCGGGCAAAAAGGCGCTACCTCCAGTTAAAAGAAAAAGGAATCAACATAACCGAATCAGAGGCAAGGAAAGATGTTGTTGAAAGAGACGCGAGGGATTCGGGCAGGGACATTGCCCCGCTCAGGAAAGCAGACGATGCGGCACTTATAGATTCCTCAAGCATTACCATAGACGAGGTTTTGGAAAATATCATGAAAGTCGTAAGGACGAGCCATTGACTTTAGCATACAGGTTTGCCACAACCTTTTTCTTCCTGCTCTTTAAAATCTTTTTCAGGTTTAAGATTGACGGCATCGAAAAAGTTCCCCAAAAAGGCGGCGTTATTGTCGTGTCAAACCACATCAGCCATTTGGATCCCCTGGTGATAGGAGCGGCAATAGGGAAAAGGCAGTCAACTTTCATGGCAAAAAGAGGGCTTTTTAAGATACCGTTTGTCGGCGCCTTTGTAAAAACATTCTCATTCCCTATTGACAGAGATGCTCCGCAGCCTTCTACGATAAAAGAAGCGGTAAGACGGTTAAAAAATGGCGAACTCATTGTTATGTTTCCTGAAGGCGGCAGGAGCAGAGACGGCAGCCTTCTTGATGCAAAGAGAGGGACAGGACTTATAGCAGCGCTTTCCGGGGCAAAAGTTATTCCCGCTTATATTGACGGCACGGACACGGCTCTGCCTGCCGGAGCTAAGTTCATAAGCCTCTCAAAGATTAGAATTATATTCGGCAGCCCGATAGAAACATCCGCCTATGGCAGAGACAGAGAATCAGGCAAGGATTTTCAGGAAAGAATCGGTAATGATATAATGAAAGAGATTAAAAATTTAAAGTTGAAAGTGAAAAGTTAAAAGTTATGAAAATAATAGCAGCTAAGACAGCCGGATTCTGTTTCGGAGTAAAGAGAGCCGTTGATATGGCTTTTAAGACTGCGAAGAAAAAACAGAAAGGCATTTTCACTCTCGGCCCTATAATACATAATCCCCAGGTCATAGAAAAACTCAAACAGGAAGGGATTCTGCCGATTGAAGACATAACTACTCCCGGGATAAAAGATATTATAATCCGGACGCACGGTATTCCTTTACAGGTTATGGACAGGATTTCCGAGGCAGGATTCAACATAATTGACGCAACCTGCCCTTTTGTGAAAAAAGCCCAGCATTATGCTAAACTGCTCAGAGAAGAAGGGTATCAGGTAATAATACTCGGGGACAGGGAACACCCTGAAGTGCAGGGCCTGATGAGCTATGCTGGAGATGACGCAATAGTTGTTGACAGTGAAAGCGCGCTTCCTAAAATAAAGCATAATGTCGGGATTGTTGTTCAGACCACACAACCGGTCGAAGCGCTTAAAAAACTATTTTCTAGGGTCATAGAACAGGCAAAGAATGTAAAGGTATATAATACAATATGCAGCTCCACGGCGCTGCGGTTAAAAGAAACAGCGGCTATGGCTAAAAAGGTGGACATTATGCTTGTTGTAGGAGGCAAAAACAGCGCAAACACGACCCAGCTTGCGAAATTGTGCAGGTCGCTTTCTGTTCCGACTTATCATGTAGAGACAGACGCCGAACTTATTCCTGAGTGGCTGAACAACGTAAAAAGCGTGGGCATAACAGCAGGGGCGTCAACGCCTGACTGGATAATTGAGGATATCATAAAAAAAGTAAGGGAAATGGGAGGATAAAAGGGTGATGGAAATTAAAAACAATGAGATGGAACAGCTTTATGCCGAGACCTTTCACCGCATTGAAGAAGGCTCAATATTAAAAGGAAAGGTTATAGCCGTAAAACAGGAAGGAGCCATAATTGACATAGGATATAAAGCCGACGGCTTTATTCCAGCTGAAGAGTTTTCTCCTGAAGAGTTTTCAAACCTGCAGGCGGGAACTGCGCTTGAAGTGTACGTATACACCATGAAGTACTCCAATGGCATGGTTAATCTGTCAAGGAAAGCGGCAAACAGGATAAAGGCATGGGATATTATTGAATCTGCAATGGGAAAAGGCGACGCTCTTGAAGGCGTAATCTCAGGGAAAACAAAAGGCGGGCTTTCAGTAGATATACTTGGGGTCACTGCTTTCCTGCCGGGTTCTCAGATAGATGTAAGGGTAGTCAAGGACATGGACAGCCTTATCAGCAAGAGGATGCTTTTTAAAGTTCTGAAACTGAATAACAAGCGCTCAAACGTCATAGTATCACACAGGGCTGTCATGGAAGAAGAAAGAGAGAAGAAAAAGATAGAGACTCTTGAAAAGCTGAAGGAGGGAGTTCTCCTTACGGGCACTGTAAAAAATATTACAGACTACGGAGTTTTCGTGGATCTCGGAGGGCTTGACGGGCTCCTTCACATATCGGACATATCATGGGGGCGAATAGCTCATCCTTCGGAATTCTTTGCGATAGGCGACGAGATTGAAGTCCTTGTGCTCAAATATGACGAAGAACAAAAAAGAGTCACCCTCGGCTACAAACAGAAAAAACCTGATCCATGGGGCACCATAGACGAGAAATACCCTGCAGGCCAGAAAATAAAGGGCAATGTTGTAAACATAACGGAATACGGCGTATTCATAGAGCTTGAAAAGGGACTTGAAGGGCTGGTCCACATATCAGAGATTGACTGGCTGCCGAAACCAAAACATCCGTCAAAATACCTCTCTATAGGAGAAACCGTAGAGGCGGTTATTTTGAAGGCTGATAAAAATGAGCGCCGCCTTTCATTAAGCATAAAGCAGCTTAAACCAAGCCCTTGGGAGCTTGTTTCACAGCGCTACAGCGCAGGACAGCAGATAACAGGCAAGGTAAAAAGCATTACTGATTTCGGGGTTTTTATCGGGCTTCCGGAAGGCGTGGACGGGCTTGTGCACATATCAGACATCTCATGGACCAAGCATATCAAACATCCGTCAGAGGTCATAAAAAAAGGACAGAAAATCGATGCTGTGGTCCTGAGCATAGAGCCTGAGAAGGAGAGAATAGCGTTAGGCGTAAAGCAGCTCACATCTGACCCTTGGCTAACCGATATACCGGCAAGATTCAAGCTCGGAGATGAGGTGAAAAGCAAGGTGCTGAGGCTGACCGACTTTGGGATATTCGTAGAAATAGAAGATGAAGTTGAGGGGCTGATTTACACATCAGAGATAGTAAAAGCAGAAGAACCCCTTAAAGAGGGCGACATTGTGTGGACCAGGATAATAAAGACTGACCTTGAAGAGAGAAAAATAGGTCTCAGCATGAAGAATGTTAAAAGGGGGGAGGAATGAAAAAAGCCTGTCTTATCATCACGGGATTTTTGACACTCTTGCTAGTGATAAGCGTGCTATTTGCCGTATTCCAGAAAAATGTCCCCCTCGGAGAAAAAGTCGCAGTTGTGCGCATTGAGGGCCCGATAATGGATTCAAAAAACACTACCGATGAAATAAAGGGCTACCTTAAAGACGCATCAATAAAGGCTATTGTCTTGCGAGTGGACAGTCCCGGCGGAGCTGTTGCGCCGTCACAGGAAATATACGAAGAGGTTAAAAAAGCAACGCTGAAAAAGAAGGTCGTAGTATCAATGGGCTCTGTCGCAGCCTCCGGCGGGTATTATATCGCGGCGCCTGCTGACAGGATCATTGCAAATCCCGGGACATTAACAGGTTCTATCGGTGTAATAATGGAGATCCCCAACATAGAGGGGCTTATGAATAAAATCGGCGTAAAAACAGAGGTCATCAAAAGCGGCAGGCACAAGGATATTGCATCTGCGTTCAGAAAAATGGGAAAAGAGGAAAGGCTGATACTGCAGGGTGTGCTTGATGATGTGCACGAACAATTTATCAAGGCTGTCTCTGACGGCAGAAAGATTCCATTTGAGGAAGCTAAAAAACTTGCTGACGGCAGGATATTCACCGGCAGGCAGGCAATGGAAGTGCGGCTCGTTGATGAACTCGGCACCCTTGAAGACGCTATCACCATTGCGGGCAGGCTTGCCGGCATAAAAGGAGAGCCGGAGGTAGTAACCAAAAAAGAGAGATTTTCCATAACTGACCTCCTCAGAGGCAAATTTCCCAAAGAACTCTCTGAGCTATTCCCTACAGTAAAAATAAAATATCTGCTGGCGCCATAATAGGCGCCCGGATGGGTGCATAATCGAAAGCTTGAATTTTTTATTTAATTTGAACTTATAATTCAATTGCTGGTAGTATTAGGGGTAAGAGCATCATGAAAAATAAGATACTCGTATATGACAAAAACAAGGAAACCCTTGAGTTTCTGAGGCGTTTCTTCAGGAGGAGAGACGATTACTCTGCAACCTTTATAAAAGACAAAAAAACTCTCCTAAAAACTCTTAAAAAAGACCCTAACGTCATTGTCAGCAGTCCTGACGTATTCGAAAAAATCAAACCCGAGGATATAAAATGCCCTGTCATAGCGATGGTGTCCGGGAATATCACCATCGGCATACATTCTGTCATGAAAAGCGATATCGAGCACTACCTTGTCCGCCCATTTTACAAGGAAGACTTTGAATACAAACTTAAAACAGCCCTCCGCAAAAAAGGCTTATTGGAAAACATCTACGGAGAGAAAAAAGACCTTGAAACAGTGCTTGAACTGATATACCTTATATCCTCAACTCTTGATCCTAAAGAAGCGCTGTATTTTGTTGTAAGCAAGATAGCAGAAATCATAAATGTTACAAGGTGCTCCATAGTGAGCATCCCTTTTGAAGAGAAAAGGCACGCTTATGTTATCTCGACATTTGAAGACCCGAAGATAGCAAACATAAAGTTAGATCTAAAGAAATACCCCGAGATAAGAAAAGCACTCAGCAGCAGAAAACCTGTGGTTATAAGAGATGCATTAAAAGACCCGTTGCTGAAAAAAATCAGGCATCATATAGCGCCAATCGGAATTCGGTCTATTGTTGTTATCCCTATAATCTTCAGAAACGAGGTTATAGGAACCTTATTCCTGAGGACTTCAAAGTCAAGCTATATTTTTACAGAGAGGGAGATACGGCTTTGCTCAGCCATTGCAAACTCATCTGCAAATTCCCTCTATAATGCCTTTCTCCACGAAAAAATAGAAACCGAAAAATCTCAGTTCGAAAAGCTTGCCATAACCGATTACTTGACAGGACTTCATAATATCAGATACTTTTATCACCGCATTGACGAGGAAATCAGCCGGGCACAGAGGTATAAACTCCACTTAAGCTGTCTTATGATTGATATTGACCACTTCAAAAAAGTAAACGATAACTACGGGCATAGAGCCGGAGACATAGTACTCGGCGAATTTGCACAACTGTTGAAAAAACATACAAGAAAAAGCGACGTGCTTGCAAGATACGGAGGCGAAGAGTTCATCATGCTTCTCCCGCAGACATCGATAGAGGCAGCTGTTTCAAAAGCTGAAACCATAAAAAATTTTATCAAAAAACACAGGTTTCGCGGAATTAAAGATAAGAACGGGCTTACTGTCAGTATTGGCATATCATCTTTTCCTGCCCGCACCATAAAAAACAAAGAAGATATTATCACAGCAGCAGACAATGCTCTTTATAAAGCAAAGGCTGACGGCAGAAATAGAACGGTTCTCTACAACAGCCCTCTGTAAAGCCGGCGCCTCTTTGCGGTCCGCAATAATTGGCAGAGCGTTAACTACAGGGCATAAATAAGATGGATATAATAACTTCCCACATAAACGCTGATTTTGATTCCCTCGCTTCAATGGTTGCTGCAAAGAAACTCTACCCTGAGGCAGAGATAGTCTTTGCGGGCTCCCAGGAAAAAAAACTAAGGGATTTCATAGAGGCCTTTGAGCCTGTCGAGATCAAGCGGATTAAAGACATTGACCTGTCGAAGATTACGCGGCTGATTATTGTTGATACGAAGAATCCTCCGAGGATAGGGCAGTTTGCAGAACTGATTTCCAAACACGGGATAAGCATACACATATACGACCATCATCCATTTGCAAAAGGAGATATACGCGGCAGTTTTGAGATTATTGAGGAAGTAGGCGCTACAGCGACTATATTTTCAGAGATATTGAAAGACAAAAAACTTCACCCCTCGCCAATGGAGGCAACCATCCTGTGTCTCGGCATATATGAAGAGACAGGCTCGCTGCTTTTCCCATCCACGACAGAGCGGGATCTCCTTGCCGCCGCCTATCTCATCAAACGCGGCGCAAATTTGAACATAGTCTCAAGTTTTCTCAGATTGGAAATGAGCCATGAAGAACTTAACATCCTCAATGAACTTATCCAGTCGTCAAAAGAAATCGTCATCAGCGGGATACGGATAAAAATAGCTAAAGCCTCCAGTGATAGTTATTTGGGTGATGCCGCGCATCTCGCACACAGGATAATGGATATGGAAGACATTGATGCATTATTCGTGCTCCTCAGGATGGAAGGGAAAATACTTATAGTGGCAAGAAGCCGTGCGCCTGAACTCAATGTCGCAGATGTAATGAGAGAGTTCAACGGCCGCGGCGGAGGCCATTCTACGGCAGCCGCGGCTACTGTAAAAGAGGAATCTCTTGAGATAGTTGAAGAAAAGCTGACGAGAATTATACTTGATAATGTAAAGCCGGGCAAAGTTGCATCGGATATTATGACAAGCCCTGTCGTAAGCATAAACTGGGACAGCAGTGTAAAGGAAATAGAAACAATAATGACCAAATACGGCGTGAACGTCCTGCCTGTTATAAAAAACGCAAAGTATACAGGCTTAATATCAAGGGAAATTGTTGAAAAAGCGCTTTTTCACGGATTTGGCAAAAGCAAAGCTATAGATTTCTGCACAACTGATGCGGCAACCGTCAGCCCTGACACATCTATCAGGCAAATAGAACAGATGATGATAGAACATAATCAGAGATTTATGCCGGTAACAGAGAAAGGCAATATCGCCGGCGCAATAACAAGAACTGACCTTTTAAGAACCATCTACGAGGAATTTTTAAAACGGCGCAGGCTTGATAAATCAGATGCAAGGGAGGCGCCATCTATAGGGAGAAACATAGCCGTACTCCTTAAGGAAAAATTTCCGGCTGAAATATACTCCATCCTCAAACTTGCAGGAGAGATTGCGGATCAGCTCGGTATTAACGCATATCTTGTCGGCGGTTCGGTAAGAGATTTGCTAAGAGGCAAAGAAAATCTTGACATTGACATTGTTGTTGAGGGAGACGGAATTTCCTTTGCAAAAGCATTTGGCAGGAAACTGAATGCAAAGATAAGAACGCATGAGAGGTTCGGCACAGCCAAGGTTATTTTGAGCCCAGAGTTCGGAGTTCAGAGTTCAGGGGCAGGACTCAAAACTCAAAACTCAAAACTCAAAATAGATGTGGCAACTGCCAGGACAGAGTATTATGAATCTCCGGCGTCGCTTCCGAAAGTGGAGACATCTTCAATAAAGAAAGACCTTTACAGGAGGGATTTTACAATCAACACGCTTGCCGTAAAACTCAATCTAAAGGATTTCGGGCTGTTGATAGACTTCTTCGGAGGGCAGCGCGACCTCAGAGAAAAAATCATACGGGTTATACACAATCTGAGTTTTATTGAGGATCCGACAAGGGCCTTCAGGGCAGTAAGGTTTTCAGAAAGATTCGGCTTTAAGCTCAGCAAACACACGGAAACCCTTATCAGGTCAGCTCTCAAACTGGATCTCTTCAGCAGGCTTTCAGGAGCAAGGCTCTACGAGGAACTTCTGCTTGCATTCAGCGAAACAGCACCTATAAAGACACTTAAGAGACTTTCCGAATTCGGGCTGTTAAAGGTAATTCATCCTAATCTCTTATTCAATGATGCGCTTGAATCAACACTGCAGTCTATGTTTGAGACTCTCGCATGGTTTAATCTGCTTTTTCTTGAGGAAAGTCCTGAGAGAGGAGCGCTTTACCTTACGGCTCTGCTGTCCACCCTCAAAGAGGAAGAAAGGAACGCGGCAATTGAAAGGCTGTCACCGCCGCCCAGGATAAGAGAGATGATAATAAAAGGCATAACACAGTCAAAGGATATACTGAACAAGCTTCCCGTAAATGACCCCGCGGAGCTGTATCATGTTCTTAATGGCGTCAGCCTTGAAATCCTTCTGTTCTCAATGGCTCAGAGCAAAAGCAAACAGAAACAGAAAGCTATATCTCAATATCTGATCGAGTTAAGAAAAGTAAAACCGATTCTGAAAGGTAAGGATTTGCAAAAAATAGGCGTCAAACCCGGACCGGTTTACTCTAAACTTTTTTCAGAACTGCTTGACGAAAAACTAAGGGGCAGGCTGAAAAATAAAGAAGACGAAGAAAGATTTATCATAGAAAAATATCTAAAAAAATAATACCCCGTTAGAAATTATCTTCTCTAACAGGGTAAATAGTAAATTATTTCACTGCATCTTTAAGCGCTTTGCCTGATATGAATTTCGGCACTCTTGCAGCCGGAATATTGATAACCTGTCCTGTTTTTGGATTACGCCCTTTTCTGGCTTTACGCCTCACGGTTGAGAATGCTCCGAAACCGACAAGTGTAACTTTCTGCCCTTTTTTTAATGATGCCTTGATCGCATTTAAAGTTGAATCCAGCGCCTTTGAAGCATCTGTCTTGCTCAGCCCCGCACCCGAAGCTATCTTGTCAATAAGCTCCGCCTTTGTCATTAACTTACCCCCTTTCATTGTAAAAGTTAAAAATTAAGAGTTTAAAGTTGAGAGTTAAATGATTTAAAACTTTTCACTTTCAACTTGGATTAATAACTGAATGCAGTAACACTATCAAGAAGAATATATTTTGTCAAGCTGAAAAATGCGGTTACATCTCCATCATCTTCTTCCTCAGTATCAATATCTCAAAAGCCATGGAAGCCATTGAAACCAGCGTGTTAAGATAATTCACATTAGCGTCCAGAACCGCATCAACCCCGTTGTCCGCATAAAGCAGAGCCACTGCCCTCTCTCTTATGCTTATCGGGATTGTGAGGCTGTCCTGCGGCGTTCCTGACAGTATTTTTATAAGCTCTTCATTGCCGGGCGTCTTGAGCACAGGGCCCCTGTAATAAGCCTTCTTCACAAGAACATCATTAAATATAGATGAAGCCCCCCCTGAAGACAATGCGCTGATATCAACTCCCTCAACTGTTAATCCTTTGGCCTTCCATCCTGAAACCCCACTGCCCTTCACTACAAACAGCGCTGCTCTTTTTACAACTTTCTGAGCCTCGCTTATGAGAATGCCTGCAATCTCCTCTTTTTCTGTTACATTTGCAAATGCCTGTTTTATTTTCTTGAGTTCCTCTGAATCCGTGACAACGACCTGTTTTTCTTCCTCAATCCGGTCAAAAATACTTATATATCTGAGATCTCTTTTAATCCCGTAATATTTCTCAAGAGCATAGAGAATCCTCAGTTCAGATGCGGCATAAGGGATTATGTCATAGCCGCTGATAAACCTGAACTCGTCCACTGCCTTCATATCCTTCGGGTCAAGCATTGCCATATGAAGCCTGTTTTTATCTTTTTTAAACGGGATCGCCTTGTATTTCTCCGCCAGCTCTTTGCTTATTGAAAAAATTGTCTCTTCATCTATATTTGCCAGCTGAGCAGGCTCAATAACCGGAATCTTGAGATAGCGGCTGAGGAATTTTGTGAATTCGTCTTCTGTGAGAATGCCAAGTTCAACAATATTGGTCCCTATCCTGCCTCCGAAGATAACCTGCCTTTCAAGCGCAAGCCTCAGGTGCTCCTTTGTAATAAGCCCTTCTTTAACTAATACTTCGCCAAGTTTCATATGTTTATTTTATACCATACTTTGACAGCCTGTGCCTGAATGAACGGAAAGAAAGGTTCAGCAGCCTTGCCGCTTCTGTCTTATTTCCGTCTGTAATCTTCAGCGCATTCAAGAGATATTTCTTTTCCATACCTTCAATGATGCTGTCAAGGTCTACCCCGTCTTTAGTGAGATCCTGCATATATTTAGCGTCTTCAGAAAACATAAACATCTCATGTGGCACATCCTCAATTGCTATCTCATCCCTATCCGTTAAAAGCGCTATTCTCTCTATTACATTTTCAAGCTCTCTGACGTTTCCTTTCCACGGGTATTCCATGAAAAGCTTCATGACCTGGGGAGATACCTTCCGCTCTGCAAATGAGAACTTTTTTAGAAAATGCTCTACAAGCATCGGGATATCTTCCTTTCTCTCTCTCAGAGGAGGAATATGCAGTGGGACCACATTTAACCTGTAATATAAATCCTCTCTGAATCTGCCTGCGGAAATTTCTTCTTTAATGTCCTGATTTGTAGCGGATATTATTCGCACATCCACCGTTATATCACCAGTGCCGCCTACCCTCCTGAACATACTGTTCTCAAGCACCCTCAGCAGTTTTGCCTGAAGGTTGATTGACATCTCGCATATCTCGTCAAGAAAAACACTCCCGCCGTCAGCTATCTCAAAAAGGCCCTGTTTATTATATGCCGCGCCTGTGAATGCGCCTTTCATATGCCCGAAGAGTTCACTCTCCAGAAGGCCTTCAGGAAATGCAGCGCAGTTTATATCAACAAACTTTTTCCCTTTTCTCGTGCTGAGGTTGTGAACAGCTGTCGCAACCAATTCCTTGCCAGTGCCGCTTTCCCCCGTTATTATGACATTGGAATTGCTCTGCGCAATCCTCGGTATGATGCCAAGCAGTTCCTGCATCTTAGGGTTCTTCCAGAAAATATTGCCGAATTCGTATGTTGTCTTTATCTTTTCGCGGAGTATCGAAACCTCTTCTCTCAGCCTGCGCTTTTCAAGCGCTTTTTTAACTACAAGCCTTATTTCATCTATCTTGAACGGCTTGTGTATATAATCATAGGCGCCAAGCTGCATTGCCTCTATTGCAGATTCTGTTGTGCCGAATGCCGTTATCATGATTACAAGTGTGTCAGGAGAAGTCTCACGCACTTTTCTGAGTATCTCAAAACCATTAACCTTCGGCATGTTGATGTCTGTGATTGCCATGTCAAATATGTCCCTGTTAAGAAGAGCCATGCCGTCTATGCCGCCAGCGGCAAGGGTTACCTCATACCCTTCCCCTTCAAGGAGGATGCCGAGCACCTCCCTCATGCTTTTTTCATCTTCTACAACCAGAATTTTGCCTTTATTAAGATTTTCCATTGTCAGGTATTATAACCTTAAAAATTGCGCCTCCGCCTGGATTACTTACAACAGTCATCTTTCCCCCGTGTTCTTCAATAATTCTGTATGCAATAGCCAGCCCGAGCCCTGTGCCCTCATCTTTTGTAGTAAAAAAAGGATAAAATATCTTTACGATATTTTCCTGTGGAATACCGATGCCTGTATCCTTAAAAACAACTTCAAAAAAACTGCCTGTGCGCCTGCTGCTGACAGAAAACTCTCCTCCGTCAGGCATTGACTCTAAGGCATTCATTCCGAGATTCAAGAAAACCTGGTGCATTTTCTGACGGTCGGCATTAACAAAAAGCGGCCCGTCGAAATGCTTTGTGATAGAAATATCCTTCCTTGCGGATGCTGTATTTTTTAGCAATTCAAGCGTGTCATCAAGCACAAGATTGAGGTCAAAAGCGCTGAACTCGGCAGCCCTCGGCGTTGAATACATAAGAAAATCTGTGATTATCCCATTCAGCCTATCCATCTCTTTCAATGCTATTTCTGTCAGCCTTTCTTTTTGCTCCTTTGCCGCCCTGTCCTCTCTCAGCATTTCTATCGCCCCTTTAAGAGAGGCTAACGGATTCCTTATCTCATGCGCTATATTCGCAGATAGTTCGCCTATAGCTGCCCATTTTTCCTTATGCTTTATATCCATCTCCATCTTTTTAAGCATGGTGATATCCTGAAATACGCCTATAAAGCCTGTTAGCTCTCCAGCAATGCTCTCAAGCGATGAAACCCTTAATCCGATAACCTTCTCCCCATCTCGATGGTGTTTTATCGTGTTTTCTATCATGTCTATTTCACTGATAGAACCCATGAATGGCAACACCTCAGCAATCCCGACTCCTTGAGCTCTTTCTCTCGTGATGCCTGTTATGTCTTCAGCAGCTCTGTTAAATATTAAGACACGCCCATCAATATCAGTTGTAAATATCCCGCTCGGAATACTCTCAATAAGCTCCTTGTTGAAAAGCGAAAGCTCCTTCAGGTCAGAATCAGTCTGCTCAAGGGCTGTCGTTGTCTTCTCAAGCCTTGAAGAGAGATAACCGCTCAGGAATGCCATCATATAAAAAGCAGCTATGTGCACAAAAATATTGTAAAGAAAATCTTTTTCATTAAGCGCAGAGTCGTACTTTATCGGGAGGAGTTTATAATACTGAAGATCTATCATGACTCCATAGAGAATACTGCTGAATGTGGCAATAACATAACCTGCCTTCCTGTTAAGGACTGCGCTTGCCGACATCACTGTTAGAAGCATAATGAACGAAAACCAGCTTTCAATCCCGCCTGTAAGATATATAAGGACATTTATGGCCGCAACATCCATAAAAATCTGGAAGTATGCAAATGTAAAATACGTTTTTATTCTGTCAATTAGAAAAACATAAATTATTGTCAGGGAATAAAGCGCTACTATAAGGTTTGAAGTGGCGCGTGGATAAGGAAAACTCCCGTATCCGACCTGAAGCAAGAAAAACGAACCCAGAAGGGCTGTGATAAAAACAACCCTTATGGAAATAAGGGCTTTTACCTTTTTAAGCAGGATATCATCTGACATTCAGCGTTCAGCATTCAGCATTCAGCTTAACAGCTGATAGCTGACAGCTTCCTTTTCTATTTTATCAGCGTAATGAGCTTAAATATCGGCAGATACATTGCAACTACTATAAAACCTACCGACCCGCCGAGGAATACCATCAGCATGGGCTCCATCATGGATGTCAGGGCGTTGACTGCCGCATCAACCTCATCATCATAAAAATCAGCAATCTTATTGAGCATTGTATCAAGCGCGCCTGTTGATTCGCCTACAGAAATCATGTGGGTAACCATCGGAGGGAATACCTTGGCTTTGGTCAAGGGATCAGCAAGGGTCTTTCCTCCTGTAACCTGCTTTCTTACCTCCATGATTGCATATTCAATCACCTTATTCCCTGAGGTCTTCGCTGTTATCTCAAGCCCATCCAGTATCGGCACGCCGCTGCTGACAAGCGTCCCGAGTGTCCGCGTAAACTTTGCCACGGCAACTTTATTCAGAAGAGCCCCGAATATCGGCAGTTTCAATAGTACCCTGTCTGTTATATGCGTGCCCTTTTCTGTGCGCCTGAACTGCTTTAGCGCAACAACAGAACCGACTATTGCGCCTCCTGTCAGAATACCGCCTATCCCTGCCAGAAACTTACTCAGGCTGATAATCATCTGCGTGGGAAGCGGAAGTGTCCCGCCAAGCTGTGCGAACATCTTCTCAAATGTCGGGACCACAAATATCATTATGATTGCAATTGCCAAAATAGCAACAGTAGAAACAACTATCGGATATACCATCGCGCCTTTAACCTTCTTCTTTAATTTCATTGCCTTTTCTATATACGCTGCAAGCCTGTTAAGAATTGTATCAAGGATACCGCCAGCCTCGCCTGCCGCCACCATATTTGCATAAAGTTCTGAAAAGACCCTCGGGTGCTTCTTCAATGAATCGGCATAAGTAGAACCGGCCTCAACATTTTCCTTAATCTCTCCCAGCACTCTGGCAAGTGTTTTATTTTCAACCTGCGTTGAAAGAATATCAAGCGCCTGCACAAGCGGAAGCCCTGCATCTATCATTGTAGAGAACTGCCTCGTAAATACAACTATGTCCTTGTCGCCTACTTTACCCTCGCCAAAGCCGCCGAATAATTTTTTCCCGGCCTTTTTTTCAGTAATCAAAGTGGCTGTTATATTTTTTCTTCTGAGCTGCGCTACAACCTCTTCTTTTGCAGCCGCAGTAATCTCGCCTGATTCTATAACACCTCTCGCAGTCTTACCTGACCACTGAAATACTGTTGCCATTTGTTATTACCCCCTTCCTTTTGCGGCAGTTCCAGACACCCTTTGGAGCATTTGTATCAACTCCTCAGGAACAGACGAACGCCCTATCGCATCTTCGTAGGATAGAAATCCTCTGGTATACAGATCAAATAAAGACTGATTCATCGTCTGCATTCCGAACCTCGCCTGTCCGGTCTGCATCATGGAATATATCTGATGCACCTTGTCCTCTCTTATCAGATTTCTTATAGCGGGGTTTGGTATAAGCAGCTCCATTGCAAGAACCCTTCCCTGTCCGGATTTTTTGGCTATAAGCTGCTGCGCCAGTATTCCTTCAAGGACAAATGACAACTGAGTGCGTATCTGTTCCTGCTGATGCGGCGGGAATACGTCTATTACACGGTTTATCGTCTGGACGGCAGAATTCGTATGGAGTGTTGCAAGCGTTAAGTGCCCTGTCTCCGACACGGTAAGGGCTGCCTCTATGGTTTCAAGGTCGCGCATCTCGCCTATAAGCACAACATCAGGGTCTTGTCTGAGGACATACTTCAATGCATTTTTGAAGGATGATGTATCAGCATTTACCTCTCTCTGGTTTATCAGGGATTTCTTATGGTTATGAATATATTCTATGGGATCTTCTACTGTTATTATATGGTCCTGCCTCTCGGAATTTATCCTGTCAACCATAGTGGCAAGAGTCGTAGACTTGCCGCTCCCTGTCGGCCCTGTAACAAGAATCAGGCCGCGCGGCTTCTTGACAAGATCGTTGACAATTTCAGGCAGTCCTAACTCCTGAAATGTCTTTATCTGAAAAGGAATAGTTCTGAATGCGCCGGCAACAGCTCCCCTCTGCATAAAGACATTCCCCCTGAATCTGCTCAGCCCCTTCACCCCGAATGACAGGTCCAGCTCATTGCTTTCTTCAAATTTATGTTTCTGTGCGTCTGTGAGAACACTGTAGCAAAGCGCTTTTGTCTCAGCCGGGGCTAATTGCGGATGGTCCAGGGGAACGAGTTTACCGTCAACCCTTATACGAGGCGGGCTTCCTGTTGTTATGTGAAGATCAGACGCCCCTTTTTCTATCATTACCTTAAGCAGGTCATACAGTGTTGCCATCTATTCCTCCTAATCTCCGAAAGTAACTCTCAACACCTCTTCTATTGTAGTAACGCCTTCTTTTACTTTTGTCAGCCCGCTCATCCTCAACGTCTTCATGCCGCCTCTTATAGCAGCCTTTTTAAGTTCAATCGCCGATGCCCCTTCCAGTATAAGTTTTCTTATCTCCTCATTGACAATCATTATTTCATAAAGCGCTATTCTTCCCTTGTAACCTGAGTTGTTGCATACTGAACACCCCTTGCCCCTGTAACACTTAACAGTCTTTGCATCTTCTTCCGAAAACCCCAGGCTTATAAGGGTCGGCAAAGGGAACTTCTCTTCCTCTTTCTCGCATTCCTTGCATAATTTTCTTGCCAGCCTCTGAGCCATTATAAGTATAACAGATGATGACACTAAAAATGGCTCAATACCCATATTCATCAATCTGCTTACACTGCTCGGAGCATCGTTTGTATGCAGGGTGCTCAGAACAAGATGCCCTGTTAAGGCAGCTTTAACCGCTATCTCAGCGGTCTCAAAATCACGTATCTCGCCGACAAGTATAATATCAGGGCTCTGCCTTAAAAAAGATCGCAGGGCAGATGCAAATGTAAGCCCTATCTCCTCCTTCATCTGAACCTGATTTATACCGAGAAAATTATATTCTATAGGGTCTTCGGCAGTCATTATGTTTATATTGGGTTTATTAAGATAATTCAATGCTGAATAGAGGGTCGTTGTCTTTCCGCTTCCTGTGGGGCCTGTAACAAGTATCATGCCGTAAGGCCTGTTAAGACATTCCAGAAATTTCTGCAGCGCCTCTTCCTCAAAGCCAAGTTTTGTAAGGTCTACCTGCAATGATGCTTTATCAAGAATTC
This sequence comes from Nitrospirae bacterium GWF2_44_13, assembly GCA_001805105.1. Taxonomy (GTDB): domain Bacteria; phylum Nitrospirota; class Thermodesulfovibrionia; order Thermodesulfovibrionales; family UBA1546; genus UBA1546. Next base: position 25,696 of record MHEE01000007.1, on the reverse strand, counting down.
TCATAACTACCTTCTCTCCGAAAAGACAGGGGAGGATAGAAACACGGAAATCCACTTCTTTTTTCTTGCCCAGCCTGAGCTTAATCCTGCCGTCCTGCGGAAGCCGCCTTTCCGAGATATCAAGTTTAGCCATTATCTTCAGCCTTGAGACTACGGAGTTTTTAATCCGTAAGGGCAGATTCATTGCAAGGGCCAGAACGCCGTCAACCCTGTATCTGACCCTCACAGAGTTCTCGTAAGGCTCGATATGAATATCGCTTGCGCCTATTTTTATCGCATTTATAAGAATACCGCTTACAAGTTTTACAATCGGCTCTTCAATCTCACCTCTTGCGCCCAGCATATCATCTTCAGTGACATGCTCAACGTCATCAAGTGCATCACCGACAATCCTGTCAAATTCATCAACATCAACCGTAGGCCCTTCTCCGAAAGACCCTGCCTCTTCTTCGCCTGCAATGTCGGTGTCAGAGAGGGTATAATCCTTTGCCTCAAGCTTCATCGCCTTCTGCGCTGCACCGAGCCGCTCGGGGGCAGCAGCCACAACCCCTGCAACTTTGCCTCCGTAATATATGGTTATGGCATTTATCAGCGCAGATTCCGTTGCTATAACAACCTCAACGTTATACCCCGTCATAAACTTTATGTCATCCACAGCAAACACATTTGAAGGGTCTGCCATCGCTATTGTCAATGTTGCGCCTATCCTCGTAAGAGGCATCATCATATGCTTCTTCGCCATGTCAGCTGTTATAAGCTTTAAGACGGCTGTATCTATCTTGTATTCAGCCAGATCTATCGCTGACATCCCATACTGCTTGCTCAGAAACGTAACCAGCTTGTCCTCGGTTATATGCCCTAATTTTACGAGATTCGTCCCGAGCCTTCCGCCGCCCCTCTTCTGCAGCTTTAACGCCTCATTCAACTGCTCCTCGGTGATTACACCCGATGCTATGAGGATTTGCCCTAATTTAGCAGCCATCTCTTAGTCTCCAAATGTTGCCCTCGCTATTTCTTCCACAGAACTAATCCCATCTTTTATTTTTGTCAAACCGCTCATCCTTAATGTTTCCATGCCGAGTTTTACGGCAGTCCGCCGTATCTCATCCGACGACGCCCCTTCCAGCGTAAGTTCCTTTAGTTCATCTTTCATCGGCATCACTTCATAAATGCCTATTCTGCCTTTATACCCTGTATTGCCGCACGCAGGGCAGCCCCTTCCCCTGTAGCATTTTACAGAATTTGCCTCCTCCTCTGAAAACCCTAATTTTATCAATGCCGGCATTGGAATTTTCTCGTCCTCCTTGCACTGGAGGCATATCTTTCTGACAAGCCTCTGCGATGCAATGAGAATAACCGAAGCTGCTACGAGAAAAGGCTCAATGCCCATATTCAATAATCTGCTGATAGTGCCCGGGGCATCATTTGTATGAAGGGTGCTGAGAACAAGATGCCCTGTCAAAGCTGCCTTGATTGAAATCTCAGCTGTCTCAAAATCACGCACCTCTCCAACCATGATGATATCAGGGTCCTGCCTTAAAAAAGACCGCAGGGCAGCGGCAAATGTAAGTCCGATATCCTCTTTCACAGCCACCTGATTTATGCCCATAAAGTTATATTCAACAGGGTCCTCGGCAGTTGATATGTTCACATCTATCTTGTTCAGATGGTTCAACGCGGAATAAAGGGTTGTTGTCTTTCCGCAGCCTGTAGGCCCTGTTATAAGTATCATGCCGTTAGGCTTATCAAGGGCTGCCATCAAATCATTCAGCGCATTGCCTCCTATCCCAAGTTTTGTAAGGTCGGCCTGCAGATTTGCTTTATCAAGAATCCTCAGGACAGTCCTTTCGCCAAAAAGGCACGGAACAGTGGAGACGCGGAAATCTACTTCCCTTTTCTTCCCGAGCTTTAATTTAATCCTGCCGTCCTGCGGAAGCCTTTTTTCTGAGATGTCAAGGCGCGCCATTATCTTGAGCCTTGATGTAAGGGCATTTTTTATCTTGGCAGGCAGGTTCATGACTATACGGCACTCACCGTCAACCCTGTATCTGACTCTTACAGAGTTTTCATAAGGCTCCACATGAATATCGCTTGCGCCGGCCTTTACTGCGTTTAAGAGGATTCCGTTAGCAAGTTTTATAATGGGCGCTGCAATCTCTCTTATAACCTCTGAATCACCTTTATCTTCTATAACCTCAACATCGCCAAGCGCATTGCCGACAACCTGATCAAACTCATCTACATCAACCGTAGGCCCTTCATCTGCGCCAAAGGCATCCTCAACGCCTCCATCATCTGACAGGGTATAGTCCTTTGCCTGAAGTATCTCCGCGGTAGTGGCTGTTGTTGCCTGCCCCTGAGTCTGTGTCTGCGCCTTTGCCTTTGCCGCAACGATGCCTTCGCCCTTGCCTCCGTAATATGTGGTTATGGTATTTATCAGCGCAGATTCCGTTGCTATAACAACCTCAACGTTATACCCCGTCATAAACTTTATGTCATCCACAGCAAACACATTTGAAGGATCAGCCATCGCTACCGTCAATTTAGCGCCTGCCCTCGTAAGCGGCATTATCATATACTTCTTTGCCATGGCAGCAGGTATAAGCTTTAATACAGCCGGGTCTATCTTGAATTCAGCCAGATTTATCGCTGACATCCCATACTGCTTACTCAGAAATGTCATAAGATTGTCCTCGGTCATATGCCCCAATTTCACGAGATTCGTCCCGAGCCTTCCGCCGCCCCTCTTCTGCAGCTTTAATGCTTCATTCAACTGCTCCTCGGTGATTACACCCGATGTTATGAGTATCTGCCCTAATTTGGCTGCCATGTTTTAATTTTACACCATACAGAAACCATTATGGAAGTATAGAGGGGGAGGGGCAGAATCCGCTGTCTTCCTTCTTGACTAAACCAGCTTTATGAATTACTCTAACTTAACAAAATGCTGTGGATACAAGATACAAGATGCAGGATGCAAGATACAGGATAAAAAACATGAATCGTGAATCATGTATCATGTATCGTAATGAGGAGGAATAGATGCGTTTTTCAAAAATGTTCATCCCTACACTGAGAGAAGTTCCTGCAGACGCAGATGCAGTCAGCCACAGGCTGATGCTCAGGGCAGGCTATGTGAGGCAGCTTGCTGCCGGGCTGTATATATTTCTTCCATTGGGCTGGAGGGCGCTTGACAGGATAGATGCAATTTTAAAAGAGGAGATGGAGTCAATCGGCGCACAGGAGATATCAATGCCTGTGCTTCATCCGTCAGAGGTCTGGCAGCAGACCGGAAGATGGAATACAATCGGGGATGAGATGTTCAGGCTTAAAGACAGGACAGGCAGGGACATGTGCCTTGGCATGACGCATGAGGAAATAATGACATGGCTTGCATCAAGAGAGATTCGTTCATACAGGGATTTGCCGCAGATATGGTATCAGATTCAGACAAAACTCAGGGATGAGGCAAGGCCCAAGAGCGGTGTTTTAAGGACAAGGGAATTCATAATGAAAGACAGCTACAGTTTTGATGCTGACGCGGAGTCCCTTGAAAAAAGCTATCAGCTTCATGCAAATGCATATCATAAGATATTCCAAAGATGCGGCTTGAAATTTCATCAGGTTGAATCAGACCCGGGCATGATGGGCGGAGCAGTATCGCATGAATTCATGGCTCCAAGTCCCGCAGGCGAAGATGAGGTAGCGCTATGCGACAAATGCGGATATTCTGCCAATGTTGAGCTTGCACAATCAGTCCCCTCAAAAATCAAGAGTGAAGACTGGGGATTTGAAGAGGTCCACACTCCTGAAAAAAGAACAGTTCAGGAAGTTTCAAACTTTCTAAAAATTAAACCTGAATACTTTATAAAAAGCATACTTGTTATAGCTGACAAAACACCTGTGCTTGCGCTTGTAAGGGGAGATCAGGAACTTCATGAAAAAAAACTTGCAAAGATTATCGGCAGTCACAGGCCTGCACAAAAAACAGAGGTAAAGGGAATTCTCGGCGTTGAGGCAGGGTTCATCGGGCCCATGAACCAGAAGATACGAATCATTGCTGATTCGTATTTGAAAGAAGGCGTTTATATCAGCGGAGCAAACAAACAGCACTGCCATGCAAAAGGCATTAAGCCTGAGAAAGACTTTAAAGCAGAGTGGCATGACATACACCTTGCGAAAAGTGGCGATACATGCGCCAAGTGCGGAGCGGAATTAAGAATAGAACGCTGCATTGAGATAGGGAATATCTTTAAGCTTGGGACAAAATACTCAGTGCCGTTAAAGGCATTTTTTCTTGACGAAAACGGACAGGAAAAACCGCTTATCATGGGAAGCTACGGCATCGGCCCTGCTCGAATAGCAGCAGCAGCTATAGAGCAGAACAATGACAAGGACGGAATAATCTGGCCCAAAAGCATTGCGCCATTTGACATAGAACTTCTGCCCCTGAATATGAATGATTCAAAGACAGTGGAAATTGCAGAGAGGCTTTACAGGGAGTTGAAAGAAAAGGGCATTGAGGTTTTGATGGATGACCGTAATGAAAGGGCAGGTGTTAAATTCAAAGACGCTGATTTAATCGGCATCCCGACCCAAATCATCCTCGGCGAAAAAAATCTCAAAGAAGGGCTTGTTGAGATTAAGGACAGAAGGACAAAAGAGGCAGTGAAGGTGAAAGTGGAAGAGGTAGTGGAGAGGGTATCGGTCTAAGCCTCCCCTCCTCATCGCACTCAGGAATACCTCATCTCTGACCCTTTCTTCTTGCCGTGATGATGAAAAGAATAAAGAGAAATGCGGAAAGGAATGCCGTGATAGAGCCGTAATAAAAAGTTGCATGCGAGCCGTACTTATCCCAGAGCCATCCTCCTACAACGCTTGCGGGAAATATTGCGATGCCTGTAAATGTATTGAAGATTCCATATCCCGTAGCCCTGAATTTATCCGGGATTATAGTTCCGAGATATGCCTTCTGAATCCCTTCTGTCAATCCCATAAAGACACCGTATAAAAGAAATAATCCCCAGATATGTTTTTGTTCTGATGCAGAAGCAAATCCCCAGTAGATAAATCCGAAAAGAATAAAGCCTGCAAGGATTATCCTTTTTCTTCCAATCCTGTCTGATAATATCCCGGCGGGGATTGCGGTAAAGGCATAAACAAGGTTGAAGCAGAGGTAGATTATTGGTATCTGCGTTTCTTTAACGCCCGAATCTGTCGCCTTGAGAATAAGAAACACATCGCTTGAGTTGCCTACTGCAAATAGCGTTGTAATTGCCACAAATGCCTTGAAACGCCAGTCGAATTTAGCTCGGGAGGCTGGTCTCCTCGGCGACTCGCCCGGGGCGAGAAGCTCGGAAGCGTCAGACTCTTGAATTTCTGCTCTTTTGCCCTTCTGTTCTTTAATGAAGAAGACAATTATCAGCACTGCAATTATTCCCGGAATCATAGAAAGCCAGAAGACAAGGCGGTAATTGCCTGTGAAAAGCAAAAGCAGGATGAATGCTATCGCAGGGCCGATAACTGCTCCAAGCGTATCCATCCCCCTATGAAATCCGAAAGAGCGCCCGAGGTCTTTATGCGGGGTTGATTCAGCAATTATGGCATCTCTCGGAGCGCCTCTTATGCCTTTCCCAAATCTGTCGGTAAAGCGGAATACAAGGACATGACTCCATAAAGTAGAAAGGGCAACTATCGGCCTGCTCAATGTTGAGATGCCATAACCAACAATAAGGAGGATTTTTCTCTTGCCGATTCTGTCAGAGAACCATCCTGAAAAGACCTTTAATAAACTTGCGGTGCTTTCTGCAATCCCTTCTATGAGGCCTATAACAGATTTATTTACGCCAAGGACAGAACTTAAAAACATTGGAACAAGCGGATATATCATCTCAGAGCTCATGTCCATAAAAAAGCTCACAAGCCCTGTGAAAAAGACATTTCGTTCTAAGCCAATGATTTTTTTATCAGGCATTGCTTTCAAAGTTCAGGATAAATGTCAGCTCTCTTTCAGAAATTTCCTTCCGATAGCATTCATTGCCATTGCTCCTATCGGCGCGGTAAAGAGTATGGACAAGACAGCGACAGCAAGTATTACTTCCCCTCCCTTAACACCAACAGAAAGGGGAACTGCGCCTATCGCAGCCTGAACAGTTGCCTTTGGAATGTATGATACTATGCAGAAGAGTTTTTCCCTCAGGATAAAATCAGTCTTGATGAGAGAGACATAAACCCCGATGCTCCGTGCAGCCAGACCGATAAGTATTATTGCAATGCCTGAAAACCCTGCATCACCTGCAACATGGATGTTGACCTGTGCTCCGACAAGCACAAAAAGGATAATCTCTGCAAAGACCCAAATCTTTCCGAGCTTCTGTGACACCTTGTGCGCAATGGGTTCTGATTTTTCAAGGAGGATAAATCCTATAGTCATTACACCTGATAGCGCAGAAACAGGGATAAACGGCTTTAAGAATTTTTCAAGCCAGGTAAGAAGAATGGCTGTGCCGATAACTATCATGCCTTTCTTGGTTGCCCTTGGCTGATACTTTTTGAATACCCAATAAAGCATGAAACCTGCTGCCGCTCCGAGGGTAATGCCTGCCACGAGAGAGATGGGGATTTCCAGAAGTTTAAGGAAAATATTCCCGCCTTTCCCTTCAAATAAGCTGATTAGTCCAGAGAAAACAACTATTGCAAACACATTATCAAGAGATGACGATGCAAGAAGCAAAGTTGGTATCCCCTTCTTTGTCCCTTTGTTATCTTCAATAAATTTCAGCATTGCGGGCACAACAACCGCAGGCGACACAGCAGCGATAATAAAACCGAGCAGGGCAGATTCAAGAATGCTCATCTTGAAAAAGAATGGTGTTACAAGTGTAATGACCGCACCTTCAAATACAGCAGGAAGAAACCCCATAAGAATGGCTGTCTTGCCTACTCTATTAAGCGTATCTCTTTTTGTAGCCAGCCCTGCCCTTAAAAGGATAACTATCAGCGCTATCATCCTTAAGTCAGATGATACTTTCATCAAAACAGGGTCTATAAGATTAAAGACATAAGGCCCCAGTAATATTCCTGCAAACAGCATACCGATAAGACCCGGAAGCCGCAGCTTTCTGAACAGATAATCAGAAAACAGCCCTAGAAGGATAATCCATGCAAGGCTTACTGTCACTCAGCACCTCCATAAGCTAAAAAACTCCTGCCCTCAACAAATGTGAGAGTAGGAGTCATCAGTTCCGATAAGATCGGGACGGTTTACTCCGTATTTTTTAACGGAGTTAATGGCGAACTCCATCGCCGATACTAAAATAGCAGAATATAAACAGCAATGTCAAAAAACCTTTGTCCGCTTATAGAAGAAAGGCTTAAGGGTTTTGAGAACCGTGACTGACATAACAGGCTTCAAAAGCCACGATAAGGCCGAACTGCTTCCGAGACAGCGTTTGCAATACGGATGAACAAGCTGAAACTTCTTAAACCCTCTCACAATCTTGCCCACCTCCTCTGACGAAAGGACTTCTTTAAGGGATGAATTATTTAGATTGCCCACCTTTGTCCGTCCATTAAAATCCACACAGCACAGTACAACATCGCCGTTATGTAAAATACTGAAATGGTCTCTCATTCCGAAACAATACCCTCCCCATGCATTGTAAACCTTTCCGCTGTCAAAGGCGTGTCCCCAGTCTTCAAGCATATATGTCTCAAAAAAAACATCAGGATAAATCTCCACGACATTCCATTTATACGAAACAAGGGATTTTATACGCCTAATTGCTTTCTCTCGCTTTTCTGCTTCAACTCCTAAAATGTCGTATATGCTACGAGCCCAGTAGCTGAAGGTATCCCGCAATTCTTCTGTTGAAGATATAACCCTTACGGGACCGGCTTTTTTCTCTATGTTTTTCTGCGGGAACCTTGTATTCAGAAACCTGAACTTAAAGACGGTGCCCCTTCTCTTTGCCATATAGGAGGAGAAAAAATTAAGAATGCCGCTGAGATACGAATCAAACGTAAGCGCATTAGCCTTTCTGAGGGAAAAAGATTTTGCATCAGGCGTCTGAAGGGAAATGTCTATCTGATGCAGGTTATAATCCAGAAGCCGTTTTCCCGTCTCGCCTCCAAGCCTGCTTCCGTTAGTGGTAAGTCCCACCTTCGCTCCTTTATCCTGGCTGTAAGACAGTATCTCAAAAAAATCAGGATGCAGTGTCGGCTCTCCCATCACATGAAAGGTAATCTTATCGCTCAGCTTGTTTTCCTGAATCTCATCAATTATTCTTTTGGCAAGTTTCGTGTCCATATAGCCATACGGCCTCTCCATTGCAGACTTCGGACAGAACACACAGTTAAAATCACAGATGTTTGTGAGTTCTATATGGATTCTCTTGAGCGGGACTTCTATATGGCCGAAATATCTTTTTACCATCTTGTCTTCAGAGCCTTCTCTTATTATAATTTTCCTCTTGCCGCAAATACAACCTTCATTCCGCACATATGTAAGAGGCTGCGGCTGAATTGAGGCAAGATTCACGAGTCTGTCAGAATAGGGGCTGAAGTCTCCACGCAGTGGAGCGGATAGCCCCGCATAACAACCTACTATTAACTTGATATCTCGTACTAACGCTCTGCACTTTTACAAAGATAGTTCAATATTGCCGAAAGACAGCCTCATCCTCTTGAGAGAGCATTTTAATGTGGAAAGATAAATGGGCTATATTGAGTTAAAATATATTCATGGGAAGCGATTTAAGCAGAGACAGGCAGCTTGCATCTGCCGCAGGAGAAGAAGAACTAAAACCGCTTGTATATCACAAATCCTCTGAGGTTATTGCAATCCTCATCAACAACAAAAACCTCACTGAAGACCTCGCCGCCGTAATAGCAGGCAGGAAAAATATTGACTCCGGAATACTTGAATTTTTATCTCATCATATCAGATGGAAAGACAGCTACAAAGTCCGGCTTGCACTCTGCAAGAACCCCAAGACCCCGCAAAAGATAACGTTCTCCCTCATCAAGTTTCTGAGGGTTTTTGACCTTGCCGGCTTAACACGCAATAATGTGCTTCCTGTAAATGTGAGAGTTAGAATTGAGGGAGAAATCGGCGAGAAGATTCCGGCAATGGCCCTCGGCATCAAGATAGCCCTCGCAAAAAGGGCCAGCAGCAATGTGCTCATGAAACTTATTGAAGAAGGGCTGAGAGAGGTTGTTGCTGTCTGCCTTGACAGCCCCTACATGACAGAGGGGGACATATACAAAATCATAAGCATGAAAAAAGTATCCATACAGGTAATCAGGATGATTGCGGAACATCCCAGATGGTCGGCGCGGTATCAGATCAGATGGGCGCTTATCATTAACAAACATGCTCCGCTTGCCTGTGTCGTGAAATTTCTTGAGGATATGAAAACAACAGACCTCAAAGAACTTTATGCAGCGCCAGACGTCCCTTCATCCACAAAGCCGTATATCTACAGAGAGCTTCTTGAGAGGGAATGAAGGGGGGCAAAAGCCTCTCCTCTATTTTCTACCTAAGATAGAGCTGTTTTTTCCTTATTTGTTTTCACAGCCCTTTTGAATACAAATTTGCCGTTCTTAAAATCAGCCCCCACAATATCCCCTTCTTTAAACGTCTTATCCAGGATCCCGAGTGCAAGGGGATTGAGTATCTCTTTTTGAATGGCCCTCTTTAACGGCCTTGCACCATAAACAGGGTCAAATCCTGTTTCTGCAAGATGCTCTTTTGCTGCGTTTGTCAGAGTTATATCTATATTCTTCTCCATAATGTATTTTTTCATTCTGCTTACCTGTATCTCTACAATCTCTTTCAGAAGCTGCATTGAGAGGGGGTTGAATATCACAATTTCATCAACCCTATTGATAAATTCCGGCTTAAAGAATGCCTTAAGGTCTGCCATTACCTTATCCTTCATTTCTTTATTATCCTCTTCTTCGGCAGAACCCCAGTATGCAACAGGCCTCTTCGTCCTCTCTGTAAGGAGTTCCTGTATATGCGTGCTCCCGATATTTGACGTCATTATCAGAACGCTATTTCTGAAATCAACTGTCCTGCCATGCCCGTCTGTAAGCCTTCCGTCATCCAACACCTGCAAAAGAAGATTAAAGACTTCCGGATGCGCTTTTTCTATTTCGTCAAAGAGAACCACGGCATAAGGCCTTCTCCTGATTGCCTCTGTAAGCTGTCCCCCTTCTTCATATCCGACATAGCCCGGAGGAGCTCCGATGAGCCTTGATACTGTATGCCTTTCCTGATACTCTGACATATCAATGCGCACCATTGCATTTTCATCATCAAACAAAAATTCCGCCAATGCCCTTGCAAGTTCTGTCTTGCCGACGCCTGTAGGGCCGAGGAATATAAACGAACCGATTGGACGGTTCGGGTCCTGAATCCCTGCCCTTGAACGCCTGACCGCATTTGAAACAGCCACTATTGCCTCATCCTGCCCCACAACCCTGAGCCTGAGCCTTTCTTCCATTTTAAGAAGTTTCTGAATCTCTCCTTCAAGCATCCTTGATATAGGCACGCCTGTCCATTTTGAGATAACCTCTGCTATGTCTTCTTCATCAACCTCTTCTTTGAGCATCTTTCTTCTTGCCTGAACACCGGCAAGTTTTTTGTTTTCACCCTCAAGCGATTTCTGGAGTTCAAGGAGCTTGCCGTACCTCAGCTCCGATGCCTTTGTCAGGTCTCCTTCGCGTTCAGCGCGCTCTGATTCTATCTTTGTCTTTTCCATCTGCTCTTTAATGTCTCTTATCCTCGCGATAATCTCTTTCTCGCTAAGCCATTGCGCCCTGAGTTCGTCCCTTTTTGATTGAAGTTCCGCCATCTCCTTTTTTATCTTATTCAACTTTTCCTTTGTGTCTTTTGAATCCTCTTTCATAACAGCCTGTTTTTCCATCTCATGCTGCCGGAGCTTTCTCTCGATTTCGTCAAGCTCAACAGGCATGCTGTCTATTTCCATCCTGAGCTTTGACGCTGACTCGTCAATTAAATCTATCGCCTTATCAGGAAGAAACCTGTCGGCAATATACCTGTGAGAAAGAACAGCGGCAGATATCAGCGCCGAATCCTTTATCTTGACTCCGTGATGCACTTCGTATTTTTCCTTGAGCCCGCGGAGTATTGATATTGTGTCTTCAACAGTGGGTTCTTTTATGTAAACAGGCTGAAATCTTCTTTCCAGAGCAGGGTCTTTTTCTATATGTTTTCTGTATTCATCAAGTGTCGTTGCTCCGACACATCTCAGTTCTCCCCTTGCAAGTGCGGGTTTAAGCATATTGGATGCATCTATCGCTCCCTCTGCCGCACCGGCGCCCACAACTGTATGCAGTTCGTCTATAAAAAGTATTATCCTGCCCTCTGCCTGTTCAATCTCTTTAAGGACTGCCTTAAGCCTTTCTTCAAACTCGCCACGGTATTTTGAGCCGGCAACAAGCGCTCCCATATCCAGTGCAACGACCTTTTTATCTTTTAATGTCTCAGGCACATCGCCTGCCACAACCCTCTGCGCAAGTCCTTCAGCGATAGCGGTTTTGCCAACACCAGGCTCTCCTATTAAAACGGGATTATTTTTTGTCCTTCTTGAAAGCACCTGTATGATGCGCCGTATCTCATCATCCCTTCCGATAACGGGGTCTAGCTTTCCTTTCCTTGCAAGCTCTGTCAGGTCGCGGCTGTAACGGGCAATAGCCTGATATTTATCCTCAGGGTTCGGATCTGTTACGCGCTGCGCGCCTCTGATTTCCCGCATCACAGACATTGCCTTATCAGCGGTAACGCCGTATCTTTTTAACAGCTCCAAGCATGGGCCTCCTGCTGATATAAGAGAAAGCAGCAGATGTTCAACGCTCACATATTCATCTGTAAGATGTTCTGCCTCTTTGAAAGCCCCTTCGATTGCATCCTTTAATCTCTGTGAAATATATATCTGTCCCGCGGGAGTTGCGCCGAGAACCTTCGGAAATTTTTCTATCTCATCTTCAACATCCTTCTGAAGAGCATTTAAATCAACTCCAAGCCTTGTCAATATCTGAAGGGCAATCCCCTCTTTATCATCAAGCAGAGCAATCAAGAGATGCTCCGGCTGGAGTTCCTGATTCCCCTTTCTTTCGGCAAGCCTCTGCGCCTCCTGCACAGCCTCCTGGCTCTTTATTGTCAATTTATCCATCCTCATTATTTATTCCTCCTCCTGAAAAATCCTTCGTATCCTTTCTTCAAAATCATGTTTCATATCTTCATCAAGCAGGCGCATCATCTCCTCCATCTCATGCTGCAGCGCCTCGCCCCTATGCCTCATCCTCAAAATAATGTCCACGCCTGCCTTATTCACACCGAGTTCCTTGGTAAGGCTCAGCACAAAGTTAAGCCTTTCTACGTCCTCCTCTGAATAAAGCCTCAGCCGTTTTGTCCTGCGGGGTATTACAAACCCTTCCCTTTCATACATCCTCAGTGTCTGAGGATGCACTCCGAGCATCTCAGCCACAACGCTTATCACATATACAGGCTGTTTCTTGTCCCTTTCGGTCATTGCCTTCTCCCGATAATATCTTTTCTCGGATCTTCTTTATATAATGCTTCTATCTCTTTTATCGCCTCTTTTGCCTTGCTGTTTATATCTTTCGGCACAACTATCTTTGCAATCACATATTGATTGCCCCTCCCTGCCGTCCTTGGTGAAGGGAAACCTTTCCCTGAAAGCTTAAACTTCTGTCCCCCCTGCGTTCCGGATGGAATAGTCATCACTGCGCTTCCGTCTATTGTAGGGACTTCAATCTTTGCGCCGAGCGCTGCCTCGCCAAATGTGATTGGCAAATCCACATAAATGTCATTTTCCTTTCGCGTAAATACAGGATGCGGCCTGACAGTCACCTCTATGCGCAAATCTCCCTGAGGGCCGCCTGCCTCGCCAACTCCTCCCATGCCTTTAAGTTTCACTATGGAACCGGTATCAACACCGGCAGGTATCTTAGCCTTTATTGTATCTGTCCGGAGTGTTTTCCCCCTGCCGTTACACGCCTTGCATGTTTTCGTAATCTTTCTGCCGCTTCCTCCGCAGGATGTGCATGACTGGGACATCCTGAAAAAACCTTTTGATGTTTGAAGCTTTCCGCTTCCTTTGCACCTATCGCATGTTTGATAAGACTCAGCGCCTGTTCCATTGCATATCCTGCACGGGGTTTCTCTTGTAATGGCAACAGAACGTGTAACGCCTGCGAATGCATCTTCCAGGGAAAGTTCAATAGCCATGAACATATCAGCGCCTTTTCTCGCGAATTGTTCATATCTTCTGTCTGCTCCAAAGATGTCGGAAAAAACATCTCCGAATCCGCCAAAATCAGCGGTCTCGCCGAAATCAGGCCTTGCTCCTTCATACCACTGTCCGCCCGCTTCAAAAGGAGATTTGCCGAACTGGTCATAATCAGCCCGTTTCTTTTCATCGCCGAGCACACTGTATGCTTCGTTTATCTCCTTGAATTTATGCTCTGAGGTTTTGTCGCCGGGATTAAGGTCAGGGTGATATTTTCGCGCAAACTTTCTGTACGCCTTTTTTATCTCGTCCTGAGAGGCGGTTTTGTTTACGCCGAGTATCTCATAATAGTCTTTAACTGCAGGTGCCATCTATCCTCCGATTTTGTCCTTACAATAACCTTATCAAACCCTAAACCTAATTTAAATACCCAAAAACAAGCAGCCTTTAATTAGCTTATTCATATAATAACAAGTGAGTCAACTTGTGTCAAGTAAATGACAATGATATTTAGTCTCTTATACTGCAATTTCTATTTTGGATACGTGAGGCGTAGGAGGGATATTGGCAGTTTAATATTGTAAAAACACAGACGTGGTCTCTTTAATCATGCCAGCCATAAAAATGTAACTTAAAAAACCCCTTTTTCTATATCACTTATTAACTTCCTTACCAACTTAGAGTCGGGGTATTTATGCTGCATTTGCTTTGCAAACAGCATTGCTTCCTTTTTTTTGCCTGCAAAGGCCAGGGTGCGGGCATATTCGAGTTTGACTGGAAAAAGGTGCGGATTCCATGTCCGCATATGTTCCGCCCATTGCAAAAGCGTTTCGGGATTAGCCGGATTCTCCATTAACGCGCGATGGTCGCGATGAAGACGCAGGCGCTCAATCCAATTATCCGGATAGTATTTATTTATTTTTGTACCTTTTGCGAAGGCATTGTCAGCAAAAACAGCTAACTCACGGTTTTGAAGTTCAACTGCCTGATCCCTCATGATTATCCCTTCATACCAGTAATAAGATGCATTCAAGGGAACTAACCGCTGTGCCAGTGTAATTTTATTTAGCGCATATTTAACATCTCCTTTTTTTAAGCCTTTGAGTCCCTGTTCAGAGGCAAACTGAGCAATCGCAGGCTGCAGCAGCCAAAATAAAAGCACAAATACCGCCATCCCCTTTACTACTACTAATCTGACGCCTATGCGTTCTAAAAAAGGAGTTATAGGGGGAATAAATTTCGGTTTTGGAATAGACGTATCTCGAAAAAAACCGTTAAGAGCGCCGAGATAGGCGCCTGATAGGAACTGCAATGCCGGAATATAAAGAGGAAAATCCACTGCCGCATGAGCAAAGAGAGAGGTCATGGCAGCGCCAGTCACAGGCAGCCATTCAGGATTCCGCATGGAATTTAAATTTATATCCGAACGCTTTTTCCAGAGGCTTAGATAAAACACACCAATCACAGCAAGTAATGCAATAAAACCAATCAGTCCAGTCTCAAGCCATATCTGGAGATAATCATTATGGACAAATAATGCTATCTTGTCAGTAAACGGCGGTATTTTATATCTTTCAAAAATATAACCGAAATTAAAATAACCATAGCCCCATAATGGATTGTTCTTGATTGCCTGCCATGCACTACTGTATAGCGCAAGGCGATCAGAAGTGTGCCCCTCCATAATTGTTGCCCTCACATTATCACCGCTCCATGCAGGGGAAAACTGAAAAATAAGAATAACAATTAAAAGCCCCAGCGCCAGTTTTGCCCAGCGAATTCGATTCCACTTCAATTGCCCGTGTCCGATGAAATTAAACAATGCTAAAAATAACGCTCCAGAGGTAAGCCCTAAGTAACCTCCGCGGCTCTGAGTGGCCATAAGCCCAGCAAAAAACAATAAGGAAAGCCCATAGGTAAGACGAGGACTAACACCTGAAAGATAGAGCGCTATGAATGAAAGCAAAAAAAGATTGATTCCGGTTGCAAAGGTATTAGCCGTATAAAAAATCGCATTCGCCCTTGTCCCCGCAGAAACAATATACCATGAACCTGTAACATGCTGAATAAGCCCCCATATTACCAGCAGGGCAAATATAAATGCCGCGCCTTTAAAAAAACGCTCAACAGTTAAGGTATCCAGACGCGAAAACACAGTAAAAGGCAGAATAAAAAAAAGGATATAAAATATGATCTCCCCGTGGTAAATATCGTTAAGGACAATACCGTTAATAAAGAGGACAAGGATATATATCGTGAATGCAATGGATAAAGGGGTGAATGGAAAAGGGTGGCCTGCTTTCCTTAAAAAAAGCAGGCTAAGACATGCTGCGCCTGCCCACCAGAGTATCCATCCTGAAATGATAGATATAAGAAGGATAAATATAAATCCGACAAGAAAAATCAAAAGGGGCATTGCTGCCCCTTTTGAGAGATATAATCGTGCCATTTAGCTCATTTTCCCAATTCTCTTAGCCTGAACAGTAGATAGACTGTATGCTAAATGTCCTAGTGCCCCCTCCTGAATGTGTTATTGTTAATGTATTGGCATCAGCACACGTGGTCGGACTGATAGGAGTAGAAAGCACAGCAGCGTCCAAATCAGTCTGCGCAATAATTGAAGCCAATGTGTTTGCAGCCGGATTGGGTATCCCCGCTGCATATTGAATTATAGCTGCGGACTTGATTGCTCCAACTGATGCGTCAAGTACAGCGTTCCTTGCGTCTGTTTGCAGGTCAACATATCTGGGCACAGCAATTGCCGCAAGAATCCCGAGGATGATGATAATCATAATCAGCTCTATCAGCGTAAAGCCTTTTTCGTTTCTTAACATTTTTCCCTCCTTTTTATTTTTATTTTGCTGCCTAATTTATCTTTTTATTCTCCTATGGAGAACAGAATGTAGAGCTTATGCTGAAATTTATTACTGGACGACCTGTATATGTTGCTGTAAGGGCATTACAGGCAGACCCGCCAAGGGTGACAACGGGATCGTACTCCGTCGAAGCAAAAATTGCAGTGTGTGTGCTCGTTACCCCTTGCTTTTTAGCAAACCATATTACTGCAGAAGATTTTACAGCTCCAATCGTTGCATTTGTTACAGCATCCTTCGCTTCTCCTTGCAAGTCTGCATATTTGGGAACAGCAATAGCTGCCAGAATTCCAAGAAGGACTATAACCATAATCAGTTCAATGAGCGTAAAGCCTTTTTCGTTTCTTAACATAATCTTGCTTCTCCCTTATAACAAAAATTTTTAAAAAGACTATGTGTTTAATAAGCAATGTCCATGCCTGAAAATAATACCTTAAAATCAGGCGGTTAGATAACCATACGATTGTCTTTGAGTAACAACTTACCCAAAATGTTACCCCTTCATAATAACTTCTGCCACTGCCTTCTGAGCAGAATCAGAATCCCAATAGGCATATATTTTTATCACATCTCCTCTGATATTGTCAATTAGGTAAGGACTTCCAAAAGATATAAATATCTCAGCCTTGTCTTTTAATTCCGTGATACACTTTAAAAGCCAAGGGCTTGCCCCTCCCTTCCACGCCCTGATACATGAAAAAACAGCAACTATTACATCTCTGCCTTTCAAAACACTGTCCAACTTTAAATCCTCCCCCTGCTTGAAATGCAAACACTTCAAAGAGTGGTATCCGGATTTTAACCCGGTATATAGTGTAATTCCCTTCTTATCAGCATCGTCGCTGAGAATTATCAGCAAAGGGGCGAAAAAATGCAAAGGTTTTAACCGGCCGTCAATTTTTATAGCCATCTTTGTAATCTTTTCAGCAAGTCTTTTGTGCTCACTGAAATCAGGGATAAACTGCCGAGTCTTTGTCCTTTTAAATCTTGTATCCTGTATCCTGCATCGTGCATCTTTTCCTTCAAGATAAGCAACAACCCTGTCAGGGTCAGTCGGGTGAAGCAGTATATCAACACCTGCGTTAAGCGTCATAAACGATGCCTCTTCCTCCGAATATTTCCCTATGCCTCCCATATTCATAGCATCCGTAATTATGACGCCTTTAAACCCGAGTTTGTTTCTGAGATAACTGACCGCCTTTTGCGAGAGCGACACAGGGACGCCAGACGGGTCTAATGCAGGGACATTCAGATGGCCGAGCATAATCATCCTTACGCCTGCTTTAACTGCATTCCTGAATGGCGCAAGCTCTGTCTTTGACAGGGTTTTGATATCTTTTTTTATCTTCGGGAGTTTTATGTGCGAGTCTGTTTCCGTATCGCCGTGTCCCGGAAAGTGTTTGCCGCAGGCAGTAATGCCATAGGACTGAAATATTTTTATCATCTCGCAGCCGAAAAAAGAAACGCTCTCAGCGCTTTCTCCGAACGCCCTTGTCGAGATAATCGGATTTTTGGGATTAGTATTTATGTCCAGAACAGGGGCAAAGATTGTATTTATACCTGCATATCTTGCCTCAATTGCAACCGTTTTGAAGACATCTCTTAAAATTTTCAATTTTGAATTTTGAACTTTTAATTTTGAATTTTTAATTGCCTTCGCAATTGCCATTGCAGGCGGAAATATCGTACCTCCCTCAAGCTGTTGTCCTAATCCCCGCTCAAGGTCAGAGGCAATTATCAAACGGTTATCTGCTTCCCTCTGAAGTTTCTTTATGCCTTGCTTTACGGTATTGAGTTCCCCTCCGAAAATAATGAACCCGGCAATGCCCTTTCTAACAAGCCCCAGATAATAGTCAACTTCCTTCTCAATATCCCTGCCGTTAAGGCGGGAGATTATGAATTGATAGAAGTTCATGGTGTATTATATCAGTAGAAAAGAAAATCAGTGGAGGGTTGATGAGTTTCTTTGACAGATTAAAAGAAGGGCTTGCAAAAACAAGAAAAGGCTTTATTGAAAAAGTTGAATCTGTTTTCATGTATGGAGCGATTGATGAAGAAGTTGTCAATGAACTTGAAGAAATACTTATAACATCTGACATCGGAGTGCATGCTGCGGCAGAAATTGTCAACTCCTTGAAAGACAAGATAAAAAAAGGCGCAGTCAAAGACAGCGCTTCAGCAAAGGAATTTCTAAAAAAGGAAATGGTTTCCCTGCTCGGCTCCTCTTCGCCTGTGGTCCTGTTCGGTGAGAAGCCCTTTGTTATCCTGACAGTTGGCGTTAACGGCGTGGGCAAGACCACTACTATCGGCAAACTTGCAAGCAGGTTCAGGTCAGAGGGGCATTCAGTCCTGCTTGGAGCATCTGATACCTTCAGGGCTGCTGCAATAGAGCAGCTTGAGATATGGGCTGAAAGATCAGGCGCTTCTATCGTCAAACACCAGAGCGGTTCTGACCCTGCTGCCGTTGCCTATGATGCGATAGAGTCCGCAAAACATAAAAAGATTGACATTGTTATTATTGACACAGCAGGCAGGCTTCACACAAAAAGCCCTTTGATGGAGGAATTGAAAAAGGTTAAACGCGTTGTGCAGAAAGCCATGCCTCATGCGCCACAGGAAGTGCTGCTTGTTGTTGATGCAACCACAGGACAGAATGCGTTAAGGCAGGCGCAGATTTTCAACGAAGCAGTCGGCGTTACAGGTGTTGCGCTCACAAAACTTGACGGCACGGCAAAAGGCGGAATCGTATTTGCGATAAGGAAAGAACTCGGCATACCTGTGAGGCTTATAGGAATCGGCGAAGGGATTGACGACCTCAGGGATTTTGTTCCTGAGGAATTTGTAGAGGCGCTTTTTTCATAAACTCAATCCATATCGGAAGCGCAGCCTTTGAACCGGCCTCTTTTTTGCCGATTGGCTTGTGGTTATCCCTTCCGACCCAGACGCCAACCGCAAGCCTGTCATCAAAACCTATGAACCATGCGTCAGTATAATTGTTTGTAGTGCCTGTCTTGCCGTAAACAGGCCTTTTCAGTTCCTTCGCGCTCTGCGCGGTGCCCTCTTCAACAACAGCCCTGAGAAGCACTTTCATCTCTTCTACGGTTTTTTCTGAAAGCTCCGAGCCGCTCGGGGCCGCTGCCGCTGTTTCCTCTACGATTCTTCCATCCCTGCCAATTATCTTTTCATACAAAACAGGTTTTACTCTTTTGCCGGAAGCAAACGCCGAGTATGCCGATACCATCTCAAGCAAAGTAACATCAGAAGCCCCAATCGCAAGAGATGCGTAAGGCTGAAGCTCACTCTTTATGCCAAGCCTCTTTGCCATTTCTACAACATTTTTTATCCCCAGTTTATCTGCAAGCCTTATAGTAGCGGTGTTCAGAGACTGGGCAAGGGCAGTCTTAAGAGTAACGCTTCCATAATATCTGCCGTCATAATTCTTTGGGGACCATAGTTTCCCGGGTTTTGAACCTTTCAGAAAAATAGGAGAATCATCTATTTTTCCCTGCGACGTCATCCCCTTTTCAATTGCCGCAGCATAAACAAACGGCTTAAATGCAGAACCCGGCTGCCTTAATGCATGAGTGGCCCTGTTAAACTGGTTTTTCCAAAAATCAGAGCCGCCGGCCATAGCCTTTACATGGCCTGTTTTAATGTCTATGGCAACAAGCGCTGCCTCTACACCTGTCCCTGCCCTTTTTCCTATAGAGGAAAGCCCCTTTTTAACCGCGTCCTCCGCAGCCTTCTGCATAGCGGAACTTAAGGTGGAATATATCCTGTATCCTGAAGTGTACAACTCGTCTCCGTATCTATTCTCAAGTTCCTGCCTGACGGCTTCTATGAAATACGGCGCATTATATTTTCTAAAATTGGGGGTCACAGGCAGGGGAAACCTGTCAGCCTCTTTAAATTGAGCCTCTGTTATAAATTTATTCTTCAGCATTTCTTTCAGAACCTTTCTTCTCCTCTCCTTAGCTTTATCAGGATTTTTAAAAGGAGAATACAGCGACGGAGCTTTGGGCAGGGATGCAAGGAGCGCCGCTTCAGCTATATTAAGCTCATCTGTTGATTTCCCGAAATATGTCTGTGAAGCCGCCTCGATGCCGTAGGCCCGTGTCCCGAAATAGGCCTGATTCAGATACAGGCCGAGTATTTCATCTTTTGTGTAGCGCTTTTCTATCTGTATGGAAATTACTGCCTCCCTGACCTTTCTTTTTATGCTCCTGTCCGGCTTAAGGAAAAGCATTTTTGCGAGCTGCTGGGTTATCGTGCTTCCTCCCTGAACAATGCTGTCTGCCTTAACATCATGGTAAAGCGCCCTTATAATCCCTGTAACATCAACTCCATGATGCTTGTAAAATCTTATGTCCTCAATAGATACAAAGGCCTTCTTCACATGCTCCGGTATCCTGTAATGGGGAATAAAGGTCCTTCTTTCAAGATATAACTCTGCAAGCAATTCTCCTTCGGAAGAATAAACACGCGAAGATTCTATCGGCTTATACGCTTCAAGCGCCTTTATCTGCGGAAGTTCGGACAACATCCAATAGATGGAACCTATAATTATGCCGGCAGCCACAGAAAAAACAGACAGGAGCACGAGGAAAATCCGCATCTTTGAAGTTTTATTTTTTTCCGCATGTTTGAGTTCCTGTTCAAGCTTAACCATCTATAGTTAATTATAATTGAAAAATGAACCATTTTTTGTTAAAATTTAAAATGTTGGAAGAACCCAAAAGAGCAAGCCTGCTTCTCAGAAGTGTTGCAAAGACGATTGATATTATAATTGTCGCTGCAGCAACAGAGATAATACCAAAGGCAGGATTTTTTGCCGGACTTGCTTATCTGTTAATCAGCGATGGGCTTTTTAACGGCAAGAGTATAGGGAAACAGCTTACAGGATTAAAGGTTGTTTCCATTGCAGCCGGCAAGGCGTGTTCTGTCAGAGAGTCAATATTGAGAAATCTTGTGCTGTGCATCGGCGCCGCGCTATGGAGAATTCCATTAATCGGATGGGTTATTACGCTGCTAATAATTGCGTTCGAGTTCGTAATGCTTCTCGGGAGCAAAGAAGGAATGAGGCTTGGCGATGAGATTGCCAGGACAACTGTCATAGAAGAAATTAAGAGTTACAATACAGAAGGAGAGAAGAAATGTTCTTAAATAATATTCTTGGTTTATTCTCAAATGATCTTGCCATAGACCTTGGCACTGCAAATACTCTCGTATTTGTTAAAGGCAAAGGGATCGTATGCGATGAACCCTCTGTCGTTGTTATAAGGAAAGACACTAAGAAAACTATTGCGGTCGGCACCGAAGCAAAAAAAATGCTTGGCAAAACCCCTGTAAATATCATGGCTATAAGACCAATGAAGGATGGCGTTATAGCAGACTTTGACGCCACAGGAGAGATGCTCAAGTATTTCATTGCAAAGGTGCATAACAGGCGGAGCTTTGTATCGCCGAGGATAATCATAGGAGTCCCGTCAGGCATTACACAAGTTGAACAGCGCGCCGTAAAAGATGCGGCGCAGGCATCGGGCGCGCGGGAAGTTTACCTGATTGAAGAGCCGATGGCTGCGGCAGTCGGTGTGGGATTGCCTGTGGGTGAGCCGTCAGGGAATATGATCGTTGACATCGGCGGCGGCACCACTGATATAGCGGTCATCTCGCTTGACGGTATCGTATACAGCAAGGCTGTAAGGGTAGGCGGAGATAAGATGGATGAAGAACTCATCGCTTATATGAAACGCCGTTACAACCTCATGATAGGCGAGAGGACAGCAGAACATATAAAGATAGAGATAGGGTCCGCATACCCTTCAGACGGAGACGGCCACTGTGAAATGGAGATAAAAGGAAGAGACCTTATATCAGGTATTCCGAAAACCATAACCATAAACGAGGATGAAATACGGGAGGCCATTAGCGAATCTGTAAATACAATTCTTGACACGATAAAAGTCACCCTTGAGAACACACCGCCTGAACTTGCGGCAGACATCGTGGACCGCGGGATCGTGCTTGCAGGCGGCGGAGCGCTCTTAAAGGGGCTGGATACATATATAAGAGAAGAGACAGGACTTCCCGTAATAGTGGCTGATGACCCTCTTACCGCAGTTGTGAGAGGGGTCGGAAAGATGCTTGACGATTTTGAACTTCTAAGGAAGATATCTATTAATTAATGCCCAAGAAGAGGTTTTTGCTTTTTTTTTCTCTTATCATTGCGTCATTCATTCTGATGACATACCAGAGCAATAGGGGACTGCCTAATCCTCTGCGCCTTATAAACTACCCTGTCAACATTGCGAATAACGCCATCAATTCTGTCTGTTCAAAAATAAAAGGCGCCTTCAAAAAGATACAACTGCGAGATGAAGAAAACAGGAGATTGAAGCTGGAGCTTGATAAGCTGCTTATGGAGCGGCATAAATACAAGGAGGCAGTTCTTGAGAATGCAAGGCTCGGAGAACTGCTGGCCTTGAAAGAAAAAGAAAAAAAATACGTCACTGCTGCGCGGGTTATCTCCAGAGGCAATGACCAGTGGACCAACACGCTTATAATAAACAAAGGCAGGCATGACGGCGTGGAAAAGGATATGACGGTGATAACCGGCAAAGGGCTTGTAGGCAAGGTTTTTTCCGCATTGAACTCTTACTCATATGTCCTTCTGCTCAACGATGTGAATTTCTCGGCGGCAATAAGGCTTCAGGAAAGCAGAACTGAAGGAATAATCTCCGGAACGGGTTCAAAAACCTGTATGCTGAAATATGTCTCTCACGAATATGAAGTAAAAGAAACCGAAATGGCGCTTACATCAGGGCTTGACTCTCTTTTCCCTCCGGGCATACCTGTCGGCGCTGTAACCGGAACCGCAAAAAAAGGCATGGGCCTTTTCCGGAACATAGAGGTTACTCCGTTTCAGGACAGCACAACACTTGAAGAAGTCGTGATAATAGGACGATGAGGAAAATCCTTCTGCTACTCATCATATTCTCAGCGTTTCTTCTTGAGAGCAGAATATCAATTTTTGGCGCACAGCCCGATTTGGCAGCAGCTATTGCCTATTATTTCGGATTAAAGAACGGAGAAACCAAGGGCCTGCTGTTCGGTTCGTTTGTAGGGCTTATAGGCGACAGTCTTTCCGGAGGTATTCTCGGCCCCAATATCTTAGGGAAAGGCATGGTAGGCTTTCTTTCAGCTTTTATGTCATCCGCCTCTGGCGGAAGCTTTTTCAGGTGGACGCCGGTTCTCGGAGTAATAGGCATTTCCCTGTTGACTGCCATCAACGGCATAATTGTATTCCTTTCTAAAACAATATTTGAGCATATGCCTACTTCTATTCCAAGCGCAATGTCCATAATATTTACCGCTGCACTCATAAATTCTTTACTCGGCATATTTATGAGGCCTCAAAATGAGCAATAACAGCAGAAACAGGATATTGCTGGCAAGTTATGTTATCGCCGGGTTATTCGCGCTGTTTGCAATCAGGCTGTGGCAGCTTCAGGTTCTTCAGGGAAAAGAATACGGTAAAATATCCATGGGGAACATGCTCCGTATAATTAAAATCCCCGCTCCCAGAGGAATAATATATGACAGAAACGGCGTGCCCCTTGTAAAAAATTCTCCGTATTTTTACGCCTCGCTCATGCCCGAGAATTTAAAACAGGTAAACATACAGTATTTAGCTAATATTCTTGGAATTAACGCCGGTGATATTTATGCCAGAATAAACAAAAAAGGACTGAGTCCGTTTGAGCCTATAAAACTTAAGGAAGGGCTCACGTTCAAAGAGATAGCGGCAATGGAAGCAAGACGCTCAGATTTTCCGGGATTGATAATTGACATTGATATGAGCCGCGAATATCTGTACGGAGATATCGGAGCCCATCTCATCGGGTATCTCGGTAAACTAAACCCTTCCCAGTCAAAAAATCCTGAGTTTAAAGATGTGCCGCCGGAGGCATTTATCGGGCAATGGGGAGCAGAACTTCTTTTTGACAGGACTCTGCGCGGAATACCCGGAGAAAGGATTATAGAAATTGACGCCCTTGGAAGGGAGATAAAACTTCTGAAGGAGAATCCCCCTGTTAAGGGTGCTGACTTAAAATTGAGCATTGACATTAACCTGCAGAAAGCTGCGGAAGAGGCCTTTGCAGGAAGAGCAGGAGCAGTGGTTGCTTTGAAGCCTGACACAGGAGAAATACTCGGGCTTGTGAGCAGGCCGTCTTTTGACCCTAATCTGTTTGCACGCGGCGTAAATTACAGCCAATGGACGGCATTGCTTCAGGATAAAAAAATGCCTATGCTTAACAGGGCGCTCCAGAGCCAGTATCCGCCGGGGTCAACATTCAAGATTGTCACGGCAATTGCGGCGCTCAACGAGGGAGTAATCACGCCCGACACAAAAGTTACCTGCACCGGAGGAATAACCTACGGGAAGTGGCAGTTCGGCTGCTGGAAAAAGGGCGGGCACGGAACAGTCTCTCTGCACCGGGCCATAGTTGAATCATGCGATGTTTATTTTTATGAAGTAGGGAAACGGCTTGGAATAGATAAAATTGCAGAGTATGCAAGAAGACTCGGCCTCGGAAGCGAGACAGGGTTACAACTGGTAAAAGAGCGCTCAGGACTGATACCTGATACTAAATGGAAGCATGAGAAGAAAAACCAGCAGTGGTATCTCGGCGAGACATTCAATGCAGCCATCGGTCAGGGTTATGTAGCCGCTACCCCGATGCAGATGGCTCAACTTATGAGCGTGGTTGCCAATGGAGGTATAATATACAGGCCTATGATGGTTAAGGCAGAGGCTCCGTTGCAGCCCGTTGCGAGTGCGGATATAAAACCTCAGGTTCTTGACCTTGTAAGAAACGCCCTTTACGGTGTTGTAAATGAAGGCGGCGGGACAGGCGGCGCGGCAAAATCAAGCATTGCAACCGTTGGAGGGAAAACAGGCACAGCACAGGTAGTAAGCATAAGAAAAAGTTCACATAACCTGCCCGAAAAACATCGTGACCACGCATGGTTTGTGGCATTTGCGCCTGTAGAAAAATCCGCTATTGCATTATGTGTTTTTATTGAGCATGGCGGCCACGGCGGCGGAGCCGCAGCTCCTATTGCAAAGCTGGCAATCGAAGCGTATCTGAAAAGTGAAAAATTAAAAGCTAAAAATTAGAGAGGCGGCATTCTCCATGCATATGCAGATAAACAGGCGGTTGATTAAAAATTTTGACTGGGGCACTTTCTTCATAGTGATCCTTCTGTCTATTATAGGCATAATGACAATATATAGCGCCACACGTCCTTTGCTTCCTCATGAACAGCCAAATTATCACATGAAGCAAATCTACTGGCTGCTGCTTGGAATCACAGCGCTATTTTCTATTGTGAGCTTTGATTATATCTGGCTAAGCAGGTTTGCTTATCCGGTATATGCTATAGGCATAGGCCTGCTCTTGATCGTCCTCTTCGCAGGGAAAACAGGCATGGGAGCGCAAAGATGGCTGTCTATCGGGCCGCTTTCTTTTCAGCCGTCCG
>MHEE01000006.1 GCA_001805105.1 Nitrospirae bacterium GWF2_44_13 | reverse complement strand
CTTCAAGAAACGCTTCGAGGGCAAGTCTCTGGAACAGCTTGAAGTAGTTAAAATAGAGGGCACAGACAAGATTCAGGCAATCTCAGGCGCAACAATCTCAAGCCGCGCGGTGACAAACGGCGTGAGAGAGTCTGTTAAACTCCTTAAAGAAAAATACTCAGGGGTGGCAAAATGAATGGCACAGAAAACAAGATAAGCTATATAGGGTTAGTCAAGAACGGTATATTCTCTGAAAACCCGATATTCAGGGTTGCCCTGAGCCTCTGCCCCGCGGTTGCAGTCACAAGCGGAGTGAAAAACGGTTTTATGATGGGCATTGCCGTGCTTTTCGTTCAGATAATGGTCAACGTCACTGTTTCCATAGTCAGAAAATTCATACATCCTAAGGTGAGAATCCCGTCTTACATGTTCATAATCGCCACATGGGTTACCGTGACAGACCTTTCAATGGCTGCATTTGTGCGGGACATATATGCGCAGATGGGGCTTTACATAAAACTCATTGTAGCCTTTGCAATAATACTTTCAAGGGCAGAATTGTTTGCAAGCAAACAAAAGATTACGCCTTCATTCTTTGACGGCCTTGGCAATGGAATAGGATTTCTCCTTGCGCTTGTCATCATCGGCTTCTTCAGAGAGCTTCTCGGCAAAGGCTCGCTCTGGGGTTATCCGATAGTTAACACAAAACCGTTGTTGATTATGATCCTGCCGACAGGCGGATTTTTTGCTGTGGGAATACTCATGGGGCTTTTTAACTGGATAGACATGAAATTCTTCGGAGGAGGCGGCGCTTCCGGCGGCGGACATTAGGAGAAAGCAATGGAATTCGGCAAACTCTTTGAACTTTTTATAGCAGCCGCTCTCATAAACAATTTTGTTTTCACGAGATACCTCGGCCTCTGCATCTTCTTCGGCGTTACAAAGAAGATGGACACATCAATCGGCATGAGCATTACATTCACATCTGTCATGGTCATAAGCGCCGCGCTCAACTGGATTATCTACAAGTTTATCATGATTCCATTGGGACTCGGATTCCTTGAGATAGTTATATTCATAGGCGTTGTTGCAGGATTTGTTCAGGCAGCAGACACTATAATGAAGAAGGTGTCGCCGGGACTGTATTACAAACTCGGCATCTACCTTGCTTTGATAACTACAAACTGCATAATCCTTGCCGTGCCTTTGCTTAATGTCAGCGAGGGTTATAGTTTTATGGAGAGCATGTTCTTTGGCTTCGGCTCAGGCGTTGGTTTCAGCCTCGCAATGATAATAATGGCAAGCATAAGGGAAAAACTGGAGCTTGCAGATGTGCCAAAGGCATTTCAGGGACTGCCGATATCATTCATAATAACAGGCTTGATTGCGCTGGCTTTCATGGGCTTCTCAGGCTTGATTACGCTCTGATATAATAAAAAAGATACAGGATTCAGGGCAAAAAATCATGCATCGTGTATCGTGCATCATGTATCGGATCGAATCGGAAGGTGTAAAGATGTTTAACGTTTCTAAGATAAAAAAGACTGCGGTGCTTACCTCTGCATTAATACTTTTCTGCTCTGTTTCTTACGCCGGAGTCGGCGGTGAGATAGATGTCTCAGGGCCAATAAATATCAAGGAGCTTCTGATTTTTACATTCCTTTTCCTCGGCGGTCTTGGAATCGTATTCGGAGTGGGGCTTGCATTTGCAGCAGCAAAATTCGCCGTAAAAACAGACCCCAAGGTTGAACAGGTAAGAGATGTTCTTCCGGGCGCAAACTGCGGCGCCTGCGGATTTGCAGGGTGTCAGGGATATGCAGAGGCTGTGGTAATAAATCCTGATGTGGCGCCAAATCTCTGCGCTCCGGGCAAAGGCAGCGTTGCAGCAGCAGTTGCAAGGATAACAGGCAAGGCTGCATCTGCGTTAGAGCCTAACTTTGCAAGGATTATGTGTCAGGGAAACTGGTTTAAATCAGTCAAGAGATTCAGATACGAAGGCGTGCAGGACTGCAGGGCTGCGATACTCGCAGGAGGCGGTGACAAGGCATGCAGATACGGATGCCTAGGATACGGAACATGCGCAAGGGTATGCCCGTTCGGCGCAATAACAATGAGCGCTGGCCATCTTCCTGTTGTTGATATAGTGAAATGCACAGGCTGCAGGAAATGCGAAGCAGCATGTCCGACAAAGGTTATAGAGGTGTTGCCTGCATCAAGGCAGGTCTTGGTTGCCTGCCATTCAAAAGACAAAGGCGGAGACACAAGGAAGAACTGTCAGGTAGGATGCATTGCATGCGGCATCTGCGTTAAGGTCTGCCCGTTTGATGCGCCTTCTGTTGAGAACAACCTTTCAAGGATTGATATAAACAAGTGCAAGGTATGCGGCTTATGCGTTCCAAAATGTCCGACAAAGGCAATCAGAGATTACATACCTCACAGGTCAAAGGCATTCATAATGGACAACTGCATCGGATGCCAGATATGCACAAAGGTCTGCCCTGTTGACGCAGCATCAGGCGAGTTGAAGAAAAAGCACTTGATTGACAAAGATAAATGTATCGGCTGCGGAATCTGCACGGCAAGGTGCCCTGTTCAGGCAATAGACGGCACATTCAATGCATCAGAGGTCTTTGCAGCCGCGGCAGAAAAGAAAAAGAAAAAAGCTGAAGCAGCGTAAGGACAAAAGCAATCAGCTTTCAGCAGTCAGCTTTCAGTAAAACAAAAAGCCCTTTTTGAGGGCTTTTTTATTAGGCCCAGCAAAACCGTGCCGTGATGACCTGTATTTGCTATAATAATTACTGCTTTTACTGTTAGCTGGAAGCTTAGAGCTTATAGCTTTTCATTGGAGGGGTGGCTGAGCGGTTGAAGGCGACGGTCTTGAAAATCGTTGTAGGGGCAACTCTACCGTGAGTTCGAATCTCACCCCCTCCGCCAGTTAGGCAACATTTTTCATTTTCCTAAAGTCATTGTTTGTTGCTATAATTAGTCATGGTAAAGAACTCAAAGCTTCTTGTCCGGTTTGAAAATGAAGAATTAAGGAAAGAAAAGCTTTCCTACAAAGAGGCATTGAAAATATTTGAAGCAATGTGGCATGAGGCTGTAAGCCTTGGCGTGTTACCTTCAAAAAACCCCTTGGAAGGCATCGAAACCAATATAAAACTTGCCAAAGTTTTAAACTCATGTTTGAAAAGCTCATAGTAAAAGTAGCATCTTCCCTTAAGAAACATGGAATCCCTTATATGATTATTGGCGGACAGGCAGTGCTGCTTTACGGTACACCGCGGCTGACAAGAGACATAGATATAACACTCGGCATAAGCACAGACAAGCTGTCACTCGCAGGCAAAGCAATCAGGGACGCAGGGCTCAAAAGCATTCCTGAAAACATTGAGGATTTTGTACAAAAAACTTTTGTCCTGCCCGCGAAAGATGAAAAAACAGGCCTAAGGGTTGATTTTATATTTTCCTACACCCCGTATGAAAGGCATGCTATTGAAAGGGCAACCGACGTTACTATATCAGGAGTCAAAGTTAAATTTGCAACCGCAGAAGACATTATAATTCACAAGATCTTTTCAGGCCGTGCGCAAGACATAGAAGATGTAAGGGCAATTCTTATAAAAAATCCTGGCTGTGATATATCCTATGTAAAAAAATGGCTTGCAGAATTTGACAAGATTTCAGAAAGTAAAAAGTTTAGGGAGACTTTTAAAAATATACAGAGACAAATTTAATAATATTCGCCTCTCACCCCCTTCGCCAATTCATTTTGCCCTTAAACCTCACTCCTCTAACATCCAGCCCAAAAACTTGATATAATCTGTTTATAATCACGAAAAATCATCAGGAGGATACTATGAAGAAATCATTTGGCCCGAGGACGCTGATTTACCCTACACCTGTCTGGGTTATTGGAACTTATGACAAGGCCGGGAAGCCTAATGTCATGACTATTGCATGGGGAGGAATCTGCTGTTCCAAGCCTCCCTGCGTTGCGATTTCCATAAGGAAGGCAACCTATACTTACGGGAATATCATTGAGAGAAAAGCATTCACCGTAAATGTTCCTTCCGAGGCATATGCCAAAGAGGCTGACTATTTTGGAATGGTCTCAGGGAAAGACACGGACAAGTTTTCTACCACAGGGCTTACGCCCGAAAAAAGCGATATGGTTGACGCCCCTTATGTAAAGGAATTCCCTTTGATTGTGGAGTGCAAGGTAATCCAGACATTAGAAATCGGGCTGCATACACAGTTTGTCGGAGAAATCATGGATGTTAAAGCTGATGAATCTGCGCTTAATGAAAAAGGGCTTCCGGATATAGAAAAAGTAAAGCCTATTCTCTTTAGTCCTGAGACGCGCGCTTACCACAAAGTCGGCGATTATCTTGGCGAGGCGTTTTCTATTGGGAGAGGGACTGCAATTTAAAAGTAGGGTTTTTCAGTTTGTAATAATTAACTGAAAGGAGATATAAAATGGAATATCCAAGAATCACAGTTGATGAACTGAAGGCAATGATGGATAAAGGTGAGCCTGTTTTAATCCTTGATGTCCGCAGGCAGGAGGCATACGCAAGCAGCCACAAAAAGATAAAGGGCTCTGTATATCTTGACCCTGATAATGATGCTGCGATAAAGGAATTCGCAAAGAGATTGGACAAAAACAACGCCATTGTTACCTACTGCACCTGAAAAGAAGAGCATGCCAGCGCCCGTGTGGCAGGCATTTTGATTGAGGAAGGCTTCAAAGAGGTATCAGCTCTTAAGGGCGGCTGGGGCGCATGGAGAAAGGCTGAATATCCACTGGAGATGAAATGAAATAAACGCCCTGTTGTTAAACCAAGGTATCAGGTTTGGATAAAGCCCTATCACGCCTGTAAATGTGACTGTCAAAATGGTCAGCACGAAGAATAAAATGCTTTGAGCAAACTCTATCGCTGTTTAGCAAGTTTTGCAAAATTCTGTTTCAGCCATGACACGGCTCAGGCATAGAAAACTCATCAGCATCTTAAAATATATGTTAAAATAAAAAATGTTGTTCCACGATATCCATGAGGAATGCGGAGTCTTCGGGGTTTACGGGCATCCCGAGGCATCCAACCTCGCATATCTCGGCTTATACGCGCTCCAGCACAGGGGGCAGGAAGGCGCAGGCATTTGTTCATCTGACGGCAGGCATCTTCATCTTGAGAAATCAATGGGGCTTGTCGCAGACATATTCAGCGAAAAGCGCCTGAAAAAACTCCCCGGCCATATTGCGATAGGCCATAACCGCTATTCAACGGCAGGAAGCAGCGCCCTTAAAAACGTCCAGCCGATACTGGTAAATTTTGCCTTGGGGCCATTGGCCATAGCCCATAACGGCAATCTTGTGAATGCCGGAGAGATACGGGAAGAACTTGAAAAAGAAGGCGCAATATTCCAGTCAACATCCGACAGCGAAGTTATAGTGCACCTCATAGCGCATTCAAAGACCGGCGATTTTTACGATAAGGTAATTCAGGCGTTAAGGCAGGTCAGCGGCGCATTCAGCCTTCTGATACTGAGGGAAAGAGAACTCATTGCCGTAAGAGACCCGTATGGTGTTAGGCCCCTGAGCCTCGGACAGGTTGACGGCGCATACGTCGTAGCATCAGAGACATGCGCTCTTGATCTTATCGGCGCAACATATATCCGCGATGTAGAGCCCGGAGAACTCCTTATCATCAATGAGAACGGCTTACGGTCAATGAAACCGCTGGTTGCTCCGAGACAGGCGTCCTGCATATTTGAATTTATATATTTTTCGCGCCCTGACAGCTATATCTTCGGCGAGAAAAATGTTAATGAGATGAGAAAGAAATTCGGAGCCCAGCTTGCAAGGGAATCAGGCGTTGACGCCGACCTTGTGATCGCAGTGCCTGATTCAGGCGTGCCTGCCGCAATAGGATTTGCAGAAGAAAGCAAACTTCCATTTGATTTCGGCCTCATAAGAAACCATTACATCGGCAGGACCTTCATAGAGCCGAAACAGAACATAAGGCATTTCGGCGTAAAAATAAAACTTAATCCCGTAAGAAAACTTCTTGAAGGCAAAAGGGTGCTGGTGGTAGACGACTCTATTGTCAGAGGAACAACAAGCAAAAAGATCGTGAAGATGCTTAGAGAGGGGGGCGGCGCAAAAGAAGTTCATATGAGGATAAGCTCTCCGCCGACAATAGGGCCGTGTTTTTACGGCATTGACACTCCTACAAGGCAGGAGCTTATCGCATCTTCACATAGCGTTGAAGAGATAAGAAAATTCATAACTGCCGACACGCTTGCCTATCTGAGCCTTGAAGGACTGAAAAACATTGTCCCTGAATCACATAACTTCTGCACAGCTTGTTTTGATGACAATTATCCGATAAGCTTTCCGGGCGAGCACCTTGCTCAGATGGAGCTTTTTCTTAAATAATCTATTCCTCCTCGCACCATTTCCTTGCATTTTGGAAAAGCCTTAGCCACGGCGATGCCTTGAGGTTTTTCTTCCACTCTTCCGGCATCCACGCCCAGTTCCATTTTTGGAAGGTCCTTTCAGGATGAGGCATGATTGCAAGGTGCCTTCCGTCAGGCGAGCATAAAGCAGCGATTCCGTTTACGGAGCCGTTCGGATTGAAGGGGTAACTCTCCGTGATTTTCCCCTTATCATCAACATAGCGCACAGGCGCAAGGGAGTCTTTTCCTATTTTATTGAGAATGTCTTCTTTCGGGAAATAAGCCCTCCCCTCACCATGCGCAACCCAGATTCCGAGAGTAGAGCCTTCCATTCCCTTAAGCATAATTGAAGGGCTTGGGAATATCTTCACTGTAGAAAATCTTGACTCAAACCTTCCCGAGACATTATGAATAAACCTCGGCTGGTATTTGTCTTCAATCCCCTGCCACGGAATCCATCCAAGCAATGCCGCAAGCTGACATCCGTTACATACGCTAAGGCTGAATGTGTCAGGCCTGTTGTAAAATTTCTGAAACTGTTCATAAATCTCTTTATTGAACTTTATAACACCTGCCCATCCCTTTGCTGAATCAAGCACATCCGCATAACTGAATCCGCCTACAAATGCCATGCCTTTGAAATTATCAAGGCTTACCTTGCCTTCAAAGAAATCAGTCATTGTGGTATCCCACACATCAAACCCCGCCTGATAGAAAGCTGATGTCATCTCCCTGTCACTGTTGCTTCCTTCTTCACGGACTATTGCAACCGAAGGCTTGTTTTTCCTCTTGATAATTGCAGAGGAAGTGATGTCAGGCTTGAATGTAATCTTGAATTGAGGGCTGCGTCTTGCATAGATATTCTTCTTTTCCTCATCTGCACAGTCAGGATTCATCTGAAGCCTTTCCAATTGATAACTCGTCTCCTCCCAGATGCCTCTGAGTACACGCATGTCTTCATTTAAAATCAGCTTGCCGTTAGATTTAACTTTAATTTTCTTATTAACAGTTGTTCTGCCAACTACATGGCACGGGACTTTCTGATTCTTCAGTTCCGCCAATATCTTCTTTTCATTCTTCGGAAGATATTCAACCACAAGCCCAAGTTCTTCGGAGAACAGTCTCGACATTATTTCATCCTGCATCCTGCATCCTGCATCCTGCATCTCTACTTCCACTCCGCAATTACCTGCAAATGCCATCTCAAGGAGTGTCGTGATTAATCCTCCGTCGCTTCTGTCATGCCCTGCTATGATTAAATTATCGGATATAAGTTTCTGTACAGCGTTGAATGCTTTCTTCAATAATTTCGGGTCATCAACATCAGGCGATTCATTGCCAATCTGGTTATAAACCTGTGCTAATGCTGTTCCGCCGAGCCTGTTTTTGCTATTCCCGAGATCAATAAATAAAAGCCTGCTCTTTCCGGGTTTCTTTATATCAGGTGTTACTACCTTTGTAATATCAGGGCATGTTGCATAAGCAGAGATTACGAGTGTGCCCGGAGATTTCACTGTCAGGTCGCAAGTGGGACTACTGTCCCCCCTATGAGACCCCCCTCCTGAAGACTTGGGGATTATTGCTGCCATTGAAAGGCTGTCTTTTCCGCCGTCAATTGCAATGCCAAGTTCAAGCATTAAGTCTCTTAATGCAACTGCCGCATCATAGAGTCTTGCGCCTTCGCCGGGAAGTTTTGCAGCCCACATCCAGTTGCCGGAGCATTTTATATCTTCAAGTTTGCTTATCTTTGCCCATACAATATTTGTTAATGCCTCTCCGACAGAAAGCCGAGCAGTAGCAGATGGATTGATGAGCGTCTTTATCGGCTGCTCGCCTATGGAAATCGCTGCGCCTGTCAGTCCGAAATGACTTTGGGCAATAACAGCAACATCAGATACGGTAAGATGCAATGGCCCCGCGCACTGCTGCCTTGCAATGAGGCCTGTAACGCTTCTGTCAACCTTGTTTGTAAGGAATCTCTTTGAGCCGACAGAGACAAGCCTCAAAACCCTGTCCAGAGCATCCCTTACAGTAATGTCCTCGGGAAGTTTAAGAGGTTCAAGTTTCGGCTGAACCCTTTCAAGTTTGAATGTCTTCTGAGGCATGTCGCCGAGTATTTTTTCAAGGTCAAGATTTACAGGCGCGCTTCCGTCATTTTCATCATGAAGCACAATGTATCCGTCGCCTGTAATCTGTCCTATAAATGAGAACGGGACTTTTTCTCTTCTGCAAAGTTCTTCAAATATATTTGCCTTATCAGGTTTTATAAGAAGCGCATTCTGCTCCTGATATTCCGCGCCCCATATCTCAAGCACGGAGAGCGTGTTGTCTCCAATCTGAATCTTTCGTATCTCAATCTTTGCGCCCGCAGGATAGATTATCTCTTTTACGACATTGCAGTTTCCGCCTGCTCCCTGGTCATGGATGCTTATTATCGGATTATCACTGCCAAGCTCAACGCAGGCCCTGATTACCCTGTTAAGTTTTTGCTCCATCTCCGCATCCCCGCGCTGGACAGCATTGAAGTCAAGCTCTGCAATGTTTTCTCCCTGAATCATGCTTGAGGCAGCGCCGCCTCCCATTCCAATCCTGTATGCAGGGCCTCCTATCTTTGTAACAAGCATCCCTTTTTCAGGCTGGCCTTTTTCTATATGCCTTGCATCCATCTGGCCGATTCCGGCAGTGAACATTATGGGCTTAATCCATTCCCTTCTTTCGCCGTCAGCAAGCCTCATTCCGAATGACCGCGTAAAGCCCTGAATTACCGGCTCGCCGAATTTGTTGCCGTAATCAGATGCGCCGTTGCTCGCCTCAATCTCTATCTGCAAAGGCGATGCAAGGTTATTGGGATACTCAAATGATTCATCTTCCCATGGGAGTTTATATCCCGGAATTCTGAGATTTCCAACACAGTACGCAGCAGTGCCTGCCATAACATGGGCGCCTCTTCCTGTTGCCTGAACATCTCTTATCCTTCCGCCTGTTCCAGTCTCAGCGCCGGGGAATGGCGCAACTCCGCTTGGAAAGTTATGCGTTTCTGCTGTCAGGATTAAATGATATTTGAGGGCTGCCTCTTTGAATCTTGAATGCCTTCCGACATTCTCAGGGATAATCGTTTTAATCTTATATCCCTTAATGCCGCTTGAATTGTCCTTGAATGCAATCACGCTGTTATTGGGATTTGCCTTTAACGGCTGTTTTATAATCTGCATCAGGTTTTCAGAAATCTCTTTCCCGTCTACGATTAATTGCCCCCTGAAAAACCAGTGCCGCGAATGTTCGCTGTTTGACTGGCTTAAATCAAAGCATTCAACATTTGTCGGATTGCGTTTAAGGTCTTTTACAAATAGGCTGTAGTAATATTCTATGTCCCAGTCATCAAGCCCGAGGCCCATCTCTGTGTTAATTTTTTTCAATGCTGAAGGCCCTTCTTCAATTAATGGCACTGTATAAGCAGGCTCAGGCTTAATCCCTGTCTCAAACGTCTCCAGAGTTTCAGGATACGGACACTCGGTCATACGGTCGTGAACAAGCGCAAGGAACCGGTGAATGGATGAATCGGTAAATGGGTGAATAGATCCAACTAACCTATATCTTCTGGAACGTTCTATCCTCCTAATCTTTTTTAATCCGCAGGCATGGCATACAGATACCGCATTTGTTGACCATGCTGTTGTGAAGTTCATGCGGGGGCCAGCCTCAAGAACAGAAGCTGATAGCTGAGAGTTGTAAGCTAAGAAGCTTCTTTCAGAAAAATTCTCAGGCTCGAAGGTCTCTGCCAGAAGCCATCTGAGGATATTCAGTTCTTCGGTAGTAAGCGGAGCAGTTGCTTCAATATTGAAGCAGTGCTCTGTCTCTATATCATTAATATCGGGCGAGACGCCTTGTCTGACAATCGGAAGAAGGCTCTTCTTCTTTGTCTCAGAAAGCGCCGGTTTTCGGTAGAAATGCAACAACCCCATAGCATTGAATTATAACATGGGATAAAAAGCTTTTTGGCTGCTTTTCAAACTCTGAGACTTTGCTGCTCTGTCTCCCCTGCGACTCGCTTGAGGCGAGACACTTTGACGCTTTGAACACTATTGCATTCGGTCTTGCCTTTTTTGAGCAGGACGGGATAAGATAAGAAAAAATTTGAGGATTTCTGAAAATATGATTATTTCTCCGGCAGCCTTATCAACGCCTCTGCCGTCTTTAAACATTCACGGCATTCATTGAAAAAGGAGTGATTATGGCAAAGCACACAGTATCAATAGACGAAGACACGCGTCAGAGGATCCACACATTGCCAAGGGGCATAAACTTCTCAGCCTTCATGCGAAAGGCGATCAATATCTTTGTTGAGGAGCTTGAGAAAAATCCCGATCTGGAGCCTGAAAATTTCATCATCACCTGCACCGCACGGAAAGATACATCAGATAAAAAAAGAAGATAAGGCCCATAAGAATTAAGCAAGATTATGCGGTCAAAGAATAACTTACGGGAGAGCACTTTATGGATGGGACCAGACGCGCAGATATAAAACGTGGATTACGTGTTTCAATCGTGCTGAAAAAAGACCAGCAGACAGGGAAACTCACCGAAGGAATTGTAAGGGATATTTTAACTAATTCACCCGCACATCCGCATGGAATCAAAGTTCGCCTTGAAAGCGGAGAAATAGGCCGTGTAAAAACGATACTTGCTTAAACTGTTCTACTACTCTGAACCTTCCGCACGTCTCGCAGCGCCTTACGGCTCGAATCTGAGAATATTGAGGGAATGGAGATTATCCAAACACCCTCTTGAATATATAATCCACATTCTTGAGGTAATATTTAAGGTCAAAGATTTTTTTTATTTCTTTTGAAGAGAGGTATTTTTTGACGTCTTTATCCTTCAATAATAATTTTTTGAACTCAATCCCCTTCTTCCAGCTCTGCATAGCATTCCTCTGGACAAGTTCATACGCATCCTCACGGCTCATTCCCCTGCCCGTTAATGCAAGGAGAACTCTCTGTGAATTATAGAGGCCATAACTGCGGTTCATATTTTTAAGCATCCTGTCAGGATATACATGGAGGCCGTCAAGGATTCCCTTTAATCTGTTAAGCATATAATCAACAAGTATTGTGCTGTCTGGAATAATCACCCGCTCAACAGATGAATGCGAGATATCGCGCTCATGCCATAAGGCAATGTTTTCCAGCCCTGCCATTGCATTTGAACGCACAAGCCTTGCAAGGCCTGAGAGGTTCTCGCATCCGACAGGATTTCTCTTATGGGGCATTGCCGATGAACCCTTCTGCCCTTTTGTGAAAGGCTCCTCTGCCTCAAGCACTTCTGTCCTCTGGAGATGCCTTATCTCAACAGAGATTTTTTCTATTGACCCTACAATGAGCGAAAGTGTTGTGAGGTACTCTGCATGCCTGTCTCTCTGAACAACCTGAGTTGCGACAGGTTCGGGATTTAGGCCGAGTTTTTTACATACCTTTTCTTCAATCTTTGTAGGTATATTCGAAAATGTGCCTACAGCTCCGGAAAATTTGCCTATGCTCACAACATCCTTTGCACGCTTCATCCTCGCAATATTCCTCTTCGTCTCCTCATACCAGAGGGCAAATTTAAGCCCGAAGGTCATTGGCTCTGCATGGACTCCGTGGCTCCTTCCTATTGCAGGCGTGTTTTTATATTTGTATGCCTGTTTTTTAAGTACAGACATCAGTTCCTTTAGGTCTTTAAGAATAATGTCTGCCGCCTCTTTCATCAAAAGGGAAAGTGCGGTATCAACAACATCAGATGATGTAAGCCCTTTGTGGATGAACCTTGACTCATGGCCTACATTTTCTGCGACTGATGTGAGGAATGCAATAACATCGTGCTTAACAACGCTTTCTATTTCGTCAATTCTTTTTACGTCGAACCTTGCCTTTTTCTTTATTTTTACTACTGCATCAACAGGAATCTCTGCAAGTTCTGCCCATGCCTCGCAAACAGCAATCTCGACATCAAGCCATTTCTGGAACCTGCTCTCAGGCTCCCAAAGTTTTCCCATGACCGGCCTTGTATAACGCGGTATCATACTTATCTCCTTCTATTAAAAATTACATGAAAGAATGCCATATTCTACCCTTACAATCTCAATTTTGTCATCATTAATAACAACATAATTCCGGCTCATTGCGCTTTTTTCTGCTGAGATTTTGTTCCCTTGGCGATTTTGTCCAGAATGCCGTTGATAAATGAAGCTGATTCATGCGTGGAATATTTCTTAGCAATCTCTATTGCCTCATTTATTGTTACAGCGGGAGGAATATCTTTTCGGTGCAGGAGTTCATAAACGGCAAACCTTAATATATTCCTGTCAACAGCAGCCATCCTCTGGAGTACCCAGTGTTCAGCCGATTTGTTTATTACGGAGTCTATCTCATCAAGGGAAGAAAGAGTGCCTTTGATAATCTCTATTGCAAATTTTTTGACTTCATCGTCTTTTTCTTTGTCAGCCCAGAACTGCTTAAGGCTTCTGCCTGTGTCGCTTTGGTTCCCGAAATCAGATTGAAATAGAAACTGAAGAACATACTCCCTCGCCTTGCGACGTTTCATTACAACACGTGAAACGGTGAATAGGTGAATAGGTGAATGAAATCCCGTTTCATATTTTTTTCATCAGTTGTGCCATCTCGATTGCTGTTATTGCAGCGTCAAACCCTTTATTGCCACTTTTTGTCCCTGCCCTTTCAACAGCCTGTTCGATTGTATCGGAAGTGATGACTCCGAATGCAATCGGAACTCCTGTCTCCATCGATGCCGCAGCAACGCCCTTTGACACTTCAGCCGCAACATACTCAAAGTGAGGGGTTGCGCCCCTGATGACTGTGCCCAGGCATATCACCGCATTATATGTGCCTTTTGATGCAAGTTTTTTTGCGATCAGAGGAATCTCAAAAGAACCCGGCACCCTTGCAATATCTATGTCTTCCTCCTTTGCTCCATGTCTCAACAGCGCATCCTTCGCTCCGTCAAGGAGTTTGCTCGTGATAAAGTCATTGAACCTGCTTACGATTATCGCAAACTTTAATCCCTTTGCCTGAAGTTCGCCTTCCAATATCTTCATAAAACCTCCCATCAGCTTAAATTAGATGCAACTATTATATACTTTAGAAGACAATATTGTGAAGAAACAAAATTTTGGACAATCTTATAGAATATAAAAAACCGGAGATATTATATGCCTCTAAGAAAATGGCTAAAGAGCGCGGACTTTGCAATAGAAGGGATTCTTCATGCTGCCAGAACGCAGAGACATCTGCGGTATCATTTTTACAGCGCTGCCACAGTTCTTCTTGTAAGTTATATCCTTGGCGTTTCACGAACAGAATTTATGATAATCTCGCTCTCTGTGATAGCAGTGCTTCTCTCGGAGATGTTTAATACAGCGATAGAGGCTATAGTTGACATCATATCCCCTAACCACAGCGAAAAGGCACGCATAGTAAAAGACATAGCCGCAGGCGCGGTATTCGTAACTGCATTCGGAGCCGCAGTTGTCGGTTACATAGTCTTATCCCCTTACGTCCGTGATATTTTCCATCAGGGGCTCTACATCGCAAAACACTCAAAAGAAGAGATTGCTATTATCTCATTTATTATAGTCCTTATCCTTGTTGTAATAACAAAGGTGTATTTCGGTAAGGGGCATCCGCTGCGCGGCGGTATGCCAAGCGGACATGCCGCGCTCGCATTCTCGGCATGGGCAGCCGTAACATTCATAGCAGAGAACTTTACCGCTTCCCTGCTGTCTTTTATCCTTGCTGTAATAATTGCTCAGAGCAGGGTTACAACAAGGGTTCACACGTGGTGGGAGGTATTTCTCGGAAGCCTTATGGGAGCAGTCGTAACGTTTCTTCTCTT
The DNA here is from genome assembly GCA_001805105.1 of Nitrospirae bacterium GWF2_44_13. GTDB lineage: Bacteria > Nitrospirota > Thermodesulfovibrionia > Thermodesulfovibrionales > UBA1546 > UBA1546. The sequence continues at coordinate 33,701 of MHEE01000006.1, read as the reverse complement.
TAGAGCATTCCTGTGATTAAGCAATCCGTGTCGGAAGCGCTGCTGTATTTTTTCTCAGGTAACTGCTTCTACCACCTGACAGAATCATTTCTTAACTCCGTTAGAAAGCTTTCTTTCTAACGGAGTTAAGGATCTAAATTGATCGGTTATAGATGCCTTTTGGGCACCCCTTTAGTTTCCACAAGCTCGTATCCGAATTTCCCGGGTTTTCTTCCAAAGCAGGTGCCGAGGCTTTCAAACAGCGCTAATTCGCTGATATCCACTTCCCTTCTCTTTATAGCCTCTGATGTAGCGATATAAAATATCTTGCTGCCTTCCACATCAACCACTGTATTGCCTGTCTTGCTTTCAAGCAACAGCAGTACTGAGGCTGCCCCTGCCCTCTGCCCGAAATTAACGTCATAAGCAGACGAGGGCCCTGAACGCACAAGGTGGCCCGGCATTACTTCTCTGACTTCGGGTATCTCATAAACACCCGGCGCATACATCCCCGCCCTCTTCATAAACTCTTTGACAGCAGGGTCTGCCTTCAGTCTCTTTTCAAGCTGCTGTTTTACGTATTTCCCTGCTCCTGCAAGTTTCTTATGGCCAAAGGCATCTACTCCGGCGGATTCGTCATAGAGAAGCTCGCCACTTGCGGTCTTGATGCCCTCTGCCGCAACAATAATATATGTTCCTGCCTTAACATCGCTCCTCTCCACACGCGCAAAGTATGTGGCCTTCATATGCTCATAGACAACATCAAAATCAACAGGCACCTCAGGAAGAAGGATGCAGTCAGCCTCCGCGCCCACGCCCCCGCGCAGGGCGGTGTGCCCCACGTATCTGCCGAAAACTTCCATCACAATAATCCTGTTGTGGCTCATCCCTGTTGTTTTTATGTCCCTTGTAAAAAGAGCTATCCTGTTTACCGCAGAATCTCCTCCGACACTGTAAGGCTGAAGGTCCAGGTCCATGGTCTTAGGCACATGAACACAAGGTATGCCGTGAGAATTCAGGTCGATGACAACGCTTCCGGTATCGTCGCCGCCGCTTATAATCAGGGCGTCTATTTTAAACTTTTTAAGCCCTGCTTTAATCCTGTCATAAGTATTAGGGTCTTTTATCTTGCTTATCTTTACCCTTGAATGCCCTGCCTCGGACCCTGCAAGGGATGCCTCAATGCGGCTTACCCTCTCCGCATTCAGAACTACAACATTTTCAAGGTCAACGAGGTTATAAAGTCCTGCATAACCGTTCGGTATTACTACGGTTTCAATTCCATGAGCATAGGCCTCCCGAGCAGCGCTCTTGATAACTGCATTTAAGCCTCCGCAGTCTCCGCCGCTTGTGATAATTCCGATTCTCTTTATATCAGCCATAAAAACCCTCCTGAATGTATTATTATAAAACCACCTGCATCTAATTTTCCATCAAAGTCTTCTCTGCATACCCCTTAAATCCATACTGTTTACTCTGTTTTGCCCTCTCATGAGAGTAAAAAACCTTTCAATATAGGGCAGTTATATGATACAATGTTTTATGCCTTGTGTGAAGATAGGGTGCAGTGGTTTCCTGTACGATGACTGGCAGGGGAAATTCTATCCTAATGAACTCTCCAAAAGACAGTGGCTTGAATACTATTGCAGGAAATTCGCAACTGTTGAGCTTGACGTTACTTTTCACAGGGTCCCCGAAAAAGAGACATTTTCAAAGTGGTACAGCGAAACACCCAAAGACTTTATAATCTCACTTAAGGGAAGCAGGTTTATAACCCATGTAAAAAAATTAAAATCTCCTGCCGAACCTCTGGATGTATTCTTTTCAAGAATAACCGCCCTTAGAGAGAAACTTGGGGTTGTCCTGTGGCAGTTTCCTCCTGACTTTAAGGCAGATACCGGCAAACTGAAAGATTTTCTTGAGGCGCTAAGCCAATATAAAGTGAGAAACACCTTTGAATTCAGGGATAAAAGCTGGATAAACAGACAGATTATATCGCTTCTCGGGGAAAACAATACAGCATTGTGCCTCGCTGATTGGCCCGATTTTTTATGCGGCACGCCTGCGACTGCTGATTTCGTATATATCAGGAGGCACGGCGCCGACGGGGAATACGCCTATGGCTATACAGTTGAACAGCTCAAAGCAGATGCAAAGGCCATAAACAAATTTCTGAAAGACGGCAAAGACGTTTTCCTGTATTTCAATAATGAAGCCGGTGGTTATGCTCCGAAAAATGCAAGGGAGCTCAGAACTATTCTTAAAAAGTGAAATAAGCCATATACAGTGAACTGTGTCAGTGAATAGTATCAGTAACTAACACTGAAAACTGACACTGTCACATTTTTGGAACAATGCTTAAAGAACTCAGGATAAAAAATCTCGCTATAATTGATGACCTCAAAATAAAATTCGAAACCGGCCTGAATGTCTTAACAGGAGAGACAGGCGCGGGAAAATCGATAATTGTCGACGCCCTCGGCCTTGCGCTTGGAGAAAGGGCACAGACTGGGATGATTAAAAGCGGGAAGGATGAAGCGTCTGTTGAGGCGTTTTTTGAAGTGTCAGGCCATCCGATGCTTACGGAAATGGGCATTATCTCCGAAGACGGGATTGTAATAAGGCGGAATATCTCATCCGCAGGGAAGAGCAGGGCCTATATAAACGATTCGCTTGTTAACATGCAGAGCCTGTCCGCAATAGGCAAAACTCTCGTTGACATGCACGGGCAGCATGAACACCAAAGCCTGCTTTCAACGGATAACCAGAGAACCCTTCTGGATTTTTACGGCAAACTCCACGACAAAAGGGCAGAAGTTGAGGCGCTGTTCCATGAAGTTCAGTCGCTCAAAAAAGAACTTGGCAAACTTAAGGAAAATGTGAAGGAACGAATGCAGCGGATCGACCTTCTGAGTTTCCAGATAAATGAAATAGACTCTGCCTCGCTTAAAAAAGGGGAAAAGGAAGCTCTGGAAGAAGAGAAGGTCATACTTTCAAACCTGAATAAGCTGAACGAACTTGTAGAAACAGCATATACAATGCTCTACTCATCGGAAGGCGCATGCACAGAAAAACTGGATGGTGTAATCTCAAAACTTCGCGAGATGGCTTCCATAGACCCGGGCATTAATGAAACTCTCGGCCTCCTGGAGTCGGCAAAGCCTCTGCTTGAAGACGGGGCAGTGTCTTTGAGGGGGTTCAAGGAAAAATATGACCTTGACCCAAAGCGGCTTGAAACCATAGAGGAAAGGCTTGAAACCATAAAAAAACTTGAGAAAAAATACGGAGACGGCGCTGACTCAATAATCAGCTACAGGGATGAGGCAGAAAAAGAACTCTCAACCTTAAAACATTCTGATGAAAAAATTGACATACTTGAAAATCAACTCAGAGAAAAGGAAGAAAAACTCCTGAGTGAAGCAACACATCTGTCAGAAAAAAGAAAACAGACAGCAAAAGACATAGGTAAGGCGGTAGAAAAGATACTGAAAGAGCTTGCATTTGAAAAGGCCGGATTCAGAGTTGATGTCACGCCGTCTCCGCTGTCTTCCACAGGCATTGATATAATTGAATTCCTTTTTTCAGCAAACCCCGGAGAGCCTCTTAAGGCTCTGGCAAGGGTTGCTTCAGGAGGAGAACTCTCAAGGATAATGCTTGCGCTGAAGAATATACTTGCCGACGTTGACAGCATCCCTGTGCTTATATTTGACGAGATTGACGCTGGAATAGGGGGACGAACAGCTGAAAGTGTAGGCATGAAATTAAAAAGGCTTTCAAAGGCTCATCAGGTTATATGCATAACTCACCTTCCTCAGATAGCATCTGCAGCGGATTTTCATATAATGACAGAAAAGTCCCAGAAAAAAGACAGCACTTCCGTAAAAATAAAGGAGCTCACTCCAGATGAACGCACGGCTGAGATAGCACGCATGCTCAGCGGCAAGATAACTGATGTATCTTTAAAACACGCAGGAGAACTGCTTGCAAGGAGCGCATGAAAGGAAAAATCGCAATAGACAACCAATTGTGCAAGGGCTGTAAATACTGTGTGATGTCCTGTCCTAAAGGAGTTATAGTAATTGAAGAGCAATTCAACAAAATGGGATATTTCACTGCGCATCCTGAACACATGGGGAAATGCACCGGATGCGCGTTATGCGCCCAGATGTGTCCTGAACTCGCGATAGAGGTATGGGCAGAAAACAATCCCGACAGGTCGGGACTCGCCAAGGAGAGTAGGAAGAAAAAGGCTGTAACGCCAACATGATAATGTCCTATTGCGCCAAAATAGAAATGTCCTATAAGGCATATTTCAGATTTTACACATATTAAGGAACAATACAGCTTTCAGAGATACATCAGGACGGGGCGCTCGGCAAGGGACGACCTTACAATCTCACATAACAGGAATCTCTATCAAATAGAGGAGGCAATCACAAACAAGAAGGCAATAGCAGAGGGACATATAGACGGGACAATGCAGATAACAAATAATGGCAAGGGAGTGAAGTTCAAAAGCATTCAGCAGAGACCAGAAATGAAGCCAAAAGAGCAAAAGATGAAAAGGCGCAGACCAACAACATATATCTCTCCACAGGATCACCCATGGAGAAAAACATACAGAAAATCGGCAGCAAAGACAAACAACCCTCCTTTGGAGGTAGCAGCATAAAATAGCACATTTCTATTTTGCCTTGACACTGTGACAATTCGCACTTGACCAAAATGCTCCTTAAAATTTACAATTACTACTTGCAGGGCCCATAGCTCAGTTGGTAGAGCTACCGGCTCATAACCGGTTGGTCCCAGGTTCGAGTCCTGGTGGGCCCACCAACTAATTTCGCTTTGCGGAATTAGAGTTAAAAGTGAAAAGTTAGAAGTTGAAATTTAAAACTCCGGATTCCTATATAGCAACTTTTAATTTTAAACTCTTAACTTTTAACTTCTGTTGGTGGAGGGTGCGTGCCAGAAAACATAAGACTACTTATCGAACTTCAAGAAGCAGATTCCACTATCATAAGAAAAAAAGCCGTTATTGATTCGCTGCCCTCCAAGCTCTCGTCAGCTGAAAAATTATTTAAAGAAATCCGGTCTCTCTATGAAAAAGAAAAACAGAAATGCGAACTTCTTGAGAAGAAAAAAAAGGACAAGGAGAAGGGAATTGAGGATATAAATGAAAAGATAAAGAAAATAAAGGCCCGCGCTTCAGATATAAAAACCAACAAGGAATATCAGGCGCATCTTAAAGAGATTGAAACCATAGAGAAAGAGCGGTATGCGATAGAGGATGAGATACTCTCCGTTATGGAAGCCATTGAGGCTGCAGCAAAAGAGGTAAAGGCTGAAGAGCTTAAAATGAAAGCCGAAAAAGATAAGGTGGAGGCCTTCAGAAAAGAGGTTGATCAGGAGATAGCGGAAGCAGAAAAGGAGATGGGAGAACTCAAGGTCAGGCGCATAGCGATAGCCGATAAGATTGACCCTGATGTGTACGGTAATTATATGGCCTTGCTTGAAAAATGCAATGGGCTTGCGGTAGTAGAGGCAAGGGATGAGATATGTCAGGGCTGCAATATGAACATACCGCCGCAGATGTTTGTTGAGCTGAAGAAAAATATTGAGATAATTCAGTGCCAGCAGTGCGACAGAATCCTCTACTGGAAAGAAAGCGGCGAATGAAAGCCCCGAACTGCCCGGGAGAAGGTATTTTATACTGTGACGGAGCATCCAGCGGGAATCCCGGGGAATCAGGCATTGGCGCAGTCCTTCTCCTTGAAGGCAAGACATACGAGATATCGGAACACATCGGAACAGCAACAAATAACATTGCAGAATACACGGCCCTTATAAAGGGGCTTTCCAGAGCAAAAGCGCTGAAGGCTGAAAACCTAAAGATATTTCTTGATTCTGAGCTTATCGTGAAACAGATACAAGGAAGCTATAAGGTAAAAAATGAACATCTGCAAGCGCTGTATCAGGAAGCGCTATCGCACCTGAAGTCTTTTAAGGCTTACACTATCAGTCATATCCCCAGAGAACAGAATAAAAAAGCAGACGCCCTTGCGAAAAAAGCAGCAGCTAAAACCTGTCATTGAATTATTTTTTTGTTTTATTTTATAATTAACAAAAGTTATGGGCATGGAAGATCATAAGCTAAAGGTTTTCTGCACAGTTGCGGAGACAAAGAGTTTTTCCAAGGCATCCGAGATAATATATCTCACCCAGCCTGCTGTCAGCCTTTTAATCCAGGCAATTGAGGAGACATATGAGACAAAACTCTTTGACAGGGCCAGCAATACAGTCACCCTCACGCCTGCGGGGGAGATGCTCTACAAGTATGCAAAGGAGATACTTAATCTTTATGCTGCTGCTGAAAAGAACATAGGCGAAATAACAGGTTTCGTGAAAGGCAGCATAAGTGTCGGCGCAAGTTCAACCATAGGAAACTACCTCATGCCCGGAGTCATCGCAGCCTTCAGAAAGACACACCCAAAAATAAAAATGCACCTTCTTGTCGGCAACACAAAGCGGGTGGTGGAGTTGTTGAATGCCGGCAATATTGATATTGGACTTGTAGAGGGAGATGTCGCAAGGCAGAAGATGGTTGTTGATAAACTTGTCAGTGATGAGCTTGCGCTTATCGTGCCTCCGGTTCATCCATGGGCCAAAAAGAGAACTATCTCTATCTTTGAAATTACTAAAGAACCCTTCATATTCAGAGAGGAAGGGTCAGGCACAAGGCAGGTAATAGAAAAATACCTCGGCAAATACAGCATCATTCCTCAGAATATGATGATTTCCATGGTGTTGGGGAGCACAGAAGCAATAAAGGAATCGGTTGAAAATGGCATGGGCATTGCCATTGTGTCAAGATGGGCTGTAAGAAAAGAAATCAAATACGGGACGTTAAGGCCTTTGAGCTTTAAAGAAGAGAAAATGCTGAGGGATTTCTCCTTAATCTTCCAGAAAAAGGCGATATCGTCCCATGCAGTGGATGAGTTCCTGTCATATCTTAGGGCTTATCCTTTTGACAACCTTCTTTCGCTGTCTGAATAGGCGCGATAATCTATCTCCGGAAATGGGTTATCTTTATTCTCAATCTCTGATAGCTGCGCCTCGTCTATATCGCCTTTCCTGATTGCCGCGTATAAACCGTTAAAACTCTCTATGTGCCCAGTAAGCCGACTTGACGCATATTCTGCTGCTGCGCCTGTTTTTATTATAAATGCCCAATCACTATGCTGTGACAGAAGAACTTCTCTTGCAGCCTGATTAAGCGCCCTCCTCAGCAGCCCTTCGGCATGAGGGAACATATTTGCAAGCTCTGTCATTTTTTCGGCTGCCCTGTGCTGATGCCTGTAAATCCAGCTGTTTGAACTGTTAAGCCACACCTCGTTATACCCTTTATAGCCCCAGCTTGACATTGAAGGCTCTATGCGCTGAAGCTCATTATGTTCACTTAAATATTCTGACGGCGTAATGGTCCTAAAGACATCTTGCGTACGCGCAATTTTTCTAATAAGGAAATCAAGCCAGTCCGGCCCTTCAAACCACCAGTGTCCGAAAAGTTCGGTATCATAGGGAGCTGTTATCGCGGGCTTAAACCCCACATTGTTGTACAGAAACTCTATCTGGCGCTTCTTGCTGAGCATAAAGTTTTCAGCATGCTCTTCTGCTTTTACTAACGCCTGTTCTCTTACATAAGGCATCTTATTTTCTGTCTTGCCTGTTATCCGATAGTATTTTATGCCTGTATATATTCTTATGCCGTCGGGATGTATGTGTGGTTTGACATAATCCATCGGCAGGTCAAATCCGGCATCCCTGTAAAACTCCCTGTAAGCAAAATCCCCCGGATAGCCTTCTATTGAACTCCAGACCTGTTTTGATGACTCAATATCCCTTCCGAATGCGCTGACTCCTGAAGGGCAGTGCGCAGGCTTGTATACGCCGTATCTCGGCGTTGGCGTTCCGTTCAGTATTCCATGTGTATCCATAAAAAAGAATTTTATGCCTGCTTCTGCCAACAATCCGTCTGCCCCATCGTAATAGCCGCATTCAGGCAGCCATACCCCGGCAGGCGCTTTCCCGAAGTTTTTTATGTGATTTTCCTTTGCAACCCTTAGCTGAGCCCTTACTGCCTGAGGATATATACTCAGGACAGGCAAATACGAGTGAGTGGCAGCAGTGGTTATAATCTCAACCTTTCCTGTTTCCCCCAATCTTCTAAAGGCAGCAGCCAGGTCTTTTTTGCAGGACTCTTCGTATAGAAACCTGACTCTTTTAAATCGGTTGTTATACATCCTTGCAAGAGGCTCAAAGGATATATCCCCTCTGTTTCTCAGAAGCTCTTTTTCCGAAAGCTCAATAAGATTGTTTATATATCTCAAATACCTTCCCCTTAGAAAAGAATCATTGAACATCTCAACAAGCGCCGGACTCAGAGAGAGTGTAATTCTGAAATCAATATTGTCGTTCAGAAGCCTGTCAAATACATCAATCAGAGGTATGTAGCTCTCTGTGATCGCCTCGTAAAGCCAGTTTTCTTCAAGAAAGTATTCGTGTTCAGGATGCCTGATATAAGGCAGGTGGGCATGGAGGACAAGAATAAGATAACCTTTGTGCATCTTTTAAAATACACGATTAAGGATTGATGCGACAACTGTTTCTTTAAGTCGGAGCTCTGGATAACACAATTTAAGCCTTGGAGAAAATCCTGTTAAGCAATCTGAGTGATATGCCCGCTATAGCCTGAACAAACAAAAGCGGATCAATATTCGGATGACCGAAAGGGATTTAAAGAAAATTCGGGCCAAAGCAATTGAAGAAGGCATACCATATCAAACCCTCATCTCAATGCTGATTCATAAATACAATGAGGGGAAGCTGTCTATTAGTCGATAGGCAGTTTAATAAAACACTCGATTATTGCCTACCGCATAGTTCCGACTTGGACAGCGTGTTATAATATTTTATGCCTGTTTATGAATATAAATGCACAAAATGCAAAGAGGATTTTGAAAAGCTTGTGTTCGGGAGCCAGAAGGTCACATGCCCGAAATGCAATTCCTCAGAGATAAAAAAGAAGATGTCCATATTCGGAATGAGCGGGGTTGAAAAGCCTTTCGCAGGCTCATCATCTGCAAGCTGCTCATCCTGCACCAAATCAACTTGCACCAGCTGTCATTAAGCCAAACTTATTCAGGCTGTCTAAACGGGTTTGCCCTGAGAATGCGGCTTAGCTTCAGAGGGCTCCCTTCAAATATGAACAGTGCGGTGCCGCGCTCCTCTGTTGTCTGCCCTCCCGCAACCCATTTCCCGTTCCACGCGATTTTCATGGATACAGATGTTTTCTCTATCTGAACCCATTTAGAAGAAAACGTAAGCTCTGCCTTATCAAAGCCCTTTATTGCGCCGAGAAGCTCCCTGTAGCCTTCTTTTGTTGTGTTCTTTTCAATAACGGCAAGGTCTTTTTTCAGGTAGGCATCCTTGATTTCCTCTGCTAAGGCGATTGCCTCCTGAGCTGTTTTTGATTCGTCGGTAACTTTTTTAACTTCTTTTTTCCCGCAGGATAAAAGTGGAAGTACTGCAATTAACAGCAAGATTAGCGCCTTTTTCATATTGCCTCCGGGTGTTATCACGGCCTTTTGAAACTAATTGATTTTTCTATTGCCTTTTTAATCCCGTTTCTTAATTCTTCATCATGTATCGGGGATACAGTTTTTTCTATGTAAGAACGGTCATCCGCTGTGATTGGCTTGTGGAGAATTTCTTCCCCCTTTTTTTCTTTTTCCCATGGCGTGACCTTTCCCAGCCTGAGACGGACTGCTTTTACTCCGAAGCCCTGAAGCTTATCAGCCATTTTATCTTTGTAAAAACTGAGCTGCTGCATCCACATGGGTGAATCTACATTGATGAGCAGTTCTCCCTCTTTCAGAATTGCAGGGAACATGTGAAGAGAGACAGGTTTTTCAAAAATATCCGGCCACTCTGCCCTTATGCGTCCCAGTTTTACCGCGTCTTCCAGCTTAAGATTCTTAATCAGAGGAGCAAGCAGAGAATCAGCCCTTTTCACTAAACAGCCTTTTTGACTTTACCTGAGCGCAGGCACCGCGTGCAGACGTATTCTCTCTTTGTGCCGTGAGATGTTACTATCTTTGCCCTCTGCAGATTCGGAAGTATCTGCCGCTTTGTTCTGTTGTTTGCATGGCTTACATTATTGCCTATTGTCCTTGTCTTTCCACATACAAAACAGCTTGCCAACGTTTTTCCTCCTTTCAAGAGTCATTGCATGAAATTGCTTTAAAAAGGTTTTTTATGATAACATTTTAAGACCAATGTTACAAGCCTGTCATCGAGGGGGCTTAGTCCAGAGGGGAAGAGGCAAATAAGCTATATGTCTAAATTAAGAGTCCATGAACTTGCCAAAAAACTTGGCGTTGACAATAAAGAGATAGTAAAAGCGCTTTCAGACCTTGGGGTTAAAGGCAAGACGCACTCCTCAACAATAGAAGACGAAGCCGCTGAAAAAATAGAAAAACTGCTGAAGAAAAAGACAGCGCCGCAAGTTAAACCTAGAAAGACAACTGCAAAGCCTGAGAAAAAGAAACCTGCCGAAGAAAAGAAAGCTGAGGAGAAAAAAACTAAACCGGCAAAGGCTGCGCGGCCTGTAAAGAAACCTGTTGAGCCTGGATTAGCAGCCAAAACTGAACCTGTTGCAGAGGTTAAAAAGCCTGTGCAGCCGGTAGTCCATCCGGAAAAGATTAAAGAGCCTGTAAAGGCAATTGAAGAAAAAAAACAGCCAAAGGAAATAAAATTTCCGGAGGAAAAACCACTGCCTGTTGAGGAAGCGCTGCCTGCAGAGACTGCTGTGCCGCTGCCCGAGGAAGAGGTTGTGCAAAAGGTTCCCGACAGATTCAAGAAAGAACTGGAAACTGAAAAAGACGAAAAATTTAAGGCAAAACCGCAGATGCAAAGGGCCTTTCAGGCGATAAGAAAAATAGAGACGAAGAAATGGCATGACCCCAAACAGTTTAAAAGGACCGGCAAGGACAGCCGGGACAGATTTATCCACAGAGAAGAACAAAGGCCGCAGTTGCAGGCTGGCATAGCGCGGAAAAAGACATTAAAGCTGCGCGAAGGAATGACAGTAAAAGAATTTGCGGAACTCATAAGCATAAAAGTATCCGATGTCATGAAAAAATTTATGGAACTGGGGCATATGACTACAATCAATGAGCCTGTAGACATAGATGCTGCCATGCTCATCGCAGACAGCTTTGGGATAAAACTTGAAGTAATGGCTGTAGAAGAGGAATTAATTGCAGAAGAGGAAACAGAGGATTTGTCCAAACTCAGCCTTAGGCCGCCCGTAGTCACAATAATGGGACATGTTGATCACGGCAAAACCTCTTTGCTTGATGCGATAAGAGAGACAAAGGTTACAGAGACAGAGGCAGGCGGAATAACACAGCATATCGGAGCATACAAAGTTAAGCTTAAAGGGAAAGATATAGTATTTCTTGATACACCCGGGCATGAAGCCTTTACCGCCTTGCGGGCCAGGGGCGCAAAGGTGACGGATGTAGTTGTGCTTGTTGTTGGCGCAGATGACGGAGTAATGCCGCAGACAGTAGAGGCGATAGACCATGCAAAAGCTGCAAACGTGCCGATTCTCGTAGCGATAAATAAAATAGATAAACCCGAGGCAAATCCCCAGAAAGTCAGAACTGAACTTGCAGAGAGGGGAATACTCTCCGAAGAATGGGGCGGCCAGAACATATTTGTTGAGGTATCCGCCAAGAAGCGCATCGGCATTGAACAGCTTCTTGAGATGATACTGCTTCAGGCAGAGGTAATGGAACTCAAGGCAAACCCTGACAAATTGGCAAAGGGGACAATCATAGAGGCAAAGCTTGATAAAGGAAGAGGCCCTGTGGCAACAGTGCTTGTTCAGGCTGGCACCCTTAAGATTGGCGATAATTTTCTTTCAGGCACAAGCGTTGGAAGAGTAAGGGCTTTGATAGATGACACAGGAAAACGCATTCAGACCGCGGGCCCTTCAACACCCATTGAGGTCATAGGTTTTCCGGAGGTCCCTACAGCAGGAGATGCCTTCAGCGCCGTAGATGATGAAAAGCGCGCAAGGCAGATTGCGCTTACACGGCTGCAGAAACAAAGACTGGCAGAAATGGCAAAGAGAAGAAAACTTACGCTGGACGACCTCTACGCAAAGATAAAAGAAGGGGAAGTTAAAGATCTTAATATCATAATTAAGGGTGATGTTCAGGGCTCTGTAGAAGCCACACGTGATGCCCTGGAGCGCATCACGCATCCGCAGGTTAAGGTTAAGGTCATACATACAGCAGTGGGCGGGATTAACGAATCAGATGTTATGCTGGCTGCGGCCTCAAATGCCATTATAATAGGGTTCAATGTAAGGCCTGAAACAAAGGCGTCTCATACGGCAGAGAAGGAAGGCGTTGACATAAGGCTTTACAATATCATTTATGAAGCCATAGAAGACGTGAAGAAAGCGCTTGAAGGACTGCTTGAGCCCACTCTCAAGGAAAAAATTCTCGGCAGGGCAGAAGTAAGGCAGACATTCCAGGTGTCAAAAATCGGGACCATAGCAGGCTGTTATGTTATTGACGGCGCTGTCAGCCGTGCAAGCGATGGTATCAGGATTATCAGAGACAATATCGTTGTTTATGAAGGCAAGCTCTCATCCTTAAAAAGATTCAAGGATGATGTCAGGGAAGTTCAGACAGGATACGAATGCGGCATCACAATAGAGAATTACAATGACATGAAGGTTGGAGACATCATTGAAAATTATGTCATTGAGAAGATAGCAGGGAAACTCTAAAGGCAGGGGTTAGGGTTTAGGTATTAGGGGTTGGCATTAAAACTAATCCCCAATCACCAGTTACCAATCCCCAAAATGATATGCTTCCATACAAACGCTCACAGAGAGTCAGCGACCTTATCAGAGAAGAAATCGCTGATATCATAATGAATAAAGTGAAAGACCCAAGGCTGGGTTTTGTCACAGTCACGGGAGCAAAGATAACAGAAGACCTGAAAATAGCGACAATTTATCTAAGCATCCTGAAGGAAGAGGAAAAAGAAACAACTCTGGAGATGCTTAATTCAGCAAAAGGTTTTATCCGCGCAGAGCTGGCAAAAAGGCTCAGAATGAAGTTTATACCTTCGCTTACATTCAGAATAGACGAATCCCTTGAATACGGAGTCAGGATTGAAAAACTTCTAAGGGAGATAAAAAAGGAGGACTAAACCATAAAGATGTCTCGTCCTAATAAAATGATCCCTCCGAAAAAACTGCTCCACTTTTTAAAGAAAGAAAATAATTTTGTAATCGCAGCGCACATAAGCCCTGACGGCGATGCGCTTGGCTCTTCCATTGCGCTATCAATGGCGCTTGAATCCCTCGGGAAAAAAACAATAGTCTATGACAAAGATCCTGTGCCTGAATTTTATAAATTTCTGCCGGGCAGTGAAAGATTTACAGATTCAATTTCAAATTCAAAATCCAAAATTCAAAATTTAATCCTTATTGACTGCAATGATGCTGAACGCGCAGGGATAGAAAAGTTGCAATTCGCTTCCTCGGCAGTCATAGACCACCACGAAACAGCAAGGGACTTCGGCGATATAAGGTGGATAGACCCAAAGTCGCCTGCAACCGGTCTGATGATTTTTTATTTGATAAAGGAATTGGGCGTAACCGTAACAAAAGCGATTGCCGCAAATCTTTATACTGCCATTGCTATTGACACAGGCACTTTCAGGTACAGCAATACTACGCCTGCTGTTTTGCGGGTGTCAGCAGAACTGATTGAAGCCGGAGCAGGCCCGTCATATATTGCTGAAAACCTGTATGAAACATGGACAGACGGCAGGTTCAGGCTTCTTCAAAAGGTTCTTAACACTCTTGAGATATACAATGATATCGCAATCACTCACGTTACGCTTGATATGTTCAGGGAAACAGGCGCAGCAATCTCAGATACGGAAACTTTTCCGGGATTTCCAAGGAAGCTGAGGTCCATAAAAATTTCCGCGCTCTTCAGGGAGATAGAGAATAACCACTATAAGATAAGCCTCCGCTCAAAAGGAAGAGATGTAAATGTCGCAAAAATAGCCGAGATATTCGGTGGAGGCGGCCACAGCAATGCAGCAGGATATAAGATACGCGCAGACTTTAAGGCGGCAAAAGAGGCGCTTTTGAAGGCTGTAAGAGAGACAGCCTGATTTTAGAATTCCCTGCCAAATCAAAGTTAAATGTTGCCTATCCCTGAATCTTATCGTAAAATATTTTTATGAAGATAGAATTGTTTCAAGACATAGGCAGGCAGCTTCTGAAAGAGATTCCCATCCTAAAACAAAAACCCCTTACGCAGACAGCCCTCGGGGTCGGCGCCTCAGGAGATAAAACTTTTCCGATAGATAAAAGGGCTGAGGAGATTATCATCTCAGGCCTTGAGGCGTCAGGAGAGCCTTTAACCATTATCTCAGAAGAGGCCGGCATTTATGATATAAAAGGCGGCGGCAGGAAAGTATTGATTGACCCTATTGACGGCAGCAAGAATGCCATAGCAGGGATCCCGTTTTATTGCGCATCAATTGCTGTTGCAGACGGGGATACGATTGGAGATATTGAGACAGCCTATGTTGTAAATCTTATTAATGGGGATGAGTTCTGGGCGGAGAAAAATAAAGGCGCTTTTTTGAACGGTGAAAAAATTTCAACACAGAAAGACAAAGAGATGTATCTTATCGCGTACGAGGCGCAGACTCCGGCAAGGGATATACAGGGGATAATGCCACTGCTGGCAAAGTCACGAAAAACCCGCTGCCTTGGTGCAACAGCGCTTGACCTTGCATACCTTGCCTGCGGTTCAATCAGCATATTTGCGAACCCTTCGCTTTCAAGGAGCTTTGATTTCGGAGGAGGCTGGCTTCTGGTCAAAGAGGCAGGCGGAATTTTTACGGATATAAAAGGCAATCCCATTGAGACAGCGGAAATCAGCCTTAAAAAAAGTACATCTCTGCTTGCAGCAGGAAATGAAGAACTGCATAAGGAGGCGCTTAAGTTATTAAAGCAATGATGAAAATGTATATTTTACTCCCGTTATTTTTATTTGTGCTCCCGATGAATCTTTATGCTGATGAAGGCATAATTGAAAAAGATATAGCTTATACTGTTGTAAAAGGCGATTACGGGGAGATGATTGAAGGTAAAGTCGGGCTTGAGTGGAGCCATATTGCCTCAAGCAATCAAATCAAATACAATGCTCCGCTTGAGATAGGGCAGAAATTAAATATAAAATTCAGGCGGATTATCCCGCCTCGTATTGACAACGGCATAATCATAAATATACCTGACAGAACGCTTTACAGATTTTCTGACGGAAAACTTAAGGATTATTATTTCATTGCGGCAGGCAAGCCTACATGGCAGACCCCACTCGGCGAATTTATAATAAAGAGCAAGGCAAAAGATCCGACATGGTATGTTCCTCCGTCAATACAGAAGGAGATGGAGGATAATGGGCAGGATATTATCGTAGAAATACCTCCCGGCCCTGAAAACCCGCTTGGGAAATACTGGCTTCAGCTTTCACTTGAAGGAATAGGGCTTCACGGCACAAACTCACCCCATAGCATTTATAAGTTCAGAAGCCACGGCTGTATGCGGCTCAGGCCCGAGGTGGCAGAATTCTTGTTTAAAGATGTAGTTGTCGGGACAAAAGGGATTGTAATTTATGAGCCGGTAAAAGCGGCAAAGGACTCTAACGGCAGAATTGTGATTGAGGTTTATAAGGATTTTTATAAGAGGCGCGTAAATTACGATGAAAAGATAAAGGAAAAGCTTAAAGAACTCAATGCGCTTGAAAAGGTTGACTGGAATAAAGTCAAAGAGGCGATAGAGAAAAAAGACGGGCTTGTATGGGATGTGAGCTTATAACCGGCTTACATATCAATTTCTATTACCTTCTCCTTTGACTTCTCGCCCCTGAGTATCTTAACGCTGCTTTTTCTTACCTTAAAATGTTCTGCCAGGACTTCAGCCACAACCTTGTTTGCCTTTCCGTCAACAGGAGGGGCATTTACATAAACCTTCAGCGTCCCTTCTCCTTCAACAACTGCATTCCTCTTTGCATTTGTGATTACTTTTATCTTTAATTTTTTCATCGGGGAATACCCTCTTTGTTATGCTGGCATATCCAGTATACTTCTTCACCATAAAATACGAACCGCTTTTTATCCATATTACCACATAATACGAGGCAGCGTGTTTACATCCCGATTGCATTTAAATAATTCCCCCTTTATCAAAATCCTAAAATATGCTATATTTTTCCCATGAAAGCCGTAAACGTGCAATTGGTATAATCATGAGTTAACCATGCTGAAATTTAGTGAGAAATTAAACGAGATAGCTAAGATAAGATTTCAAGAAAGAGACTATCTCTTTCAGAGGTCAATGCAAAACGTTTTTGAAGAAATGGAGAGTAGGGGCATGATAGTTTCCGACGCTACTGCGTGCAAAATAAGAGACGTGGTAGCATGTGAGACTGTCCAATCAACAAATGTTATTTTGCAAACAGCAAAGGAAATTCATTCCTTATATTTTCCGAGACTATCAGAAGATATTTTAAAAACTGAATCAGCAATACTACTAAAAAAACGCGTCTCCGAGATTGATAATGCAGTAGTATCGAAATTGAATAAAATGTTTGATGAGACAGCAAATGCGAGATTATTAGAAACAATACGTCTTCAGAAAGGCATAGGGGCTATAGAATCCGAGCTTTTTATTGAAGTAGATAAATATTTTACTGAATTAAACGAAAAAACAGGCAAGACACTCAAAGATAGAATAATTACCGCTTTCAACAATAACCCGCTTATAGTAATCGCATCAATAGTTATTGCTGTAATTATTTTTTTAAGTGCTTTTGTGGTTGCTTTGCGGAATCTAAAGTGGAAGGGCTAACAAGCCACGCAAGAGGGACGCCCGCCGCGCCCCTTGGCATTGTCGCTTAAAGATAAAGCATGATTAAGGGAAGTATAAAGAAGGCACATAAAAAAACTGTCAGCCCGAAGTATAGTTTATGTGGAGGTATAACATGAGACATATTTTTGCAATTATGATTACTGCTCTTATTTTGTTTTATCCCTCTCATGGTTTTACAACGATTAAGGAGATTGTTTCAGAAGGGGCATACAATATGGGCGATGGGGAGACTCCGACTGTTGCAGAGAGCAGGGCATTGCTTAATGCAAAGAGGATTGCCCTTGAGCAGGCAGGAACTTATGTGGAGAGTTATACAAAGGTGGAGAATATTCAAGTAACGAAAGATGAGATACAGGTTCTGACATCAGGGATTATGGAGGTAGAGATACTTGACAAGAAAAGGACTGTTGTCGGCGACGGCTTTCGCTTTTGGGTAAAGATAAAGACAAGAGTCAATTCAGATAATATTAAAGAGATGGCAAGGAAGGTTAAAGATAAATCAGTGGTTGATGATTATAAAAAGATTCAGGAGGCTTACGATAAGAGTCAGAGAGAGATTAAGGAATTAAAGAAACAGCTTGCACAGACAAAGGATAAGAAGGAGAAGAAACAGGTAGAGGCAAAGATTTCTGATGATGAGAGAATGTTTCAGGCAAATGAGTGGTTTGAGAAAGGGAATAAATATCTCTTGAGTAAAGAGTACGATAAGGCAAGAGAGGCATTTACCGTTGCTATTGCATTTAATCCTAATTTTGCTGATGCCTATAACCAGAGGGCCGCTTCCTATATTAATCTTGACGCAGAGATTTTTCTGGCGATGGCTATTGAGGACTACAGCAAGGCAATTGCAATAGACCCAAATGATGGCGCATCCTATTTCAATCGGGGCAATCGCTATGATGCTAAGGGTCAAACTTACTCCAAGAAAGGGGCTTTCTATGAAGCCACAAAGCAATTTGACAGGGCAATTGAGGATTATAATAAGGCAATTGGTTTGAAGTGGAATTTTTCCACTGACTATGATTATTCTCTTAAATTCACAAAAAATTTACTTGCTATAGCCTATGTTAATCGTGGAAGTGCCTATGGTGAGAAAGGTCACTATGACAGGGCGATAGAGGATTTCAACAAGGCAATATCTATAAATCCGAATTATGCTGGAGCCTACAATAATCGTGGGAATGCCTATTATAAGAAAGGACAATATGACAGGGCGATCGAGGATTATAATAAGGCAATAGCCTTAGATCCGAATGATGCTTTAGCCTACACCAATCGTGGGGCTGCTTATGCCTTGAAAGGTGTTATGGGCAGGGCGATTTCTGATTTTCAAAAGGGATGTGATATGGGGTATGAACTGGGGTGCGAGAATTTGCAGAAGGCTTTACAAAGCAGATAACCCCAAAATGGATGCGGGCGGCGTGAAGTGCTGTGGCTGATTTCCGGCGTTAGAATCAAAAATATTCAGTTGACAATAGGTATAATTAAAGAGGAGGTTGAAATCTATGAAGATAAAAGCTAAAGAATTTGATAAAAAATTTGATGAAGGCAAAGATATTTCCAAATATCTTGACACGTCAAGAGCTAAAATGAAAGCTAAATTAACCAAAGAAGAACAGGAAATATTGGACAGTTTTGAAAAAGGCGAATGGGTTCCGGTCAAGAATCTTGCAAAAAGAAAAGCCGAACTGATGAGCTATGCAAGAAATACCTTAAAGAAAGATAAAAGACTAAACATAAGAATTTCCGAAAAAGACCTGAATGAACTGCAAAAAAAGGCAATAAGCGAAGGACTGCCTTATCAGACGTATGTTTCAAGCATAATTCATAAATTTGTCAGCGGCAGACTAAGAGAGGCAAAGAATTAAGCCTATCCATAGAAAGCAGCCTACTGTATACACACGCTTCTGACTTGTTTATAGGTCGTGAGACCGGAAAACACCTTTGCTATCCCGTCCTGATAAAGAGTTCTCATGCCGTCTTTAATTGCCTGCTGCCGTATCTCTTCAACAGTGCCCCGCTTTGCAATAACCCTCTTTATATCTTTTGTTCCTATTAACAATTCGTATATGCCGGCTCTGCCTTTGTAACCTGAGTGATTGCACTCATCGCAGCCCTTTGGCTTATAAAGAGCAAGCTTATCATCATACACTATTCCAAGTTGAGGGAACCGCTCGCCGTAAGATTGAGAGAGAGATTCAAACTCTTCCCTCTCAGGGTGATAAGGTTCTTTACATTTTTTGCAGAGAGTTCGGACAAGCCGCTGTGCCAGTATGCCTAAAATAGAATCCGCAAAGTTAAGAGGGTCTATCCCCATATCAATAAGCCTTGTAATTGTTTCAGGCGCGCTGTTTGTGTGAAGCGTTGAAAGGACAAGATGGCCCGTAAGTGATGCTTCTATGCCGATATGCGCTGTCTCGCGGTCTCTCATCTCGCCGACCATAATCACATCAGGATTAGCCCTTAAAAATGAGCGCATCGCCCTTGCAAAATCAAACTCTATCTTGGGCTTTACCTCAACCTGACGGAGCCCTTCCTGCGTTATTTCAACCGGGTCTTCAGCAGTCCATATCTTTTTCTCCGGTGTATTTATATAGGCAAGGGCTGCATGAAGAGTCGTGGTCTTGCCTGAACCTGTGGGGCCTACAACAAGAATGATGCCATAGGGACGGCTGATTATTTCTTTTAAGTTCGTATAGTCCGACTCTGAGAGATGCAAGGCCTCCAACGGCATCGCCTCAGCTGAGGCAAGAATCCTCAGAACCACATCTTCTCCTGCTACTGTAGGCAGCGTAGCCACGCGCAATTCAACAGGCTTGTTCTTGTAAACGAATTTAATCTTGCCGTCCTGAGGCAGTCTTCTTTCCGCAATATCAAGGCTCGCCATTATCTTTATCCTTGACACAACAGGACTGGAATAGGTTAGAGGTATCTCAAGATGTCTCATGCATACCCCGTCCACTCTGTAGCGGACAAAGGTTTTCTTTGCGATTTTGCTCGGCTCGATATGAATATCCGAAGCCCCTTTCTCGTAGGCATCAATAATTATCTGATTTACAAGGCGCACTATGGTGTTGGACTGTTCATCGTACTCCGATTCTACAGCAACTATTTCATCCTCATCCTCTTTTTTGACGTCTATCTCTGCGAGGATGTCTGACATTGAACCCGCAGCGCCGAAGTCAAACTCAGGAGCTTCAAGGAATTTAATTATGTCATCCCTTAAAGCAACCTGAAACTCATACTCATTTGCCTTAATAAGATTTTTTACATCAAGCACCTTGGCGTCTCTGGGATTATCTATCAGGATGACCGCTTTTCTATTCGAGAGCGAGAGCGGCACCCAGAAGGCTTTTTTGAGATAGGCGACATTAAGGCCCTTCAGCAGTTCTCTCTGGATAAATACGCCGGGGCCGTACTCAACAAACTTGCATTTGTAGTACATGCCGAGGGACATCCCTATATCCGACTTTTTGACCTTGTAATTTTCCATCAGGACTGTTTCAGTCTCTTTTTTCTGTTCACGGGCAAACGCAGCAGCTGCCTTCAGCTCTTCATCCGTAATGATATTGTGGCTTATCAGATAATCAAAGCGTGTGTGAAGCATCTTTGACTGGTTTCTGAAGGCAATACCGAGCACGCGCGCCATTTCCTCAACGCTCTTTTCGTCAACTTTAGTAAATCTCGGTTGGCTCTTTTTGTTAATTAACTGTATGACTCCAAGGATTTTATTTTCAAAGAGTATCGGGGATGTAAGAATCTGTTTTGTGCTGTACCCTGTTTTCTGGTCCCAGCTGCTGTCAAATTTCAAGTTCGGGTCTATGGCAAACAGTTCTTTTGTGTCATGTACGTCTCCGATATTGACCATTTTTAAGTCATGCGCCGTGTATCCTGCAATGCTGGCATGAGATATGGGAAGCAGTATTTCCTTGATGGCAGAACCTACGAGGTACTTTGAGACAAGCTGCCGCTTTATGGGGTCTATGAGGTAGATGGTAACTCCTTCGGCGTCAAACAGGCCTAAGATGTCATTTTTAAGCTGGAACAGAATCTCGTTGACATTGTTGGCAGCGTGTATCCTGTTCGTTACAAATTTCAGCTTTTCAGTGAACTGAAGCTGTTTCTCCAGTATCTGAATCTTATATGTCTCGCCGGTTTTTTCAGCAGCCATGTTGCCTCCTGCCTTATCATATCTCTATTACAGGATAGTTTCAACCGTAATTTATGGGGTTCCCTATTGCCAAATCCTTTGCCTGACTTTAAAATGTCTTATGCCTGATATAAAGGTTCTTCCTGTTGACTTAAGAAATAAAATCGCTGCCGGAGAGGTTGTTGAACGGCCTGCCTCTGTTGTGAAGGAACTCATAGAAAACGCAATTGACGCTAAAAGCACAGAGATAAATATAGAAATACTTTACGGCGGCAAGAGGCTAATCAGGGTTTCGGACAACGGCACAGGCATGGATGAAGAAGACGCGCGTTTGTGTTTTGAGCGCCATGCCACAAGCAAGATCAGCAGTGATGCGGACCTGTTCAATATTACGACAATGGGATTTCGCGGAGAAGCGCTGCCTTCAATAGCTTCAGTTGCAGGGATAAAACTTATTACAGGCTTAAAAGGCGCTGATTCCGGAATATCGGTAGAAATCTCCGGAGGAGAAATAAAAGAGATAAAAGCATCCCCTTTTTCAGGGACGTCTGTTGAGGTGAAGGATTTATTCTTCAACACGCCTGCGAGAAAAAAATTCCTAAAGACAAACAGCACAGAGCTTTTTCATATCATTGACACCGTAACAAAGGAAGCCCTCTCGCATTATGAGATTGGATTCAGGCTTTTGACTGAAAATCAGGAAACCATGATTTTCCCAAAGGCGTCAGGGCTCAGGGAAAGGCTGATGCAGGTGTACGGCGATGAATTTGTAAACGGGCTGATAGAGGTTAGAAACCCCCCTGTTTCCCCCCTTAATTTAAGGGGGGTTAAAATAAGCGCATTTGTCTCTGACATAGGGAATTTCAGGAACAGTAAGGCGCACCAATTCATATTCATAAATAAGCGGCCGATAAAAGATGCCTCGCTTTCCCACGCGGTATACAGCGCTTACGAAGGGATACTTCCAAAAGATAAGCACCCGGTATTTTTTCTCTTCCTGGAGCTTGACCCCCGGAAAATTGATTTTAATGTCCATCCAACAAAGAGAGAGGTCAGGTTTGAAGACAAAGAGTCTGTTTACCGGTTTGTGAATACAGGCATACGCGATGCCGTAAAAGGCGATAGGGCTGGACATGTAAAACCATTTACAGAATCCCCATCAATACAGTATGGCTCTGCAAATTATGAAGGAATAGGCGAGATGCCTTCTCATGTCTCGGAGAATCTTGAACTGCCGTATAAGCCGTTGCTGCCGTTTGTATATCTCGGCGATACGTTCATCGCTGTTTCAGGCAGAGGAGGGCTGAGCCTTATAGACCATCACGCAGCCCATGAAAGAATACTCTACGAAAAATTTCTTAAGAAAATAAATCTGGACTCGCATCAGATGCTTTTTCCAAGACAGGTAAATCTTTCGCATAAGGAATACAGGGTTATCCTTGAAAACAAAAATCTCCTGAATGAGCTTGGCATTGAGATTGATGATTTCGGGCATGACGCATTAATTATACGTTCGCTTCCTGACGCGCTTGCCGAGGGTGACCTTAGAGGAATACTCTCTGATGCCGCATCAGCAATAATAGAAGGAGACAGGCCGGACAGAACATTAAAGGAAGCGATTGCAGCAAGGATTGCCTGCCACAAGTCAGTGCGAGGAAAAGAGATACTGAACCAGTCAGAGGTCTCGCAGCTTCTTTCTGACCTTGAAAACACAGAGCATCCAGACCAGTGCCCTCACGGCAGGCCGACACGAATTTTCTTTTCTATGGATGATTTAAAGAGGATGTTTAAGAGGAAGTAGTGCGCAAAGGTTATCTTATTCTTGTCCTCCATGCCCACCTGCCTTATATCAGGCATCCTGAACACATGGGAAAATGCACCGGATGCGCGTTATGCGCCCAGATGTGTCCTGAACTCGCAATAGAGGTATGGGCAGAAAACAATCCCGACAAGTCGGGACTCGCCGAGGAGAGCAGGAAGAAAAAGGCTTGATTTTATAATATCCGGCAATCTATTATATGCCAGTTAGCGGCTGTTATTTAAGTCTTCTGCACATGCAATGGAGGTATTATGACAAGATCAGTTCTTGTGGACAAAGTATCTGAAAAAGTTGAAGGACTTACAAGGAAACAGACAGAGATAGTAATGGAAACGGTTTTTGACAGCATAAAAGAAGCGCTTCAGAGGGGAGAAAAGATAGAGATAAGGGGCTTCGGGAATTTCAGGCTAAAGACAAGAAATCCGAGAAAGGCAAGAAACCCCAAGACAGGCGAAAGTGTTGACGTGCCTTCCAAGAAGGTGCTCCACTTCAAGGTTGGGAAAGAACTCAGGGAACTCCTGAATTCAAACTAAGTTGATTTTATTTTGCCTTCTGTGGTATAAATAACAACTCCTTGCTCTTCCTTAGAGGACAGGGCTATAACTCCCGATCAGCTCGGGGTGAAAATCCATAAGGAGGTGTTCTTATGAACATCTATGAAAACATCGTAATCCTAAATGCATCTCTCAGCGACGAAGAGATTGAAACAGCCTCAGGCAAGATAAAAGACCTCATAACAAATTCCGGCGGAGAAATATTGAAGACTGACGTGTGGGGCAGAAGGAAACTCGCCTATGAAATCAAGAAACAGAAAAAAGGCTTTTATCTTCTCCTTGTCTTTAAGTCGCCCTCAGCAGCAATAAAAAAACTTGAAGGCTATTATAAAGTCTTTGACCCTGTGGTGAAATACCTGGTCATTAAACTGGAAAAGAAGCAGGCAGAGGCAGCATTGAAGTCAACCGCCGCTGTGGAAGCAGCCACGGTTGCGCCTGTTGAAAAAACAGAGCAAAAAAACGTCGCCCCGATCAGCTCGGGGAGCGAGGCATAGCCCGTGTTCAATAAAATAATTTTAATAGGGAATCTGACAAAAGACCCTGAACTCAGATATACTCCGCAGGGCACGGCAGTAGCTTCATTCAGAATTGCTGTAAACTCAAAAATAAAACAGCACGGCGAACTCAAAGACGAGACTCTCTTCATCGGTGTAGTTGTATTCGGCAAGCAGGCTGAAAGCGCGGGACAGTACCTTAGCAAAGGCAGATCCGTGCTTGTTGAAGGCAGGCTGCAGGAGAGAAGCTGGGAAAAGGATGGGCAGAAGCATAGCAGGATGGAGGTCGTTGCAAGTTCAGTCAGATTTCTGTCAAAGAAAAGCGGAGGCGGAGAGGCAGGAGGAGAGTCCGCACCTCCCGAAGATATTGCTCCACCTGAAGAAACAACGGACTTAGAGCCGTTCTAAATTAAAGGTAAAGATTCCCGATGATCAATAGAAAGGAGAAAACATTGCAGCAGAGAAGGATGCAAAGGAAAAAATTCTGCAGGTTCTGCTCGGAAAAAGCAGAGTTTATAGACTACAAAGATATCAGGATTATGAGGTATTACCTCACAGACAAGGGCAAAATTCTTCCACGGCGGATGACAGGGGCCTGCGCAAGACATCAGAGAAGCCTGACCGAGGCTATAAAGAGAGCCCGGAATATAGCGCTTCTTTCGTTCGTGGAAAAATAGGGCATGAGAATCCCCAAAACATGGGTGTCTCTGATAACTAAAAAAGTCGTAGATGGCATTATTTCAAAGCAGCTTATCACTCCGCGCATCCCGATAGCGCAGTTACTATCCAATACAGAGGAGCTCATCATGGATGAGCTCATGGCCGAGGACAGGATTAACGATGAGGTAAGAGAAATGCTCAGGAAGCATAATTCGGCGATAGAGCGCGGCAAAGTTGACTACAGAAAACTCTTCGAACTGACTAAACAAAAGATCGTGAAAGAGAGAAATCTCATCCTATGATGCTTTCTGAGGAAAAGATAACTCACCTCACGCATATGCTTCTTCAGGGGCTTATCAGCAGGAATTTAATTGATATTAACGATGAGGAAGGAAAAATAAGGCGTGAGATTAAAAGAATCATCGTTAATGAATTAAAGATTGGAGAGGATATAGACTCAGCTGTGAGAAAAAAGCTACAATCCTTTTCAAAAAAATTATCTGAGGGGAGTCCTGAGTGGGAAGTGCTATACAAAAAATTCTTCAGGGAAGAGGAGATAAAGAAGGGCAGGGCTTCTGGATAAAAAAGGCTATCCCCTTGCTTTGTCTTGTCATGACATGGGCGGGCCTCCTGAAAGATTTCCCCGCAACAATGCCTGTCCTGTGGTTCTCGTTCAGTGCGGCAACAGCCATTGTATATTCGATACTTCATTTCACATCTAAAAGAAAAAAAGCCTCTGTAGAGTTTCTTTTTTCCATGGCTCTCCTCTTTGCAGGCATAATCACCGCACTAAATTTAGCGTGGCTTACGCCTGTTTATTTCCCGCTTGTTGTCTCTGCCTCTGTTTTTTATGGCTGGCAGACTGTTGTGCCTCTGTCTTTTCTTGTCATGCTCCTCAGGCTGAAGGCTTTATTTGTGAACCCCGAGCTGCTCGGGGAGGAAATTGCTTTCTCGGCTTCACTGCTGCTTACAGCGGTCATCTCCTCTGTGATACTTGACCGGTTCAGGCAGGGAAAAGGCAAAGATTACGCTGCTCTGAAAACAATTAAACACGCTGACGAGGCTATTACTGAAACAGACATGGACTTAATAGACGGCAATGAAGCCGTATCACACTATTTTTCATCAATGCTCAAAGCAGACGAGGAAATTAAAGAGCTTCTGCTGGCAATAAAACATGCTGTCTTTGCCGATTCAGTAAACTTTTTCGTGCCGCACCAGTCCGCCTCAAGCGGAGGTTTTACGCTGAGATGCTCAACCGAAGAGAAGGGCGATATAATTACTATCGGCAAAGGCATCATTGCTGAATGCTTTAAAACAAAAAAAACTTTTTACTCCGGCGAGGCAAACAAAAGCATCTCTGAAATCGGTTATATAAAAAATAAGAAGGTTTCATCTATCCTTATTATGCCTGTAATGGACAGCTATACATTAACCGGAGTCCTTACTGCCGACAGTCCCATTTATCATGCCTTCAGCGAGCCTGTCAGGAATACAATGCAGATGTTTGCCGCTCATCTCGTCAGAATTATTGAGAGGGAGAGAATTTATCCGAAACTTGAGCGCGACTACAACGGCTTAAAAATATTAAATGAGGAAAGCTCCAAACTTGTTGCATCGCTCAACTTAAACGTGATTGCTGAAAAGCTGTGCGAAGGGGCTGGAAAGATTGCGTCTTCGCATGCGTTCTTCTTCCTGGTATCAGGCAAACAGTTTGAATTAATATACACTACAGACAGGATATCTCTGCATGAGTCGCAAACGGCAGGGAACAAAACCATATTTGACCTGAAAGGCGCCTTCATTAATATTGCGGTCGAAAACAGACAGCCCATTTACATGGCTGACATGAAAGACTACCGCGCTTCAGTGCTGCCTTTCAGCGCAGAGGATATACGCTCCATTTTTGTAATACCCTTGATTTACGAGAGCAAACTGCTCGGACTGTTTGTAATGTCTTCAGGGAAAGCAGACTTTCTTGATACATTCCAGATGGAACTGCTGAAAGTAATGTGCAATCAGGCGGCAACATCCATCGCAAATGCCAAACTGCATGCAGAGATAGAAAAACTTGCAACCACAGACGGCCTCACCGGCCTTCTCAATCACAGGGTTTTTCAGGAAAAACTCTCCGAAGAACTTAAAAAATTGAGCAGATACTCGGAGCCCACTTCTCTGCTTCTGGCAGACATTGATTTCTTTAAAAAAATAAACGACACCTACGGACATCCATCAGGAGATCTCGTGCTCAAAGAAGTTTCAAATATTATAAGAGAGGCAATAAGGGACATAGACATGCCCGCGCGGTACGGAGGGGAAGAATTTGCCGCAATACTGCCGCGGACAGACAGCAAGGGGGCAATGAACATCGCAGAGAGATTAAGAAAGGCTGTCATGAGCGCATCTTTTTCTTCCGATACCTCGCAACTCAAGGTCACGCTGAGTATCGGCATAGCCACCACCCCTTCGGACGCCAAAACCAAGGAAGAACTCATTGAGAAGGCTGACGAGGCGCTTTACTATGCAAAGCACAATGGAAGGAACCGGAGCGTGCTCTGGAATGAAATCAAAAACTGAAATGGAATTTTTTATTTCTTGCGTCACAGAAGATGAGATTAAGAGGGAACGGGCAAAAGCCCGCGAACTCAGAAAATCCCAGTGGTGGAAAAGAAAATGTTCGGAAGGCAGGTGTTATTACTGCAACAAAAAATTCAGTCCTAAAGAACTCACAATGGACCACATCGTCCCCATCATACGCGGAGGAAAATCAACAAAAGGGAATATGGTCCCCTCCTGCAAGGGGTGTAACAGCAAAAAAAAACACATGCTGCCTATGGAATGGGACGAATATATTGAGAGGATGAAAAGCGATTATGCGGTAAGCTGAAAAAAGTGGACACCATGGTTGAGGTAAAATAACTTAATGGAGAGAATACCGTATGGGAAGTACACGGAGGAGGTTAGGCAGGAGGCTACTGAGGACATCACAGAATACATAGAAATCTTCTACAACAGGCAGGGGAAGCAGAAAAGGTGGGGTATCTATTCCCAAAAAAGTTCTATGAAAAGAGAATTGCGGCATGAGCCAATTGTGTCCACTATTGACAGCAGGCCTCGAGAATTGCAGGGTGCACTATTTTGAATAAGTTTACCTCCTCCCGCTGTCAAGTATTCTACCCAAGCCTACTGAAAAGCCCTCAAATTGACTAAGTTTCCATATTATTTTATATTAAATGAATCACATAATTTGCCAAAGGAGGCTTATTTGCTTAAAGCAGTAGAAGATCTCAGCACAACGAAGAAACGCCTGAAGATAGAAATACCGTCTGAGGCTATTGAAAAAAAGATTAAAAACTCTCTTGAAAAAGCCCGTCAGAAAGCAAAGACACCCGGGTTCAGGCCCGGGAAAACACCTATGAACATCATTGAAAAACACTATGGAAAGAGCGCTGAGGCAGAGGCTTTGGAAGAAGTCATCCCTGAGTTTTATGACAGGGCATTAAAAGAAGCTGCTATCGTGCCTGTTGCAAGGCCTGAGCTTGAGGGAGGAGTAAACTTCGAGCGCAACAATCCGCTTTCGCTGTCTTTCACCCTTGAGATACGGCCGAAGATTGAAAACCTGAAATACGAAGGCATCAAAACAAAAGATATTCCCGTGACCGTCTCTGATGAAGAGGTTGAGAACTCATTAAAAAAGCTTCAGGAAGGCAAGGCCACCTATGAGATTGCAGACAAAGCGATAGAGGCCGGAGATTTATTAATCATTGACTATGAAATGAAATATGACGACCAGACAACCACTGCAAAAGATCAGGTTTTTATGGTAGGTTTCACAGGCCTGCCAAAGGAAATCTCAGAGAGCCTCATAGGCAAAAAAGCAGGCGACGCCGCTGAGGTTGAAGCGCAATTCCCCCAGGATTTCCACGCAAAGGCTATTGCAGGGAAAAAGGTTCTGATAAAAAATATCGTTAATGCCGTAAAGAAAAAAATCCTTCCTGCCATAGACGACGAGCTTGCAAAAGACCTCGGGTTTGAAAACCTTGATGCGCTGAAGACAGGCGCGAAGGAAGAGATTGAAAAGGCAAAAAAAGAACAGACACAAAAAATACAGAAGGATGAAATACTTGAATCCCTCACGGGTTCGCATGATTTTGACATTCCCGAATCAATGCTTGAAAAGGAGCTGGCAGCTATCGTTCACGAGGCAAAGACATTAAAGAAATCCGACAAGGATGAAGCTGCCCTCCGTGACGAATTAAAGCCTGATGCAATAAAAAATGTACGGGCAATGATTCTTCTCTCTGTTATCGGAGAAAAGGAAGGAGTAACAGTAACAGACGAGGAGCTTAAAGAAAAAATTCTTGAAATTTCACAGCAGCTTTCCATGACGCCTGAATCCCTTATAAAGATATATGCGCAGAGAGACGGTTCGCTGGAAGGACTCAGAAATAACATATATGAACAAAAAGTCTTAGACCTCCTGCTTACCAGAGCAGTTGTAGAGAAAGGAGAATAATGTGAGCATAATCCCATTTGTAATTGAGCAGACAGGAAGAACAGAGCGGGCTTATGATATCTACTCAAGGCTTCTTAAGGACAGGATAATTTTCCTTGGAACGGCAATTGATGACAGCGTTGCAAATGCAGTAATAGCGCAGCTTCTCTTTCTTCAGTCTGATGACCCCGATAAGGATATTCACATCTATGTTAATTCTCCCGGCGGCATTGTATCCTCAGGCCTTGCAATCTACGATACAATGCAGTATGTGAAACCTGATATTGCAACTTACTGCATAGGACAGGCGGCAAGCATGGGTGCGCTTCTGCTTACGGCAGGCGCCAAAGGCAAGAGGTTTGCGCTTCCTCATTCAAGGATTATGCTTCATCAGCCCATGGGAGGATTTCACGGACAGGCAACAGACGTGGAAATACATGCGAGGGAAATCTTAAAGATGAAAGACACCCTTAACAGGATACTCACCGCTCATACAGGACAGCCTCTGGAAAAAATACAGACTGACACGGACAGAGACTTCTTCATGTCAGGAACCGAGGCAAAAGAATACGGACTTGTTGATGAGGTAATACATACTATTAAAAGCAAGTAGGCAGTGTCAGTGGTTCGTGTCAGTAAAAAATTGTCTACTGACACAGACACTAAAAACTGATACTTTAAGAGACTGCCACTGAATTTTGGAGGTTTGATGTCTAAGAAAGATGAAAATATCCTGAAATGTTCGTTCTGCGGCAAGGGACAGGATGAGGTAAAAAAACTTATTGCAGGCCCTACCGTTTACATATGCAATGAATGCGTGGAACTCTGCAATGAGATAATGGCTGACGAGCTTTTTCCAACAGCAGAAACAGCCGCGCTTAAAAAACTGCCTGCGCCAAAAGAAATCTATCAGTTCCTTGATGACTATGTTATCGGACAGGAAAAGGCGAAAAAGATACTTTCAGTTGCAGTGCACAATCACTACAAGAGGATTTATCCCGTCAAAGCCGGGACAAAAACTGATGTCGAACTGCAAAAAAGCAACATACTTTTGATAGGCCCCACAGGCACAGGAAAGACGCTCTTTGCTCAGACGCTCGCCAGGTTTCTTGATGTGCCGTTTACAATGGCAGATGCAACAACACTCACAGAGGCAGGATATGTAGGAGAGGATGTTGAAAATATAATACTCAAACTCCTTCAGGCTGCAAACTATGACGTTGAAAGGGCACAGCGAGGAATAGTTTACATAGATGAGATTGACAAGATAAGCAGAAAATCAGAAAACCCCTCAATAACGCGCGATGTCTCCGGAGAAGGAGTGCAGCAGGCGCTGCTTAAAATTATTGAGGGCACAACAGCAAACATACCGCCGCAGGGCGGAAGAAAACATCCGCAGCAGGAGTTTATACAGGTCAACACCTCGAACATACTCTTTATCTGCGGCGGAGCATTTATCGGACTGGAGGATATAATCAAACAGCGGACCGGCAAAAAAACCGTAGGCTTTGGCGCTAAGGTTCTAAAGACTTCAGAAAGAAAAATCGGTGATGTTTTAAGCATTGCAGAGCCTGAAGACCTGATAAAGTACGGCATGATACCTGAATTTGTTGGAAGGCTTCCTGTTGTTGCAACCCTTGATGAGCTTGATGAGGCAGCGCTCGTAAAGATACTCACAGAGCCTAAAAATGCCTTGATAAAACAGTATCAGAAACTGCTTTCTTTTGATAATGTGCGCCTGCGGTTCACGGAAGGCGCGCTCAGGGCAATTGCAAAAAAGGCGACGGAGAGAAAGACGGGAGCGCGCGGCTTAAGGGCAATCCTTGAAGAAATAATGCTTGACGTGATGTATGAGATACCATCACAAAAAGACATAACAGAATGCCTTATAAACGAAGATACAATAATTAAAAAGGAAAAACCCATCCTTCTATACGAAAAACAGGCAGAGTCAGCATAGGAGAGAAGACATGAAAAAAATTTCCCTCATCGTTTTGGCAGTTGCTTTGACTGTATTCATAAGCTTATCAGGATGTGGAACTATAGCATATGACAAGGGCACAGGGGAGCAACACCCCGGGCATCCGGGACACGAAAAGCATTAAGCCCTGAGATGTTTTTCTTACACGCGGACAAGATTTTCTGAACAAGGCCATTGCCTTTATTTCCCTAATATCTCCTTCAGAAAACTTTTAAGTTTGTCCCACGACGCAGAGAAGGTTTTTTAAGCTCCCTTGCATTTCCCCTGCCTTTGAAAATATAATCTACAATGCTTTCCAAGATACTTAGCGCAAGCGTTGTGGGGATTGATGCGCATCCTGTTGACGTTGAGGTTGACATTGCATCAAGGGGATTGCCGCATTTCAATATGGTCGGGCTGCCTGACGCTGCCGTAAAAGAGAGCAGGGACAGAGTAAGGGCGTCTCTTAAAAACATCGGGTTTAATTTTCCGTTAAAGCAGATAACCGTTAATCTTGCGCCTGCTGATTTGAAAAAAGAAGGCTCATCTTTTGACCTCCCGATTGCAATCGGAATAATCACAGCAGAGGGCGTCCTTGAGATGAATTCAACACAGGGCTATCTCTTTACGGGAGAACTGTCGCTTGACGGAAAGATAAAGCCTGTGCGCGGCGCGCTCTCAATGGCTATAACGGCAAAAAGCCTTGGGCTGAAAGGAGTGATACTTCCCGAGGAGAATGCATCTGAGGCGGCGGTTGTGAAAGGCGTATCTGTGTTCGGGATGAAGAGCCTTCCAGATGTAATAGATTTTCTGAAAAACGGCTCCTCTGAAAAAATATTCACCCTTGACCTTGATAAAGCATTTGAAGAATATTCCCTGTATGAAGATGACTTTTCTGAAGTCAAGGGGCAGGAACATGCAAAGAGGGCGCTGGAGGTCGCAGCGGCAGGAGGGCACAATGTTTTAATGATAGGGCCTCCGGGTTCAGGAAAAACAATGCTTTCAAAAAGGCTTCCAACGATACTTCCAAAGATGACCTTTGACGAGGCATTGGAGGCAACAAAGATCCACAGCGTTGCAGGCTTGCTGAAAACAGGACAGTCTTTACTTGCAACGAGAACTTTTAGGTCGCCGCATCACACGATTTCGGATGTCGCTCTGATAGGCGGCGGCACTATCCCAAAACCAGGCGAGGTCAGCCTTGCGCATAACGGCGTTTTATTTTTGGATGAACTTCCTGAATTCAAAAGGAATGTCCTTGAGGTCTTAAGACAGCCTCTGGAAAACGGGGAAGTTACAGTCTCAAGGGCAGTTGCATCAATAACCTATCCTGCGAATTTCATGCTCGTTGCCGCAATGAACCCATGCCCCTGCGGTTATCTTGGAGATTCAAGGCATCAATGCACATGCACGCCGGGACAGATACACAGGTACAGGCACAGGGTATCAGGCCCTCTGCTTGACAGGATTGATATTCATATCGAAGTGCCTGCTGTGCCGTACAAAGAACTCTCGACAGAATATTCAGGAGAAAAATCAGCATCAATAAGAGAGCGGGTTATAAAAGCAAGGGATGCCCAGCTGGAAAGATTTAAAAGCGATAAGGTCTATTCAAACGGACAGATGAAAACAAGGCATATCAAAAAACACTGCAAGCTTAAACCCGACGCCCAGTCTTTGCTTGACAATGCGATGCAGAAGCTCGGGCTTTCGGCAAGGGCATATACGAGGACGCTCAAATTATCCAGAACAATCGCTGATCTTGATTCATCAGAGAGCATCCAGTCCCACCACGTCTCAGAGGCAATTCAGTACAGGACATTGGACAGGGGGCAGTTTTGAGGCTTCGCTTACTACTTATTCCACAAGTGGTTTAAACGAGATGAATTAAGACTTAACGGCCGAGACTCTTTTATACTGTATCACGGCTGCATACTCAATACGCGCATGGTCACTCTCAATGGCATCAGCGGTCCCGCTGCAATTGAGAGCCCCGCTCTTCATCTTCTTATGAGCTTTAATCATATTGATAACTACGGAAGTGAGGTCAAACCCGCCTCCGTCACAGCCCTTTATCATACAGTCCATTTTAAAATAGGCATACGAGGTAGGGCAAATATTAACAGTGCGCACCATAAGAAGAGGAATTGCCGCTTTGCGATAATATGTTATCTGAATTACGATGCCGGAAACTGTAGGGAATCGATCCGAAACTAAACCCGCAGCAATATTGTCCTGCTTTTTTAATTCCATCTTTAAGACATGATTTTGTCTGTGATGTTGTCTGTTTGCCATTGTCCCCCCGTAAAATAAAATCCCCCCTGCAAAAGCAAGGGGGATTTTGCCTGTCAATTACAGCTTTGCTACATTGATTGCCTTGGGGCCTTTCGGTCCCTTTTCGGTGTCAAAGCTGACTGAGTCACCCTCGGCAAGGCTCTTAAAGCCGTTGCCCTGGATTGAAGTGTGGTGTACAAAAACATCACTGCCGTCTTCGCTTGTGATAAAGCCAAAACCCTTTGAGTCATTGAACCACTTTACTGTTCCATTAG
>MHEE01000005.1:5282-31554 GCA_001805105.1 Nitrospirae bacterium GWF2_44_13 | reverse complement strand
ATCCTGCAAAACTCCATCGCACAGAAAAAAATTGCGCATGCCTATATATTCTCAGGGCCGAGAGGCGTGGGGAAAACATCCACCGCAAGGATACTTGCAAAGGCGCTTAACTGCGAAAACGGGCCGACCCCGTCGCCATGCGGCACATGCGCATCATGCACGGCTGTTAAAGACGGCGCATCAATTGATGTCCTTGAAATAGACGGCGCATCAAATAACAGCGTTGATGACATAAGGGACTTGAGGGAAGGCGTTAAATATACGCCTCTTGGCGGCAGGTATAAGATTTATATCATAGATGAAGCGCACATGCTTTCCACCTCTGCATTCAATGCCCTTTTAAAAACACTTGAGGAGCCGCCTCCCCATGCAATCTTTGTATTGGCGACAACAGCTCCCAGAAAAATACCCGCGACCATTTTCTCAAGGTGCCAGCATCTTCCTTTCAGGCGCATATCAGCGCAAAAGATAAAAGAAAGGGTAAGGCATATAGCATCATCAGAAGACATAAAAATCTCTGATTCCGCTATAGAGATGGTTGCGCGCGCCGCTGACGGAAGCATGAGGGATTCCCTGACGATTCTTGATCAGGTGACGGCATTTTCTTCAGAGATAGACGCAGACGGAGTAAAGAACCTTCTCGGCATAGCAGATATCGGTGTGCTTGCAGAAATATCTGCTGCTGTTATTGACGGCGACAGGGAAAAGATTATCAGCGTTATATCCGAACTTGTTGATAAGGGAACCGACCTTAAGTCTTTTGCAAAAGACCTTGTGGAATTTTTCAGGAATCTCCTTATCGCAAAGTTTGTAAAGAAGCCCGAAGAGATACTTGAGCTCAACGAGGATGAGATAAAAATAGTCAGCGGAATACTGCCGAAGATTTCACCTGACTTGCTTACGCTTATGCTTTCGGAAATGGCCAAGGCTGAACTGGAGGTCCGCTCTTCATTTTCGCCGCGGCTAAGCCTTGAGATGTCGCTGATACGGATAAGCTTTTTGAGCACACTTAAACCTGTGCAGGAGGCGATAGACAATATAGATGCGTTCCTAAAGGGGATGCCGTTGCCTCCGGCGCGTAAGGCAGAACAGCCGGTCTCCATCGGTCGCCCCGGGCGACTCGCTGAGGAGGGCGACCCGCCGAGGCGGGAAATTAGAAGCCAAGGCAAGGCACAGGATCAGAAAGATGCAAGATACACGATGCAAGATAAAAAAGATCCTGAATCTTCCCAAAAAGACGCTCAACCTCCAACGCCGCTTGACGGCAGGTCTCTGCTCGCTGCGATTATAGAAAAGATTGATGACCCGAGGATTACATCAAAGCTTTCACAGGCAATGCCCTTACTCAAAGAAAATGTCCTGACGCTGGCTTTTAACAGCAATGAGGCAGAGCTTTTTGCAGAGCCTATAAGGAAGAATTCTCATTTGATAGAGCAGATAGCTTCAGATATTCTTAAGGCTTCCGTAAAACTTAAAATAGATATCCTGACAAAAAAAATAATCCCTAAAAAAGACCTGAAGGATAAAGTTCTGACAGACCCCTCAGTAAAAGAGGTGATTGAACTTTTTGACGGAAGGATAATTGATGTTAAACTAAAGGAAAATACAGGGGGTGGAAACAAAGATGTCTAAGAAGATGCTCGGTGATATTATGCGTGAGGCTCAAAAGCTTCAGACAGAGATGCAGAGGATGCAGGAAGAGTCAAAGAAGAAGACGGTTGAAGCAACAGCAGGCGGAGGCATGGTTACCGTCATTGCCAACGGCGGAGGGGAAATCATCTCCATAAAAATAGAAAAGGATGTTGTAAATCCCGATGATGTTGAGATGCTGCAGGACCTCATACTTGCCGCGGCCAATGAGGCGCTTAGACGGGCGCAGGAAATGGTCAATGAAGGAATGTCAAAGCTTACAGGAGGAATGCAGATACCGGGCTTAGGCGGGATGGGTAAATTTTTCTAATTCAGTCTCGTCTATCTGAAGTTCCTGAGCAAGATGCTTTGGGGTCGCTCCAGTCTGTTTTATTACTTCTTCCAGATACTCCACAAAGCTTATCTGGTTGCCGCACTTATTGAAGTAGTCTTTAAGTATCATTGCAAGACCTTCTGATGGTATTCTATAGCCCTTCTTTGTTGCTTCCTTTTCGCCTATGCTATCAGGGATACCTATTACAACAATCCTATCATCCACAATTATAAAGCGGATATTATGTGCCATGAGACAACTGCTGTACCGAATCTCTGCGCCGGCCTTCATATACAGATAACCAATATGCAGTCTGTCAAAGAATTTAGGCATGAGGTATCTGACACGAACCCCTTCCTTTGTCAATTTTTCAATCGTATCTATAATATTCCTCGTTCTCTTTTTGTCTTCTCCTATCGGCAATCTGCCTGTTATACACCCTATCACCTCTTTTTTTGCATCCATCATAGAATCGGTAACTGAGAGAAAATATTCCTGCCTTGACAGCACCTTTGTTGCCCGCTCAACCTGAAGCAGAAGGTTTTTCCTGCCCCTGCCTTCCTTTAAACTGAAAAGCAGAAGTATGATTGTGGCAAGAAGCAACACTGATTCAAGCACAAGAAGCCCGGTTTCAATAGTCATAGTGCTTTAATTTTAAAGAAATCCGGTAATCTTTACAAGGGGGAATCGCCTTCAGCCTGCCGCGCTTCTGTATAATATAAATAATGTATTTCCTTGCAATCCATCGGCGATTTTTATGTTTTAATCCCGATAATATCGGGACAGGAGGTGAGTTTTGGGAAGCAGACAAAGAATGAAATTCAGAAAACCCCTGCCGCAAAAACCCGCGGCAGGCAAGACCGCCGCTGAAATCGTCAGGGAATTAAAAGAGGGCAATGCCCCTGTCTCTGATTACAGGGAACAATCCCTGAAAATCCACGGCCTGATATGCGCCAAATGCGGGAGGGAGTTTGATTTCAAAGATAGGCAGCTCCTCACAGTGCATCATAAAGACGGCAACCACCAGAACAATCCTCCTAACGGCTCCAACTGGGAGAACCTCTGCGCCTATTGCCATGACGACGAGCACAGCAGAGGACTGCTTGGAGATTATCTAAAGAAAGGGGGAAAGAGGTGAGGATGGGGGTTTAAAAAATTAAGTATGGGGTCTTAGGAATCAAACAAGGCGGAGAAAGGATAGACGTGGGTTACAAATATTCTGCTAAAATCAATACCTTTATTTCTTCTATCTGTTTCAGCTTTCTGTCATTTGTAAGAAATGCGTCTGCTCCTGCATCAATGGCCGCAGATAGCTGTATGGCATCAATTGATTTCAGAAAAGTATATCGCCCTCTCAACTTGCCTGCTGCCTCTGCAATCCCTTCCGATATCTCTATCATAGTGAGGTTTTTCCCGTGCTTGAGAAATTCCGCAAATTTTCCGGCAAGCTTTTCATCTCCCTGTTCAATCGGTTTTGGCAAAACCTCGGTAAGAGTTATGACAGAAGAAAAGGCATTCAATGTTCCTGACTGAAATGCTGTGACTGCTTCTTTTGCAAGAGGGCCGAACTGAGGATGTGCTTCTATGTAATAGATAACAGGCGCTGTGTCTACGAAAATAGAGCTTATCAGGGCGAGTTCTTCAGATAAGGTCACACCCTGTCCTTTCTCAAACGATTGACGTATTCCTGGGCGTCCTTGCCTTTCCACAATCCTTTTCCAAGACCGTAAAGACCTTTCCAGTCGAGTTCTTTTTTCATGGCAATGCCTGTTTTCTTAAGCTGATGGGCAAGCTTCTCCAGCAATTTCAACTGTTCCTTGGGCGTGAGCCTTTCAACATCTTTCTCTATTTTGTCTAATGTTATTACTTTCGGCATGTTTTTGCCCTCCCCGTTAACACTACATTATTAGCATAACATATATGATTTTATCAATTAACATTTTTTGTTTTCTGACCCTCGTCGGACTTCCGTATTTTTTCGCTGTCGGACGGCAACCACCAGAACAATCCTCCTAATGGCTCCAACTGGGAGAACCTTTGCGCCTATTGCCATGACGACGAGCACAGCAGAGGGCTGCTTGGAGATTATCTTAAGGGAGGAGGGAAGAGGTGAGGATGGATAGGAGATGTCTGCATTCCTCTTGATGATTTCCCTCAGTCTTGCCTTTTTTAAGGAGGGAGGGATAAGATAGGGGAAATTTGGGGATTCAAAAAATATTGTGATGTGTCCCGGATTAATTTTTTATCATACTACAAATGGGACCATCGATAGAGGTCTTAAATTATGAACGTTGAATACATCGTACAACCTGATCGTCAGATAGGTGCCATCCTTGCTGAGTTACTCGATACATCCCCCAAGCGTGTCGTGTTCGTATCTGCATTTGTCAGGCTTCAAACGATTATGCGAATTAAGCCGACTGCATTGACGCTAAAAGCTGAGGGTTCAGATATCCGATTTGTTGTGGGTATTGATCTTGGCGGAACGAGTCAGGAAGTACTGCATGAACTTCTCAACTGGGACATCGACGTCCGAATTGTCAAGCACCGCTTTCCGGGTCACACATTCCACCCAAAATTATATTTTTTCGAATGGACTAACAGAGCAACGATTATTATAGGCTCGAACAATATAACAGAAGGTGGATTTTTCGGAAACTATGAGGTTGCTGCTCGAATAAACTACGATCTGCCAAAAGATG
This sequence comes from Nitrospirae bacterium GWF2_44_13, assembly GCA_001805105.1. Taxonomy (GTDB): domain Bacteria; phylum Nitrospirota; class Thermodesulfovibrionia; order Thermodesulfovibrionales; family UBA1546; genus UBA1546. The sequence continues at coordinate 26,889 of MHEE01000005.1, read as the reverse complement.
CTGCTGAGTTAGCATCAATTCGCAGTGAACTGGGACGGTTTATAAATCCGGAAGGGGCGACTGCTTACATCCTTAATGAAGCGTTCTATAAAAAGCTTATTGAAAATAATGAAGTGCCAACCGAAGAAGAGGCACGAAAAGAAATATCTGCCCAAATAAAGGCAAGAAGAAAGAAGGCAAACGGAGAAAGAGCGGAGTCACTTTTTGGTGTAGAAGACTTTATGCCACCGCCACCGCTACCCGCTGATTTGCTTGATAGGCTGGTCAAGGAAGTCCGCCGTAGGCGAGGTCATAAAAAGGCTTCGGTCAAAGATTTAAGGAAGGCAAAATCGGCAACGCAACTTCCAATTGATGAAAAAGGAAGTGATTTACTTCTTCCCGCCGCATTTTATATGACATTGCCCACCCTACAAGGAGCTAACATTCCGGGAGAAGCGCGTATTCCACTTGAAGCAATAGAACTTGCAAAAGAGTTCTGGGGATGGCCCGATGAGTACAAAATGGAAGTCAGCCCACGCGCAGGCAATGAACGTGTCTACTGGAATTGGCGACCAGTCTGGCGGATATGGAGCGTTGCAAGCCCTGCAGTTGTAGCAGTGCAAGAAGTGCGTATGTATATGTACGAAAATAGTTCTGACTTCCGCTTCTACGTACGTCCTCTTGTCAATGCAGGTGGTGATCTTGGTGATGTTGTGCGAATCCGACGGATTGCTCAAGAAGATGCCGAGTATGAATGCGTCTTAGCGCGAAAGGGAACGCAAGAGTATGATGAATGGATTCGGTATTGTACTCAGGCTGTTCGTAATAGTACACGGTTTTTTGGCTATGCATGAGATCGCTTTTTTATAATAGGCCGCTTCAACCGTAAAACTACGTTTTCGGTAATGGCGTTTTTCATGTGAACCAAGTTTTCAGTGGTTACTGAAATGTCAATTCGTTCCATTAGACTGAAGCCTTGCAGTATCGCAATGTCCTGAATGAATGCCGCCGTAGCTATTCTTTCGTAATCTCCATCTACTGCTATTCGATTGTCGCCGATAACGATCATAGCTTCACAACCGGGACGGAGGACCCTGTAACAGTTTTGTAGAATTTCATTCATGTCGTTAAAGAAACGTAGAAGAAGGGCGGGCATATTCTTACGCCTGAATCCTACATTGGCCTTCGTGATTCTAACATGAAGGTCTTTGAGGTATATTCTTAAACTCTCAGGTAACTTGGCCGAATTGTCAACTATAGTATCCTCAAGAAGTCTACGCTCTGTTGTTACGATTTCTCGGCTACCTACCAAGTTATGTTCAACAGGCCTGCGACGGGATGCATCCATTCCGAACAAAACTAGCAATGATAGTCTATCCGTATCAATGTATGGTAAGGCAGTTGCATAAGGCGGACTCGTCAGTATTACATCAACACTTGAATCCTCTAAGCCAAGTTGATTGTACGTAGAACGTTGTCGCGAGTCACCTTCAACGATCTTACTGGGTCTGAACCGGCCATGAGAATAACCTCGTACTGACCAGAAACGTTCGATACGTTCGTACTGTGTCCCCAAGGCATTAAGATAAAGCTCGAAAACATCAGCATCATGAATAGGCTTTTTGCGTTTTCGAATCCGTAAATCAGTTGGGTCCTGCTGCGATATATCTCGTATTATACTGCTGAGTACTATTTCTAGAAAATCCCGAATAACGCCTTCACTAACACTTTGAATTGATTTCAGTACCCAATTTAACTTTTTCACAACCGGTAATGGAAACCATCTGCTGATTTCGTCGAGACACTCTTCGTGAAATTGGTCTTTATCGTCGGGAAGGACTTTTGGTGCCTGCTCAAGTCTATTTACAAGTGTCCCGATGGCCTCATTAACAACATCTGGATTGACGTCAAGTATACCAACCTTAGCTTTTGCTATTTTTGCAGCAAGGGGATTCATGTCACATCCAAATGTCCTGTGCCCATTTAAATATCCTTCAAGGAGAGTTGTTCCACTTCCACAAAACGGATCGAATAAAACCGCATCGTGATTAAAACCGCTCACATTGATTAATCCCTTTGCAAGCTGCGGGTAAAATTTACCTTTATAGGGGTGTAATCCGTGCGTGACGTACTTTGGATCTTTTCTGGCGGAAGGTTGACGTGCAAAGCCGTTTTCGATGATAGCCTGCCACGTAGGTTCCGGCGCTAATTCAGACAAACCAACTCCATGAGTGAAAACTAGCTTTTTTGCTTTTGTGACACTGTAAGGGTCAAGTTTCAATACAAAGGGATTGCTGGTCTTGTCAGACGATTTTATACCCAAGACAGTTTCCATTTCCCGTAGCCGCAAGATAGTTTCGTACGGCCAAAGTTTGTATGGCGGGGCCTGAAACCAGATTGAGACTCTTGCAGAGGGCTTGCGGAGTACCAAAAGTTTCTCAGAGGTGGCCCGTCTTCCCGCAGCGACAAATGAACGTTTCGTAGTATGAATTTTTCGCTCGATGATGCAGGCCGTCTCAAAGCCAAGCTTGTTGCTAATATCACTCAGGGATTCTGCCCCTTTATACAAGTTGCTTTTGTAGATCGCGTCACCCACAACAAGTACAGCGTATCTGCCTGGCTTTAAAACACGATACATACCTGCGAGGCTTTGTTCCATATCTTCAAGGTAAGAGTCAAATCCTGAGGATTCTTTCTGATGTCGGAGGTGTGACCCTATCTCAATCTTTGCTAACTGTAGGGGATCCTGTCCAAGCCATAAAAGTCTAAAGCGATGGTACAAGTGGTAGTCCATTGCATTGCCATAAGGGGGCGATGTTACGATTAAATCAATCGAGTCTGGCTTACACACGCCATTACCCAGCTGCCGTGTATCGGCTGTGATAAATTCACATGTACCATACCTGAGAATTGGTTGTGTTTTAGCAACATTACGCAAGATATTATTGAGTGCTACGAGAAATCTATTTAGCGTCTCACCCTGTGGAATTTTACGAGGTTTGCTTGAATATCGCGTTTCTGAATCTTGGAATGAAACGGCTAGGATTATTTTAGAGAGAGCTAATAAGGCCATATCTCGCGCCTTGTCGCTTTCCATTGACGCAATTCGCGATCTAATGAAGGCCAATTCACCTCGGGCAGTAAGTGAAAACCACTTGTCGATGTTCGGTATTGCTGGAATGTGCTGTTCGTTTTCTTTACACAGTTGCTCCGGCTCGGGAATATCGGCAAGCCGCGTTGTGATGGCACTCCGAATAGAATGCAGGTCAGTTGCAACGGATCGATCTATATTGCATGATTTGACTTTCCCAATAAGTGTTCCCACAGCGTTAGCATCAGAACTGATAGCCCTTCTACCCATACGAACTGCCTCAAGCGCAGTAGTTCCGCTCCCACCGAAGGGGTCTAGAACAAGCTCACCACGAAACGAGAGTCTTGCGATACAGTGCCCAGGTATCTGTGGTATAAATTTCGCCGGATATGGATGAATATCATGGGTCAGGAATCCTGTTTTGTCGGAGGTGAAAGACCAATTAATTGACTGGAGGTCCGCTGCCACTTTTTCTATCTCTCTCAACTCATCAGGCGACTCAATCTCATCATATTGCGGGAAAGCGTCTTTAGAATGCAGACCGTATTCACTTTGCTCTTCGTGCACGGCATGAACGAAGCCAAGTTCAATTTTGCTTAAATACTTGTTTCTTGTCTTCATGGCGGACTCCCGTTTAATCTGGGATAAAGTATACTATCCCAGATTACCGAATGCAAGCCCTAATTTTGGTTAAAAGGGAAAAGCCGAGAGACACTTCCCACATTTCCTCAACACAATATAAAAAGTTCAAAAGTGCAAAAGCGCAATAGTGCAGAACTGTGGAGGAGGCTCTCCGCTTACGCTGCGAGAAGAGTGAAAATTAAAAACCTGCGGTTATTGAGGGGAAATTTTATTTGAACTCATCCATGAATGCCTTAAATTCCGGATGGCCTTTGAAAAGGAGCCTGCCTGCGCTGATTAGTCTTTCCACCTCGTTCTTTTCAAGGTGAAATGTGGTGGGCAGATGTTTCAGAAAGTTTTTCTCGTCATTGTCCGGCAGGTTGTCAAAAGAGATGTCCACGACATATAACTTCATCTTCCCGCCTGCGAGCGCGGGAAGTTTATACCCGTCTTTGCAGTGTTCATCAAGCTTCTGCTGGCACCCGTCAAGATTCATCTGCGCCTCTATCCTGTCCGCAAACAGCTTCTTTATGGATTCAACTGTCTCAAAGGAATAATTGTCCATAGAGACCGTGGCTGTCTTCAGGGCAACGGTGGACAGTCCGGGAGGGCTTTCATTCTTATCAAGCGTCTCCTGCGGTTCGTTCTTTGCGTTCACCACAATCACGAGAAGCCTTTTGATTTCTCCGCTGTTTATCTTCTTCCTGATGCCGCCCCTCAAATAAAGGTCATTGACAGCCCTCAGCCCTATATTGTCAGCAAGCCCGCCGTCCATAAGATGAAGATAGGAATGCCCTTTTTTATCGGCATACATGGTGTTGTTGAAGGCATTGTAATATCTGCTTTTGTTATTCCAGTAGTCTTTGAGAGCCATCTTGTCGGCATCAGTCATTTTATATTCGTCAGGATACGGGTAATTAATCAGGCTTATCGGAGAAAGGAGAAAGGGAAATGCCGAGGACGCAGCCACGGCCCTTGCTATCGGATATGAAAGAATATCAGAGCCTATGTAATTGAACTGTTCGCCTGTGAATTCAAAGCGGCTGCCCTGATAAAGGCTGGTCGCATTTATGATGAGGAAGGGCCGTTTTTTCCTGTCAGCCAAGGACTTGAAGGTACCGGCTTCAAATATTGTTGTGTCATACAGTTCAGCGGCAAGGTCAATGCGGCTGAAATAAGGAGACGAGAGGCGCAGCCAGTTTGCGGGATTCATGAGCGATAGAGCGAGCTCCTTCTGAATATTTCTGTATAAGAACTTTTCTTTGAAGTCTGTAAATATCCTTGGGCCGAAGAGCGCGTAATACGCTCCGGTGAAAGAACCGCCTGAAACTGTCGAGATGATGTCCGCTTCATCAAGGATGGTCTTGTTCAATCCCGGAAGCTGGGTATTCTTCATCTCTTCGAGCACGCCGTAGGAAAAGGCTGCTGCGCGGGTGCCGCCTCCTGAGAATGTGAGGATTACAAAGGTCTCATCAGCGTCACGCGGCTGGTTAAAGGCGTCAAAGGTGTAGGGTTCGTTCTGATGTATGTCTGTCTGGGGAAGGTTTTTCTGATAATGAGCGCAGGAACAAAGGAAGAAGAGCGTGATGATAAGCGCCGGATAAAGATACTTGTTCAGCCTATACTTTTTCAAAGCTGATTACCTTCGGAGAGATGACAGAGGTTTTTCTTAGCAGAAACTCATGCAGTTCAGGGGTGAAGTCCGGGGGCGCTTCAAGCGTCACGGAGTGTGTCCCTGTTTCAAGCTCCAGCACCTCATTGGTCATGCCTTCGCTGATGCCGTCAATAATAACCCCTCGTGCTTCCCGAAATTTTACAAGGAGATATTCCATTTTCTATTCATCCCTTTTTCATTGAAGCAATTAAAAATATCATACGAAAACCTGCCATAAAGCGCAACCGCTCCCTTAATCTTTCTGTAGTGTTTCCAGTTTCCCCGATTTTCTGAAAGAATACTTATATGCACGCCTGTCCGCAGAGGGCATTTTCATTTTTCAATCTGTTGGTGATAATATAGCCTTATATGTCGCTGCAGAAAAAGATTGTTCTAAGCTTCCTTGTCAGCGCAGTTATTATTGCTCTGCTATCAGGATTTTTATATCTTAATTTTGTTGAGATAAAAAAAGAAACGGCTTTCCTTGAACTTACCGATACAATACGAAGCAAATCACTGCAGCTGCGTCGCTATGAGAAAAACTACTTTCTTTATGCGCCTGCAAGGGCCGGAGACGAATCAAAGGCTATTCACAAATATCTTGATGAGATGGATAAAATACTTGCCGGTGTGCAGACAAATAGGACGGAATGGACAATGTCCCTAAAAAAACTTGTCATGGAATACCGCCAGCAGTTTACAGGGATTGAGGCATTTGTAAAAAATATATCGGAAGAATCACTGCAATTAAAGAAGTCTGCTCCTTCTTACCGGAATGTCAGCGGTTTAATAGAATCCAATTTTCTTGATAAGCCTCTGGAGGATGTTCATTATCTGCAAAAGAACTTTTCATTGAAATCCGACCACAAACTTATAGCGTGGCTGATTGCACTTGATAATGAGATAAACTCTCTCAGGAAGACCGGCGAGAATATTCTTACCGTTTCCAAGGAACTTGATAAGAAAGCAAGAGAAAATGTAGATAACTTTATCCATATGTCTCGCATTGCCATACTGATTTCTTTCGTGTTCTTTGTTATCATTGGTGTTGGAACAATTTTATTTATAACAAGAAATATTGTAAAACGTTTGCGGTTATTGACAAGTGTTGTGGAAAAAACTGGAGCAGGCAACTTCTTAAAAATGCCTGTTTCGGTCAGAAAATGGGCATCCCATGATGAAGTGGAGACACTTATAGAAAAGTTCAACACAATGGAAGAACAGCTTTCCCAGAGGGAAAAGGAATTGATACAAAGCAAAAAACTTGCTGCAATAGGAACGCTTGCATCGGGTGTTGCGCACGAGCTCAATAATCCGCTGAATAACATTTATACGACGGCGCAGAGATTAGTAAAAAAATCAGGAGACGAATGCCCTGTATTTGTTAAAAAGGGGCTTGATGATATATTCGGACAGACCATGCGGGTTAAAAGCATTGTGAGCGACCTCCTTGAGTTTGCAAAAGGAAGAGAGTTAAATCCACGGCCGGTAGAATTGCGCAGCTTGGTAAACGGGGTCTATAAGCACATCGGAGTTTCAAGGCCTACGGACAAGGTCAGGTTTCATCTCGAGTTCCATCCCGGAGAAATTGTCATTTATGCGGATCCGGAGCATATGGAGAGGGTTTTTATCAATCTTATCTCCAACGCTATAGATGCTATTTCAGGAGATGGGGATATCACTGTGAGAGCCGTTGAAGAAGATGCAAATGTCAGGATTAGACTGTCTGATACAGGGCGCGGCATCTCACAGGAGGAAGTAGAGAAGATTTTCGAGCCCTTCTATACAACAAAGGATAAAGGCACCGGATTAGGACTTGCAATAGTATTTAATATAATTCAGAAACACAATGGTAAGATACGGGTTGAAAGCGAAGAAGGGCATGGAACGACATTCATCATCACACTGCCCAAATCAGCAGGCAATGGATGATTGACTGCGCTTTGCGGCATGAAAGGGCTTATTGATTATGGCGTTTAAAATACTCGTTGCAGAAGACGAAGAGATTACACTCAACAATATTGCTGAGACGCTTCAGGAAGAGGGTTATAAAATTACTTCTTCCAGAAACGGAGCCGATGCCCTTCAGATGATAGAGAAAGACCATTTCGATGTCCTTATCACCGATATTAAAATGCCGGGAATGAGCGGGATAGAACTGCTTGATAAAGTGAGGGAACATCATCCCGAAACAGAAGTAATCATCATTACCGGATTTGGCAGCATTAGTTCAGCGGTCGAAGCTATGAAAAAAGGCGCTATTGATTATATTACCAAGCCATTTGATCTTGATGAACTGCTGCTGAAAGTCGGAAAGATCTTTCAGCAGAGGAGTCTCAAAAAAGAAAACATCGCCTTGCGCACCTTTGTCGGCATGGATAAGAAGGTATCCATCATTGCAAAGAGCGAAGGCATGAGCCGCATTCTTGAGAGGGTTGAGGAACTGAAAGGTTCGGATGTCAATCTACTTCTGACCGGCGAGACAGGAGTGGGCAAAAGCCTCATTGCAAGAGCAATCCATTTTACTGGCAAGCGACAGAACATGCCTTTTCTATCCATTAACTGCGCGACTTTCACGGAAGAACTACTTGCAAGCGAACTCTTCGGATATGAGAAAGGAGCCTTCACAGGCGCGGTTTCAACAAAACAAGGGCTTGTTGAGATTGCTGATACAGGCACGCTTTTTTTAGATGAAATCTCTGAACTGCCGGTAAACCTGCAAGCAAAACTTCTTCAGGTCGTTGAAGACGGCGAGTTTTACCGCGTGGGCGGAACACGGCCTATCACAGTAAATGTGCGGTTTATCGCTGCCACAAACCAAAATGTTAAAAGGCTTATCTCGGAAGGCCGCTTCAGAGAAGACCTTTATTACCGGCTCAATATAATGGAAATGTATATACCTCCATTGAGAGAGAGGATAGACGATATCAAGCCTCTTAGTTCTTTCTTTCTCAAAAAACACCTGCCGAAGGCTAATAAAAAAATAGCCGGATTCACTGATGAGGCGATGCATATTTTCATGAATTACAGTTTCCCTGGCAATGTAAGGGAGCTTGAGAATATTATTGAGAGGGCAGTCATACTTGAAAAAAGCGGGCTTATTACCGCTGAGAGTCTGCCGAGGGCAATCCGTGTTCTACAGATAGACACTTTAGACTCGGAAAAGATATTAACAGTTGATGAGCTTGTCAAAGACTATGCGGAAAAGGTCGTGAAGATGCTGGGGGGGAACCGCTCAAAGGCGGCTGAGGTTCTCGGCATATCAAGAACAAGCCTCTGGAAGATATTAAAGGAAGAATAGCGTTTATGCTGTTCATATTCTAAACACTTTCCCGCCTCCCTATCTGTATCGTAAATATCCTGTAAATTCAATCAGTTGCTATCCTGCGCCTATATTCCCCTATCTGTTCATATTCTAAACACTACACCTTGCCTCTTATATTTATTATTATTTATCAAGGTGTTATAACTGGCATTCATTATGCTTTCTACTTACTGAGAATCAATAAAAAGGAGGTAGCCATAGTGAAAAAACAGCTTTTATTTGTTACCTACCAAAACGAAGATCAGGATGAGGGGCTGACTTATGCAATTGACCTTGCAAGGACCCTTGAAGAAGGCATCACAATTCTGCTGGTAAACAAGAAGAAACTTGAGCAGCAGTTTGAAGATATTATGGCTGCTGTCGCCTTTGCAGAGGAAGGTGAACATGAGATGGCAAGGGAACTTATGCAAAAAAAGCTTATGGAAGCGCAATCAAACAACATGATTGATCAGTGCAAAACATCAGGCATTGAGGCAAATATGCAAACAGCTAAGGATGACCTTGTATCTGCTGTAAGCGGTTTTCTTAAGAAAAGAACTGCAGTTGACATGGTGCTTTTAAGCCCGAGTATTACGAAAAAAGGCATATCTGCAAGAGAACTGCAGAGACTTGTAAAAACTACTTTACGCCCTGTCGTGACTATAGCAAAACAGGAATTGCAACACGCATGAAATTTAATAACTGGAGGTTGAGTGAATGTATCTTTATTTACCCGTAGCATTAACAAGTATTAACATTTTAATCCCTGTGGGCCTTGGCCTCGCGGTAGGCCTGCTTTCAGGGCTTTTTGGAGTTGGAGGCGGGTTCCTAATGACGCCGCTTTTGATTATGTTTGGGATACCGGCAACAGTTGCGGCGGCAACTGATTCAAGCCAGATTGTGGCTGCATCCACTTCAGGCACATATGCCCACTGGAAAGTCGGCAACGTGGATTTTAAAATGGGGTTTCACTTACTCATCGGCGGTTTCATCGGCGGTCTCTTCGGTGTTCAGGCAATAAAGATACTCAAGGAGATGGGGAATGCCGACTTTGTTATAAAAATGACCTATGTGCTGATGCTTGGGATTGTGGGAGCATATATGTTTATCGAGAGCATTCAGAGCATGAAGAAAAATAAGGTTGAAGACGCAAAACCCGAGAAGGAATCGGGCGTTGCCTGTTTACTCAAGTCTCTGCCGCTTCAGACGCATTACGAAAAATCAGGAGTTACCCATTCTGCCTTAATACCGATTGTCTTTGGCGGCTTTGTCGGTGTCCTTGCTGCTATCATGGGTGTGGGCGGCGGCTTCCTGATGGTTCCGGTCATGGTCTATATTCTTAGGATGCCGATGCACGTTGTCGTAGGCACAAGCCTTTTCCAGATTCTTTTCAACTGTATCGAGGTCACGTTTCTTCAGGCATACACAAACCACACAGTTGATTTCACGCTTGCTGTGCTGCTGCTTTTAGGTTCTACAGTAGGCGCACAGATTGGAACAGTTTTTGGAAGGAAATTAAAAGGTGAGCAATTAAAGATTCTCCTTGCGGTTATCGTGCTTGTTGTTACCGTAAAGATAATCTTTGAACTTACTATGACGCCGGCGCTGCTTTTATCTCAGGCAGGAGGACATTAATGAAAAGATTCAAGATTCAAAATTCAAGATTCAAGATTGTGGGGTTCCTTTCACTCTGCTGCACTGCTGCACTGCTGCTCTACTGCTCTTCTGTATCGGCAGAGCTTACGATTAACACAAATCACGACCATATCTCAATAGACTTTTTCTATAATGGAAGCGCTGTAAGCGTCAGCGGTTTATCGGACGCGGGAACAGACCTGATCATTAAGATTGCTGCTCAGGACGGACATGAAATGCTGAAGCAAAAAGGCAAGGCAGCAGGGCTTCTCTGGATGAACATGGGCACGTTGAAATTCGAGCACGCGCCGAACCTCTATTTCATCTACAGCACGAAAAAGGTAGATGATATTCTGAGTCAGGAGGAGAGGGATAAATATGTTATCGGCTATCCTGCATTGAGCAAACATATTGAGATTGCTCCTGTTTCATCTGATGAAGAGAGGTCAAAATGGTTCGGCGAATTCATACGGTACAAGGAAGAATCGAAGCTCTATGCAAGTTCTTCGGAACAGATAAAAACCACGAACGGAAACAAGAGACAAAAATACTATATAAAAACAGACTGGCCGTATCAGGCGCCTCCCGGAGAATATCTTGTTACCGTCTATGCTGTGAAGGATAAGAAAATTATAGAGAAGGCAGAGACAAAAGTCTTTGTAGAGCAGGTTGGTATTATTAAGATGCTTTCAGGCATGGCAGCTAACAATGGAGCCATGTACGGGATTATATCCATTGTTGTTGCTCTTGGAGCAGGCTTCGGCGTCGGCATGGTCTTCAGAAAAGGCGGAGGTGCGCATTAATCATGTATAAAACACTATTAGTCGGCTATGACGATTCGAAATACAGCAAGGCGGCTCTGATGGAGGCTGCCAATTGGGTTAGAAGGCACGGCGGCAAACTATTCCTTGCCCACGCTGTCTTTTTCGATACTGAAGAATTCGGCATTGCGCCGGACCAGCAGGAGAAGCGCCTGAAAATTGGCGGGAAACTCTGTCAGGAGACAAAAGAGAAAATAGTCTCGGAGTTCGGCATCGAAGCTACGTCGCTCCTCTGCGAAGGAGAACCGCCCGAGGTTATTCTGGATGTTGCTGAAGGGAAAAACGCAGACCTTGTCGTTATGGGGACATACGGCAGGCGGGGACTAAACAGGCTGCTTATGGGGAGTGTGACTTCAAGTGTGGTAGTAAATTCAAAAGTTGATGTCTTAGTGGTTAAGAAACCATGCACAGAATGCACAGGCAGCTACAAATCTATTCTCGTCCCTTTTGACGGCTCTGCATTCAGCAAGAAGGCGCTTACAAGAGCCTGTCAGTTATCGGCAATAGACTCTTCTGAGGTCACAGTCCTCTATTCAATGCCCCGTTATGAGGAGATGGTGGAGTTTTTCATGACCTCATCAATACGAAAGAGCATGATGCAGGAAGCGAAAAAGATACTCGATACCGCTAAGTCTGTCGCATCTGCGCAGGGTATTACAGTCAAAACAGAAATCAGGGAGGGCAGCCCTTCGGAAGAGATAGTCAAGGCATCGTCAGACCTGAAAAACGACCTCATTGTCATCGGAACATACGGATGGCGCGGGGTGAACAAGGCGATTATGGGGAGCACAACAGAGAGGGTTATTATGAATGCCAAATGTCCGGTGCTTGTGGTGAAATAAAACACATGAAAGGGTATAGAAAGATACTGATAGCGGTAAACGGATCAAAAAATGTTCTTGACGAGGGGCTTAAACTTGCCGGAGATGAGCAATGCTGGGTGACGGTCGTTAAAGTCATACCGGCGAATGAGGGAGAGCTTAACCTTACCGGCATCAAGAATATTGGAGATGTTCTTGACAGCGGAGGGGAGAGAGCAATATCAGAGTTTCAGAATATTGCAGAGGCTGAAAGAACGCTCATTAAAACGAGGCTTGAAGAAGGCAAGACCCATGAGAAGATAATTGAAGTTGCTGAAGAGGAAAGATGCGACCTCATTATTCTCGGAGCTCAGAAAAATAAAAATCGCCTGTTAAAGATTTTCGGCGACAATACAATTGAAAAGGTCATCCACAATGCCCCCTGCCCTGTGCTTGTGGTCTGAATCTTAGAGACTAGCCATAAGTAAGCAATTTTATTTTCCCCTGCATTGGTGATAATATAGGGCAGTATGTCCCTTGAACGAAAGATAATTCTCAGCTTTGTAATCAGCGCTACGATTATTGCCATTTTCGCAGTCTCATCATATGTGAATTTTCTGAAAGTGAGGAAGGAGATCCGCTATCTTGAGCTTGCTGATACTGTCCGGAGCGAATCCCTCCAGCTTAGAAGGCATGAGAAGAACTTTTTCCTTTACGGAGATACAAAGGAGATGGACGAGGTTCATAGATATCTCAGAGACTTAAAGACAATTCTCGGACAGGGGAGGAAGGGCTACAATACGGAAAAGCTCCTCGGACTTGAAAACAAGATTGATGAATACAGCCTGAGGTTTAATAGGATAGAGGTTATTTATCGGGATTTTCTGAAGGAGTTTGCATGGCTTAAACCACTGAGAAAGGAATACTCTTCATTCTTTCCTCTGATAGAATCCACATTCCTTGAAAGGCCGCTTGTAAACGCTCAACTGATAGAAAAGATATTCTCTCTGAAAATGAGCAGCCCTGTAATAGCCATGCTGAAAGAGTTGGATAATGAGATTACCAGCTTGAGGAAAAATGGGGAAGAGATACTTACGCTGTCAAAAGACCTTGATAGGTCAGCGAGGGAGAAGGCAGAAAGGGCAATAAGTCTCTCACAGACAGCAGCGCTGGTCTTGTTTCCGTTGTTCTTAATTTTTGGGCTTGCAGCGCTTTTTGTGATTAGCCACAGCGTTGTAAGGCGTCTGAAGTTACTCGCAGCCGCAATAGAAAAAACAGGCAAAGGAGATTTCTCGTCCCTGCCGGTGCCTGAAAAACAGGATGAGGTGGGCGTTCTCATAACGACGTTCAACAAGATGGAGGCGGACCTTATTGAGAGGGATGAGGAATTGAGCAGAAAGAATGAAGAGCTTCTCCAGAGCAGAAAGCTTGCCTCAATCGGTACCCTTGCATCAGGCGTTGCCCATGAGCTGAATAATCCGTTGAACAACATCTATCTTGCCGCGCAGATACTATCAAAGGAAATAGGGCCCGAGACGTGCCCGCCGCTTGTTAAAGAAACTGTTGGCGATATATCTTCGCAGACGCTTAGGGTAAAAAGAATTGTCAGCGACCTTCTTGAGTTCGCGAGGGAGAAAGCTCCGGAACGCAAGAGGCTTAATATCATAGAGATAATAAGAGGCGTGATTGAGCAGATGAAGGCGTCAGGAGAAATTGACGGGATGAAGTACGATTTTATTTCAGAGGATATAATTGAACTGTCTGCTGACATGCATCTGATGGAACAGCTCTTTATCAATCTCTTCACTAATGCAAGGGATGCAATGGAGGCCAAGGGATTGCTTAAGATAGAGGTTCAGCACCTGCATAACGATGTCAGAATTGTGGTGTCTGACACCGGCAAGGGAATTCCGATGTCTGATATTCCGCGTATATTCGACCCCTTCTTTACGACAAAGGACAGGGGCACGGGCTTGGGACTTGCGATTGTTTACGGTATAATAAAAAAACATAACGGAAAGATTAAGGTGAAAAGCGAGGAGGGTAGGGGCACGACATTTATAATAACCCTGCCAAAAGGATTATGATATTCAAGGTGCTTATTGCAGAGGATGAAGAGATAACACTGAAACACCTGAGCTATGCCCTTGAAAAGTCAGGGTATGCTGTCACAGGCGTAAAGAACGGGCTTGATGCCTTAAAACGGCTTGAAAAAGAGGCGTTTGATTTTCTCATTGCTGACATAAAGATGCCGGGGATGGACGGCCTCACCCTTCTCAAAGAAGTCAGGGGGAAATACTCTGATATAGATGTGATGATAATCACGGGATTCGGAAGCATTGAATCCGCTGTTGATGCGATGAAAAAGGGAGCCTCTGATTATATAACCAAACCTTTTAACCTCGATGAACTGATCCTCAAGATAAAAAAACTTCAGGAAAAAAAAAGGGTAGAGAAGGAAAATACAGCTCTTAAGATATCCCTCGGCCTTGATAAGGACACGCCTCTCATAGCAAAGAGCAAGGCTATGAAGAGGATCGTTGACATCATATCAGGGATAAGGAGTTCTGACTGCAATGTACTGCTTACAGGAGAAAGCGGCGTTGGGAAGGGCCTTGTCGCAAAGCTCATTCATAACACAGGGTTGAGGAAGGATAAGCCGTTCCTTTCATTAAACTGCGCTACATTCACAGAGGAACTTCTTGCAAGCGAACTCTTCGGATATGAAAGAGGGGCATTCACAGGAGCAGTGACCTCAAAGCAAGGGTTGGTTGAAGTTGCAAATAACGGCACGCTCTTTCTTGATGAGATTGCAGAGATGTCGCCGAATCTTCAGGCAAAGCTTTTAAAGGTCATAGAAGACAAGGAATTCCTGAGGGTTGGAGGCACAAGGACAATAAGGGTTGATGTGAGGTTCATTGCCGCAACAAACCAGAACATAAAACAGCTTATATCTAACGGAAGATTCAGGGAAGATTTGTATTACAGGCTTAATGTGATGGATATTCATATATCTCCGTTAAGGGAGCGCAGGGAAGACATCACGCCGCTTGCAAAACATTTTCTTGAGAAGTATTCAAAGAAGGCAAACAAGAAAATCGATGGATTCACAACGGATGCAATGGACATGCTTCTCTCATACGGGTTTCCGGGAAACGTGAGAGAGCTTGAAAACATAATTGAGAGAGGGGTTATTCTTGAAAGCACTTCAAGCATAAGACCGGAAAGTCTTCCACAGAGCATAAAGCTTTTTCAGGTGGAGGCGATAGACCCGAACAGGGTAAAGACAATAGACGAGCGTAACAGGGAGTACGCAGAGAAGGTTCTCGAATTAGCCGAGGGCAACAAATCAAAGGCAGCAGAGCTACTCGGCATATCACGGACAAGCCTCTGGAGGCTGCTGAAGGGGGAGTGAATGATTGTCTGATACCCTTAAAACCCTTAAAACACAGCTATAAATCCACTGAATAATAATACCAGCATTCCAAGGCAAAAATTTACTTTAATTAAATTCAGAGATAGTTTTTGTAAAGACGCTTTTTTGTTAGCCGACTCTGTCCTCCCGATCATAGGAGTTAATATCAAACCCCTGTAAAAATGAATAATAATCATCCCTAAAACAAAAATATGTTTAACTGCTAAAATTAGAGTCCAGTTGTTTTTAAAAGTTTCAACCCCTGAAAACTGTTTATTTAACCCTGTCATTAGAATTCCCGTAATAACCAAAAGAATTATGCAATAGTTTGCTAACGGAGTAAAACGTTTTGAAATTTCTCCCATTAGCCTGCCTGCCTCTGTCCCCAAAACTTGTCTGGATGCCGGAATTGCGATGAAGAGTATAAAGGTAATTCCTCCAATCCATATGACTGCTGCAACGGAATGCAGCCAATAAGATACTGCCAATATTAAATCTTGCATTTTACCCTCCGGTTTTTTTTGATTGAGGCGGCAGATTAAGCTATCAATAATCCGCCGCCCCTCTTATCCAACGATTTACCTACGTCTTAAAAGGCAGGCCACAACCACAACCGCAAGAACCTTTTGTCCCGCTTTTAACTTCGGGCTTCTTTTCTTCAGGCTCTTTCTTGATTTCTTTAATGCCTTTTGCCATGGTTAATCACCTCCTTTCAATATAAGTTTATGCTTATTTACTTAAATATGGCAGAAATTTTTTTAAGTTGCTTTACAGGCTCTTTTCACATTTACCTTTTCACCTGAACAACCACAGGTACAGACACGGTTAAGCCTCTGGCGGCATTTTTCAAGGGAGTCTTTATTCAGGGAATAATATATCCAGTATCCCTGCCTTTCATCTTTTACAAGACCGGCGGCTTTTAAGACCCGTAAGTGCTGGGATACAGCAGATTGGGTTATTCTTAAAGCATCGGCTAACGCATTAACGCTCGTAGGTTCTTTTTTGAGAAGTTCGATAATTTCTATTCTCTTATCTACGGAGAGTATTTTAAATAACCCTGCTGATTCTTTCATAGTCCATCCTTATAAGTTTATTATTATCTGCTAATATACTAATCTCTGGCAGGTCTGTCAAGTATAATTTTTACTTTTGATGGATTAATAGCGTCACCGTTCACACATGTTCCATATTTAAACAGCAGATTCGGCTCTCCTCTCTAAAAAATCCTTTTATTTCAACATCTTTCTCTCTGGCACGCATATTGATTTATATATCTCAGAAGCTTGAATGGAGGCGTAGGGAAAATGAAGGAAAAACTTTTATTTGTAACAAAGGGCGGCGAAGACTGCGACAAGGGTTTTTCCTATGTGCTTGAGCTTGCTAAGGCTCTGAATGCAGGAATTGCTGTGCTGATGGTTTATAGCAAGCTCGCAATGGAATCGTTTGAAGATGTGATGGCTGCGGCAACATTTGCAGAGGCAGGGGATATTGAAACAATGAGGGAACTTATGCGCGGACAGGAAAAGGAGATGAACGAAACAACTGTAAAAAAGATAAGCGAGTTGTCCGAAAAATGTAGGAATGCAAATATTGATTTCTCATCCGAGGTTAAAACAGGCGAAGCAATACAGATTATAAAAGAGTTCATCAAAAGCAAACCTGGTATTGACATGATTCTCTTAAGCCCCAATCTTTCAGGAGATAAAAAAATATTGGACATCAGAAAGATGCTCAAAAACATAACAAAACCAATTGTTACGATGATGCCTGTAAAGGCTGAGGCGTAACAAAAAAGGAGGGAAAATGAAAGGACTGAAGAAACTCACAAAAAGATTTGAGACACTCATGACGGCAGCGACATTTGCAGAGGCTGGAGAATTTGAAACAGCAAGGGAGATACTCAAGGAAGATGCGCAGCCCGAGGGAAAAACAGCCGAGAGGTCCGGCAGAGGCTATACATCCGATCTTGCGGTGAACGCCGCAGGCAGCAAATAATTTTATTATTAATGGAGGAGAGATGTCAGGATACAATAAAAATGTCAGGAAAAAGAAGCCCTATGGAAATATGATAGTCATGGGGATTATCGCAATAGCGCTTTATGCGGCGCTGCTGCTCAACCAGGATGTTATCAACAACACTTTCGGGAAGGGCGGAATATACGCATTCCTTCCGATTATAACGGCGTTTGTTTTCTCATACTTTCACGGCGCGTTTACCGGAAGTTTCTGGACTGTGCTCGGTATCGAGGCAGCAAAGAAGAAAAGGGAGGTAAAATAAAATGCAGGATGTTGTTCAGGCAGTGTCTAACTTTATCAACCTTGATGCTGTCACGATAATTTATCTGTTTATTGTGGGGTTTGTAGGGGGTCTTGTAAGCGGGTTTATAGGCTCCGGCGGTGCATTTGTACTCACGCCCGCAATGATGAGCCTTGGAGTTCCCGGATTGGTAGCAGTCGCCAGCAATATGTGTCACAAATTTCCCAAGGCCCTCATCGGTGCGCTTAAACGTGCAAAATACGGGCAGGTTGACGTAAAGCTCGGGATAGTCCTTGGCATTTCCGCTGAAGCAGGCGTTTTATATGGAGCACATATTCAGGAAAACATAAAGAAGGCATTTGGAGACGCGGGTTCAAATCTTTATGTGAGCGTTGCATTTGTTGTTATCCTTGCTATAGTCGGAGGCTTTATTCTTCGCGATGCTTGGAAAACTTATAGAGCAGGCAATGCCCATGAGGAAGAAAAAGCTACAAAGCTCGCAAAATGGGTGCAATCAATAAATATCCCGGGCACGATGGTCTATTTCAAGAGCCTGAACGCAAGGGTATCCGTGCTCTTTACTATTCCATTAGGTTTTGCAACAGGCATGCTCGCAGCAACCATAGCGGTCGGCGGATTTATCGGGGTTCCATCAATGATATATGTGCTTGGAGCGCCGAGCCTTATGGCCTCTGCCACAGAGCTGGTCATAGCATTTGTAATGGGACTTGGAGGCTCTTTCAAATATGCCATGAGCGGCCTTGTTGATATCCGTCTTGCAATGATAATACTCGCAGGCTCGCTTTTCGGAATTCAGCTTGGCGCAATAGGAACTACATACGTAAAGCCCTTTATGATTAAGGTAGTGATGGGCCTCATCATGGTAATTGTTCTTTTCAGCCGCGGCTTAATGGTTCCGGTTTATCTGTCGCAGTTAGGATTAATACAGACCTTAAGCGAAGGAACCGTAAAGATATTAAAAACCACGAGCTTTGCTATAATGATAGCGGCGCTGCTTTTAGGCGCATTTATTGTGCTGAAGGCAATGTGGCAGGGGCGCAAAGCAGAGGAATTGCAACATGCAAAAGACGTGTTAGAACACGGAAAGGTATAACATGGGAAGATATAAAAAACTTCTTGTACCGATTGACGGTTCGGAATCAAGCATACATGCGTTAAAAGAATCATTTAAGCTTGCGGTAAATGAAGGGAGCTGGATAACTGTTGTATCCGTTGTGCCGCCTTACACAGGCGATCTGGATCTGGTTGCCGTAGGCAATGTCCTTGCATCCATAAGAAAGCCCTGTGAAGACGCTCTTTCAAATGCCGAAAAGATAGCAAAGGCTGAAGGCGCATTGATAAAAACCGTATGCGAGGAAGGAGATGTTCACGAAAGGATTCTGGACCTTGCTGATGCGGAAAACTGCGACCTCATAGTTATGGGAAGAAGAGGGCTGCGCCGTCTTGAAAGAGCTCTTGTGGGAAGCGTTACTGCGAGGGTTATAGGCTACGGCCATAAAGATGTCCTTGTTGTGCCGAAAAGCACAGCAGTAGGATGGCAAAAGATATTGGTTGCTACTGACGGCTCAAAATACAGCAAGGCTGCTTCTGAAAAGGCTATAGACTTTGCAAAATCATACGGAGGCGAACTGTTCGTTATTTCCGTAGTGGATGTGCCTTCAGAGTTCTATGCAGAGGCTCCGCAGGTTGTTGATGACATGACCAAAAAGGCAAAAGAATTTGTTGCTGACATTAAGGAAAAAGCAGAGACATTTAACATCAAAACATCGACCTTTACAGGCGAAGGCGAATCTTATGAGGTAATAACAGGCCTCGCCAAAAAAGAAAAATCAGACGTTATCATTATGGGAAGTCACGGAAGGACAGGGTTAAAAAGGCTTCTCATGGGCAGTGTCACCGAAAAGGTCATCGGCTACTCTCCGTGCCCTGTGCTTGTTGTTAAAACGTAAAAAAAATAGAGATTCAAAAAGCCTCTGATTCCGAATCGGGTTATGGACAGGGGCTTTTTATTTTTCAAAGTATTAGTGATAATATTACGGCGTTACTTATAAATATTGATGGCGGCAATAATAATTCTGTGATTAAACGAATTAACCTTCTGCGTGAATTTGCGTCTCATATGTATCTGAACTCGTTCAGTTTTTGTATAGATTGCAGTCCTTTAATGTGCCCTAAGATTTTTGAAGCCCTCAGAAATTGAGGAGCTTTCTTTTTTTCGAACATAGTGATAATATACTGATTGCTTTTCTGTGTTAAAGTAATGGCTTTTAAAATAATCACCAAATGTACGAAGACCAAATAAAGCAAGAAAACACATTAATCTTCTGCTTGAATGTTCTGCCCATCTTCTTGCAGGAATGTCTCTTACAGGACAGACAGGACTGATGGCAGTGATGCACTATTCTACGATTGTTGATGGAAAGGGAAGATATGTTTTTTATACTATGCCGCATGTAGCTATTGATGCGGAAGGGCGAATAGATTTTGCAAACGGCAAGGCCGAGAGGGGGATTCAATAGCTTTCGGAGCGTTGAATGCCTTTCAAAAAGAGTTGCAAGCTGAAAAGTTAGAAAATAAACTTGCAACTTTTCAAAATTCAACAATATTGATATGGATGTCATAGAGATGAGTCTTAATGCGAATGCGGTAGTGAATAGAGAAAAAGCGAACTTAAAATTATGCGATATATTACTACCTTTCTCATACTTTTCCTGAACTGGCTGATATGGTCGGGGATGTTCGATGCCTTCCATATCAGCTTAGGGGTTATCTCCTGTGCTCTGGTAACCTTTCTATCTCACGACCTCTTTTTTAAAGAAAAATTATCATACCGGAATATAGTTGAAACCGTGCGGTTTATTAAATATATACCCTGGCTTTTGTACCAGATTGTACTGTCCAATATCCATGTCGCCTATCTTGTGCTCCATCCCAAAATGCCGATAGAGCCTTCAATGGTAAGGCTTGAAACCGAACTGAAAAAGGATTTATCCCTTGTTGCGTATGCGAATTCGATTACCCTTACCCCCGGCACTATAACTGCGGACATTGTGGATAGAAAGCACTATATTGTCCATTGCATAAGCAAAAAGGTTGCTGATGACCTGCTTGCAGGGGATATGGAAAAGAGAATTGCGCATATATTCGAGGAAGCAGGTTACAAGGAGGATTGATGGAAAACTTTTTTCTGACGATATCTCTCGCACTCGGGTTTTTGGTTTTGCTCAGTCTTTATCGCGGTGTAGTCGGCCCTACGGTGCTGGACAGAATTGTAAGCGTAGGAGTCATCGGCACAAAGACCACTGTTATGCTGATTCTTATGGGACTTATATACAAGAGAGTTGATATGTTCGTGGATATTTCCATTGCCTATGCCATGCTGAACTTTATTGCAACACTGGCCGCCGCTAAGTTCTTCCATGTCAGAAAGAGTGTGATCCCGGGTGTGCGATTCTACAAAGAGCGGGAGGTAAAATGATACTGACCATACTGTCCGTACTGCTTATCATATCAGGCATATTCTTTTTCTTCACCGCAACGGTAGGTCTTCTTAGATTTCCCGATTTTTACTGCCGTATGCAGGCAACGGGAAAAGGCGATACGCTGGGGGCTTTGCTCTGTCTTTCAGGAATTGCGGTTTATAACCTCAGTGACGGATTTACCCTTTCTTCAGTGCTGGTGAGCATAAAGATTATGCTCATTGCCTTCTTTATTTTTATAGCCAATCCCACTGCTACGCATGCCATTACGAGGGCAGGGCTGAATGCCGGCGTTAAGCCCCTCATGAAGGAGGATTTACAGAAATGATATGGCAGCTTGATATTTTATTGCTGACAATTGTCGTGATCTGTGCAATTGCAGCAATATCCGTAAAAGACCTCTTGAGCTCGGCAATACTCCTTGGCGCATACAGTTTTCTCATGTGCCTCCTCTGGACAGAGATGGGTGCTGTTGATGTTGCCTTTACCGAGGCTGCAGTCGGCGCCGGTATAAGCACGGCCTTTTTTAT
>MHEE01000005.1:1944-5244 GCA_001805105.1 Nitrospirae bacterium GWF2_44_13 | reverse complement strand
GAAATTCTTTGCACTCATAGCAGTAATCGTGACGGGCCTTCTTTTGATATACGGCACTATGGATATGCCTGACTGGGGTGCTACTGATTCTCCGCCGAATACCCATGTCTCACCGAGGTATATCGAAAAGTCCATAGAAGAAACAGCAACGCCGAATGTCGTGACCTCCCTCCTTGCGGACTATAGAGGTTATGATACCCTGGGCGAGACAACGGTAATCTTTACCGCAGGGATTGTGTGTATTCTTCTCCTGAGGAGGTATAGGTGATCAACAGATTTGAGAATATCATCATACAGACCATATCCAGGCTGCTCATCCCACCTATCCAGCTTTATGCCCTCTATGTAATCGCCCACGGACATTACAGCCCTGGTGGAGGTTTCCAGGGGGGATGCATCTTAGGGGCAAGTTTCATCCTGATGGTAATCGCATACGATATAAAAGAGACAAAGAGGATGATATCTGAAAAGATCAATACCATATTCATCGTCCTCGGTGTAATCATATATTCAGGGATTGGCGCCGTATGTCTGATATTAGGGGCAGATTACCTTGACTACGGGATACTAAATAAGATATTCTCCGTAAGCCCAGCGAAGGCAAGGGCTCTCGGAACATTCGGTGTTGAGATAGGAGTGGGGATAACGGTAATGGCTGTCATGGTTTCAATATTTCTCAACCTCGTATCAGGCGGGGAACACGAAGAGGCACAGGAATAATGGATTTCATCATAAGCAAGTTTAATTACTGGATATATATAGTTCTTATGATGATAGGCTTTTATGCCATGATATCAAAGAGCAATCTGGTAAAAAAGCTTGTGGGTATGAATATCTTTCAGACGGCGATTATACTCTTTTTCATTTCTATCGGCTCAAAAAAAGGAGCTACAATACCGATTATTCAGGATAGCCATGTGGATGCCGTGAACTCCGCCCTGTATATGAACCCCCTGCCCCATGTGCTCATGCTTACTGCTATAGTCGTTATGGTGAGCACCTTCGGGGTTGCAGTGGCTTTGCTGATAATGATTTACAGGAAATACAAAACCCTTGAAGAGGATGAGATATTGCAGATATTAAGGAATGAAAAATGGCCGAACACTCACTAATCCTGATAATAGTCATTCCCCTGATGGCCTCGTGTTTCAACATCCTCCTCGGACTGTTCAGGAGGGGATTCTGTTACCCCCTCGTGATTGCAACCCTCAGCCTCTGCGTAATCTTATCCATCTTTATTATGGATGGTGTCATAAATAATGGTGTCATCCACTACAGGCTCGGAGGCTGGGCACCTCCCTGGGGGATAGAATATGTGGTGGACCACCTCAATGCCTTCGTAATGACCATAATATCATTTATAAGTCTGTTCGTAGCGGTATATTCAAAAAGGAGTGTTGAAGCGGAGCTGCCCGGGAGGACTGTTTACTTTTATACCGTGTTTCTCCTGCTGGTGACAGGTCTCTTAGGTATAACGGTAACAGGTGATGTATTCAACCTTTATGTGTTTCTGGAAATCACATCCCTTGCTGGCTATGCCCTAATCGCAATAGGAAGGGATAAGGCTCTGCTTGCGAGTTTTAATTACCTGATAATGGGGACTATCGGTGCCTGCTTCTATCTGCTGGGAGTAGGCTACCTTTACATAGCCACGGGCTCACTCAACATGGCTGACCTCGGGAGGCTACTACCCGACCTCTACCATTCCAAGGTAGTGCTGGTAGCTTTTGCCTTTTTTGCAGTAGGAGTTGCTATAAAGATGGCACTATTCCCGCTCCATGTATGGCTTCCGGATGCTTATACCTATGCCCCTTCAACAGTGAGCGCCCTTGCTGCATCCACAATGACAAAGGTTGGCGTCTATGTCATGATAAGGATTATGTTTACCGTATTTAAGCCCAACTTTTCGGCAGAGATGCTTCCGGTGACAGAGATATTAGGCTGGGTGGCTTCTGGTGCCATGATCTTCGGCTGCATATTAGCCATAGCACAAACGGATGTTAAGAGAATGCTCTCTTACATCCTTATCGCCGAGGTTGGCTATATAGTGATCGGTGTGAGCGTAACAAATCGCATGGGTTTTACGGGGGCACTCCTCCATATCCTTTTTGATGCCTTTATGATGGCCTGCCTCTTTATGGTGGCAGGGGTAGTGATGCACAAGACAGGGAAAACCAGCATCCACGGCTTCAGACAACTGCACAGAAGAATGCCCATTACCATGGCGGCATTCACCATTGCTGCCCTATCAGTCATAGGGGTGCCACCCACCGCAGGGTTCTTCAGCAAATGGTATCTGGTACTGGGAGCGATATATGCCCGGAAATGGATATTTGCAGGGATGCTCCTGCTCAGCAGTTTACTGGCTGTAGTAGCATTTTTCAGGGTCATAGAAAATATATATTTCGCACCTTCATGCCATGCCCACGACAGAGTAGGGCAGGAGGGAATTGTAAGAGATGAGGCTCCACTGAGTATGCTTGTCCCACTACTCACTATGGCCGCCGGGATACTTATATTGGGATTCTTTAGCGGGAAGATTGTCTCGGCTGTAATTCAGTTTACAGTTCCAGAGGGTTTTTAAGTATGGAGATTATAAGCTCAATAAAACCCTTGCTGGCTGTCATAGTATCTCTGATTGCAGCCTTTCTTATCCTCCTTACAGGGGAAAGGGCAAGAAACCTCAGAGAATTCTGGACAATCCTTGCCTCAGTGATTAAATTCACTATTGTTTTCTCCATGGTTTCACCCATCCGTGAAGGAAAGGTCATAGAGTATACCGTCATTTCCATCTCGCCGGGTCTTTCCCTGCAATTCAGGGCGGATGCCCTGGGAATATTATTCGCCCTGACAGCGTCATTCCTCTGGATAATCACATCCTTTTATTCCATCGGCTATATGAGGTCATTGAATGAACGTGCACAGACGAGATATTTCGCATGTTTTGCCATAGCGCTGTCTGCAACAATGGGTGTTGCCTTTTCTGCAAATCTCTTTACCACATTTCTCTTCTATGAGATCATCACACTCTCCACATATCCCCTCGTTGCTCATAAAGAGACGCCAGAGGCCATCAGGGGGGCGAGGATATACCTCACATATCTCCTCGGCACATCCATAGCGTTTCTGTTGTTAGCCATATTTATGACATACACTGTGGCAGGCACACTCGATTTTTCGGATAACGGCATCTTAATCGACACTACTGCTATGGGTGTGAGCGATACTTTTCTAACCATTACCTTTATTTTGTTTATGGCTGGAATCGCAAAGGCAGCGATGATGCCCCTCCACTCGTGG
>MHEE01000005.1:0-1935 GCA_001805105.1 Nitrospirae bacterium GWF2_44_13 | reverse complement strand
GCAATGGTTGCACCAACTCCAGTCAGCGCACTTCTGCATGCAGTTGTGGTTGTAAAAGCAGGGGTCTTTGTAGTTGTCAAGGTTGTAATTCATATATTCGGGATTGACCTTCTCACCAAACTCGGGCTCGGAACTGCACTCGCCTACTTTTCTTCTTTTACTATCATAATAGCCTCAATCATTGCCCTGAAACAGGACAATCTGAAACGTATGCTCGCATTCTCAACTATAAGCCAGCTCTCTTATATTATTCTCGGCGCAGCGCTATTGAAGCCGAGCAGCATGGTCGGCGGGATTATTCATATAACCAATCATGCCTTTTCAAAGATAACATTGTTCTTCTGTGCAGGGTCTATCTATGTCTCAGCGCATAAGACAGAGATAAGCCAGTTGAGCGGCATAGGCAAAAAGATGCCATGGACAATGGCAGCTTTTTTTATAGGCTCGCTCAGTATGATAGGGGTGCCGCCTACTGCCGGTTTTATCAGCAAATGGTATCTTGCCGTAGGATCCATGGAAGCAAAAGAGATACCCATTCTTGTGGTGCTGCTATTCAGTTCAGTGCTGAATGCAGCATACTTTTTGCCAATTACCTACAAGGCATTTTTTGAGAAGGAAAATCATACAGACCATCACGAGGAGGTTAAGGAGATACCCGTGGTGGTAATCCCTCTGGTAATAACAGCGATTATCTCTATTCTCGTCGGTATCTACCCCGATTATTTCCTGACCCTGGCAAAGGAGGTTATAAGATGATAAAAAAGATTGTATTTTATCTCGGTAATCCTGACAATGCAGGGAGGCTCAGAAGGCTCCTTTATATAACTCTTGCAATAATTGTCCTGGCAGATTTTCTGGTTCCGCGTGGAGATCATGCCGTATTTTTCTGGGATAAGATACCCGGATGGGGAGCTCTGTATGGATTTATCTCGTGTGTTTTGATTATTCTGCTTTCCAAATTTCTGGGACATCAGGGCGGACTCATGAAGAAAGAAGATTACTATGATTGAGTGGTTTCACCCTGCCATATTTTTCATCTTCGGGGCATTCTTGATACCGTTTCTTAAAGGAAGGGTGCAACAGGCATACCTTGTTTTGATGCCCGCCTTGGCCCTTATCGATGTTGCCTCCATGTCTCAGGGAACGTACTGGATATTCCACTTCCTCGGGAATGATGTTATCTTCGGCAAGGTTGACAAGCTCAGCCTCGTGTTTGCATATGTTTTTACTATTATGGCATTCATCGGTATGGTCTATGCCCTTCATCTTGATGACCCCGGTCAGCACATGGCTGCC
This sequence comes from Nitrospirae bacterium GWF2_44_13, assembly GCA_001805105.1. GTDB lineage: Bacteria > Nitrospirota > Thermodesulfovibrionia > Thermodesulfovibrionales > UBA1546 > UBA1546. The sequence continues at coordinate 639 of MHEE01000005.1, read as the reverse complement.
TATTTTTATGTGGGGAGTTCTCTTGGTGTGGTCTTTGCCTGTGATTATTTTACTCTCTTCATCTTTTGGGAGATTATGGCATTTGCCTCAGCATATCTGGTCTTTGCCAAAGGCGGAAAGGGGGCGGTAAGTGCAGGTTTCCGGTACATCCTTATCCATATTACCGGCGGTGTATTATTGCTTGGCGGTATAATAATTCATTATAAAGCGACCGGTTCCATGATCTTCGGGCCCATTGAACATGACGGGAGTCTGGCATTTTATCTTATCCTTACCGGATTTATACTTAATGCCGCCGTACCACCGCTTAACGCATGGCTGACTGATGCCTATCCAAATGCCACAGTAACAGGCGCCGTATTCATGTCGGCGTTTACCACCAAGACTGCGGTGTATGTTCTGGTACGGGCATTCCCCGGCACAGAACTTCTGGTTGTGCTGGGCGTTGTTATGGCACTCTACGGTGTGGTGTATGCGGTTATGGAGAATGACTGCAGAAGGCTTCTGGCTTACCATATTGTCAGTCAGGTAGGCTACATGGTGGCTGGTGTTGGCATGGGGACAGAGATGTCTCTGAACGGTTCTGTATCCCATGCATTTGCTCATATCCTGTACAAGGGACTTCTTTTTATGGGAGCT
>MHEE01000004.1:68313-68571 GCA_001805105.1 Nitrospirae bacterium GWF2_44_13 | reverse complement strand
CGTGCGGCGGCCGTCTCTCACGCCCAAGGCAGATACGGCAGCCTGGGTCAATCGCATTATCGGCTACGGCGAGGAAGCGCCTGAGCAACTGCTCGCCTCACCGCGGAATTTTCGGATTCATCCGCAGCCGCAGCAGGATGCGCTCACCGGCTCACTCAATGAGTTGGGGTGGATCCAGGACATCATCGTGTCCAAGCGAACCGGGCACGTCATTGACGGGCATCTCCGGGTCTCATTGGCGATTAGCCGCGGGGAGCT
>MHEE01000004.1:0-68284 GCA_001805105.1 Nitrospirae bacterium GWF2_44_13 | reverse complement strand
GTGAGGCAGAGGCAGTGCTGGACCTCATAAGGGCCAAGACAGATGAGTCGCGCAGAATCGCCCTTGAACAGCTCCGAGGCAGGCTCTCTGAAAAGATTCTGAATCTCAGAGAACAGATTACAAAGATATGCGTCTTTATTGAGGCTTACATAGATTTTCCTGAAGAGGACATAGAGCTTGCATCGAAGAAGGAGATCATTGAATCAGCAGCGGCAATCCTGAAAGAGCTTGAGTCGCTTCTAAAAAGTTACGACGAAGGCAGATTTTTCAGAGAAGGGCTTGCAGCGGCAATCGTTGGAAAGCCTAATGTCGGGAAATCTTCTCTCCTTAATGCGCTTCTACAGAGAGACAGGGCGATTGTCACAGACACCCCCGGCACAACAAGGGATACAATTGAAGAATATCTGAATATCAACGGCCTGCCGCTTCGCATAATTGACACAGCAGGAATAAGAGAATCGCATGACATGGCAGAAAAAGAAGGAGTTAAAAGAAGCATCAGGGCCATGGAAGATGCGGATTTAGTCATGGCTGTTATTGACGGCAGCGAGCCCCTGAAAGATGAAGACATTGAGGTGCTCGGAAAGACAAAAGGTAAAAACACGATAATAGTTATCAATAAATCTGACTTAATAAGAGCGGAAGTGCTGAAGAGTGTTGCTGATAGGTTCACTAATAAGGTGTCATTCCCGCTTGTCGGGAATCCTTCTGAAGAAAGACTCAGGGCAAGCCGGAGTGACAAATCGGGTAGTAATTCTGCACTCAGTTCTTACTCTTCACGCGTGATAAATATCTCTGCGGCAAAAGGAGATGGAATAGAAGAACTGAAAGAAATTATATTCCAGTCCTCGGTTAAAAACTGGAAAAAGCAGAGAGAAGGCGTTATAGTTACGAACCTCAGGCATAAGATTGCAATTCAGGCCGCTTATGATTCTCTGAAGAATGCTCTGGAGGCAATTGAAACTGACAAGCCGCTTGAGATAATTGCAATTGAATTCAGAGATGCGCTTGACAGGCTCGGAGAGATTGTGGGCGCTGTAACAACGGACGATATATTGAACAGGATATTCAGCGATTTCTGCATCGGGAAATAAGAGTTGCTAAAATGCTATGCCCTTGGTGGACTGTGTCTGCCTTTCGGTAATATTAAACTACCTCTATTAAATGCAGCCGTTAGTATTATAGATTAATTTCTTACAATCTCTCGTGCGGGGCTATCCGCTCCATTTCATTGCGACTTCAGCCCCTATTCTGACAGACCCGTGAATTTTACCTCAATCCAACCACAGCCCACTTTACGAAGTTTGCAATCGCTAAAATCTAAGGCGCTGCCGACATTGCGGCTTTTTTGATGGAACTTTGAAGGTATTCTTTTAACTTGGAAGACACCAGCCATTTAATCCCAAATTTCTCAGCCCATTTTATTATCCCCTGGTCTGCTGTTACAAGCAGCGCATCAAGCTCCCGGGCAAGCAGAATGAGGTCCACATCCTCCTTGCTGTCAATAATCCCTTCCCTTAAAGCCTCTCTGTATTTTCTCCTCATGTCCTTAACAGTCTCTTCTTCGCCTGCTTTTGAAACACCCCTTACAGCTTTCTCTGCAACTCTGAGACCCTTATTAATCCTCTCTCTCATGTCTTCTATCAATTCATAGAGCAGAAATGCAGGGCATGTAAGCTCATGTTTCCTGGGAGGTTTTTGCTGAAGAACCACGAGCAGGTCTCCTGATATTTTTTCAGGTTCTATGAAATTAAGGAGCTCCTCAAATATGGATGGCGGCATAAAGAACTCGAGGTGAGGAATCTGGGATGCTAAAAACAGGAAGCTTTCAAGCGCCTCTGTAGGTGTCCTGCCAAAGCTCTCGCGAACTTCCGGATTTACAAAAAGGCTTGTATCTAAAACTACCGCTGTCTTGTTAAATTTTTCCTGACCCATGAAGTTTGAACGTATATGTATTCCAGTTATTGCAGCTCGGGCACCTGCCGGACCAGTCCTGCGATGAGTAGCCGCAGGCTGAACACCAGTAAGGAAGCCGGAACGCTATTTTCATATCCACAGCTTTTTTGAATTCCACTGCTGCCTTGTCGCATTGATTGCGCCTGAGATAGAGGTCGCCCATTATCTGATAAAGTTCAGGCGACGCCATCCCGCTTGCATCAACGTAAGAAAATGTCTCAAATGCATCGTCTATCATCTCAAGCCTGAAATAAAGCTTCCCAAGCAGAAATCTCAGCGCATGGTTCTGAGGCTTCTTTGACAGGCTGTTGACATAAAGCCTTATGAGCCTTGCAGGTTCTCCAATGCTTATAAGCAAATCTTCAAGCCTTGCAAGAACTATCAGGGACGCTGTCTGCTCATAGCTCTTTTCAAGAAAGTCAACGGCATCCTCTGACTCGCCTTCCCTGAGCATTACCTCGGCAAGCCCTATGTACGACGGCACAAAATCCGCATCCAGCCTGAGCAGTGTCTTGAACAGTTTCTTTGCCTTTTCAATATCCCCGCGTTCAAGGCTGTAGCGGCCGTATTCATACTTATACCCAAGGAGGTTCATCTGCTCCCTCTGCCGGTCTTTTTCCGTATGCTCATGTTTCAATATCGTCTTCTGCACTTCAACAAGCTCGTCCCATTTTTCATCCCTTTCGAGAATAGCCCTCTTTTTGTAGAGAGCGCTGAGGTTATCGGTATCTATGTCAAGGATTTTCTCTATGTAATTCAGCGCCTCTGCCCACCTTCCAGTTTTTTCCATCAGGTTTTCAAGAGAGAAAAGCACCTCGGGGTTCTGCTGGTTGGAAGCAAAGGCCTTGTTATAAAAGCTTGTTGCCTTCTGATATTCCTCTTCGGCAGATGCGATGTCGCCAAGCCTGAGCAGCGCGTCAAGATGTTTCGGCTCTTCTGCAAGGATGCCTTCAAGCGATTCCCTTGCTTCATCCTCATTATGCGCAAGAAGTGCATTCAGCGCCTTTGAATACATCTCCTGAACCCTTGCCTCTTTTTTCTGTTTGCGCTGATACTGAAGGTTATCTATAAAGCGTTTTGTGTCTCTTATAGTAAAGACAACGAGCATCGCAAGCGCGCCTGCGACACAAGAAAAGAGTATCAGTGCTATCTTGGAAGTCTCATACGCATCGCCAAAAGGTATTTTGATTGTTGTGATTTCCTGGTTAACATATGCCAATCCCCCAAGCCCGGCAAGAAAAAGTATGAATATAAATATTGCGATCTTACCCATTGTCAGTTATGGCCCTTTCCCTCAACATGTATTCTCGGCGCATCAAGCCAGAGTTTTTCAAGCTGATAGTAGGCCCTTGTTTCTTCTTCAAACACATGAACAATGATATCTCCGTAGTCCATTAACACCCAGTGGCTGTAATTCAGCCCTTCAATTCCGGCAGGACGGATACTTTTTTTTGCAAAGTTCTCTTCTATTGCCCCAGCAATTGCCCTGACCTGAGTTGTGCTTTCTCCTGAACAGATAATGAAATAATCTGCAATAATGGACACGCCCTTCAACTCGAGGACAAGCACATCCACGGCTTTCTTTTCCATTGCTATCTTCGCTGCTGCAAGGGCTTTGGCTTTACTTTTTATTAAAGGATTATCCTCCTTAGCTTTTATAAATCTTATGAGTAATTATATAGGATTCAACTTCTTCTGGCAATAGGTATTTTATGCTTTTCCCGCGCTTTATCAGCTTTCTGATGCCGGTTGCCGATGTCTCAACAGGCGTGATATGCAGCATTATTAGGTCCCTGCCGCTCTTTAGTTTTGTTTTGCAGGTTTGCAGTTTTGCATCATCAAGCTTTTTAAGAATGCCTCTATTTATCCTCAAATATGGTGAAGAGGCAAGGCCTGCGAATTTAATAGCCGGCCTTGAGACAACTATAAAATCCGCCAGGCTGACAAGCCTCTCAGGCTGCCACCAGTTAGGAATGTCAATAAAAGCATCAATGCCTGCTATAAAGTAAAGCCTTGCGCCGGGATAAATGCAGCGCAGCTTTTCAATGGTATCTACGGAATAAGATTTATCTTTCTTTTTATATTCAATATCAGAAACAGCAAGGGAGCGGTTTTTAGATATGGCAAGCTTTACCATCTTATATCTGTGTTTTGCGTCTGCAAGCTCTTTATCCTTAAGCGGAGGGTTGCCTGACGGCACAAAGATAATCCTGTCAAGACCGAGTTTTTCCTTCACCTCTTCTGCGGCTTTGAGATGCCCGTAGTGAATTGGATTAAATGTCCCGCCGAATATGCCCAGTTTCATATCTTGATTCTGCTCCGAAATAAGATTTGCAGTTACATTATTATGCAAAGGAGTGTATTGTCAAGGCAGTTGGTTAGTGGTAACTCTGCTCTGGTTTTATGCCGATTGATTCAAGCCATTCTGTTATTGTCTTTTTCATTGCGCCTGCATTCAGTGCAAACCATTTCTTTTTGTGTTTAGGAAAAGCGGAAAGAGCCTTTTTGAACCTGCTGAATGAATCCGGGCTGTTGAGAGCGGCTGAAAGTGCATCGTGCGGGCTGAGTTCATCAATCCCCTCCGTGAATTTTTTCATGAGAGCATATACTTCCTTAGACTCGCGCTCCGGGATTCTGACATATCTTTGCTTTTCAGAGAATATTCTTATTGCAAACTCCACTTCATCCTCAATCCACTCAGGCATGTCATACGCTTCAAGCGAGGATTCATCAATCAGTTCATCGCCTCTATAAAGACTGCTATTTGCTCCTTCAAGCGCATCAACGGAGATTGTCTTAATCTCTCCTGTCTCAAGGTCAAGAAAGTAGTCAAATGCATCCCTTGAGACATCCTCCATTGCCTTCTGAATTTCATTGAAATCTATTTTTAGAAGTTTCACCTACTCTCTAATCTGTCCATCCCCAAGCACTATAAACTTCGTGCATGTGAGTTCTTCAAGCCCCATCGGCCCCCTTGCATGAATCTTGTCAGTTGATATCCCTATCTCAGCGCCGAGGCCGAACTGATACCCGTCATTCAATCTCGTGGATGCATTAACGAAAACAGCGGATGAATCAACCTCACGCAGGAAGCGCATCGCCTTCTCATAATTCTCCGTAACAATAGCGTCGGAATGCGCAGAGCCGTATTTTGCGATGTGCTCTATTGCCTCATCCATATCCCTGACAACCTTCACATTCAGGATGAGGTCCAGATACTCCATATAAAAATCATCTTCTTTCACGGCAGCGATGGACTTATCTGTCTTCCTTGTCTCAGGACATCCCTTAAGAGCAACCCTTGCATCTTTAAACCTCTTAATCATTGAAGGGAGGAATGCCTTTGCGATCTTTTTGTCAATGAGCATTGTCTCCATCGCATTGCAAGTGCCGGGCCTCTGGACTTTTGCATTAAAGCATATATCCTCAGCCATTTTAAGGTCAGCGTCCCTGTCAACAAACACATGGCATACGCCCTTATAATGTTTAAGCACCGGGATTCTTGAATTTGCCGTGACTGTTCTTATCAGCCCTTCGCCCCCGCGCGGGATTATGAGGTCAATAAGCCCCTCAAGCTTAAGCATCTCCATAACTGCTTCTCTTTCAGGTATATCAATAAATGTTATTGCGTTTTCATTAAGCCCTTTGCTCTTTGCCGCATCCCTCAGTATCTTCACAATCGCCTTATTGGAGTTTATTGCCTCAGAGCCTCCGCGCAGAATTACCGCATTCCCTGCCTTTAGGCAAAGGCTCGTTGCATCTGCAGTAACGTTGGGCCTTGATTCATAGATGATCCCTATCACTCCGATAGGAACGCGCATCTTCCCGACAACCATCCCGTTGGGCCTCTGCCACATCTTTATCACTTCTCCTACAGGGTCCGGAAGCGCTGCAACCTCAATCAATCCCTGAGCCATCTCATTTATGCGCTTGTCATTCAGGGCAAGCCTGTCTATCATTGCCTTTGAAAGCCCTTTCTTTTCCGCAAAGGCAATATCTTTTTTGTTTTCTTTTATTAGTTCTGCTTTGCGTTTTTTAAGGGCAGCGGCCATCTTTAAAAGCGCATTGTTCTTTTCTTTAGAGGACGCCTTTGCAAGATGCCTCGCGCCTTCTTTGGCCGCCGTAGCCTTTTTTAGAACATAAGCCTTAATATCCATCTTTCCCCCGCAATCTAATAATGCAATTTCAGAAAATTTCTGAGAAGGTCTTTCCCGACTTTTGTAAGTATCGATTCAGGATGAAACTGCACGCCTTCCACTATAAATTCCTTATGCCTCACTCCCATTATCTCATCCTGATCAGTCCATGCGGTAATCTCAAGGCAATCAGGCAGTGTCTCTTTTTTAATTATCAGCGAATGATACCGCGTTGCCTCAAATGGGCTTGGAATACCTTTGAAAATTGTTTTCCCGTCATGATGTATCATGGACGTTTTTCCATGCATGAGCCTCGGCGCCCTTATTATGTCTCCGCCGAATGCAGCGCCGATTGCCTGATGCCCAAGACACACGCCGAGAATAGGAATCTTGCCTGCAAAGTATTTTATGACATCAACAGAAACTCCCGCCTCTTTAGGAGTGCACGGCCCCGGAGAAATAACAATCTTTTCAGGTTTTAATTCTTCAATATCTTTTATCGTAACCCTGTCATTCCTGAAAACCTTTATATCCTCTCCAATTTCCCCGAGATGCTGGACGAGGTTATAGGTAAAGGAATCATAATTATCAATCATTAATAGCATAAACTTCCTCTTGGTGAAAGCCGGATATGATATTTGAGCGGTTTTATTTTGTCCCGATAATAATCGGGAAGGGCGATAGACCGAGAATGAGCGAAGATATTATACCCGGCTTTAATATGCATACCTTAACCCAGCCCTCTCTCCGCCATATCCACTGCCTTCATCATCCCCATTGCCTTGTTCACTGTCTCAGTGTATTCCCTCTCAGGCACTGAATCAGCAACAATCCCTGCGCCTGCCTGAACATAAACCTTCCCGTCTTTTATTATAAGCGTTCTTATCGTAATGCATGTATCCATATTCCCTGAATAACTGAAATATCCCACAGAGCCGGCATAAGGCCCTCTTTTAATCGGTTCAAGTTCATCTATAATCTCCATAGCCCGAACCTTCGGAGCGCCTGTAACAGTGCCAGCCGGAAAACATGCCCGGAGCACATCAAACGCATCAAGTCCTTTCTCAAGGTCTCCTTCAACATTAGACACCATATGCATCACATGGCTGTATCTTTCAACAGCCATCAACTCTGTCACATTAACAGAACCTTTCTCTGCAACCCTGCCGACATCATTCCTTCCGAGGTCAACAAGCATTATATGCTCTGCCATTTCCTTTGGGTCTTTTTTAAGTTCTTCTTCGAGAGCCTTATCGTCTGCCTCTGTTTCGCCCCTTCTCCTTGTGCCTGCAATAGGCCTCAGGACAATTTTCTTATCCTCAACCCTGACAAGTATCTCAGGAGATGAGCCGACAATCTCCGTGTCTCCTGTGTCAATGTAATACATGTAAGGAGACGGATTTACCACACGCAGCGCCCTGTAAACATCAAAAGGCTCAACATCAGATTTTCTCTCAAACCTCTGCGAGAGCACAACCTGAAATATATCGCCTGCCGCAATATATTCTTTTGACTTAAGCACAGCCTCCTCAAAAGCCTCTTTCGTCTTAAAACTTGACGTGAATTTCTGTTTTATATTTTTGCCCCTTGAACCCTTGACCCCTCGAACCCTTGAACTCTTCAACTTATCTGTTATTGCATCTATCTTCTCCACTGCTTCTTTATACGCCTTTGCAGGGCTTTTTCCGTCTATATACGCATTAGAGACAATCTTTATCTTCTGCTTAAGACTGTCAAATATGAGCATTGTGTCAGCAAGCATAAAGAACATATCAGGCAGATCAATGCCGGGTTTTTTGCTGTCAGGAACCCGCTCAAAAAATCTTACCATGTCATAGCCCATATATCCGACCAAGCCGCCTGAAAATCTCGGAAGCCCCGGGACATCAACAGGCTTGTAAAGAGCTATCTCTTTTTTAAGCACATCCACAGGGTCATCTGCCTCAAATACAACCGGCTTTCTGCCTCTTTCTCGTATCTCTATCTTCTTTCCCCGGCCCTTTATAACCTTTGACGGATTTGTTCCGAGGAAGGAATATCTTGCCCATTTTTCTCCTCCGACAACACTCTCAAGAAGGAAGGAAGGGCTTTTGCCAATCTTCAAAAATGCAGAGACAGGGGTATCAAAATCAGCAAGGATTTCCCTATAGACAGGGATGAGATTTCCCTTTCCGTATAGAGACTTAAACTCTTTAAGGTCAGGATACAGCATATTGACAAACAAGCCCTTTTTTCATTATTCTTGATAGTATACATCAGGAATCAGTTAGAAGTTAAGAGCAGCTTCAAAGTTCAAAGTTAAGAGTTAAACGTTGAAAGTTTCAGATGTAACTCTTAACTCTTTTTATGCGGGAATAGCTCAGTGGTAGAGCACAACCTTGCCAAGGTTGGGGTCGCGGGTTCGAGCCCCGTTTCCCGCTCCATATTAGTCAGGAGTATTTAGTTCGCAGTCAGGAGCTTTACTCGCAACTCTTAACTCTGAACTCCGAACTTCAAGATGGCGGCGTACCCAAGTGGCTAAGGGGGAGGTCTGCAAAACCTTTATGCAGCGGTTCAAATCCGCTCGCCGCCTCCAAAATTTTCTGCATTCTTCGCTCTCATTTAAATTTATCACTTGAAATTCTCGGTTGATATGAGATAATAAATACCATGCGGGCCAAGGCAACTCCATTTTGTCTGCTTCTGTGCATTGTGCTTCTATCATCAGGCTGTGCGAGCGTCTTGTTAACAGGCGCAAGCGGCGGTGTTGCATATACGGTTACAAATGTCGCATATAAGACTGTGACTTTCTCATTTGAACAGGTAGAAGGCGCAGTACATGCAGCTTTGAAAAGGATGGGGATAAAAGAGGCAGGAAAGAAAAAAATAGAAAACGGCGTGGAGATTTCAGCAACAACCGCTAGATTGAAGATTTATATAGAGCTTGAAAGAATTACGGGCAAGACAACAAAGATAAGCGTTAATGCGAAGAAAAATGTTGTTTTGAAAGACAGTGCAACAGCGACAGAGATAATAGAGCAGATTGAAATGATACTGGAAGGAAGAAAGTGAGATTCGGCGAACTTGTGCGGTTGTTAGAATCAAATGGCTTTCGAATTGTTAAAGAAAAAGGGTCAATAAGATATTATGGGAAATCCGGATGGGACAAGTTGGTTAGGGTGGATTTTCACGGCTCAAAAGAGGTTCCTACAGGAACTTGCTATGCTATACTAAAAGCAGCAGGCATAAAGAAGTAGAAGCATCGGGGGTGTAAAATGATTGAATTAGAGTATTCATTGGTGATTGAGGCTACAGATGAGCCTGACTATTTTGGATTTTATTCTCCGGATTTAGAGGGTTTCACGGGCATAGGGCATTCTATTGAAGACTGCCTTTATAAAGCAAAATGGGGAATGGGAGAACACATTAATCTATTAAAAGAAAAAGGACTGCCTGTCCCTCCCAAAAATCCGAATCCGAAAATCATTATCCAGAACCAGCAAGAATTAGCGGTTGCTTAAATTTATGTTTTGAAATTGGTCTAAATTCGATTGCTACTTCCAAATTTCTTACAGGATTTATAGTTAAGTTTTTACAGGGGAATAAATGGGCAAAAGTATTTTCTTAATTGCATTACTGACGTTCGGCTTGTTGTCCACAGTTTATGGGGAAAAACCAAAAGATGAATGGGATATTGCAGATTTGCAAACTAAACGCCTTGCACCTACAGCACTTTCTGAACTTCCTAAAAATATAATACGTGAACTTCAAATGCGCGGATGTACAATCCCACAAACGTATGATAATCCTAAGCCGCATAATGTCATTCATGGAGAATTTGCCAAAAAGGGGCGGTCCGATTGGGCCATATTGTGTTCCAAGAATATGGTATCAGTCATTCTAATATTTTGGGGTGGCGCTGAAAAAAATGTATCTGAAATTGCAGAAATGCCTGACAAGACGTTTTTGCAAGGGATTGGTGGTGGGAAAATCGGTTATTCTCGTGCAATCACTGTTGTTGGAAAAAAATTCATTATGGATCATTATAAAGTATACGGGGGTCTTAAACCGCCACCAATCGATCATGAGGGCATAGACGATGCCTTTATAGAAAAAGGATCTTCTGTTCATTATTACTATAGAGGGAATTGGTTAGAACTAACAGGCGCAGACTAACTTTTAAGCCTTATCTTATCACCTCAACCCCCATATACTCCCTCAGCGCCTCCGGAATCACAACGCTTCCGTCTTTCTGCTGTAAGTTTTCAAGGATGGCGACGACAGTTCTTCCGATTGCAAGCGCAGAGCCGTTTAGCGTGTGAACAAATTCCGTTCCTTTCTTTCCTTCACGCTTGAATCTGATATTCGCCCTTCTTGCCTGAAAATCCTCAAAATTTGAGCATGAAGAAATCTCCCTGTATTTCTGCTGGCCCGGAAGCCAGACCTCAATGTCATAAGTCTTTGCCGCTGAAAAACCAAGGTCTCCTGTACACAGGGCAATTACCCTATATGGCAGGCCGAGCCTTTGAAGGATGTCCTCCGCATCATTGGTAAGCTTCTCGAGTTCACTGTATGAATCTTCGGGCTTCACGAATTTTACAATCTCAACTTTATTGAACTGGTGCTGTCTTATTAGTCCTCTTGTGTCTTTTCCGTATGAGCCTGCCTCGCGCCTGAAGCACGGAGTGTATGCGGTGTAGTAGATAGGCAGATCGCTCTCGTTCAAAATTTCATCTCTGTGAATGTTTGTCACAGGGACCTCTGCGGTCGGAATGAGATAGAACTCAGGGTCTGCTGTTTTGAACAGTTCCATCTCAAATTTAGGAAGCTGTCCTGTGCCTGTCATGGATTCGCGGTTAACAAGCAATGGCGGCAATATTTCCTTGTATCCTTTAGATGTGTTCAGGTCAAGCATGAAGTTCATCAGCGCCCTTTCAAGTTTTGCGCCCATGCCTTTCATCAATGAAAATCTTGCGCCCGCAATCTTTGATGCCCTGTCAAAGTCTATAATGTCAAGCATCGCTGCAAGGTCCCAGTGATTCAATGGAGGGAAATCAAATTCTTTCGTAGCGCCCCATTTTCGTATCTCAACATTCCCTGCCTCGTCTTTTCCTGCGGGGACTGATTCGTGAGGGATGTTTGGGATATTTAGTAAAAACAGTCCTGTTTTTTCATCAATACCACGTAGAATTTCATCTATTTCTTTAATTCTATCAGAGACTCTTCTCATTTCTGACTTTTGTTTTTGTATATCTATACCAAAGACATATTCAGATCCAACAGCCCCCATTTCAGCCTCAGTTGTTGTTTTTTGATTTTTTAATTTCCCAATCTGTTCAGAGACAATATTTCTTTTGTTGCGCAACTCTTCAGATTCTTTTAATAATGCGAGTCTTTGAGCTTCGAGCGATAAAAACTCTGAAAGATCAAATCCATACCCCCGTTTTTCAAGCATCGCTTTTAGAATATCAATATTCCCTCTTATAAATCGTGCATCAAGCATACATTCTCCTCGCAATGACAGTGTCTGATTATTGTGTATAATATATCGTAATGAGACATAAAAGTGAAGCGGTGATTTTCCTGAGATTCTTTTTAGAAAATATTTTTTATTCAAAGGCTAAAAAAATCTTGACAAAAATTTCATGTTGCTGTAATTTATTTAGCTTAAGAGAGCAATGAAGCTCTTTAGATTAAAATCTGACATGGAGGTAGAGGGTTGCATGCTTTAGGTAAACATTTATTAGTGGAGCTTAAGGATTGTAATCCTGAAATTCTCAAAAGCCTCGACAAGGTAAGGAATGCAATGGTCTCAGCGGCAAAAAAGGCCAAGGCAACCATCATTGATGTATCCTTCCACGAATTCAGTCCATTTGGAATAAGCGGCATGGTAGTTATAGCTGAATCTCATCTCTCCATCCACACATGGCCGGAATACGGGTATGCGGCTGTGGATATTTTTACCTGCGGCGATATTATTAAACCCGAAGTTGCCGCTCAGTTTCTGATTGAAAAGTTCGGATGCAAAAATCCGTCTGTTGTTGAGATGAAGCGCGGGATTCTCTCTCACTCGGGAGAAAAGCTGCCGTATAAGGTGAATTCTCCCGAACTGACTCTTGTCGCAGGCTGCAGGACTGCGTAACAAAAAGTTAGAAGTTTAAAATTAAAAGTGGAAAATTGAAAACCTCTGATTTTTAACTCCCAATATATTCATCTCTTCTACTTCAACTCCCATGTCTTTGCATATTTCAGAAAAGTGTAATAGCTGTAAAGCACTGCAAGCACCAAACCGTATCTGCCGTCCAGAAACCCTAACCTGAAAAAAAACATCTTTATGAATGTAAACGGCGGACGAATAAGAAAGTCCAGCGCATTAGGCGTGACTCCGGTTTTTTTAAGTTCCTTTGCCGCAAGCGTGGAATAGCTATCCAACCGCTTTAAATAATCAGAAACAGAATTATACGTATAATGGACAAGTGGATTTTTAAGGTACGATACGCTCCCATTGACAACTACCTTCTCGTGCACTTCCCTGTCCTCAACACGGCCTGCATTTTTCCTGAACAGCCTTAATGTATAATCAGGACTCCATCCTCCATGCCTGATCCATCTGCCCATAAAAAAATTTTTCCTCGGCACATAAAAACCGTCATGCCTATTTTCTTCTATTGCATTTATAATCTCTGCCTTCAATTCAGGCGTAAATCTTTCGTCGGCGTCAAGTATAAAAACCCACGGATCTGCGGCAAGGTCAACCGCCGCCTGCTTTTGCCTTGCATATCCTTCCCACTCTTTCCGGAATACTTTATCCGTGTATTTCCTGCAGATTTCAACAGTCCTGTCCGAACTGAACGAATCAATGACAACAATTTCAGCGGCATCCTTTACGCTGTCAAGCGCGGCTTCAATATTTGCCTCTTCATTTTTTGTTACGATTACAATTGAGACAGGTATCAATATCTTCCTCCTGTCAACAGGGCATTGATGGAGCCTATGGCGACCTTTGTCTGGAGTTTTACAGGTATCCGCTTCTCATCATCTGTCAGCCAGATATAGATGTCGCCTTTCTTATAAAATATTCCTTCTGATTTCATTAACGGCTTAATCAGGATTGTATCTACCGTTCCTGTGGGAAGCGTTACCTTCTCCTTTCTGAGCACCTGCACTTCAACGTTCCAGACTTTTTTGCTGTCAAACATGGTTACATAAACAGGCTCTCCGACAACAAGCTTCAGCGTCCTGAGATAATAAAAGCTTGACAGAGGGTCAAATATAAGGGAAGGCACATCAAAATTCTGTTTCTCATTATTGATATGGTCTATGTATGTAACTTTATTGCCGGAGTTAAAAATTACTTCTTTGTCTCTTCTGTGCCTGCCTTCTCTTATCCTGAGCCTGTAATTGACAGGCTCTCCGACAAACATCAATGAGGATTTCTTTGTGAGGAAGGTTTCTACCCTGTCGTCAACAGTATAAAAAACAGAAACCCATTTGGCTGACTGTGCCGTAGAGACAATCTTTATGTCATTGCCTGTTCTTGTTATCTCAAGCGTGGCTGTGCCTGCCTTAACGCCTGTCCATGTGAGGTCATATTCAAATTTTTCGGGGATGTTGAAAGAGGAAGCATCCTGAGGGAGCATGACAAATACGAAGAAAGATAATGATACAACAAACGAAAGCAATATGGGGTTCAAGAGTTCAAATATCAGAGGGAACCTCTCTTTTAACCCTTTAGCCCATTGACCCATTGTCGCCTCGGGCGACTCGCCGAGGAGAGACCCATTGACCCATTGACCGCTGAACATTATGTTATATTAATCTATGTTTGTTATTCCTGCAATAGATTTAAAGAACGGGCAATGCGTCAGGCTCCTTCAGGGAAAGGAAGATGCGGTAACAATATATTCCAATGACCCTGCATCAACAGCAAGGAGATGGGAGGAATGCGGGGCAAAACTCCTTCATGTTGTGGACCTCGACGGCGCATTCACAGGTAGCCAGAAAAATCTTGATGCAATAATAAAAATACGGAAATCCGTATCAATTGACATAGAAGTCGGAGGAGGCATACGGGATATAAAAAAAATAGACGAACTTGTCACCCTCGGCATTAACAGAATAATCCTCGGAACAGCGGTGATAGAAAAACCTTCCCTTATGAAAGACGCCTGCAATAAATATCCGGGCCGAATCCTTGCAGGCATTGACGCCAAAGACGGCAAGACCGCAGTAAAAGGCTGGGTTGAGATTACAGGCACTGATGCAAAAGACCTTGCGCGGGAAATGAAAAAGGTCGGAGCAGCAGGCATAATTTACACCGACATATCAAGGGACGGCATGCTTTCAGGCCCGAATATTCCTGCCATGAAAGAAATGGTTGAAACCGTCAGCATACCTGTAATTGCATCCGGCGGCGTGTCTTCCATCAAAGACCTAATAGCTTTAAAAGAGATTCAGCATCTCTGGGGTGTGATAACAGGCAAGGCTATTTATTCTGGAGCAGTTGACTTGAAAGAAGCTATAAAGATTGTTCAGTCCCCTGATTTTTGACAGCGCTTTTACGTCAGAGGTATAATCAATTTAAATATGAAAGCACGGGCTGTTGTTTTTCTGTTAATCATTTCAGTAATAACCGGCGTATCCGCCGGCGGGTATTTTGCGTTTGCAAAAGGAATTCCTTCCATTGCAGAACTCACACAGTACAAGCCTACGTCAGGCACAAAGATATACGCTGATGATGACACGCTTATCGGAGAACTCAAGGTTGAAAAAGGCATTTTTGTCCCTCTGAACAGAATGCCAAAACACCTTATAGACGCGGTTATAGCCGTTGAAGATTCACGGTTCTGGAATCATAAAGGCATAGATTACATTGCAATCGGCAGGGCTGTTTTAAAAGACATTCTTCATGCCGGACTTAAAGAAGGCGGCAGCACAATAACCCAGCAGCTCGCAAAGATTGTATTCCTCACCCCTGAGAAAACATTTAAAAGAAAGGTCAGGGAGGTGTCCCTTGCAATAAAGATGGAAAAGAACCTTGATAAAAAGGAGATACTGGAGCTTTATCTGAACAAGATATATTTTGGCCATGGCGCATATGGTGTTGAGATGGCATCGCGCGTATATTTCGGGAAATCCGTGGGAGAACTGACTCTGCCGGAGGCGGCAATGATAGCTGCGCTTATAAAGGCGCCCTCCACATATTCTCCTTATAACAACCTGACTAAATCAAAAGAAAGACAGGAGACAGTGCTTTTTAGGATGGAAGAAGAAGGATACATCAAAAAATCTGAAAGGGAGAAGGCGGCAAAGCAGCCCCTTTATCTCTCAACCCTGAGAAGGGGTATAGAGTCAAATAATTATTTCATTGAATATATCAGGAAATATCTGGAGGAAAAGTATGGAGAAGAGACAGTCTACAAGGGAGGATTGAAGGTTTATACTACGCTTGACAGGGCAATGCAGGCTGCCGCTCAAAAAGCGCTTCAGGAAGGACTAAGGGAACTTGATAAAAGAAGAGGATGGCGCGGCCCTGTAGAGCATAAGAAGGATATAGACGTTAAAAAAGAGATGGAGAGCAAAGATATGCACAGCACCACAATCGGAGGAGGCGATGACATAACATCAGGGCTTGTCCTTAAAGTGAGCAAAACTGAGGCTGTTATTAAGACAAGGGGGATTATCGGCAAGCTGTCAATAGCAGATGCCCAGTGGGCAAGCGCTCTTCTGGATTCAAAAACAAAGAAAACTACAGCGATAAAAGGATTTAATCTGACAAAGATACTCAAACCGGGGGATATTGTTAAGGTGAAGATTAAGGGCGCAAAAGGGAAAGAGGTCAGCCTTGCCCTTGAGCAGGAACCTGAAGTGGAAGGCGCAGTTGTGGCAATTGAACAGAGAACAGGGTTTATAAGAACAATTATCGGAGGCTATGATTACACCAAGAGCGAATTTAACCGCGCAATCTATGCAAAACGCCAGCCCGGCTCTGCGTTCAAGCCGATAATATACGCTGCTGCAATGGATAATGGGTTTACGCCCGCGTCCATGATAAATGACGAGCCTGTCACATATAAAGGCGGGCCAAAGGGTGACTGGACGCCTGAGAACTATGACCGCAAGCATTACGGGCCTACAAGGCTTCGTGAGGCGCTTACATATTCAAGAAATGTGGTAACAGTGAAGCTTGTGG
The DNA here is from genome assembly GCA_001805105.1 of Nitrospirae bacterium GWF2_44_13. GTDB lineage: Bacteria > Nitrospirota > Thermodesulfovibrionia > Thermodesulfovibrionales > UBA1546 > UBA1546. The sequence goes on along the minus strand of MHEE01000004.1, from coordinate 52,021 downwards.
ACGCAGTGGGGGTTGATAAAGTTATAAAATTCACACGCAACCTCGGGCTTGAAGGCGATATACCGCATAACTTAAGCATTGCTCTTGGCAGTCTGAGCGTAACTCCGCTTGAACTCTGCGCAGGCTACAGTGTATTTGCCAACAATGGACTAAGAATGAAACCCACGGCAGTAAAATACATCACTGATTCAAAAGGTAAGATACTTGAGAGCAACGAGCCCGAAGGGATGCAGGCGATAAGCAATCAGACAGCGTTTCTCATAACATCAATGATGCAGGATGTTGTAAATTATGGGACAGGGTGGAGAATAAAGGCTTTAGGCAAACCTGCCGCAGGGAAAACAGGCACAACAAATGATTACAGGGATGCATGGTTTGTTGGATATACAACAGGCATCACTGCGTCTGTATGGGTGGGGTTCGACGATGTGAGGCCTCTGGGCTCTCAGGAAACAGGGGCAAGGGCGGCATCACCGATATGGCTGAACTTCATGAAGTATGCATCAAACACCGCAGAATCTTCTGATTTCTCTGTGCCGGAAGGCATTGTAGTGTATCCGATTGACCCGTCAACAGGCCTTCTGTCAAAAGAAGAAACCACAACCTCTTTAAAGGAGTATTTTAAGGACGGCACACAGCCGACACAATTCTCTACTGTTTCGCCTTCTCCTGCCGGAGTGGAGCGAAAAAGCATTTCTAATCCGGATTTCGATTAACACGGTTGCAGAAGTTTTAATGCTCATATAAAAATCTTTCCGGGATTAAGGATATTCTTAGGGTCAAAAAGGTTTTTTATTCCCTTCATAAGCTCAAGCTCATGTTTCTTTATCTCCATGCCAAGATATGGAGCCTTTGTGATTCCTATGCCGTGCTCCCCTGAGATAGTGCCTCCAAGGCTTAGAGTCATATCAAAAATTTCTCTTACAAGAGACTGGGCCTTTTGGTATTTTTCAGCGTCATTTTTATCGGCCATGATATTCACATGGATATTGCCGTCTCCTGCATGTCCGAAATTCACTATCTGTATGCCGCTTTCTTCTGAAAGCCCTCTCAGCTTTTTTAATATGTCAGGAATCTTATCTCTCGGCACAACAATATCTTCATTTATCTTTGTCGGATTCAAGTGATAAAGAGCCGGCGATATTGACCGTCTTGCCTCCCAGAGCTTATTCCGTGCAGCTTCGTCCTCTGCCATCTTTACATCCGCATTGAGCGCTTCGCATATCTCTACTATCTTTTCCGCCTGCTTTGTTATTGCTGACGGATGCCCGTCCAGTTCAATGAGAAGAAGCGCCTCAACATTTCTCGGAATTCCCACAGGCTTGAAATTTTCTACCGCAGCGATTGTCCCTGCGTCCATAAACTCAAGAGTCCTCGGTATTATTTTGGATGCCGTTATTTTTGCGACTGCTGAACCTGATGCCTCAAGGCTGTCAAACATAGCAAGCAGAGTGATAACATCTTCCGGCAAAGGAAGAATCCTGAGGCGCAGCTTTGTTATCACTGCAAGCGTGCCTTCCGAGCCTGTGAGCAATCTCGTAAGGTCATAGCCCACGACCCCTTTTGTTGTCCTCACCCCTGTTGTTATCACATTGCCGTCAGGCAGCACCGCTTCTATCTCCATCACATAATCCCTTGTGACGCCGTATTTCAATGCCCTCGGGCCTCCGGCATTATTTGCCGCGTTTCCGCCTATTGTGCAGAAATTCATACTCGCGGGATCAGGCGGATAGAAAAAGCCGAGATGCTCAATATCACGCTGCAGCCTTCCGTTTATAATTCCGGGCTCAACAACAACATTGAGATTATTCGTATCAAGCTCTACCAGTTTGTTCATCTTCTCAAGGCTTAATACAATGGCGCCGTTCAATGGAATGGAGCCTCCTGTCATGCCTGTGCCTGCGCCTCTCGGCGTGACAGAAATCTCATTATCAAAGGCATACCGCATCACTCTGACAACTTCTTCTGTGTTTTTTGGCCAGGCAACTGCCGAGGGACGGCTTTCAATTCCGGATGCATCAAAGCCGTAACAGATTAGATCTTCCGGTTCTGCAGATATCTTTATGTCAGGAAGAACATCTATAATCCCGCTTTCTGAATTGCTGTTATTTTGCATCTTACTTTAAGATTCTCATTGTATTTAGATGGCACAATGCAAGCGCAAGCGCATCTGCGCTGTCCGCAGACAGTTTGGTTTTCAGATTCAGTATTTTTGAAATCATACTCTGAACCTGATGTTTTTCTGCCCTGCCGTAGCCCACAACTGCCTTCTTAACCTCAAGCGCGCTGTACTCGTAAACAGGAAGGCCTGATGAAGCTGCAGCAACCAGCGCCGCGCCTCTTGCCTGTCCGAGGACAAGGGCAGCTTTTATGCTCTTTGCAAAAAAAACTTTTTCGATGGCGACCTCATGGGGGGAATATTCTCTTATGATGTCTGTAAGATTGGAGTAAAGTTCTTTCAGCCTTACATTCAGCGGCTGTTTAGAAGGCAGCATTATTCTTCCAGATGCAACATAGACAGTGTCGGTGTTTGAGTTTATCCCGATGTGTCTCGGGATGGACCCTGGACTCTGGACTGTCTTTATTATCCCATAGCCGCAGACAATACTGCCCGGATCAATACCGAATATAATCCTTGGCTTATTTTTTTCTTGGCGCCTCAAAAAGTATCTCCTCCACCATCTGGCAGAGGACATGGCCAAGCGTTATGTGGGTTTCCTGAATTCTCGGGGTGTTATCAGAGGGGACAATAAATGCATATGTGGCCTTTGCCGCGAATTTTTCTCCCTTGGCTCCGGTGAATGCTACGGATTTTAATTTTTTCTTCTTTGCCACGTCCATTGCCTTAAGTACATTGGCAGCGCCTCCGCTCGTGCTTATGGCAATAACAATATCGCCTTCTTCTCCGAGCGCCTTAAGCTGCTTTGCAAACACATCAGAATAATCATAATCATTTGCAATAGAAGTAATGACTGCCATATCAGTGTTAAGCGCAAGTGCAGGAAGGCTCGGCCTTTCTTTTTTAAACCTGTTAACAAATTCAGCAGCTATATGGGAAGCGTCTGTTGAACTGCCGCCGTTGCCAAAGAGAATAAGTTTTCTGCCGTCGTTAAATGTGTCGGCTATTGCTTTTGACACTTCAATTACAGCGTCAATATTCTCTTTTATGAACTGTTCCTTGACCTTTATGCTTTCTTCAAAGGCCTTTAAGATTTTTTCTTTCATAAGTGTATTGATAGAGTAATTTAATTATGCTTTACCTGTCAATTGATTTTTAGGGTAAAATATGAATAAAGGGCGTACGGAATCATGAATATCCAGAGAAACGGCCAGTTAACAGACAACATGGAAAGGGCGTCAAGGCTGCGCGAGATATTTGAAACCCTCTGCGAACGCAACAAAGACATCCCCGTAATAGTTGAAGGGAAAAGAGATGCGCTTGCGCTCAGGGAACTCGGGCTTCAGGGAGAGATACTCACGCTTCACAGCGGTCAGAGCATATACGACTTTTGCGAAGCGGTCTCGGATAAGTTTCACCGTGTGATAATACTCCTTGACTGGGATGAAAAAGGAGAAAGCCTCAATAAAGCTCTATGCAGGCACCTGAACGGGCAGTGGGAAGAATTCTCAGCATTCAGGGAACTGCTGAAAATGCTATGCCAGAAAGAAATCCAAGATATAGAGGGAATCCCAAAACTCATCAGGAGACTCGAAGCTAATGAAACAGGTTGGCAGTAAGGGTGAAGACCTCGCCGCTGAATTCCTTAAAGACAATGGGTACAGGATAATCGCAAGAAATTACAAGACTCCAATCGGCGAACTGGATATCATTGCAAAGGACGGAGAGATACTTGTGTTTATTGAGGTTAAAACCCGTTCAAGCAATGCATACGGTTATCCGTTTGAGGCCGTAGGCTCACGGAAAAAACATAAGCTGAAGAATCTTGCCCTGTTATACCTGAAGAATCAGAAGAAAAACTGCGCTGTAAGATTCGATGTCATAAGCATCAATTTAAACGGGACAAAAAACGAGATAGAGCATATCAAGGATGCATTTGAGGTATAGAGGAGTTGAAAACATCGCTGTTTTTATAATAGTATATCAGAATGCCGAAGTGGTGGAACCTGGTAGACACGCACGTTTGAGGGGCGTGTGGGGCAACCCATGCGGGTTCAAATCCCGCCTTCGGCACCATTACCTCTCTTGCCATTTAAAGATTCCCAGCTTACAATTTTCTATAGGAGGTGTGATATGAGTGAAACATGCTGCGGATTAAGAGTCGGACAGACTGTGCCTGATTTTAAGATTGATACATTTGAGCCGACTGAGAATTTCTTTGGAGAAAGAAGTCTTGAGATATTTAAAAAAGAGGGAAAATGGACCATACTTTTTTTCTATCCCGCTGATTTCACATTCGTCTGAGCAACCGAGTTTGCTGATCTGGCAGATCAGTATGAGAATCTTAAAAAAGAAAATGCAGAGGTTATCACGGTCAGCACCGACACTAAATTCGTTCATCTTGCATGGCAGAGGGAAGAGAAAATGCTTGAAAAAGTGAAATTCCCGATGGGCGCAGACCGCACGGCAAAACTCTCAAAGATGTTCGGTGTTTATGACGAGGAAACAGGACATGCGCTGAGAGGGACCTTTATCATAAGCCCTGAAGGAAAACTGCTTGCATCGGAGGTGAATTTTTACAATGTCGGAAGAAATGCAGAGGAAATATTAAGGAAAATACAGGCCAACGCGCATCTTGCAGCCCATACAGATGAGGCCTGCCCCGCCTCATGGAAGCCTGGCGAAAAGACGCTGAAACCGTCTGAAAAAATGGTGGGAAAGGTTTACGAAGCGCTGAAATAAGTGTAAGTAACAGTGGAGAGTGTAAGTTCTTTGAGGGAATTACTCACACTGGCACTAATCTCTAACACTAAGTTCTAATTGCCATCTTCGCATCAAGAATCATTGCGCCCTTTGGATAAAGCGCCACAGGGTTCAAATCAATCTCTTCAACATCTCCTGATGCCATTATCTCAGATACCGTGAGGATTGTTTTTATAAGCGCATCTTTATCAACAGCAGCTTTCCCGCGAAAGCCTTCAAGGAGTTTATATCCCTTCACCTGCTTAATAAGCCAGAACGCGTCTTCCTCTCTTAAAGGCGCAATTGCAAAGGCAATATCCTTGAAAAGTTCAACAAACACTCCTCCGAGACCGAACATCACAACAGGCCCGAACTGTTTATCAGTCACACCTCCGATAATGACCTCAATTCCCTCCGGGGCCATCTCCTCTACAAACACGCCTTCTGCATATTCAATTCTCAGCAGTTCTGAGACAGCCTTCTTTAGCTCAGCATCATTCTTCAACCCTAACCTGATGCCGCCCACGTCACTCTTTGATGTTATTTTTGCGGATGACACCTTCGCAGCAAGCGGATAAGCAAGGCTTGAAGAAGGGATATAGCCGTCCTTGCCTACAAATATCCCGTTAGGCACAGAAAGTCCTATACTCCTTAAAAACCTTTTTACTTCGTGCTCAACAAACACCTTCTTTCCTTTGTTCTTTTCCAAAAAAAAGGCTGTATTTTTTAGGATAGAATCATCGGTTAATGTCATGGGTAAAGTTTACCACAACCGATAAAAAATGAGTTCGCTTTTAGTGAAATGTTATGGTAGAATTTTACCGGGTTAAAGATTCTCTATAAAACTCTAAAATGGAGGGGAATATGAAAATTTTAATGATCTTGATTTCGTACATTCTGTGTATCGCCGCGCCTGTCTTTTCAGGGGAGCTTTCAGGACTTGATATCATGAAAGAACAGAAGAAAAGGCACGAAGCAGCTCAGGAATATGAGAATATAAAGATGGTGCTGATTGACAGTTCAAACAATAAGGAAACCCGCGAATTAAAGCGCTATGCCAAGAAAGACAATGCAGGGCTTTTTAAATATCTTGCCCGCTTTGAGGGGCCTGCCGATATAAGAGGAACAGCTCTGCTTACATGGGAACAAAAAGACAGGGAAGACGACCAGTGGCTCTACATACCGGCATACGGCCAGAAACTCAAACGAATCGCAGGCGGCAATAAAAAAGGATATTTCATGGGCACTGATTTTTCCTATGAAGACCTCAGGCCTGAAAAACTTGAGACGCATACATACACTGTCTTAAAGAAAGAAAAATGCGACAATCAGGACTGCTATGTTATTGAATCCCTGCCGTCAACAGAAGACGAGAAGAAGACTACCGGGTATGCAAAACGGATTTTATGGATTACAACAGACACCTTTGTTACCCTGAAGGTGGATTTCTATGACCACAGCATGAAACTTCTCAAGACACAGACTGCGCATAATGTAAAACCAATAAAAGGAAAGCTGATGCGCGCAGACAAGGTATTAATGAAACACCATCAGAACAAACATCAGACACTGATGGGATTGGTAGACCGAAAAATAGACGGCAATATAGAGGATTCAATATTCACGGAACGCGCAGTAACAAGCTTCAAATAAAAAGGGGGCTATAAGGAAAACATGGAAAAACTTGTCAGATTTTCATATGACAAACCGTGGATTATAATCCTTATTACCGCTTTACTGACTATTGCCCTTGCCATACCAGCGCTTCAGTTGAAGATAGATGTCTCAAGCGACAGGTTCATGGCAAGGGACACGCCGGAAAAGAAGCGATATGAAGAGACTAAAAAGATCTTCGGCTCTGATGTCCTTTCTTTTGTTTATGTAAGAGATTCCAATCTTTTTACTGAAAATAAGCTCACCCGCCTCCGCCTGATGTTTGACCAATTGGCTAACCTCAAAGGCGTAGAAAAAGCTGAAAGCCTGTTTACAATCAATAACATCAAGGGACAGCAGGGCATGATTGATACGGCTCCGCTCCTTGACATAATACCCGGCGATCCACAGGAACTTCTCACAAAACAGAAAGACGCCATTGAAAATCCGGTAATTCACAAAAATTTCATTTCTCCTGACGGCAAATCCACTGTTATCTCCCTGTATCTCAGCAGGGATAAAAAAGACGACAAATTTGACAGCAAGATAAAAAAAGACATAGAAAAGGTTACAAGCGAATATAAAGGCGACTTTCAGGAGATATTCCAGACAGGCGCTCCGTATGTAAATACTTCAATGTCAGAGTACATAGTTGATGACCAGCTTGTACTCGTGCCAATCGGAGTTTTAGCATTGCTTCTAACCATAATGCTGACGCTTGGCAACTATCACGGGGCAACAGTCCCTCTTATCAATGCGGCAATAAGCATTTGCTGGACACTTGGATTCATGAAGCTTTTTGGCGTGCCTATAAATCCTCTTACTGCCATTGTCCCTGCAATCATGATAGTCATCGGAGCAACTGAAGACACCCACATGGTTGCCGAGTTCCTTGAGGCCACTTCAAAGGGCGAGTCTCCAAGGGAGGCTGTCCTTGTCGGCATAGGCAAAAAGCTCGGCATAGCATTCTTTTTAACCGCGCTTACTACGGTTATCGGTTTCGGGTCTATTGCCTTCACTGATGTAGTTATCCTTCAGGATTTCGGCATAGCTTCAGGCATAGGTTTTCTCCTGAACTTCTTCGTGACAATAACCATGACTCCTGTTTATCTGAGGTTCTTTGGTAAATCCATCATGGCAAGAGGGTTCCATAAAGATACCAAAGGCAATAAACTCCTGACTGCGATTGTGCATAAGGTAGTTTACTGGGGCATTCATTACAGGAAAAGAATCATAATCTCAAGCTCCTCTGTCCTGTTGATTTCATTGGCTGCTACAGCCTTCATTTATGTCAATAATGATGTCATATCATATTTCAGAAAGAGTTCTCCCATTGTAAAGGCTGCCGACAAGATGCATGAAAATCTGTCAGGACAGAATATCTTTTATATTGTCTTTGAAAAAGATACAGGTGATTTTAAAAATGCAGCCAGCCTTAAAAAGATAGAGGAGGCTGAAGCATATCTGAGAAACCTCAAGGTATTCGATACAGTGCTGAGCCTCCCCGACTACATAGCGCTTGTCAACAAAGGGATGCAGAACGGAGACCCTGCATTTCATAAGGTTCCCGACTCTGATAATTTGATATCACAATACCTGCTGTTTTTCCAGCGGAATGACATAGAGCGGTTCGTCTCCGGAGATTACTCTAAAGTCAATATCATGGTTCGTCATAATATTAATTCCTCTACCGAATTAAATAACATTATCGGAAAAATCAAAAAGGACTTAAACAGCGGCCGCTATGGCAAATACACCAACATCCTTGTTACAGGTGAAGGAGTTTTAATTGCAGATGCCGCTGAGAATTTCATATCAGGACAGCTCACATCTCTTATTTCAACAGCCGTAATGATAGCCGCAATAATGGCGTTCCTTTTTATGTCATGGAAGGCAGGGCTTATTGTCTTAATCCCTAATCTTCTTCCGGTTACTATATTCTTCGGCCTGATGGGAATAGCCGGCATCCCTCTGAATGCAGGCACAGTTATGGTTGCCGCAGTTACCATCGGCATTGCTGTTGATGACACCACTGTATTTATGGTTCTCTACAACCAGAACCTGAAAAAATACGGCGATGAAAAACGCGCGCTTGAAGATACCCTTCTTGCGGAAATCAGGCCCATATTTATATCGAGCGTATCTTTAGCCGTAGGTTTCGGCACTCTGGTTTTCTCAAACTTTGTTCCGATAGCCCAGTTTGGCGCCCTTAGCGCCTTTGTCATGATTGTTGCTTTCGGCACAGAACTGTTCATAACGCCTCTAACACTCTCATCTGTGCGCCTTATCACCCTGTGGGATGCTATAGGACTTGCGCTGAGAGACCGGCTCATCAAACAGTCATTACTGCTTCAGGGGCTGAGCAAGTTCCAGATAAGGCGTCTGATTCTAATGTCCCACATGCGGGACGCTAAGGCAGGAGAGCAGATAATACGTGAAGGTGATGCAGGAGACAAAATGTATCTTGTTGTAGACGGTGAAATGTCTGTATCGAAGGCTGTTAATGGTGAGCGCAAGGCTATCGCCAAATTAGAGTCCGGAGACGTTTTTGGCGAGATTGCGCTTGTGAGCAGTCAGCCGAGAACAGCTGATGTCTTTGCCGTTACAGATGCAAAGCTCTTATCGCTTGACTGGAAAACACTTGAGAGGCTGCGCCGCCTGAGCCCGTTCATCACTTCAAAACTCTTCCTCAATATCTCAAAGATTTTAGGAAACCGTCTTATAGAAACTACGGATAAAATGGTATGCCGTTTATAAAATTCTGCTTAACAGCCATCATATTTGTCCTGTCTTCAACAGTTGTTTTTGCGCAGGACAAAACCCCGAAGGTTGACGACCTTGATGCGTTACTGTCGTCGGACAAGCCTGTAAAACAGGAAGAAAAAAACCCTCTCTATAATGCCTTCAAGCAGGCGAAATGGACCTGGAACGCAATAGGATATAATTTCACAAAGCACAATGAACAGCAGGACCAGGGCAGGGGAGACGATACAAAATTCAGGCAGTTCTACACACAGTTATTAATGGATACGTGGATAGAGGTGATGAAATATGAAATCAAAGTTGACCTACTTCTTCAGTACGGCTCTGAAAAGGATCAGTACGGCCCAAGCCGGATAGCATATTTCTCGCAGTTATATGTAAAGAAAAAATTTGAAACCTCAGACCTGATTTTCGGATATAAATATATAGAAGACGGAATAAGCACTCTTTACTCTCCTGCAAAGCGCATCGCAAAGTATGATGCTGACCATCCCACAGACCCCGACAAACTGGGAGTCTGGCAGGCGTCATGGACATATTACTACACCGGCAATAACAGCACAGAGGTTAGGCTGATGCCTTATTTTCAGAAATCAAGGTATCCTCCGGAACCTGCGCGGTGGAGCGCAGGCAAAGGCGACTATGACATTGTTGATTCGGATCTGACAGGTCAGCTTGACACAGACTATCAGATTACAGAAAAGAAAATACGGCACCATCTGACTGATTCAGGTTTTATGGCCAAGCAGAAGATGACTGTTGAAGGCGTTGATTTTTTTGTAAGCGCTTATGAAGGCTATCTGCCCAATCCCGTGCTTAAGCGCGTAAGCGCCAACCACTATGAAAAACAGTATATCAAGGGCGGCATTCTCGCAGCAGGATTTTCCACGGTGCAGGGCAAATGGGAGTGGCACGGCGAAGGCGTATGCCAGATTCCTGAGAACAGGAAAGAGGACGCCTATATTAACTATGTGTTTGGAAGCGAATACGACTTAAATACATTCATGAAGATTGATGCCATAGATTCTGCCAAGCTCATTGTTGAATATTCAAATGAATGGGTGCTTGAAGACCAGAATCACCCTGACTATCCTGCAAACCAGCGGTCTTCGCGCCTTGGACGCAATGCCATATACATACTTCAGAAAGTTGATATTAACGACAAGAATAAGATGTCTTACGGCGCTGTATATAACATCTCCAAAAAGGACAACACTCACCGCATGACTTACGAGCGTAAATTTAAAGAGGGGAAATCCATAGAAACATTCTATGAGTGGTTCAACGGCGGTGAAAAAACACATTTCGGCCGCTGGAAAGAGAACGACCGTATAGTGGTCAAGTTCACCAAGAAATTCTGATTTTTTGTTGTTGAAACAGACCCACCTGAGAAGATATTTACAAATCCATCAGTAGAACGGACAAAGACCTTTCTGAATTGAGTATTAAAGAAGTGCCTTTAACGCCCTTGCTGCCTTTTCAGGCGAGGAATAGGCAGGGATTTTTGCCTTTTCAAGAAGAGCGGTCAGTTTCTTGGATATGCCGCTCTGGGCGATATGGAAAACTATAGGTTTATTCATATTCGCCCTGCAGGCTTTTATCATTTCAGGAAGCCTCTCTGTAATCCCAAGGACATTTGACAGGGCAATAACCAAAAATCCATCGTAGTCGTCTTTTAATTCATTCAATGCCGTAACATAATCTTTATCCATCACCTGTGCAGTGAGGTCAATCGGGTTATTGATTCCGTAAAAGTGCGGAAATATTTTTCTTAGTTTATCTGCTTTATCATCCGGCAGTTTTGCCACCTCAAGCCCCTGCCTCATGCATTCATCAGCAGCCAAAACTCCGGAGCCTCCGCCATTTGTAATGATAAGAACCCTGTCGCCACCCCCCTTAATTCCACCCTTGGCAAGGGGGGATACAGAGGGGTAATAAGCGAGCGCCTTTGTCGCATCAATGAGCACATCAAAGTCCTCCACTTCCCTTACTCCGAACTGCCTGAGTATTGAATGGAAGACCTCGTATTTCCCTGCAAGCCTTCCCGTATGCGAGAATGCCGCTGCCTGTCCGCTGACGCCCTTGCCTGCCTTTAGAATGAGCAGAGGTTTTTTCTCCGATAAAACTTTTGCCTTTTCAATGAACTTCCTTCCATCGCCCAGTGATTCAATGTATGAAATCACGACACCGGTACTTTTATCATTAGCAAGGTATTCGTATATATCTGCCTCATTGATATCTATTGCATTGCCGTATCCTATTGCCTTTGATACGCCTGTGTTTGACGTTTCAAGCGCACCGAGCAGACAGCTCAAAATAGCGCCGCTCTGCGATACAACAGCCACATTTCCTTTCTTAGGCCTTTTCAACCTCTCATCAGGAAGGAAAAATGTATCCAGCCTGTGAGACGGATTGTATATGCCCATGCAGTTTGGGCCCAGGATTCTCGCGTCAATTTCTTTTCCTGCCTTTATAACTTCATTCTGAATTTCATTCTCACCTATCTCCGCAAATCCGGAACTCGCAATTATCACGCTTTTTGCCTTGCCTGCAAGCTCTCTGAGTATTTGCGGGACTTCAGCAGCAGGCCTCATGATTATTGTCAGGTCAACAGGTTCCGGAATATCACGGGCAGAGGGATACGCTTTTAAACCCATAAGCTCGCTGTAATTCGGGTTAACAGGATAAACACTGCCTTTGAATTTGAGGAGATTCTTAAGGATCACGCCGCCGAGCTTCTCTTCTGTATGCGCCGCACCGATTAAGGCAATTGATTTCGGCTTAAAAAGAGAATCAAGGCTCATATTGTTATCCATAAGTTTCATTATACTACACCGAACATACAAAACCCGAACTCATATAAACTGATAAACAAACCGGCTTCTTTTCTGTTATAATCATGTTATAACATTAGAGGAGATAATATGCACAGAAAATTATGCTCTATAGGAAATAGTCAGGGAGTATCAATCCCGCGTGAGATGATTGAAAAACTGAAGCTCTCTGCGGGCGCTGAGTTGGACATCACGATGGATAAATCCGGCCAAAGGATTGTTCTTGAACCTGTGAAAAAGAAAAAATATCCCAAGGGGATAGACAGGGAATTCGTCTCACAGGTGAATGAATTCATTGAAAAATACCGCCCAGCTCTGAAGGCGCTTGCAAAGTGAACACGAGGATAATAAATGCAAAAAACATTATCTGCCGAGCTTAAAAAAGTAACAAAAGACAGGGTCAGATTTGAAATAACAAAAGAAAACTATGAGGCATTCTGCAATGCAGTTGGCCTCTACAAGAAAGATTTTATCGAGACCCTGAAGAAATCTGAAGCAGACCACAAAGTCGGCCGTATAACAAAGAGGAAGTCCCTTCTTGAAATCATAAAAAAGGCATGACAGAAATCTACACCACTGCCACTTTTGATGAACTATTTCTTGAACTCCCAAAGAAAATTCAGACTAAGGCAGAAGAAAAGACAAAACTATTCAAAGAAAATCCCTTTAATCCAATTCTTAGAACGGAAAAGCTTCATCCAAGAGGGTACGATGTCTGGAGCTTCAGGGTTGACGTTCATTATAGAATTGTATTCAAATTCACAGGGAAAAATACAGTAGAATTCCGCTTCATTGGCCATCACAATCAAATTTACGATTACAATATTTTCAGGGAGTAAAACAGGGCAGCCGTGTGTCTTTCTTGACAGCAGGGGGAGGCATTGGATATAGTCAAGTCACGAAATCGGGAGGGGACTGGCTTTTATGCCAGAATCGGGATATACGAAATAGGTTCGGATATGAACGGGTTATCTGTCATACGGCGTGAGAGAAATTAATTTGATATGAGTTTCTCGGAACTTTTGAAAGTAAAAGTAAAACCAGAGCTGAACCACATATACACAGAGAAGCCCCGTTATGTTCATGGAGGTAATGATGTCGGGTGGTTTTGCAGAGAGCATGCAATCCACCTTTTCGCGTTAGCTCGATTGGCAAAACTTGCTTCATCCATATGTCTCGGTGATTTTATAATTAGAACTGCCGAAGTTGCTCCGATCTCGTCTATTAGCGACGACAGCGATCATGCTTGGTGCGCCATTGATGGCATTACACCTGTGGATCTCAGCATTACATTAAAGTATCTTTCCCCGACATCTCCAGATGTTCCAATGGTATATGGTAGTAATTCCTCATTAAGCAGTCCTTACACAATACTGCATTTTCAAAACATAGATGACAAGGTAATTATTGACGCTTGTTCAAAGCTCCAACGAGTTATTGCATACAGACAGAGAGAGGTTTTAGATTTCGATCCTGTGGAGTTATTAAATCATCCTTTTGAATTTCTTTTTCCGCCTCCACCAGGCTATCCAACACTCACAGAAACGTTTGGTGATGATTTTTTCTTTAGAATCACTTATCATTGCTATAAGTTGTTATTTGAGAACTCCAAACCTTTTTTTCAACTATCGCGATCCTCAAAGTACTTTAAAGACTATTATTTCTCGTAATTCAAATGCAAAGCAGGAGATTGTGAATCTTTTGAGAGGTTAGACGAGGGAGAGGAAGGCTCCCCATATTTTGAAAATTAAAAGAAGAAACAAATGTGCTGATTCTATTTACCACCTTCAACATGCGGCGCGGCACAAAGCCATTAAACAATATTTGTTATCTCATGCACTCTCAATAAACAACAGCGCCGGGTCTTCAAGGTATTGAATCACTTTAGACAGGAACTTTGCTGAATCAACACCGTCCGTCACCCTGTGGTCAAAGGTAAGCGATAACGGCAGGATTTTTCTGATAACAATCTTCCCGTCCTTGACCCACGGCTTGTCAGAAATCTTTCCTGTGCCGAGTATCGCAACATCAGGATAATTAATTATCGGCGTTGCGAATGTCCCCCCGAAATGTCCGTAGTTTGTGATAGTAAATGTGCTTCCTTTCATCTCTTCAAGCTTTATCTTCCGCTCCCTCGCCTTTACGCTTAATTCCTGAATCTCTGTCGCGAGTTCAAGAATGGTCTTTTTATCTGCATTTTTTATCACGGGAACCATAAGTCCGTCGGGCGTGTCAACGGCAACGCCGAAGTTGTAGTATTTTTTAATAATTATCTCTTCCCTTGCCTCATCCACAGAGGCATTGAGCAAGGGATGCTCTGTAAGCGCATGCTGGATAGCTTTAATGAAAAACGGCAGAAAAGTAAGATGAATGCCCTTTCCTTGTATGGTTTTTTTCTCCTTCTCACGCAGATTCCATAATTCGGTAATATCAGCCTCATCCATGCCGGTGACAAACGCAGTGGTCTTTTGGGCCAAGGTAAGGTTCTTTGCTATTGTGCGGCGGAGTCCTTTTATCGGAATTCTTTCTATATCTCCTAACTCAGCTTCAGCCTTCTTGCCTTTTTCAGATGTCTCTGTAACATCATCTTTCGTAATGCTTCCTCCGGGACCGGAGCCTCTTATTGATTCGAGCTTTACGCCAAGCTCTTTTGCCAATGCCCTTACAGCAGGCGTTGCAAGTATTTCTTCCTCTTCTTCAGGCAATACACCGACAACAGAAACGGATTTGGGCCTCTCTTTTTCTTTTGGCTTTTCTTCAACTGTCTCTTCTTTCGGCAATGCTCCAACAACAGAAACTGGCTTTTCTTCAACTGTCTCGCCTGCTTCCGCAATAGTCATTAATGCCTCTCCCACCTTGGCTATATCGGCAATCTCTTTGTGTATTTTGATTACTCTTCCTTTTTTAGGAGAAGGGACTTCCACCACTGCCTTGTCTGTCTCTATCTCAAGAACTGTCTGATGCTCTTCAACGGCATCGCCTTCCTTGACAAGCCATCTCCGTATCTCGCCCTCTGTGATACCTTCGCCCAAATCAGGCAAAACAAAATCATAAGGCATAGCAGTCTCCTCTCTTTCCATCGTTGCTTGATATAAAGAATATCATGCAGAATGCCCGCCGTCAATCTTTATCCGGATGCCGTGCTATAATTATAAAAAATGTCTAAAGGAGTACCCGAATGAGGAAATCTGCCGCGAAGTTTTTATCTTTTTTCTTAGCAGTATCTCTTATTGTCTTATCTTTTTATGCCGGCGATGCTATTGCGCAAGGGCAGAAGACGTTCATGTGGAAAGTTCAGTCAAATACATCAACGGTTTATGTGCTCGGCTCTGTGCACTTCATGAAAAAAGAGGTTTATCCTTTAAATAATAAAATCGAAGATGCTTTTGAAAAATCAAATATTCTCGCGGTAGAGGCAAATATCAATGATGCGGCCAAGCTGGACTTGCAGAAATTACTGGCAGGCGCCTTTTATCAGGGGAATGAAACACTGGAAAAACACGTTTCAAAGGAAACATACGAACTCCTTAAAAAAGAGGCAGCGCCGCTTGGCATACCCGCTGAACTGATAAGCAAACAAAAACCATGGTTTTTAGCAATGACATTGGAATCCATAGAACTCATGAAACTGGGGTTTAATCCCCAATACGGGATAGACAATTACTTTCTTAAAAAAACTGCGGGAAAGAAAAAGATAATGGAACTTGAAAGCCTTGATTATCAGGTTAATCTCCTTTCGGGATTTTCCGATGAAGAGCAGGAACTGTTTTTACTCCATACGCTGAAAGATTTAAAAATACTTAAACAGGAAACAGACAAGCTTCTTCAGGCTTGGCTGACAGGAGATGCAAAAGGCATAGAAGCAATAGCATCAAGAGTAAACGGGGACAGGCGGCTCGCCCGGATATATGAAAAGCTCTATTATGAAAGAAACTCAGCTATGACATTAAAAATTGAAGAATTCTTAAAGACGAAAGAGAGCTATTTTGTTGTTGTCGGCGCTGGGCACCTTGTCGGGAATAAAGGAATTATAGAGCTGCTGAAAAGGAAGGGTTATATTGTAGAGCAGATATGATTAATACTTCAATGCCTCTGCAATTATCCTTAAAATCCTGCTGCTATGCGGGCAACACTAATGACCTTTGAAGGAAACACCCCAATAAGCAGAACTGCGATTACTGTTATTGCAAGCGCGAGGGCTATCCCAGGAGAGGCAGAAAGCTGAACTGCGGTTTTAGGTTCTTTCATATACATATACATTACAATCCTCAGATAAAAATACGCTGATATCGCGCTGAATATAACAGCAGTCACGGCAAGCCATGTATAGCCTGCGCTTACTGCGCTCATAAAAAGATAAAACTTGCCCATAAACCCTGCCGTGGGCGGAATCCCAGTGAGCGAAAACATGAATACAAGCATCAGAGCGGCAGCCAACGGATGTGTCTTTGCAAGCCCCTCATAATCAGAGATGTTATCTCCCTTGAATCCCTCTGACCTGAGCATAATCACAACTGCAAATGCGCCAATGTTCATGAATGCATAAATAAACAGATAATTCAGAACGCTTGCCATGCCCTCAGACGTCCCTGCAATTATTCCGAGCAGTATATAACCTGCATGCGCTATTGAAGAATACGCAAGCATCCTTTTTATGTTTGTCTGTGAAATTGCGGCTATATTCCCGACAGCCATTGTGAGTATCGCTATCGGAATAAGAATGCCTGTCCATTCAATTCTTGCCGCTCCGAACGCTGTCAGGAAAACCCTTCCAAGCACTGCAAACCCTGCCGCCTTGGGCCCTACCGACATAAATGCAGTAACGGAAGTAGGCGCGCCTTCATAAACATCAGGCGCCCACATGTGGAAAGGAACAGCAGCTATCTTGAATGAGAAGGCAACTGCAAACATGATCATGGACAGCGTTAAAACAGGATTGCCTGAAAGTCCCTTCTGTGATATATAGGAAGATATTGCATGAAGGTCTGTTGTGCCTGTAAGCCCGTATATCATTGATATGCCGTAGAGCAAAAATGCGGAGGCGAACGAACCGAGGAGGAAATACTTCATTGCAGCTTCATTAGACTTTATGTCATGCCTCAGGAACCCTGCAAGCACATAAGTGCTTAACGCCATAAGTTCAAGTCCGAGATAAAGGGTTATCAGGTCTCCTGCTGAAGCCATAAGCATCATGCCGAGAGTGGAAAAGAGTATAAGGCTGTAATATTCCCCGAAATTCACTTTTTCAATTACAATGTATTTCACTGATATAAGGACAGTGAGAATCACATTCAGCATAAAGATAAGCTTGAAGAACAGGCTGTAGCCGTCAGCTATAAACATCCCGTTAAATGTGGTTCCTGTGGAACCGGCAAGCAGATACGTAACTATTGCAACACTCACTATGCTAAAAAATGCAATTGTCTCTTTTCTTTTAATCACAAGCTCTGAAAGCAGGATGAGAAGAGCAAGGCATGTCATTACGATTTCAGGCATAACAGGCCCAAGGTCAGGCATTATGAATCCGGTAAGATTTGTCATTTGATAATCTCCAGAATATTTTTTGCAATGCCCGCCTCATGCATGCCTCCTGAATTTACCCTCTCAAGGAGATGTTTTACAGACTCATGCATAAAGCCGAGGAACGCATTCGGATAAACTCCAATCCAGAATACCAGTATAATCATCGGCAGAAGGGTTATTATTTCCCTTAAATTAATATCCGCAAGCCCTGCAACCTTTTGGTTTGTCTCCATAAAAAATACCCGCTGATAAAGCCAGAGCATATAACCTGCGCCTATGATTATCCCTGTTGCCGCAAGCACGCCTGCCCACTGATTTGCCTTGAACCCTCCGAGGATAATCAGAAACTCCCCGATAAACCCATTTGTCGCAGGAAGGCCTATTGAGGCAAGCGTAAACACCATAAATATGGATGCATACACTGGCATTACAGAAGCGACTCCTCCGTAATCAGCAATCTGCCTTGTATGAGTCCTGTCATAAATCATTCCGACACTTAAAAATAATGCGCCTGTAACTACGCCGTGATTTATCATCTGAAGTATGCCGCCTTCCATGCCCTGCAAATTCAGGGCAAAGATTCCGAGAGTCACAAAGCCCATGTGGCTGACAGAGCTGTATGCGATCAATCTCTTTAAATCCGTTTGTGCAAGGCATATCACGGCGCCGTAAATTATCGCTATAACAGAGAGCGTAAGCATCGCAGGCGTCATTGCCTTTGACGCATCAGGAAATAACGGCAATGAGAACCTGATAAAACCGTAAGCGCCCATCTTGATAAGCACGGCGGCAAGGATAACGCTTCCTGCTGTCGGAGCCTCTGTGTGTGCGTCAGGAAGCCATGTGTGCACAGGGAACATCGGAACCTTCACGGCAAATGCCGCAAAGAACGCCCAGAAGAGCCATAGCTGTAATTTATACGGATATGTTTTTGTCGTGAGTTCAAGTATGTCAAAGGTCCCGCCCGCCTGATAATAAAGAACGATTATTCCAACAAGCATGAGCACGCTTCCAACAAGCGTGAAGAGGAAGAATTTCACCGCAGCATAAATCCTGTTAGTCCCGCCCCATACGCCTATCAAGAGATACATAGGTATCAGCATTGCCTCCCAGAAAAGATAGAAGAGCATGAAATCCAGCGAACAGAAAACGCCTATCATTGCGCCTTCCATTATCAGGATGGAGATATAAAATTCTTTTGTCTTTGCCTTGATAGAATTCCATGAGATAAGAACGCAGAGTATTGTAATAAGGGTTGAAAGAAGGACAAACAGGACGCTTATACCGTCAATGCCGAGATGATAATTAATATTCAACGAAGGAATCCATGCATGTTTTTCTGTAAACTGCATGAGGTGCGTGGACTTATTGAACTCCGCAAACAAAGGAATTGAAATAATAAACGCCGCTATGCTCACAATAAGGCTAAACCATTTTATGAGATTTTCATTAGACCTGCTTATCAGGAGCAAAAGCGCCGCGCCTGCAACCGGCAGGAATATCAGTGTGCTCAATATCGGAAAACCTAAGTTATTCATTATTGTCTGTTCCATATATTACCTCAGAAGCATCATGGCAACTATTATTAATACGCCAAGCGCCATTATCGCTGCATAGTGCTGTAACAAACCTGTCTGGACTTTCCTCAGAATCCGGCTGAACTCTCCTATCCCTTTTGGAACACCATTAACAACAGCCTCAATAATCCTTGCATCCGTAATACCAATGAGTATATTCTTAGCTGTCCAGATTGCCGGCCTCACGATTATAAAACTGTAAAGTTCATCCACATAGTATTTATTCCAGAGTATTTTATATGCAGCATTGAATTTCTGCGTGAGCATAACAGGGATATCAGTCTTTACAAGATAAAATAATGCGGCCAGCCCTATTCCTGAGAACCCCGCGATTATTGATATCGCCATTACCATCCATTCCTCTGCATGTGTGCCGTGCGCTTCAGGATGCCCGAGCACAGGTTTTAAAAATTCCGTGAAATGCGCGCCTCCTCCAAGCAGATGAGGAATCCCAACCCACCCTGATGCAACAGCTCCAATGCAGAGAATCACCAATGGTATTGTCATAGCCTTTGGAGATTCATGAAGATGATGTTCCTGTTCGTGCGTGCCCCGGAATTTTCCGTGGAACGTGAGGAATATAAGCCTGAATGAGTAGAAGGCTGTAAGAAATGCGACCACAGTCCCGATAACCCACACAAATTTGCCGACAGGGCTTGAGCCTGAATACGCAAGCCAGAGTATTTCATCCTTGCTGAAGAATCCTGCAAAGCCCGGCACGCCTGCAATGCTCAATGACGCGAAGAGCATAGTCCAGTATGTAACAGGCATGTATTTCTTGAGGCCGCCCATCTTCTGAAGGTCAAGCTCTCCTGACATTGCATGCATTACGCTCCCTGCGCAGAGGAAAAGAAGCGCTTTAAAAAAGGCATGCGTATAAAGATGGAACATTCCTGCGGTGTAAGCTCCTACTCCTGCCGCAAGGAACATATATCCAAGCTGGCTGATGGTTGAATACGCAATAATCCTCTTTATGTCATTCTGAACAAGTCCAATGGTAGCTGCAAAGAGTGAAGTTATGGCCCCTGTTAACGCGACAATCATCAGCGCTGTTTCAGAAAGGCTGAATATCGGACTGCACCTTGCAACGAGAAAGACGCCTGCCGTGACCATTGTTGCCGCGTGTATAAGCGCGCTTACAGGCGTGGGCCCCTCCATTGCGTCAGGAAGCCATACATGGAGCGGCATCTGTGCTGACTTCCCGATTGAGCCGCAGAAAAGAAGAAGCGCGATCAATGTCATAAGATGCACATCATATCCAAGGAAATTAATTGTCTGGGACGCAAAGCCCTTTGCCTGTGAAAAGACAGGCTCGTAATAAATGGTTCCAAATGTGAGGAATATCATTATTATTCCGAGACCGAAGCCAAAGTCGCCGAACCTGTTCACAATAAAAGCCTTTTTGCCCGCGTCAGAGGCCGACTTCTTGTCAAAGTAATATCCAATGAGAAAGTATGAACACAAGCCGACACCCTCCCAACCGAAATACAACTGGAGGAAGTTATTAGCCATTACAAGCATGAGCATGCAGAAAGTAAAAAGGCTCAGATACGCAAAAAAGCGGTAGTAGCCTTTGTCTCCGTGCATATAGCCGACAGAATAGATATGAATAAGCGTACTGCACGTTGTCACAACAATCAGCATCACTGCTGTAAGCTGGTCAATAAGGAAACCCACTGAGACCTTGAATTCGCCTGAAACAATCCATGAGTAGAGGTCTTCGTTTATAACCCTGCCCGCAAGAACATCAAAGAGTGTTGCCACGGTCACGATCCATGAACCTGCAACTGCAAGTATTGACACCCAGTGGCTATTTTCCTTCAGATACTTCCTGCCGAACAGGATATTTATCAAAAAAGCGGCAAGCGGCAGAAATGGGATTAAAAGATAATTACTCATATCTTCTTCCTCTCTGGCTTCTCACTTTTAACTTTCAACTCTTTCATCCCTTCATCTCATTCATCTCATCAACATGGACTGTGTCCTTGTTCCTGAACAGCGCAATAATTATCGCAAGCCCTATCGCGGCCTCTGCCGCTGCGACAGTGATTATAAAGATAACAAGAATCTGCCCTCTCATGTCCTGCAGGTAATGGCTGAATGCCACAAGGCTGATATTTACTGCATTCAGCATAAGCTCTATTGACATGAACATTATTATGATATTCCTCCTTGTAAGGAACCCGAAAACTCCTATCATAAAAACCACTGCGCTCAGCATCAGATACCAGTTCAAAGGAACCATTATTTACTCCTCGTCTTTCTCTTTGCGAGTACTATTGCGCCTATAATCGCAACAAGCAGCACAAGGGAAGCTATTTCAAAAGGAAAAAGGTAATCGGTATATAAGAGTTTCCCAAGCGCCTTTGTATGAGTCTCCTGCTTTATAAATTCAATGGAATATTTTCCGGCAGGCCCCGGCACAAAAGACTTTACTGCACCCAAGACAATCACAAGAATAGCAGTAGTTATAAAAAGTCCGGCGGGCCATGCGCCGACAAATCTTTTTACTTTAAGTTCTTCCCTAAGATTCAGAAGAAGCAAAACAAAAAGGAACAGCACAAGTATCGCTCCTGCATAGACTATTACCTGTATTGCCGCGATAAACTCCGCGTTCAGGAAGAGATAAAGCCCTGCAATATGGAAGAAAAGCAAAAGCATCCACATAACACTGTGCACGGGGTTCCTTCTGGTTATTACAATCACAGAAAGAAGAATTATAACAGCCGCAAAATATCCGAAAAACAATTCAGGCAACATGGCAACTCCAATAAAGGTGAATGGGTGAATAGGTGAATAGGCAAATAAGAGAATTAGTGAATAAATTTTCTCGATTCACCGATTCACCTGATAACGATTCACCGTAAAAGTTTATGCATTTTTCATTTTGCATTTTTAATTTTATTGAATACTGCTTGCCCCTCTGGTGTCCTGAAATCCTCACTAAGCGGCCGCCAGAATTTTTTGAAATAGTTTTTCCCTTTTTCTCCCGCAAAATATTTGTCCCAGTTTGAAAGAAGTTTTTCTTTCGTCATATAAAAAGGCTCTCTTGAATAATCCGAATACTCGTAATGCTCGCTCAATGTGATTGCGCCGAAAGGACATGCCTCAACGCAAAACCCGCAGTAAATGCATCTGAGCACTTCTATCTCATACCTGTCCACAACCTTTGTATGGTCTTCGCCATCTGATGTGTAGATATATATGCACTTTGACGGGCAGTAAGCTCCGCAGAGGCCGCAGCCAACACACTTCATCCTGCCATTTTTGTCTTTGGCAAGGGCATGAAGCCCCCTGAAACCGGGCTTCACAGGCCTTTTAACCTTTGGATAGCGCCGCGTTACAGCAGGCGTGAACATGCTTCTGAGGGTCAATGCAAGGCCTTTCAGAATCTCCACAAAAAATATCGTCTTTATAAATTCTCTTACGGTCATAGAACTCCCATAGTCCTCAACGTTCCTGTTAACACTATATTGAACAGGGCTAAGGGTATTAATATTTTCCATCCTATCGCCATAAGCTGGTCATACCTGTATCTCGGCAAAGTTGCCCTGACCCAGTAATAAAAAAACATAAAGGCATAAACCTTTATCAGGAACCACACAATGCCCGGCACATTCATCAAAAGAGGCATTGCATCCGTAATAAACTTTGGGATTGTCCATCCTCCTAAAAAGCACAATGCCGCTATAGAAGACATTATCAGCATCGCTGTGTACTCGCCGAGGAAAAATAGCGCGAACCTGAATCCGCTGTATTCCGTAAAATATCCCGCAACAAGCTCGCTTTCAGCCTCCGGCAGGTCAAAGGGAAGCCTGTTTGTCTCGGCAAATGCAGCCACAATAAATACAAAGAAACCCAAGAACTGAGGAATGGCAAACATGCCTGTGGGATATTGATGCTGTGCCCTGACAATATCAGAGAGGTTAAGGGAACCTGCCATCATCATAACACCCACAAGGCTGAGGCCCATTGCAATCTCATAACTGATTACCTGTGATGCTGACCTCAGCCCGCCGAGGAATGAATACTTGGAGTTTGACGCCCACCCCGATAATATAATTCCATAGGCTCCGAGAGAAGACATTGCAAAAAGAAAAAGCAATCCTATATTTATATCAGCTATCACAAAACCATCGAAAAACGGAAGCACAGATAATGACGTGAGAGCTGAAACCATGAATATGACAGGCGCGAGATAGAACAACGGCTTGTCTGCATTCGCAGGTATAATGTCTTCCTTGAAAAAAAGTTTTACTCCGTCAGCAATCGGCTGTAAAAACCCATGCCAGCCTACCTCAATCGGCCCAAGCCTTACCTGCATGTGGCCTATTACTTTGCGCTCCCAGTAAGTTGCGTAAGCCACATGAAGAAGTGTTATACCAAGGACAACGGCAATCTTCAAAAATATTATTCCTATCTTCATCAGCATATTAAGGGTCTCTTCTGTGATTAAAATATTTAAAATATCGCTCATGCCCTCACCTCGGAATCAAATCGCGCCGACTTTTCTATAACAACCTCGGTATTATATATTATATTTTCAGTCTTTAAACACGCTTTTTTGTAAAATTTTTCAAAATTGTACTGTGAATAAAAAAATATTTCCTGTCCTCTGCGCCCATCCATAACAATATTATCCCCTTATCTCCCTTAGCCCCTCTTCTATATCTTTCCTTATAATTTTTATAACCTCGGCAGAATTCAACGGAACATCTCCGAGTTCAGCCCTGATCTCTTTTGTATCAATGGAATACTCTTTATCATTCTTTTTATGTTTATAGTAAAAATCAATATCGGGATTGCCGGCTATCAAAACAAATATTGTATCTGCAATATTCCCCAAAGGCCTCCTGTCAATATGGCTGTGTTTAAAATATGCATGGACTGCTGTTCCAATGCCTTTTTCGGATTTAATTAATATGTCCCCTTCTGCTTCTTTAGCTGACTGGGAAAGCAATGACAGCCCAAGCCCCACCCTGCGAGTTGTCCGTGTTGTATAAAATGGATCAAGGACTTTTTCAAGCGTTTCCCTGTCTATTCCCTCGCCATTGTCTTTTATCTCAATAGAAAGGATATCTTTTTCTAAATCCTCATTTATCATTATTTCAACCCTCCTTGCTCCTGCCTTAATAGAGTTTTCAATAATATCCAGCATATGAAGAGAAAGGTCCTGCATCTTCAACAGCTAATTTTTCTTCCGCCCGTTCCTTTAAATGCAAGCCTTAATTCTTCAAATGTGGAATCTTCCATAAAAAAGCCAGTGTAGGCCTTTCCAATATCATTAAGGCTATGCGCATCAGAGGATACAATCCAAGGAATATGGCTGTATTCTTTAAATCTGCTTTCTGCCTCCTCTATCGGCACACGGGAAGAGATCTCAAGGGCGTCCAGTTTTAAATCAGAAGGAATAAAGCCGAGCTGACTTATAATTCCAAAACCCTCCCTGTCAATATGGGCTGCGATTGCAATGCCATTAAAAGAATGTATCGCTTCCACAAGGTTATTAACAGAGAGCCTTGTTGCGCCTATTAAAAGGCGCCTATTGAAACCAAGAACCTCTTCTTCCTCATTTACAACAACCTGCATACCGAACACGTTTTCATCGTTCTCGCCGGGCTGAAGATTTTCATAAACAATATTCTGCATTTTCAATGCATCTTCAATATGCCTGAAAAGACCGAGGACATGAACCTCTTCGGAAGAGGTTACCTCCATTCCCGGTATGGCATTAATGCCTTTTTCCATTCCCAGTTTCCTTGCAACCTCTGCATTCTCCGCAGAATTATGGTCAGAGATAGCGATTATATTCAACCCTAAGGATGCTGCTTTTTCTATAATGCGCAAAGGCGTCATCCCTATGTCCGCACACGGCGAAAGGCACGTATGTATATGTAGATCTGCCCTGAACTCTACCGGCATCTAATACCAAGGTTATAAAGCCTTCCGACAATCTCAAATGCCGGCAAAGAGCTTGCCATTAACGGTATGCTTTCCTCATTTGCCTTTTTAATAGTATCTGCATCAGGGGCTTTGCCGTTAACAAGGATAATGCCTGACAATTCCCTGAGAGTGGCAACCGCTATAATATTCTGATGAGTCTGAAGTGTTATCCATATATTGCCCTCTTTGCAGTTTGCTATAACATCTGAGAGAAGGTCGCTTACATATCCGCCGGTGACTTCTTTCTCAAGATTTACATTGGCAGATTTAACTTCTAAAGAAAGCCCTTCAACAATCTCGGATATTTTCATTGTCCCTTTCCTGCTTGAACTTTATAATGAATTCAAGTGTTGTGCCGGCACCCGGCGCCGATGAAATTTTCATCTCATCTGTATTCTTTTTAATATTCGGCAAACCCATGCCTGAACCAAACCCCATTTCCCTGATATAATCAGGCGCTGTTGAGTAGCCCTCAGTCATGGCAAGTTCAATATCCTCAATGCCGTGGCCCATGTCTTGGAATACAACCTTGACATAATCCGGCGTAATTGAATATTTCATCATGCCTGCGGGCGTATATATTATTATGTTCATTTCTGCCTCAAAAGCAGCTATCGCCGCTCTCCTTATGGCGCTTTGTTCAATTTGCATCTTTTCAAGTATGGTCTTAAGTTCACAGGAGGCAGCGCCTGCATTGGCAAAGTCCTTGCCTGTTAAAAAAAAAACTCCTTTCATAGTCGTTTCTTTATTTTGCATCATA
Source organism: Nitrospirae bacterium GWF2_44_13 (assembly GCA_001805105.1). Classification (GTDB taxonomy): domain Bacteria; phylum Nitrospirota; class Thermodesulfovibrionia; order Thermodesulfovibrionales; family UBA1546; genus UBA1546. Next base: position 26,107 of record MHEE01000004.1, on the reverse strand, counting down.
TGAATTCCTAAGCCCTTTTTCATATAACCTGCCGCAAGACTCATACTTGGAAAAATTTGTAATCATCAAGGGGATATTCTTTTCATCTGCGAGGGCAACGGTATCTTTATTGGGTACCTTTCCTCTCGCAAAGACAATTGCCTTAATATTTGCAACATGGGCAGTGCGTACAACGGTCTTGTCAACAAGACCTGTTATAAGAAGAGAATCCGTCTGTGAAAATGAAAGCACATCACTCATCAGATCTGCGCTATACGCCATTCCAATTACAGTATTTGCATCAAATTTAGACGTTAGGACATTTGCATTAAGTATCACCTTTATCTCAGCTAATGTTAGTGACATATTACCCCTTTACCGGTTCAATGTTAACTGTATCAATGGCCATTCCCCCATTAAATGAGGGGTGCGTAAGAGCATTAATGCGGTTGTGCGGAAAATGTGCCGGCACATAAACCGTTCCATGTGGAACCTCGTCAGAAACCTTGGATTTAAGATATATGTCTCCGCGCCTTGACATTACCTTAACGTGGCTGTTATCTGAGATGCCATATTCTTTTGCATCTTTCTCGTTTATCTCTATTAGAGCCCCGGAGACCACAAGGTCCAGAGCCTTAGACCTTGTTGACATGCTCCCTGAGTGCTGCAGTACATCCCTGACAACCATAGTCAGAGGATACTCTGCGTCAGGCTCTTCAGAGGGCGCATAGCTGGCGGGATTGAATGCATAACCCTGAGCAGCCCGAGTCTGGGGCGACGCATGTAATGCGCTCATATCTTTCATATCCCTTTCAATATCCCTTATGCCGATATCTTTCCCCATTGCCAATGAAAGATTTCTGATGATCTGCCAGTCCGAAAGCGATTGAACTGTTGTTTCCGCTACCTTGCGAAGCCTCTGGGCAACGCCTTCTGCATTTGTAAAGGTCCCTTCTTTTTCCGCCCAGCTTGAAGCAGGCAGTATAACATGCGCTAATTTTGCTGTCTCTGTGAGCGCTATGTCCTGCACAATTAAAAAATCAAGTGATTTTAGTCTCCTGATAATCTCAGAACTATCAGGGAATGTCACAACCGGGTCTTCCCCCATAATATACAGTGCCTTTAGAGGGCTGTCTCCATATAGCATCTCTAAAACGCTTTTGCCTGAATCCTGCTTTATTCCCGCCTGATAAAGCCCGAAAGTATTTGCGTATTCAGCCGGTATCTGAAGCGAAGCCGGGCTATCACCCAACAAATTGATAAGATTTGCTGCAGCAAGAACAGTATCCATTCCCTTATTATTTTCAGAAACACCTATAGAAAGGGATAACAGCCTGTTTTCTGCCTTTGCAAATATCTCTGCAACAGATGAAATATCTTGTTCGGGAATTCCTGTAATGCCCGACACTCTCTCAAGCGTGTAATCTTTTAATGATGATTCAAGGGATGAGAACCTCTGATACGCTGAGGCTTTCCCTCTGTCAAAAAGGCCTTTATCCATAATAACCTTCATAATCCCGTTCAGAAGAGCTATCCCTGTTCCTGCTTTTATCCTTAGAACCTGTGAACTGTGTTTTGTAAGTTTTGTCTCCCTGCTGTCAGCAACAATAAGCCTTGCGCCTTCTCTCTTCGCCTGTAAGATATTAAGCCCGAATATAGGGTGGGTTATGCTCAAATCCGATTCAAGGATAAATATCACTTCTTTATTCAGAGGAGATTTGAGGTCTATGCTATGTCCCTTCTGCCCGAACGCCATCTCCCATGCCTTTTCCACTTTGGCATAACCAAAAGCAGCAGAGGAATCTATGTTATCGGAACCGACAACTTCCCTCATAAATTTTTGCAGCATAAAGTTATCTTCATTTGTACATCTATGGGACCCTATGGCTCCGACAGAGGATGGCCCGTGAGATGTCATTATAGCTTTCAGGTTATTGCTTATATGCGTGAGCGCTTCATCCCATGAAACAGATGCAAACTCGCCGTCTTTTTTTATCATAGGCGTCTTCAAACGGTTTTCGCTGTATATGTAATCAAATCCAAACCTGCCCCTGCCGCATAGATTTCCTTCGCTCCTTCCATTGTCTTCCTTGCCCCGCGACCTCAGTATCTTTCCTTCTCTGATTCCAAGCGTAAGCGTGCAGCCGCAGCCGCAGAAAGGACAGATGGTGTCTCTCTCTTCAAGGAACCATGCACGCGCCTGAAACTTTGAGGGCTTGCTCAAAAGCGCTCCTGTCGGACAGGCGTCAATACACTGACCGCAGTAATCGCATTCAAGTATTTCGCCGAATGCAGGCTGGACAACCGTCGGAAATCCTCTGCCTATCAGCCCGAGAGCCCCGCGTCCCTGATGCTCTGCGCAGATTCTCACGCACTTGCCGCAGAGGATGCACCTGTTTGCAGTCAATTCAATAAGCGGGCCCCTGACATCAGCAGGAGATGCCTTTCTGTGTCTTATAAACCGGCCTTCAGGTTTGCCGCATTCGTATGCAAGATCCTGAAGATCGCATTCACCGGCCTTGTCGCATATTGGGCAGTCAAGCGGATGGTGGATAAGAAGAAGTTCCAGCACTGTCTGCCGGGCTTTTCTCAGCTTAGGCGTATCGGTCTTAACAATCATGCCCGGCGCAGCCGGAGTTGAACACGAGGCAAAGAGCCTCGGCTGCCCTTCCACCTCAACAATGCAGAGCCTGCACCCGCCGTACGGCCTCAGCCTTTTGTCAAAACAGAGATTCGGTATCTTAATGCCGTTCTTCTGCGCTGCCTTAAGTATTGTTGTGCCTTCTTCCACGGAAATTTTCTTATCGTTAATTGTCAGTTCTATCATTCCGCTTCCCTCTTTGATTTTTCTAATACGGCTTCAAGCTCTGCCGGATCACCTTGAAATTTTGCGGGCAGGATTTTTATTGACTTGAATTTGCACGCATCATAGCATGTCCTGCAATGCACGCAAAGGTCCTGTATAATCTTGTGCGGCATCTTCTTTTCTCCAGTTATTGCCTTTGAAGGGCATGCTCTCAGGCAGGCCCCGCACCCTTTGCAAAGTTTTTCATCAATAAGGAATGTTGTGAGCTCACGGCAGACGCCGGCCTTGCACCATTTGTGCTTTATATGTGATTCGTATTCGTCCCTGAAATACTTTATCGTCGTAAGTATGGGATTGGGGGCTGTCTGACCAAGCCCGCAGAGCGAGGTCGCGATTATATCTCTGCCAAGGTCTTCAAGTGTCTCTATGTCGCTTTCTTTGCCCCTTCCTTCAGTGATGTCGGTCAGCATATCCATAAGTATCTTTGTACCGACCCTGCAAGGAGGGCACTTGCCGCATGATTCATCTGTTGTAAACTCAAGGAAAAATTTTGCAGTTCCCACCATGCATGTATTTTCATCCATAACAACCATACCGCCGGAGCCTACGATTGCACCGGTTGCAACAATGTCTTCATATGTAACAGGGGTATGCAGGAGGTGTTCAGGGATGCATCCGCCTGACGGGCCGCCAAGCTGGACTGCCTTGAACTTTCTTCCTTTCCTTATGCCGCCACCTATATCGTATATTATCGTCCTCAGAGGAATGCCCATAGGCACCTCAACAAGTCCGACATTATTTACAGCTCCTGTCAATGCAAAGACCTTTGTGCCTGTGCTCTTTTCTGTGCCGAGGCTCCTGTACCACTCAGAGCCGTTCAGTATTATTGGAGCAATCTGAGCAAGGGTTTCTACATTGTTAAGAACTGACGGCTTATCCCATAACCCTTTATGCGCAGGGAAAGGCGGCCTCGGTCTCGGCATACCCCTTTTGCCTTCTATTGAACGCATAAGCGCAGTCTCTTCACCGCATACAAAAGCGCCTGCGCCAAGATATATCTCAAGTTCAAAATCAAATCCTGTATCAAGAATATTCTTTCCTAAAAGCCCTGCCTCTGTAGCCTGATCTATTGCCAGATGAAGACGCTTCACAGCCAATGGGTATTCAGCCCTGACATAGATATAGCCGCTATGCGCTTCTATCGCCTTTGCCCCTATGATCATTCCTTCGATAACTGAATGCGGGTCAGACTCCATAACAGACCGGTCCATGAATGCGCCGGGGTCTCCTTCGTCACCGTTACAGAGCATGTATTTGATATCGGATTTAACCTTGGACGCAAAGTCCCATTTCAGCCCTGTAGGAAAGCCTGCGCCACCTCTCCCTCTTAATCCTGAATCTTTTATTACCTTGATTATATCTTCCTGAGTCATCTGTGTAAGCGCCTTTGCAGCAGCCTGATAACCGTCTCTTGAAATATATTCCTCTATCTTTTCAGGGTCTATAAGCCCCTTATTTCTCAAAACCCTGAGTACCTGATGTTTGAAGAACGGAATTTCCTTCATCATTGGTATTGCGGTCTTCTTCTCCGGCTCTTTAAACATCAGCTTCTGATAAGGCCTGCCCTTAAGAAAATGCTCTTCGACCAATTTAGGCACATCCTCAACCGTCAGCTTCTGATAAAAGATCTCATCTGGATAAACCGCCATAACAGGGCCTTCTGCGCAGTAGCCGTTGCAGCCTGTGAGGACAATCTTTATTTCTTTCTCAAGCCCCCTCTTTTCAAGTTCTTTCTGCAGGGCATCTTTAACTTTCGCTGTGCCGCTTGCTACACAACCTGTTCCTGCGCACAGCATTAAATTTGTACGAACTTTTTCCAACATTCCTCCTGTTTAATCAGTGTTCAGTGTCTGTGTCGGTTTTCAGTGTCAGTACTTCTTCACTGTCACGTTTATTAGTACATTGTCTCGCATCCAACAACAAGGGCATATTTTTCTACAGGATTCCCTGCCATTATATGCTCCCTGAATATTTCCTTTATCTTTTCAGCATTCAAATCACAGTATTTGACAGGCGGAGCGTTGATTATTTCTACTGTAGCCAGAGGCTCACGCGCGCACAGTCCCGCGCAGCCGGAGGTTGTGACAATGACATCATCTATGCCGGCGTTTGCAATTTCATCAAGAAGCGCTGTCATTACCTCTCTTGCGCCTGCTGCAATCCCGCATGTGCCCATGTGGACTGTAACCTTTGCCCTGTATCCGCCTTCTCTTAATGTAAATTCTGCTTTATGCTTTTCCTTTATCTTTTGCAAATCCCCTACTGTCAATCTCGGCATCTTAAACCTCCTTATTCAGCTGTCTTTCTGCTTCTTCTTTTGCTGTTGCGCCTGTAAAAGACGGGTCATACTGGCCGATGACTTCCATGGCCTTTTTGGGCGTCATTGCGCCATATGTATCCTGATCAACAACCATAACAGGCGCAAGCCCGCAAGCACCGAGGCAGCGCACCGCCTCAAGGGAAAACTTCTTGTTTTCAGTTGTATCTCCGATATTAATCTTCAGCGAATCCTTTATCTTTTCGAGAACGCCTTCAATACCTCTGACATAACATGCTGTCCCGAGGCAAACCCTGATATTATGGTCGCCTCTCGGCTTCATTGTGAAAAATGAATAGAAAGATACAACGCTGTGAACCTCTGCGGGAGATATATTAAGCCCTTTGCCAATCCGCTTCTGTATAAAAGGCGGCAGATAGCCTACAATCTCCTGAGCGCGCTGTAGCACCGGAATAAGGCTTCCAGGTTTGTTTTTATATTCTTTGACAACCCTGTCTAATTCACTGAGCATTGCAGGCGGAATTTCTTCTTTAGATTTTTCAGCTTCGCACCCGCATTTTCTCCATTCCAATGCCCTTTGCGTCACATCCGATAAAACCGCAGGCGTAAATGGTTTGGGAACATAATCAATAATGCCAAGCTCAAGCGCTTCTTTTATCGTTTCCTGCGAAGGATAGCCGGTGATCACCACAATCCTGATTGACGGCTTTACATTTCTCAGCCATCTGATTAAAGTTATTCCGTCAACTTCCGGCATTTTGAGGTCTGTAAGAACAAGATCATAATTGTTCTGTTCAAGCTTGAGCATCGCCTCCCTGCCGCTTAAAACACCTTCCACGTCATAGCCTTCTGAGCGCAGGACTCTTTCAGCGCTTCTTATAGCTATAATCTCATCGTCTACAACAAGGATTTTTGCCGCCATAACACTCCTCAATAAAAAAACCGAATTTTAAAATCAAAATTGCAAAAACAATGAATCCTCTCCAGTCACAACAGCCATCCTTCGCTTAGATTATCCCCAAAAAGAGCGCCCATTGCCGCATTCGCATTGAGATTAAGCTCTATACCCTTGCCGGTCATGGGCGAAATCAGTCCCTCTGCGTAACCGCTTCCGGTGAATATCTTGTCTTTCTTTTCCATGGCAGCCCCCTTTTACTTTTTTCTGTCTTCCAGCGCTCTGCACACAACGCTGACTATACCTTCGGGCGTAAAAGGCTTTTCAATATAATCATATGCGCCGAGCTTTATAGCCTTAACCGCGTTGTCAACAGTCTGATAGCCTATAATAATTATAACCACTATCTCAGCCCATCTTTGTTTGATCAGCCTCAAGACCTCTATCCCGTCTATCTCCGGCATCTTGAGGTCAGTAAGGACAACATCAAACTTCTCTTCCCCTATCATCTTTAGCCCTTCAATGCCGTTTTGGGCTGTTTTTACTTCAAAACCCTCCGGCATAAGCGCGCGTTTGCAGCTTATTCTTATAATATCTTCGTCGTCTATAACGAGAATATTGCCTTTACTCATAAAACTTCCTTATTAGCAGGCAGCTTGATAAAAAAGCTTGTGCCTTTACCGAGTTTTGTCTTCACAAAAATATTTCCGCCGTGCTCCTGAATTATACCGTAGCTGACAGCAAGCCCAAGACCTGTGCCCTTGCCCACGGGTTTAGTAGTAAAGAAAGGCTCAAATATCTTCACCAGATTTTTATCTGTGATGCCGGAACCCGTATCCCTGAATTCAATTTCTATAAAATCCCCTCCGTTCTCGGTTATGTTTTTAGTGCTAACTGTAATCGTACCTTTTCCGTCCATTGCGTCCCCAGCATTCACAATCATATTAAGAAAGACCTGCTGAAGCTGGGAAGTGTCCGCCTTTACACAATACAGCTGCTCCTCATAATTTGTCACAATCTTCACATTGAAGAAATCGGCCTTATTGCGGACTATGTTCAGCGAGCTGTTCAGAATATCGTTAATGTTTACCGCGGTTTTATCAGCTGTGGAGGCCCTGGCAAATTCGAGAAGTCCCTTTATGATATTGGAACATCTGTTCGCCTGATCTATTATAACGTCTATGTCCTCCCTTTCCTGCGTCCCGGCGTCAAACTTTTTCTGAAGTAAATGAGCAAATGTTACAATCCCAGTCAGGGGGCTGTTTATTTCATGGGCAACTCCGGCTGCCATCCTTCCGAGAGAAGCCAGTTTCTCTGAATGCACAAGCTGTGCCTGTGCTTCCCGGATCTCTTCCGTCTTTTCATTAACCTTTTTTTCAAGGGTGCTCGCCCATTCAATAATTTTTTCCTTTGCCTTTGAGAGGTCTACTGTCATCGCATTAAAGGACTTTGCAAGCTCTCCTATCTCATCCTTTGTATCTATCTTAACAGTATAATTAAGGTTCCCTGCTGCAATCTCTGCCATGCCTTTTGTAAGAATACTTATGGGCACAGAAACCGTATTCCAGAGGATTTTGCAGAGGACTACGGATATCGCAATGATAAACCCGAAAACAAAAAGAATCATTGCAATTTTATGTTCCTTTGTTGTCTTGTCCATAACCGACAAAGAAATATCAGATTCTATGACGCCCAGTATGCTGTCTCCTCTGCGGTGGACATGGCATGAGGATGTATAACATGCAGGCTCGTTATATATTGGGGTAAGCATGTTCAGAACTTTGAAGCCATTTCTGTCTTTCTTGTCGGAATAGCTTAATGCCTCTCTAATCTCAGTATGCTTTGGATACTGATCCATGCAGAAGGATTTAGCCGTGTCAAGCACAATGCCTTTTTCATCCTTCTTTGAAGAATAGGCAACCCTGCTATTGCAATCAAATACCCTCACCCGCATAACATCCTCGGCAGATCCAATGGCCTCAACAGTCTGTTGAACCAGATGAGGCTGAAAGGTGAGCATTCCATAACGGATGCTTTTTCTGATGACATCCGCAAAAGAGTAACCGTATTTTTCTGCATTCCTGATAAATCCCCGCTCCTCATAATAAATCAGAAAATACCAAAATACAGCGCTGCCTACAATCATAAGTGCGCCTATGGATAAGATAAACTTACCTGTCAGGGAATGAAAGGTTTTCTTTACTTTCATCTTCACTTTAAAACCCTTCTAAATAAAATGCCTGAATTCCGCATTTTATTTATAGCCGTCCCGTATCTCACTCAGTTCTTTTTTCGCTGCTTCGCTAAACATATTCTCCAAAGTTGTTAGTTATCAGTGTTTAGTTGTTAGACTAAACACTGATTCATCTGTCGCATTCTCCTAAGACTATATCAATACTCCCTATGTTTGCAATAACGTCTGCAACAAAGCCGCCCTCACATAATTTCGGCAGAATTGATACATGAACAAAAGAGGGCGCTCGCACTCTCATCCGGTATGGCTTGCCGGTGCCGTCGCTTACAAAATAAAATCCGAGTTCCCCTTTAGGAACCTCTGTAGCAGAATATATCTCTCCTTCAGGAACAATCGGACCTTTTGTTATGAGGACAAACTGATGTATGAGATGTTCCATATCCTTTAATATCTTATCTTTCGGGGGAAGTGTAAATTTGGGAGCATCAGCCATCACAGGCCCTGTTGGCAGTTTTTCAATGCACTGTTTAATTATCCTGTTTGCCTGTCTCATCTCACCCATCCTGACGATATACCTGTCATAGCAATCTCCGTTTTTCCCCAATGGGACATCAAACTCAACCTTATCATAAGCATCATAAGGGGCATGTTTTCTTACGTCATAGCACACGCCGGAGCCTCTCAACATGCCGCCTGTGAGCCCCCAGTTGACAGCCTCCTCAGCAGAGATAACGCCTATACCGACCGTCCTCTTCCTCCAGACCCGGTTTTCTGTGACAAGTGTTTCATAATCATCCATTCTGCTGGGGAATTCAAGAACAAACTTATAGAGCTCATCAAGAAATTCCTGTGAAACGTCGTTCCGCACGCCGCCAATCCTCGGGTAGCTTACTGTGAGCCTTGCCCCGCACAATGCTTCAAAAAGGTCAAGAATGCGTTCTCTTTCCCTAAATGCATACAAAAATGGTGTTGTTGCGCCTATATCAAGGACATGTGTTCCAAGCCATATAATGTGGCTTGAAATCCTTCCCATCTCAGCTACCATTGTTCTGATAAACTTTGCCCTTTCAGGGGCTTCAATGCCAAAAAGTTTTTCAACAGCATTTACATAGCCGACATTGTTGTTCATGGATGATATGTAATCGAGCCTGTCGGTTAGGGGAAGCGCAGAAAAATATGTCCTGTTTTCTCCGAGTTTTTCTACCCCCCTGTGGAGATAACCAACATGAGGAGTGCACTTAATGACAGTCTCGCCGTCAAGGGTAAGCACAAGTCTAAGAACCCCATGTGTTGCCGGATGCTGAGGCCCCATGCTGATTGTTAATTCTCTTGTCTCAAATGTCTTTTCTATCTGTTCCATAGTTTCACATGATTCATGATACAAGATGCATGATACAGGATATTTAATCGCATTTTTATCCTGAATCGTGTATCTTGCATCCTGTATCCTTTTCTATCCATGCCACTCAAATTCCTTAAATCTCTTTGCCCTGTCAAGAACTGCCTGAAACCCCGGCCATTCCTTCTCCGGCCCCTTCACCGGATAATCTTTTCTCAGGGGATGCCCTTCCCAGTCCTCAGGCATAAGGACTCTCCTGAGATCCTGATTACCTTTAAAAATAATCCCGAACATGTCATAGCATTCTCTTTCATGCCAGTTTGCGCCAGCCCATAAAACTGTAACAGAATCAATCTCAGAATTAGTTTCAGGCACTTCTGCTTTCAACCTTATTGCATGGCATCGCTTTATCGAATAAAGATGATAGACAACCTCAAACCTCTTTTCTTTCTTTCCTGCATAGTCCACGCCGCACACATCAATAAGATAGTCAAAACAAAGGGCTGCATCGTCATGGAGATACCTGCATATTTCAAGGATTCTGTCTTTCTTTAATGTGACAGCAACCTGTTCCCTGAATTCCTTTACGTCAAGGACTTCATCCTGGAATTTTTCCTTTATCTTATCTGCAATCTCTAATGGCTTCATCTCCACCTGCTCCACCTGAAATGCTCGCCTTTTATCTTTTCCTGAAGCTTTATTATCCCTTCAAGCAATGCCTCCGGCCTTGGAGGACAGCCCGGGATATAAACATCCACAGGCAGGAAACTGTCGCATCCCTGCACTGTGCTGTATGTATTGAATATGCCTCCTGAACAGGCACAGCTCCCCAGTGACACAACATATCTCGGTTCCGGCATCTGGTCATATATCCTTCTTACAATCTCGGCCATCTTTTTCGTAACAGTGCCTGCTACAATCATGAGGTCGGCCTGCCTTGGAGAGCCTCTGAAGATGACCCCCATCCTGTCCAGGTCATAGTGTGACGATCCCGTCGTCATCATTTCAATGCCGCAGCATGCAAGCCCAAAGGTCACGGGCCATAAGGACGAGCTTCTTCCCCAGTTGATGAGCTTGTCCATTGAGGTGATAACGATATTAGGCGACAATATTTTTGTGCCTTTTTCAACCTCAACAAGCGATGGAGAAATTGTGTTTTCAATCAGTCCCATTTAAATGCCTCCTTTCCCCATGCATAGGCATAGCCGACAAACAGTATCACTATAAAAATAAGCATCTCTATAAATGCATATAGTCCAATCCTGTCAAAGACAACAGCCCAGGGATAAAGGAAAATAGCCTCGACGTCAAAGATGACAAAGAGCATAGCAATAATATAGAACTTAACAGAGAACCTGTATCGCGGCTCTCCGACAGGCAGGTTGCCTGATTCATAAGGCATAAGTTTTTCAGGGTATGGTCTTTTCAGTCTGAGGAGTTCACCTATTAATAAGGCGCCCATTCCGAAGGCCGTTGCGGCCATCAAAAATATAAGAACAGGCAAATAATCCGAAGGTAAATAAGTTCCCGGCATAAGAATTTAATCATAACTTTAAAATTCCAATAAATCAATTTAAATCCTAATCTATGCAGATTTTAAATCTTAATGAAGTAATTTAAGTTCTTAATCTTTATCAAGTGAAAAAGTATTCACACCCTCAGCATCTAAATACTTCGGCATAAAACTTCTCGTCAATTGCAAACCTGATTGCAAGGGCAACAAGATTTTCCGGCAAACGCATGCCTCTTAGCCTGACCATGTCTTTTTCTGTTGTCACAATCCAATCAGCATTGTTTGTTTTTGCTTCTTTAATGATGTCTTCTATGTCCTCTTCTTTATAGGAATAATGGTCGCTGTATTTTTTAAGGCCCTTGAGGCTGCATCCTGCTGATAAGACAGTCTTTTTGAACGACTCGGGGCTGCCTATGCCACAGAACGCAAAAAAGGAAAAAAGACCCTCCTTTGCCCACTCAAGCGGCATTGTTTCCCCTGACAATCTAACAAACCCTGCCGGTTTATGCATGGAAAGGAATACCGGAGCCTTTGAGTTATAGCTCTTTATTTCTCCAGCTATGTCCTCAATTACTGCCTGACGGATACCCTCTGTTTTTGTCAGGACTATAATATCAGCCCTTTCTATTTCCTTAAGAGGCTCTCTGAGCAACCCGACAGGCAGAAGCCGTTTGTTGTCAAAAGGATTCTCGGCATCTACTAACAAAATATTCTTATCCCTGAAAAGTTTCCAGTGCTGAAATCCGTCGTCAAGGATGAAAACAATCTTTGCTGAGGGCTGATAGCTGATAGCTGATAGCTGATTAATGGCAAACATTCCGCCTGCATATCTGTCAGCACATTTTACAATAGGAACGTCTTTTAATATCTCGGACATTAATACAGGCTCATCACCATACAAGATGCATGATTCACGATGCACGATGCCCGATCTCCCAGTTTTTAATCCTGTATCATACATCTTGTATCCTGCATCCTTCACAAAACACGGCCCCTTCGCTTTCCCTTTGTATCCTCTTGTAAGAATGACAGGACAGAAACCTCTTTTCTTCGCCTCTTCTGCAATTGCAATTACAGCAGGCGTCTTCCCCGTTCCTCCGGCAGTGATATTCCCAATGCTGATTACTTTATGCGGAAGACGTTTTTGATGTTTGAGGGAATAATGTTTTTTGGCTGAATAGCCGAGATGGTATATGAATTCAAATATCCCCATACATTTATCCCTTTTTCTCCTTTAAAAACCTTTCTATCTCTTTCATCGCCCTTTCAACTGCGCCTGCCTTTTCATTGTGCAAATCTTTTGCCTTGTTGCCCATAGATTTCATTTTCTCGGGAGATTGAAGCAGTTCTTTTAGTTTTTCGCAAAGAGATGAACTGTCGGTTTCTATTGCAGCGCCCTTTTCATAGAACTCTTTCGCAAAAGGGAAATTCTCCATGTGCGGCCCGCATATTATCGGCTTTCCCCAGAAGGCAGGCTCAAGAAGGTTTTGCCCTCCGTGCTCTATGAAACTTCCGCCTATCACAGCGACATCCGAAACACCGTAAGCTGATGCGAGTTCTCCCACTGCATCAAGAATTGCGATACAGGGAAACGGTGAATCGGTCGGCAGGTGAATCGGTGAATCAGCTGATAATTGCGACCTTTTCACGTATGGGAGCCCCTTAGCCTTGACCAATCCCTCAACTTCTCCAAACCTTTCCGGATGTCTCGGTGCAATAATAAGGGTTAAATCAGGGAAATCTTTTTTTAGTTTAGTAAAAGAAGCAAGGATTAATTCCTCTTCACCCCTGTGAGTGCTGCCTGCAATAATAACCGGATGGGAAAGCAGTTTAGTCCACTCAGGAATATGCAAAGAAGGCAGGGTATCAAACTTGAAACTGCCGAGAACTCTTATCCTGTCCTCCGGAGCCCCGAGTTCTTTAATCCTTTCTGCATATACGGCATCCTGCATGCAAAAGAGGTCAACATTTCCAATAATGCCGCGCATGAAAAATTTTATCCTCTTATAGCCCTTAAATGAGTCATCTGATATCCTTCCGTTCATTACAACAGCAGGAATTTTGTGCTGCTTCAGTGTCGCCAGCAGGTTTGGCCAGAGTTCTGTTTCAAGCGTAATGAAAAGATTGGGCTGTATATTTTTCAAGGTTCTTTTAAGTATAAATTTGAGGTCAAAGGGGAGATATATCACTTTTGTCCCTTCAGGGGCTTTCCCCATTGCTATTTTCTGCCCGGTGTCAGTGATGGTTGAAAGGACTAAAATTGCGGAAGGGTATCTGTCCTTGAGCCTTTGCAATAAAGGGAGTGACGCTATGACCTCACCCACTGAGACTGCATGTATCCAGATAAGCGAAGAGTTGCCCGCCGCAGCGGGTTCGCTGAGGCTAAAAAGTGAAAAGTTAAAAGTTCCAAACTTTTCTCTGAGCCATCTTTGCCTTAAGTCTTTTGGCCGTTTCTTATACTGAAACGGCAGGATGAAGAATAATGCAATAGAATATAAAAAGCTATAAATCAGCCTTAGAATCATCAAACTGAAGGTCATAGAGTTTTTTATAAAGACCGTTTGCAGTTAAAAGTTCATCGTGCGTCCCTGATTCAACAATCCGTCCCTTGTCAAATACTATTATTCTGTCTGCTTTTCTGACAGTCGACAGCCTGTGCGCAATGACAAATGTAGTTCTGCCTTCCATGAGTGTTTCAAGCGCTTTCTGAACCATCATCTCCGACGCTGTATCAAGAGACGAGGTAGCTTCATCAAGAACGAGTATCGGAGGATTTTTAAGTATCGCCCTGGCTATTGAGAGCCTCTGTTTCTGCCCTCCTGAGAGCCTTATCCCCCTTTCTCCTATGACTGTGGCATAGCCCTGAGATAGTTCAAGTATAAAATCATGTGCGAATGCTGCCTTTGCCGCATCAACCATCTCCTGTTCCGTCGCCCCTTTTCTGCCGTATGCTATATTTGCGCGGACTGTATCATTAAAGAGTATTATGTCCTGACTTACGATCCCGATTAACTGCCTTAACGACTTCAGCGTTACATCAGAAATATTTATTCCGTCTATGCTGATAGTGCCATTTGCCGGATTATAAAATCTTGACAGGAGGTCAACAAATGTTGTCTTGCCTGCCCCGCTTCTGCCGACCAGAGCTATAATCTCTCCCTTTTCCACCTTCAGATTTATGTTCTCGAGCGCGTCATCTTTGGTGTTCTCATACCGGAATGACACATTGTTGAATACTATTTCCTTGCTTATTCCTTTAAGCTCCTTTCCCCCTTCCTTCTCCCTTGATTCCTCAAAAATCCTGTCAATCCTTTCAAGCGGCGCCTTTACCTGCTGTAAAGAGTTGTGCACGCCGACGAGCCTTCTTGCAGGCGTGTATATCATAAATATCGCGGTCAGGAACGAGAAAAAGGCCCCGGGAGTTATAATTTTATCCACAACGAGCCTTCCGCCGTACCATATGACAAATGCAATTCCGAGCCCGGCGACTATATCCATCATAAGAGACGTCGCCTCAATTATCCTTGTAGACCTCATGAGCTCCCTGTAATAATCATGATTGTTCCTTTTAAAACGTGATATCTCTTCCTCTTCCCTGTTGAATGCCTTTATTATCTTAATCCCCGAAAAAGTCTCCGACAGTATCTCTGTTATTCTTGATATCTTTTCCTGAACCCTCATGCTGACTTTTTTAAGCCTCTTGCCAAGCCTTGAGACGCCATAGAGCGCCAAGGGCAGGACAACGACCGCTATCAATGTCAGGTCCCACCGCATGTACATCGCGACACTGACAAGCACAATAATCGTGCAGGTCTCAACAAACAGGTCTTTAACTGTGAAAGCAAGCAGTCCCTGAATCGAGCCTGCATCATTTATTATCCTTGATATCATCGCTCCGGTAGAGTCCTTGCCGAAGAAACTCATCGGAAGAGATGTAGTATGCCGGTAGAGATTGTCCCTTATGTCTCTGACAATCTTTGAGCCTGCAGACCGCATGAGATAAGACTGGAAGAAAGAAAAGATTCCTCTGATTGAATACGCAGCGAGCACCCCCAGAGCAATGAATGGAAGGTATTCTGCTTTCTTCTCTACGAATAACTTGTCAACAGCAGGTTTTGCAAGCCAGGCAAGAAACCCGTTCATCCCTGAGACTACAAGACTGCCCATGCCTGCAAGCGCTATTCTCCCCCAGTACGGCCTTGCGAGGTTTAAAATTTTCTTAATGTCTTTCATGCCGTCATCTCACATATCATTTCAGCCACTCTCATTGAAGGCTGTTTGCCTGCAAACATATCTCTGGCTATCCTGAATTGGTTTATCATTCGTTCCCTGTAACCTTTATCCAGCATTATCTTCTTTAGCTCGCGCATTATGTTTTTTGTGTCCGCCTCTGACTGAAGAAGTTCTTTCACAACCTCCGCTCCTAAAATTACATTTATAAGCGATATATATTTTACATTAATTATTAATTTTCCGATGGAATACGAAAAGGGCGAAACTTTGTATATGACGACCATCGGAGTTTCAAGGAATGCGGATTGCAATGTTGCCGTGCCGGAAGCGATTACTCCAAGATCGGAAACTGAAAGCACATTAACAGCATTTTCCTTTTTTACCTTTACGTCTTCGTCTTCAAGCCTGCCGATATAGTCCCGGTATTTTTCAATATCAACATTAGGAGCAACCGGCATTACGAATTGATAGTTATAAGCAGGGAATTCCGCCTTAAACTTTTTTACGACATTTAGCATCACGGGAAGAAGATTTTTAAGCTCATGCGGCCTGCTTCCCGGAAGAAGCGCAAGAACAGGCCTTTCAGGATCCAAACCCAGAGATAGCCTTAACACAGACTTATCTTTTCTTAAGGATTCTATCTCCTCAAGCACAGGATGCCCGACAAATTCGCACTGAACGCCTGTGTCCTTGTAAATATTTTCTTCAAAAGGCAGTATCACTGCAATTCTATCCGACACTTCCGCTATTGTCTTTACCCTGCCTTTGCGCCAGGCCCAGACCTGCGGGCTTACATAATATAGAACCTTTATCCCTTTTTTCTTTGCGGCCTTCGCCAGCCTGATATTAAAATCAGGATAATCTATTAGAACAACTACGCGCGGAGAAAATCTATCTATGGCGTCCACGGCTTTTTTGAACGTCATTTTGACAGCCTTGTAAGCAGAAATTGCCTCTGAGATGCCGAATGAACTCGCTATGCCTGCCACCATTTCCACGCCGGCAGCTTTCATCCTCTCTCCGCCAATGCCTATTATGCGCGTATCAGGGCATTTTGTTTTTAATGCCTTTGCAAGAAGCGAACCGTATAACTCACCCGAACTCTCGCCTGTAACTATCATGACAGTGTTCATAGCTTGTCTCCGATACAGGATTCATGATTCATGATGCACGATGCATGATTTTTTATCCTGAATCTTGTATCTTGAATCTTGCATCTTAAACAACGCCCTTTATCGTCTCTGCTATTCTCTTTATCGCCTCTTCCTCAAGCCCGGGATACATAGGCAGGGAAAGGACTTCTCTGGCCGCCTTTTCAGTAACAGGAAAATCGCCTTCTTTATAACCAAGAAATCCCAGAGCCTCTTGCAGATGAAGCGGAATAGGATAATAAACAACCGATGAGACGCCAGATGCTTTTAATTTTTCCTGAATAACATCCCTCTTTGGAGTCATAATCGTATATTGATGATACACATGATAGAAGCCGTCCTTTTCCACCGGGCATTTTACAGCGCCTGACAGAAGTTTCGTATAAAGCGCGGCCTTCTGCCTTCTTTTTTTGTTGTATTCATCAATCCGCTTAAACTTCACGAGCAATATCCCTGCCTGTATTTCATCCAGCCTGCTGTTGAATCCGATTGTCTCGTGTTTGTATGCTCCCTTAGAGCCGTGATTCCTGAGTTTCCTGATATTGCCGGCAACAGCAAGGTCGTTAATCGTTATTATGCCTCCGTCACCATAAGCTCCAAGATTTTTGCTCGGGTAAAAACTGAAACAGCCCGCATCCCCGAAACTTCCGGCTTTCTTATCCCTGATAGTACTGCCG
The DNA here is from genome assembly GCA_001805105.1 of Nitrospirae bacterium GWF2_44_13. Classification (GTDB taxonomy): domain Bacteria; phylum Nitrospirota; class Thermodesulfovibrionia; order Thermodesulfovibrionales; family UBA1546; genus UBA1546. The sequence continues at coordinate 8,982 of MHEE01000004.1, read as the reverse complement.
AAGGCCTGTGCGCAGTCCTCAATTATCTTAAGGTTATGCTTCTTTGCTATTTTCTGAATCGCATCCATATCAGCAGGATGCCCGAATATATGCACAGGGATAATAGCCTTTGTCCTTGAAGTAATCTTTTTTTCTATCAGGTTCACATCTATATTCAATGTCTCAGGCTCTATATCAACGAATACGGGAATCGCTCCAGTGTAGAGGATGGCCTCGGCAGTGGCAAAAAAGGTGAACGGTGTTGTAATGACCTCGTCCCCTTCTCCTATGCCGAGCGCGTCAAGGCTCAGGTGAAGCGCGTCCGTGCCTGAAGCAACGCCTATCGCAGAAGAGACATTGTGGTAATCCGCAATCTTCTTTTCAAGTTCAGCAACCTTAGGGCCGAGGATATACTGCGAACTCTCCAGTACCTCTGTGAGCATGTCAAGGATCTCTCCCTTAATCTCTGCAAATTCCTTTTTCAAATCTATCATTGGAACCATTCTTATTTCCCCAAATCCTTTCTTATCTTTTCTGTTATATCAAGCGCTACCTTCAGCGCATTCCTGCCCTCTATGCCTGAGACCATTGGTTTTCTCCTCTCTTTCACGCATCTGATAAAATCAATAAGCTCTTCTTTCAGCGGCTCTTTTTTCTCAGGCCGTATTATATCAGAAGATAGACTGTCTCCTTTTTTAGAGTAAACCATCACCTCATGGTTCTGATAATCGATATGAATGAATGAGTCTTCCTGAAAAATCTTGAGCCTCCTCTGTTTTTCAGGCGACAGGCGGCTTGCCGTTGCAATGGCTGCGCACCCGTTCTCAAATTCAAGCCACACTTTTGCAACGTCTATCTTGTCCGTCAGCACGCTTGCGCCTCGCGCCCGTATCTCCTTCACAGGAGAAGCCGCAAAGCCGAGCATAATATCTATGTCGTGTATCATGAGGTCCAGCGTTATATCTATATCAGTGCTCCTGCCTGTAAAAGGCGACACCCTCTCGGACTCAAGGAACCGGGGATTTTTTATCAATCCTGATACAGCGACCACAGCAGGGTTATATCTCTCAACATGCCCGACCTGAAGTATGCAGTTCTTTTTTTCAGCTTCATTTATGAGTTCATCCGCTTCAGCCACGCTCACTGTTATCGGCTTTTCTATCAGGAGGTCTTTCCCTGCCTTTATGCAGTCCAGCGCTATTTTGTGATGCAGAATTGTGGGAGTGACAATGCTCACAGCATCAAGCTCATTAATAATAGCTTTGTAGTCGGAATATGCCTTGCAGTTATATTTAGCCGCAAGGGCTTTTGCCTTTTCTTCATCAATATCAACGAGAGCTATAAGTTCTGCATCTTCTATCTCTGAATATATCCTTGCATGGTGCTGTCCCAGATAGCCTGTCCCTATTACGCCTACCTTAACTGACACAAAAATCTCCCTCTTTCGGAATCAAACATTTTTACCGGAAATAAGTTTGTCTGATATTTTGCACTAAACAGAGATTTTAGGGCAAGGGCGGAGAGGATTTGAAAGCTTCGGGAATGTGAATTTTACCTTGATTTTTATTCGTGAGGGGATTATATTTCATGAAAGACTACATTAAATATTTGAGGGGTGAAATGCGATATTTCATGAAAATTATTCTCGCAGTTATTTTCAGCATATTCCTGTTTGCCGGATTATCCCACGCTGAAAAAGTTACTTTTGTAAAAGAATACACCTATCAGGCAAGCGAGTTGGACAGCAAGGCGTCATGCAGGACAATTTCCCTTGAGATGGTAAAGAGACTTCTGCTTGAAGAGCTTGGCACATATCTGATAAGCGAGACAGAGGTTAAGGATTTTAAGCTGACAAAAGAACAGGTAAAAACCTATAGCGCGGGAATCGTAGGCGCTGAGATTATAGAGGATAAATGGGACGGAAAGATATTCTGGCTCAAGGCAAGAGTCTCGGCAGATCCAAAGGAAGTTGCCAAATCATTAAAGAAAATAATGGATGACAAGTTTAAAGGAAAAGAACTTGAGGAAACAAGGAAAAAGGCTGAAGAACTTACAAAAGAAGTGGAGAGGTTAAATAAAGAGCTTGCTAAAGCAAATAATAAACAGCCGAGCAAGAAAATTCAGCAGGAATACAAAACTGCGATAAAGGGTTTAACTGCGGTTGAGTGGCATGGAATAGGATATAAAGCAGGCATTGCAGGTAGGCATGAAGAAGCAATTGACGCATTCACCAAAGCCATTGAACTAAGGCCTGGCGATGCAGATGCGTATTACAATCGGGGAATTACTTATGGCGAACTCGGCAACTATCAGCAGGCAATTAAGGACTTCACTACTGCGATTGAACTTAACCCGAACTTTTCATATGCGTATAATAATAGGGGAAATGCTTATGGCAAACTCGGCAACTATCAGCAGGCAATCAAGGAATTCACCTATGCCATAGAGTTGAAACCGGATAATTCAGAGGCATATTATAATCGGGGACTTGCTTATGATAAATTAGGCAACAATCAGCAGGCAATCAAGGATTTCAATAAAGCCATTGAACTCAAACCCGACGATGCAGAGGCGTATGCTGCTCGTGGACTTGCTTATTTCTTCCTCGGTAATTATCAGCTGGCGATTAAGGATTATACCAAGGCGATTGAACTAAACTCGGAATTGGCAATGGCGTATGGTGGACGTGGACTTGCTTATTTCTTCCTCGGTAATTATCAGCAGGCGATTAAAGATTATACCAAGGCGATTGAACTCAAGCCGGAATTGGCAATGGCGTATGGTGGACGTGGACTTACTTATTCCTTCTTAGGCAATTATCAGCTGGCGATTAAAGACAGTGCCAAGGCAATAGAACTCAAGCCGGATATGGCTGAGGCATATTATAGTCGGGGACATGCTTATTTCTTTCTCGGTAATTATCAGCTGGCGATTAAGGATTTCAATAAAGCCATTGAACTCAAACCCGACTATGCGCAGGCGTATGCCATGCGCGGAAGTGTTTATGCCGAACTTGGCAACCATCAACAGGCTATTAAGGATATTAAAACAGCAGCACGACTGGGGGATAAGCTTGCACAAGACGGGCTGCTTAAAATGGGAGAGACGTGGTAGGGGGCGATAGAGGAGTGTCAATGACGAATAAAGACATTTTGGATAATCGCTGGTCAATTTGGATAGATGTCGAAGGTTTTTCGACGCTATACACAACAAATTCAAAGCAGGCTAAGTTGAACCTCGGTTTTTTGATGGAGGCTTTGTACAAAGTAGGGAGTCTTGTGTTCAATCGGGAATCTGAGAGGCTTTTTATTCATCAATTTGGTGATGGCTTTGCTGTAATGTCTGATTTTCACGAAGATGTGCCTACAAGACCGCTAACAATTTGCATTGCCATTATGCGTCATCTTCTTAAAAAAGGTGTAGTAACAAAAGCGGCAATATCAGCAGGCGACTTTGCTGATATTAGCGGTTGCTATCCAAAGGAAGTAATGAATGCTTCTGACGATGGACGGCATATAAAAATAGGAGAGGGATTGATGACGATTATCCCTGTTATGGGAATGGCTCTAATCTCAGCACATAAGCTTGCAGATACAGACAGCGGCGCATTGCTGCTATTAGATTCTTTAGCATTTTCAAAAATTCCGGAGGGAGTGATTTTCCGGCATGAAACAACCGCCATTGTAGATTGGGTTCACTCAACAGTCGCAGGCATCGAGGAAATATGTGAGAAATCTGGATTAGAAAACATAACAGCAATGGACGCTGAAACCATGCTTGCATCGTACATTGAAGCAAATAAAGATATGCTGTCAAAAAAGTGGATTGAGAGAACCATTGAAACTCAATCAATTAAACCGTTACAGCGGAGACTATCCACATATGAGACATCAAGGATATAACGATGACTAATCTGCACAAACTAAATCTCAAGAAAGAAGCAAATATTGAATATTGTGATATTCGTGAGACGCATAATGCATTGATGGGTGAGTGGAATCGCATTAATCTGCAAATATCTAAAATGAAGCAGCCCAAACTCTTTCTTCTTGGCTATAAAAAAAGGTTGCAGGATCTTGGGCGGGAGCTTATCATTCTGCAAAAAGATTTTCTTAGTTGGAATGCTAAAGCTGGTAGTTTTTTAGATAAACCACACTTTATTTTTACTGAGAACGAAGGCGAACTTGGGTTTATTCATTACACATCATTGCTTATGGATATTAGAAATAAGCTTGATAATTATATGGTCTTAATCGGAACGAATTATAATAATCTGCAAGACTTTTATAGTAATAGAGTCAATTTTATTATCGCCATCACATCATTTCTTCTAACCTTTGCTGGCCTTGTTGCGACCTTGATAGCGCTAAACTTGTAAATGGTACATATACCGAATAAATCCGCCATGCACATTTTCATCTGCTGCGGGAAGCCGGAAAGCCTTAACGCTTCGTTATTTATGTCATAATCCAAGCAGGGAGGTGTCCCATGCAGACAATATCCATTAAGAGCAATTCTTCGGAGAAAATTATACCTTTGCTGACCAACGCTTTGGACAGAGAAAAACGCATCATCGCGGGTAGCCTGAAAAAGACAAGTGAAAAAATAGATTCATTGGCAAAGTCCCTTTCTGTTGATATTGATAAGCTTGCGGCAGGTGAGGTGGAACATACCGAAGCAAACGATATGAAACTTGTAGAGCTTGAAGGAGAACTGAAAATTCTAAGGCATCTTGAGGATGAACTTAAGGAAATTGAATCCCTTGAGATATGCAGATAAAGGATTATCTCAATGAATTCCTCAGTAAGGTTGCGGCAAATCCTTATGTAGAATCACAAAACATTTCTTTTGAAGAACGCCCGCCTGATACCGCATATATCACGGGAATCATTACTTTTATCAACGGTACAAGATTGCATATCAAGGAATTTCTTGTCTTTAAATCAAACGCTGTAAATATTTTGATGTATTGATATAACTACTTATCTGAAGATGACAGGCTGATATTCAGGTATGATAATGCTTCAGACCCAAAAGCCAGAGAAGTCTCCACTTATCCAGGACATAAGCATACACCTGACGGATTGATTCCTGCCGAAAGACCGGCATTGGATGAGGTGCTGAGCGAAATCAGCGAATTTATAACGCTGAGTTACTCATAAAAAATAAATAAGGCATCAAACACATTTTTTGTCTATTTGAAAGGCGGTGATTTTATGAGATATTTAAAAAACATTCATCACTTACAAGGAATTCGTAACCTTTTTAATCTCTTCCAGTTTCTTCATCGCCTTTCCTGAATCAATCGCCTCTGCTGCTATTTCCGCTCCGCTTCTGAAATCTTTTGCCTTCCCTGCAACAACAAGCGCGGCAGAGGAGTTCATGAGAACCACATCGCGTTTGGGGCCCTTTTCTCCGTTGAGGATGGAAATTGTTATGCGGGCATTGGCATCCTTGTCAGCTCCGACAAGGTCTGCGAGTTTACCCCTTTTGATGCCAAAATCCTCAGGTGAAACAAAGAAGTTTTCAACCGAATTATTTGCGTATCTTGAAACCCGCGTCCCGTCAGTAATGGTTATTTCATCAAGCCCGTCTTCTCCATGCACAACCATTGCATCGTGAGCGCCGAGATTGCCGAGAACTTTGGCAAGCGGCTCCGTAAGTTTGCCCGCAAACACGCCAAGCACCTGCCTCTTTGCACCGGCAGGATTTGTCAGCGGGCCGAGTATATTAAATATTGTCCTTAGCCCCAGCTCTCTTCTCGGGCCTATCGCATATTTCATTGCAGGATGAAACAGCGGCGCAAACAGAAAACCGAAGCCTGTTTCAAAGAGGCATTTTTCAACATTTTCCGGCGGAAGGTCTATCTTAACACCGAGCGCCTCGAGCACATCTGCGCTTCCGGACTGGCTTGAGACAGAGCGGTTCCCGTGCTTTGCAACAGGCACTCCGCATGATGAGACAACTATTGCAGTTGTTGTTGAGATATTAAATGTATGCGCCATATCGCCGCCTGTGCCGCAGGTGTCAAGCACGCCTTCAGGCGCTTTAATGGCCGCTGCCTTTTCGCGCATAATCCGCGCTGCGCCTGTTATCTCATCAACTGTCTCGCCCTTTATGCGCAGGGCAGTAAGGAATGCGCCTATCTGGGCGTCTGTTGCCTTCCCCTCCATGATTTCTCTCATGCACTCCGCCATCTCAGCCTCGGAGAGGTTTATGTTGCTTACAACAATATTAATAGCCTCTTTTATCATGCCGCTAATTTTATCACAACTCTTGACATAATTCTATTTTTAATGTTATTAATTATAGGCTTTTTGCCCCGCAGTAGTGCCAGTGTCAGTAATTTTTAAAACCGACACGCTATACTGACACTAACTACTAAATGTGGAGGAATTTTATGATGGCTCTTGCAACATTTAAAGGCGGCATACATCCGCCCGACAAAAAAGACATTGCAAAAAACAGGGCAATCAAAGAAGCAAAATCCCCGCAGAGAGTCGTCATTCCTTTAAGCCAGCACCTCGGAGCGCCGTGTAAGCCGATAGTAAGCATCGGGCAGGAAATCAAAAAGGGCGCGGTCATCGGAGAGCCCGGAGGTTTTGTATCAGCGCCTGTCCATTCATCCGTTTCAGGCAAGGTGATTGCAATAGCGGAATTTCCTAATGCGATGGGCAGAATGGTAAATTCCATAGTTATAGAAAATGACTGGAAAGAAGAATGGACTTCCCTTAAAGACAACCCTGATTACATCAAGCTGTCTGCCGATGAACTGAAAGAAAAGGTAAAGGCTGCCGGAATTGTCGGCATGGGCGGCGCTGCTTTCCCGACGCTTGTGAAACTCTCGCCTCCGAAAGAAAAACCTATTGACACTGTAATCATTAACGGAGCTGAGTGCGAGCCGTATCTTACGGCAGATTACAGGCTGATGATGGAAAGGCCCGCTGAGATAGTTGAGGGCCTGAAAATACTCATGCGCATTCTCGGAGTTAATAAAGGGTTTATAGGCATCGAGAACAACAAGCCGGATGCCATAGAGAAGATGAAAGACGCGGCAAAGAATGAGCCGGATATTGAAGTCTGCGGGCTTGAAGTTAAGTATCCGCAGGGCGCTGAAAAGATGCTTATAAGCGCTCTCACGGGAAGAGAAGTTCCTCCGAGGGCGTTGCCTATGGATGTCAGGGTTGTGGTGCAGAACGTAGGGACTGCTCTTGCCGTTTATGAGGCAGCAAGATACGGCAAGCCATTGATAGAAAGGGTCGTAACAGTAACAGGTGAAGGAATAAAGAATCCGGCAAATTTAATGGTAAAGATTGGCACGCTTATCTCTGATATTGTTGAGGAGTGCGGCGGCTTTAAAGACAGCGCAGGCAAGGTTGTGTCAGGCGGCCCGATGATGGGCTTTGCCCTTTCAACGCTTGATGTGCCTGTTACAAAAGGCACTTCCGGAATACTTGTTATCCCTGAGAAAGGCGTTGTGCACGCTGAAGAGTACGGCCCCTGCATAAGATGCGGAAGATGCATTGATATATGCCCGATGGGGCTTATGCCGTCAATGCTCAGCATACTTTCCGAGAAAGGGCATTACGAGGACGCAAAGGAATACAACCTTTTTGACTGTTTTGAATGCGGCTCATGCGCGTTTGTATGCCCTTCAAAAAGGCCGATAGTTCAGCTTGTAAGACTGGCAAAGTCTTTAGTTAAACCATGAAGCGGAGGTTAGATGGCTGATGTAAAAAAAGAACATGAACTAATAGTTACGGTAAGCCCTCATGTCAGGGATGAAGAGACAACAAGCCGCATCATGTGGACCGTGAACCTGTCTCTGCTTCCGGCATTATTCATGGGATTTTATTTCTTCGGCTTAAAGGCGCTCTTTATTACTGCCTTATGCATAATATCATCAGTCCTTTCAGAGTATTTCTTTCAGAAAGCCGTCAAAAAGAAACTGACTATCAATGACGGAAGCGCATTTCTCACAGGTTTACTGCTCGGCATGAACCTTCCTTCTTCTCTCTGGTCGTTTAATCCGTTCACAATCCATGTCCCGATAATCGGTTCAGTAATTGCAGTGGTCATAACAAAACAGTTTTTCGGAGGGCTTGGATACAATATCTTTAACCCCGCGCTCATAGGAAGGGCTTTTCTTTTAATCTCATTTCCCAAGGCAATGACTATCTGGACAGAACCCTCGGCAGCTTTTTTTGCTCTTGACGCAAAGACAACCGCAACGCCGCTTGGAATATTAAAGGAAGACGGGCTTGCCAAATTAATTGAGGTATTCGGCGATAAGCTCAACCTTTATGCGGAACTTTTTAACGGACACAGGGCAGGCTCCATCGGCGAGACCTCAGTGCTGGCCTTATTAATCGGCGCGGGATTCCTGCTTTACAAAAGATACATCACATGGCACATACCTTTTTCATTCTTAGGTACGGTTGCCATGCTTGCATGGATATTCGGGGGTAAAAACCCTGAAACAGGGAAGATGCTTCTTTTTGCGGGCGACCCCTTGATACACCTTTTGAGCGGCGGCCTTATGCTCGGCGCGTTCTTTATGGCAACCGACTATGTGACATGCCCTACTGTAAGAAAGGGACAGATAGTATTCGGTATAGGCTGCGGCGCGCTCACAATGCTCATAAGGATAAAGGGCGGTTACCCTGAAGGCGTCATGTTTGCAATCCTCCTTATGAACTGCTTTGCTCCTTTGATTGACAGGGCAATGAAGTCTGATGTCTTCGGAGCGGTGAAGGAGAAAAAGAAATGAAGGAGATGCTTAAGATAACGGCCAGTCTGGTGCTTATCTTTGTAGCTGCCGGGCTTGTGATGGCATTTGTCTTTGCCAAGACAGCGCCTATTGTGAAGATTAAGAAAGAGCAGGAAGAAACAGCGGCAAGGAAAAAGATGATGCCTGATGCGGATAATATAATTGAAGCCGGGAAATGGGAGCCGTACGGGAAAAAAGGAAAATATTTTGAAGGTAAAAAGGGAGAAGAGACA
>MHEE01000003.1 GCA_001805105.1 Nitrospirae bacterium GWF2_44_13 | reverse complement strand
TTGAAGAAGATGCAAGCTTCATGATGCAAGATTCATGATTTTTTTTATCCTGTATCCTGTATCCTGCATCCTGTATCCCGTTGCAGTTGTGATTATCTATAATTTTGTTCAAAGCAGATATAGCCCTCTCTCTTACCTCAATTGTGCTTTCTCCATCAATCGGGCTGTATCTGAGAGGATTTCCTGCCCACGCCTCAAACTCCTGAGGGTATTTCTCTTTTATTTCTGTGAAGGTCATGCCCTCCCATATACCAAAGCTTCTTTCTCTCAGGCCTTCTATTACAATAGGGTTTAAGCCGTGCGGCTCTGCGATTATCTCGGCGCTTTTTAACGCCCTGCTTAAGGGAGATGTATAAACGGCGTTCAAACCGTTATAGGCCGTGTCGGACTTATAAGGCCTATTTAAATACTTGGCAACTTGCTCCATCTGTCTCTGCCCATTTTCAGAGAGCGGAACGTCAATGCTTCCTTTATAGCGCTTTGTCTCGCTTCCTTCCGTTGCGCCGTGCCTGATTAAATAGAGAGTCGTGACCATATTATCACCATAAACAAAAAGGCTATTTCCGTAAGCTCGCTTATTGCGCCCAGCGTATCTCCTGTCAGCCCGCCAAATTTTTTGTTAAAGAAATAAACTGATATGCGGCAGAAAGAATACAATACCCCAAAGAGAATCGCATAAAAAACATGCTGATTCCCAAGAGCATAACGGCTTGAGAGCGCCTGTATTAATATTAATATCAGAATAAGAAGCAAAGTAGAAATTGCAGTCTCTTTAAAGCTGGTTTTGTTCATAAAGATTTTGCCCAAACCATCTTCCCGCGCAGCCTTGCCGTGAAGCATTGACACGACCATTGCCCACTTTGAAAATACCGGCATAAGAAGCAGTGACGAATAATAAGTAAACGGCAAAAAATGTGACAGATTTTTGAGCGCCGAATACTTCAGCAGCAGGATAAAAACTATTGCTGTTACTCCGGCAGGGCCTGTTGCACTGTCTTTCATTACAGAGAGCCTTTTTTCTTTATCCTTTTTAAAATCACCTGATGACTTAACGGCAATCGCGTCAAAGGTATCAGCAAGCCCGTCAAGGTGAAATCCTCCGTTTGACAGCACAAGCATGAGCAATACTATTGCGATAACAAGGTCCTGATGGAAGAATATGCCTGATACATAGTCCGCAGTTATCAACAATATTCCCTGAATGAAACCGACTATAACAAAGACTGATGCGCTTTTTGCAATATCATCCTCGTTAACCGTCATGCGTGACTTGACAGGTATTAGCGTCAGAAACTGAAATGCAATTAACATCTGTTTTATCATTTTGCCCGCAACTCCTAACTCTGGACTTTAAGCTTTTTCTGAAACCCCTGCCTCGCCGAATGTCGCCATTTCTTTATATATCTTCAGTCCGGCCTCTATCATAAGCATTGCAAGTGCTGCTCCCGTGCCTTCCCCGAGCCTCAAATTCAAATCAAGTATCGGCAATAGCCCCATTTTATCAAGCATTATCTTATGCCCTATTTCAACGGAATTATGCGCTGCGAATATGTAATCCTTAACTTTTGGGTCAATGCAATATGCTATTAATGCGCCTGCAGTTGATATGAATCCGTCAATAATAACCGGAATCCTGTTTGATGCAGTGCCGAGTATTAACCCTGCAATGCCGCCAATCTCTGCGCCGCCGACCTTTGAAAGCACATCTATCGCATCATTAGGGTTTGGCTTGTTTAGGTTAATGCCTTTTTCAATAACCTTTATCTTTTTTTGAAGTGATTCACCGGTTATTCCTGTGCCTTTGCCGGTTACTTCTGAAACAGGCCTGCCTGTAAGCACTGCGGCAATTGCGCTTGACGGTGTTGTGTTGCCGATTCCCATATCTCCTGTGCCGAATATCTTATAACCCTTCTTTGCATATCCATCAGCAAGCTCAATTCCTGTTTCCATGCATTTGATTGCTTCCTCTCTTGTCATGGCAGGTTCTTTTGTGAGGTTTTTAGTGCCGTTTATCACCTTTAAATTTATAAGCCCCTCAATCTCCCCGAAATCATGGTCAACGCCGATATCCACAACTACAACATCAGCGCCTGCGTGACGCGCAAGCACATTTATTCCAGCGCCGCCCCTCAGAAAATTTAATACCATCTGCTGTGTTACTTCTTTTGGAAAAGCCGAAACCCCTTCTTCGGTTACGCCGTGGTCACCGGCAAAGGTAAAGACAACTTTTTTATCAAGTATCGGATTTTTATTTTCTGTTATGGCAACAAATTTTCTTGCAAACTCCTCAAGCCTGCCGAGGCTGCCGAGCGGTTTTGTGAGGTTGTCAAGATGTTTTTGCGCAATGTCATTCCATTCGCCATTCACTGCCTTCATATTTTTTAAAGTAGCATTCAACAAGTCCATGGTTATCTCCTATTCATGAGTTTTTATTTTTATCGGTATTCCCGCAGTCACAAGATACGCCTCATCAGCAATCTCAGCAACCTTTTGGTTTAAATAACCTGCTAAATCTCTGAATCGCCTTGGCAGTTCATTATCAGGAACAATCCCCGTCCCGACTTCATTTGAGACAATAAACATGCGTGGAACGTTAGGTGTGAAGCGTAATGCGTTAATCAAACTTTCAATTTCTTTATTGGTATCAAAATTGTTTAGCATCAGGTTAGATAACCACAATGTCAGGCAGTCAAGAAGAATCACATCGTATTTGTCCTGAATATCTTTTATTAATGCTGAGATATTCAACGGCTCTTCAAATGTCATCCACTCTTCCGGCCGCTCTTTTTTATGTTTTTCAATCCTCTCTTTCATTTCATCATCCAGTGCCTGCGCAGTAGCTATATACGCCTTCTTGGGCGTAGGGGAAACCATGTCTCCCCCGCGAACCCCCTCTTTAGCAGAGGTGTAATTATTTGCAAGATTCAGGGCAAACGAACTTTTTCCGCTTCTTGCTCCGCCGATGATGAATGTTATCAATTCACTCCCCCAAAAATAAAAAATCCTCTCGCCGCATTTCTGCTGACGAGAGGATTGCACCCTGATTCACTTCATCCTCTACGAGTCGTTTCAAGACCCGCCTTCCTCCACGGAAAGGCATTCAGTGCCAGTGTCAGTGGTTAGTGTCAGGTTATTAAAAAAAATCTGACACTGATACTAAACACTATCACTATTCGTTCACAGGCAGGTCTTCTGGCTCTCCCGACCTTTGCCAGCCTTCCCATTCCAATTGAACAGTGGCATATTACCGGCAAAGGCTTTAATTCCAATCAAACAATCGGAATCGGGATTACAGCGGCGGGACCGCTCCTGAATTTAACAGGATTCCCTATTAAGCCTTTTTAGCACCCGAACTATTTATAGTGTTACAGCAAACGGGGAAAAAAGCAAGGGGTTATGTTCTGGATGTCTTTCAGTTCTCTATGCTAAACTTGTAAAACTAACTGCCAAGAGGGGAAATTGGAACTTTACAGGCTTAACATTTTTGAAGCAAGGGAACTGCTTGATAAAAGAAAAATCACTGCAAGGGAACTTCTGAATGCCATATATCAGAGGATCGAATCCGTTGACGGTAAAGTAAAGGCATTTCTCACCTTGTCAAAAGAGCAGGCTAATGAGATGGCTGATGCTGCTCAAAAGCAGATAAATGAAGGCAGGCCTTTGACTATTCAGGGCATTCCGGTTGCAATTAAGGACAACATGTGCACAAAAGGCATACGCACTACCTGTTCGTCAAAAATCCTCGAAAACTTTATCCCGCCGTATGAGAGCGCTGTAACGTCAAGGCTAAGTGAAAATGGGTATGTGCTCATCGGAAAGACAAACCTTGATGAATTTGCAATGGGTTCGTCAACTGAGAATTCAGGATTTTTCACAACAAGGAATCCATGGGATATTGAAAGAATCCCGGGCGGTTCAAGCGGAGGCTCTGCAGCAGCGGTTGCCGCAGATGAATGCATCGCGGCTCTCGGCTCTGACACAGGCGGTTCAATAAGACAGCCTGCGGCATTGTGCGGCGTAGTAGGTTTAAAGCCCACTTACGGAAGGGTTTCAAGATACGGGCTGGTTGCGTTTGCATCATCATTAGACCAGATAGGGCCTATCACAAAAAACGTGAAAGACTCCGCAATACTGCTGAACATAATCTCAGGGAAAGACCCTTTTGATTCCACATCTGCGCCTGTTGCTGTCCCTGATTTCACGAAAGTTCTGGGGAACGAAATTAAAGGGCTAAAAATAGGCATTCCAAGGGAATATTTTATTAAGGGAATGGACAGGGAAATAGAGGAATCCGTTAAAACTGCTATCAAGAAGCTCGAATCCCTCGGAGCAATACCTGTTGAGATATCTTTGCCGCACACAGAATATGCAGTTGCAACATACTATGTGCTTGCAACATCAGAGGCTTCATCCAATCTGGCGAGGTATGACGGCGTTAAATACGGCTTCAGGGCAGAAGGCAAAGACCTGATGGAAATGTATATGAACACAAGGGCTCAGGGATTCGGGGCTGAGGTGAAAAGAAGGATAATGCTTGGGACGTATGCTCTTTCGTCAGGATATTATGATGCTTATTATAAAAAGGCGCAGCAGGCAAGGACACTGATAAAAGCGGATTTTGAAAAAGCGTTTAATAGCGTTGATATGATTGTCACACCCACATCTCCGACAGCGGCGTTTAAATCAGGAGAAAAGACAGACGACCCGCTGCAGATGTATCTCTCTGACATATTCACAATCTCTGTAAACCTTGCAGGAATACCTGCAATCTCAATACCATGCGGTTTCACGTCAAACAATCTTCCAATTGGGTTGCAGATTATCGGGAAGCACTTTGACGAGGAGAGCATTCTGAAAGCAGCATACGCTTATGAGCAGTCAACAGACTGGCATAAGAGGAAGCCGAATTTATGAAATATGAAGCAGTCATAGGCCTTGAAGTTCATGCCCAGATGCTGACGGACAGCAAGATATTCTGCGGATGCTCTACAAAATTCGGCTCTGAGCCTAATACACAGACATGCCCTGTGTGCATAGGCATGCCGGGCGTACTTCCTGTTTTAAATAAAAAAGCAATAGAGTTTGCGACAAAGACAGGCTTGGCAACTAACTGCAAAATCTCTTCTTACAGCAGATTTGCACGCAAGAATTATTTCTATCCTGACCTTCCAAAAGGCTATCAGATAAGCCAGTATGAACTTCCGATATGCGAGCATGGTTATGTTGAGATTGTTGTTGACGCCGAGATTAGAAGAATCGGCATAACAAGGATTCACATGGAAGAAGATGCCGGAAAGAACATCCACGAGGGTGCAGGGAACTACAGCTTTGTTGACCTCAACAGGGCAGGGGTTCCGCTCATGGAGATTGTTTCGGAACCTGATATAAGGACGCCGAAAGAGGCAACGGAATACATGAAAAAACTCAGGGCAATCATGAGGTGTCTCGGAGTGTGCGATGGGAACATGGAGCAGGGCTCATTAAGATGCGATGCAAATATTTCCATCAGGCCTGTCGGACAAAAAGAATACGGAACAAGGGCAGAGGTTAAAAACATCAATTCATTTAAATTTGTTGAAAAGGCGCTTGAATATGAGATAAAAAGACAGATTAAAGTCATAGAAGAAGGCGGAAAGGTTATTCAGGAGACGAGGCTCTGGGATTCAGATAAGGGGATTACAGAATCAATGCGCGGAAAAGAAGAGGCGCATGACTACCATTATTTCCCTGAACCTGACCTTGTGCCGATAACAATTGAGCAGAAATGGATTGATGAGATTAAGGCGTCTTTGCCTGAGCTTCCTGACGCCAAGAGGAAAAGATTTGTGTCTGAATACGGCTTGCCTGAATATGATGCTGATTTATTGACTGAAGAAAAATCGACAGCCGAATATTTTGAAGAAGCAGTTAAATTAGGCGGCAATCCCAAAATTGTAGCCAACTGGATAATAACAAATATTTTCAAACACCTAAAAGAAGAAGATAAAGAAATCACTGAAATACTTTTTACCCCTAAACACTTAGTCAATGTGCTTAGTCTTGTTCTGGCGGGGAGTACCAGTACTACAATGGCAAAAACTACTATTCTGGATGAGGTTCTTAAAAGTGGTAAAATGCCTGAAGTAATTGTCAAAGAAAAGGGGCTTGTACAGATTAGCGACTCATCTGA
>MHEE01000002.1:18599-144475 GCA_001805105.1 Nitrospirae bacterium GWF2_44_13 | reverse complement strand
AAACTTGAAAATATAGTAATACAGACGGTCAGCAGACTCCTTGCGCCATTCCTTCAGATATATGCCCTTTATGTGATTGCCCATGGACATTACAGTCCGGGTGGCGGCTTTCAGGGAGGCTGCATTCTTGCTGCCAGTTTCATACTTCTGGTCATTGCTTATGATATTAACGCGGTGAAAAGCCGGATGTCGGAAAAAATAAATACCCTGTACACCGGCGCCGGTGTATTTATCTATGCGGGAATAGGCCTTTTATGCCTCCTTCTCGGCGCTAACTATCTCGATTACGGGATACTTCATAAGATCCTTCCTGTCGGCCCTGTAAAGGCAAGGGCTATGGGGACGCTCGGCGTAGAGATCGGCGTCGGACTTGCCGTAATGGCCGTTATGGTCTCTATATTCCTTAATATTGCTTCCGGCGGAAGGCATGAGGAAGGAGCAGTGGAGTAATGGAGCTCATTATAGCCAAATACAATTACTGGATCTATATCATGTTGATGATGATCGGATTTTATGCAATGATTGCAAAGAAAAATCTTGTCAAGAAACTCGTAGGCATGAACATTTTCCAGACGGCGATAATACTGTTCTTTGTTTCAACAGCTTCAAAAAAAGGCGGCGCCACAATACCCATAATCCACAAGGGTCAGGAAATCATTAATCCCGCACATTATATGAACCCCCTGCCTCACGTCCTTATGCTGACTGCCATCGTCGTTATGGTGAGCACTTTTGGAGTTGCTCTGGCACTGGCAATAATGATTTATAAAAAATATAAAACCCTTGAAGAAGACGAAATCATTGAAATCTTGAGGAACAGAAGATGAATATCGCAGAGCATGCCCCCATCTTAATCATCGTGCTGCCTCTGATAGTCTCGCTTTTAAACACTGCAGTCGGTTTATGGAAAAGAGACCTTTGTTATCCGATTGCGGTTGCAACGCTCGGCGTAGTCGTGTTGCTGTCTTTCAATATTATGGGCTCAGTAATTGACGCCGGAAAAATTCATTACAGACTCGGCGGCTGGGCGCCGCCCTGGGGCATAGAATATGTTATAGACCATCTCAACGCCTTTATCGCAATTATCGTGTCATTTATCAGCTTCATTGTTGCGATCTATTCAAAGAGAAGCATTGAGCAGGAGCTGACGAAAAGCAAAATACCGTATTTTTATTCAATCTATCTCCTGCTCACTACAGGGCTTCTGGGGATAACCGTGACCGGCGACGTATTCAACATCTATGTATTTTTAGAGATAACGTCTCTTGCGGCATACGCACTTATTGCCATAGGCGATGACAGGGCAGCAATGGCGAGCTTCAACTATGTAATAATGGGAACTATCGGCGCATGCTTTTACCTGCTCGGCGTCGGCTATCTCTATATCATGACCGGCACGCTTAATATGGCCGATCTGTCCCGGCTGCTTCCCGGCCTGTATAATTCAACGGTTATACTGGCTGCATTTGCCTTTTTTGTGGTGGGGATCGCCATAAAAATAGCGTTTTTCCCTCTCCACAGGTGGCTCCCCGATGCCTATACCCATGCTCCCTCAACGGTCAGTGCCCTTGTCGCATCCACAATGACCAAGGTCGGGGCCTATGTGATGATAAGGATAATGTTTACGGTATTCGAGCCCAGGTTCTCGACCGAAATCCTGCCCATGTCTGAAATATTGGGCTGGGCTGCGTTTGCCGCGATAATAGCCGGTTCAGTTATAGCGCTTGGGCAGACTGACATCAAAAGAATGATCTCTTACATCCTTGTGGCCGAAGTCGGCTATATCGTCATGGGAGTAAGCATCGGCAACAGGACAGCCTTTACAGGCGCAGTGCTGCATATCCTGAACGATGCCTTTATGATGGCATGTCTGTTTCTGGTAATAGGCGCTGTCGTCTACAGAACGGGTACGAGGAACATTAATGATTTTAACGGTTTGGAGTTGAATAAGAAGATGCCCCTTACCATGGCTGCCTTTACCGCAGTTGCACTATCGATGATCGGTGTTCCTCCCACCGCGGGTTTTTTCAGTAAATGGTATCTGGTCCTCGGCGCAGTCGTTGCACAGAAATGGATATTTGCAGCCGCGCTCATATTCAGCAGCCTTGTCAATGCCATATTGTTCTTCAGAATTCTTGAGAAGATCTACTTCAGGGCTGCGGCTGAACACTCCTACGATGACGGCCATGAAACTATTGTCAGAAATGAAGCTCCAGTAAGCATGCTTGTTCCCATCTATGTAATGGCGGCAGGCATACTGGTGCTCGGTTTTTACAGCGGGGATATTATTTCCAAAGTAATTCAATTTACCGTGCCAGAAGGATTTTAGAGATGGAAATTGTATCCTCCATAAAGCCTGTTTCAGCTATAGCAGTCTCCCTTGTTGCTGCACTGCTGATTCTCCTTACCGGTGAACGGTCCAGGAACCTGAGGGAGGCGTGGACGATCCTTGCGGCAGTCCTGAAATTCGGTATCGTCGTCTCCATGGTTCCTTCTATTCTCGACAATAAGATTCTTGAATATACCCTCGTCTCCATTTCCCCCGGATTGCTGATTCAATTTAAAGTCGACGCCCTCGGCTTATTCTTCGGAATTACCGCATCGTTTCTCTGGATTATCACGTCATTTTATTCGATAGGGTATATGAGATCATTGAAGGAGCACGCACAGACAAGATTTTTCATGTGCTTCGCGGTGGCGCTCTCCGCTACCATGGGTGTAGCTTTCTCCGCAAATATGTTTACCACTTTCCTGTTTTATGAAATCATAACTATCTGCACGTTCCCGCTCGTTGCACACAAAGAGACCCCCGAGGCGATTAAAGGCGCACGAAGGTATATAACCTACCTTCTCGGAACATCGGTTGCATTCCAGTTGGTTGCAGTGATACTCACGTATAACATTGCAGGAACGCTGGATTTTTCCAACCAGGGGATATTGAATGAAGCCGCAGAAAAAGTGGGCAATACCTTTGTTACCGTTATCTTTGTGCTCTATATGGCCGGTATAGCAAAGGCGGCTATGATGCCGTTTCATTCGTGGCTGCCTGCTGCAATGGTTGCCCCCACGCCTGTCAGCGCCCTGCTTCATGCTGTTGCAGTCGTAAAGACAGGGGTCTTTGTGGTCGTAAAGGTTGTTCTGCATATATTCGGGATTAATCTCCTCCGGGAGCTCGGCCTCGGCACAGCCCTTGCTTATTTTGCCTCTTTCACGATAGTGGTTGCCTCTATTGTCGCTTTAAAGCAGGACAACCTGAAACGGAGACTTGCCTATTCGACCATAAGTCAGCTCTCCTACGTGATACTCGGTGTCGCACTCCTTACAGCGTCGTCCATAACAGGCAGCGTTATGCATATAGTGCTGCATGCGTTCGGAAAGATAACACTCTTTTTCACGGCGGGCGCCATATATGTGGCGGCCCATAAAACAAATATCAGCGAACTTGACGGCATCGGAAAGGAAATGCCCTTTACCATGACCGCCTTTACCCTGGGCGCCTTGTCCATGATAGGAATACCGCCGCTCGGGGGATTTTTAAGCAAGTGGTATATAGGAACCGGAGCCATTGAAGCCGGACAACTGCCGATTGTTCTTGTGCTGATAACAAGTACCATACTCAATGCCTGTTATTTTCTGCCCATAGTCTATGCTGCCTTTTTTAAGGCGCCTTCAGGGATTCACCATGCTGCTTCCCATGCACCAGCCGAACCCTTCACCGTAAAATCCGGAACGCATGAAAATCTTGATATCCTTGCAGTGCCGCTGATGGTTTCGTCTTCCGGCACTCCTTCACTTTGCGCGGAATCCCATAACAAGAATCCCCGCGCAAATTCCGGGACTTTGTCAGCCCCACAAGCAGCAAAAGATGAGAATGGGGGGATACATGAGGCGCCTCCGCTCATGCTTGGTCCATTGATGCTTACCGCGACCGCAGCCCTGGTTTTGTTCTTTTATCCGTCGGTGTTTCTGAATCTTGCCAGACTTGTTGTGGCCGGCGTTACAGGAGGGAACTGAAATGAAAAAGGAATCCGAAGAGCTAATGGAACTCAGGCATGAGCCTGAGCCGGGGTATAAGACGGCATTTTATATTATCTTTGCCATAGGCGTCTTATATCTCGGAGCTGTCTTCCTGTTCGGGTCACATTAATTCTGAAAGGAGAATACTGTGAAAGAAGAAAAGACTCATTTTTTCGATAAGCCTGAGAACGTAAAGAATTTCATAAGAGGTTTTTTTATAATATGCATATTGCTTCTCATTGCCGATTTTTCCGTACCTAAGCACGGTGATTTTTATTGGGAAGACATTCCCCAGTTCTATGCTGCATACGGCCTTGTTGCCTGCATCGTTCTTGTCCTGGTCTCAAAGTACGTATTGAGAAGGCTTGTGAAGAGAAGAGAGGATTATTATGATTAATGCCATACCCCCTGCTGCGATATTCATAATAGGTGCGCTTCTGGTCCCACTTTTCAGGGGAAGGATGAAAAGCGCATTCCTGCTTGCCGTTCCCGTACTGGGTTTGATAAATCTGATCAGCATTCCTGAGGGATCTCATTGGGCCACGACTTTCATGGGATTACAACTTACTGTTCTGAAGATAGACAGGCTGAGCCTGATATTCGGTTATATTTTTCATATTATATCGTTTATTACGCTGCTGTATGCCTTGAAAATGAGAAACGACGTAGAATACGCGGCAGGAATGGCTTATGCAGGAAGTGCGCTCGGGGTTATATTTGCGGGAGACCTGTTCACACTCTTCTGCTTCTGGGAGATGATGACCGTAAGCTCAGTGCTCCTTATCTGGGCCCGTAAAACAGAGTCGTCGCTGGCAGCGGGCTTCAGATATGTGGTTGTACATATTATAGGAGGAGTAATTCTGCTTTTCGGCATACTGATGTATGCCACTGAAAAAGGCAGCCTTGATCTGGGCTATATCGGCCTTGACGGCCTTGCGTCTTACTTGATATTCATCGGCGTGGGTATAAATTGTGCCTGGCCCCTGCTTCATTCCTGGCTGAGCGATGCCTATCCCGAAGCTACTATTGCGGGCGCCGTATTTCTGAGCGCCTTTACCACAAAAACCGCGGTTTATGTATTGGCAAGGACGTTCCCCGGCGCAGACCCTCTCATATGGATAGGCGCCCTGATGGCGGCCTTTCCCATATTTTATGCGGTGATCGAAAACGACTTGCGAAAGGTGCTCGCGTATAGCCTTATCAACCAGGTCGGCTTTATGGTCGTGGGCATAGGTATAGGGACAGACTTGAGCATAAACGGCGCTGTGGCCCACGCCTTCAACGATATATTGTTCAAAGCCCTGCTTTTCATGTCCATGGGCGCTGTTATGTTCCGGACCGGCAAGATAAACGCTACCGATCTCGGCGGCCTTTACAAGAGCATGCCCCTTACGTGCGCGTTCTGTATTGTGGGGGCCGCTTCGATTTCGGCTTTTCCCTTATTCAGCGGCTTTGTGAGCAAATCCATGGTCATGTCCGCCTCCGCGAAGGAGGGCTTCACTGCTGTATGGTTTATCCTTCTGTTTGCCTCGGCCGGAGTCTTCCACCATGCGGGCATCAAAATACCGTTTTTTGCGTTCTTCTCGCATGATTCGGGGTTAAGGGTCAAAGAGGCCCCGTTCAATATGCTCCTGGCGATGGGTATCACTGCTTTCTTGTGCGTATTTATCGGCTCGTTTCCGGGCTATCTCTATGGTCTGCTTCCCTATCCGGTGGATTACGTGCCGTACACCGCCTCACACGTTATGGCCCAACTCCAGTTGCTCTTTTTCTCTGCGCTGGCTTTTACGCTTCTTATGCTCTCCGGAATCTACCCGGCCGAGATAAGGGCTGTTAATCTTGATGCCGACTGGTTCTACAGAAAGGGCGCACGTGCCTTTATGTGGTTTGTAACCAATCCAATGACAAAGGTCAGCGCCAAAGTTACAAGGATCGTCTTTGACGCAATCCCGTCTTCATTGGCCCAGGCAAGCAAGAACCCCCTTTCTGTTATTAAGATCGCCTCCGATACGGTTCTTTTACAGTTTGCCATCCCGGAGAAAAGGGATGAGATCAAAGCAAGGATTAAAAGGGAAAAGGAGATTTTCCCCGGCGATATCATCAAGCACTGGCCTATCGGCTCGGTTATATTATGGGCGATACTATTCTTGCTGATATACTTGCTCATATATTATGCGTATAACATCAGATGAACGCTTACCGTCGGAAGATTCATGCTCTGATTATAACTATAGTAACCTCGATTCTGCGTCTGGCTCAGGTATTATGTATTGAAGATATAAGTTTTAAGTGGTTAACGTGGAGTTGTAACGGCCGCCCGTTTTGAGTTTAATATCTTTAGTGTAATCTATTTCACCTCAAATTCATATCCGCATTTCTTACATATAACAGTATCTCCCTTCTTTTTGCCCTTGAAATGCTGGATTTTTTTGCAATTCGGACATCTCTGGTAAGAACCCATTGCGCCTAACAACACTGAAATGAAGTAAAGCATATTTTATGCTACCATAAAACCTATGGAACTTGGATTTTTGAAGTCGCTTGTTATAGTTTTAGGCGTATCTGCCTTAGTGGTATTCCTGCTTCACAGGCTGAAGATTCCATCTATTGTCGGTTTTCTCGTTGCGGGCGCTATTATTGGCCCCTATGGTATAGGAGTTTTAAAAGATGTCCATTCAATAGAGATAATGGCAGAGATTGGCGTGGTACTCCTTCTCTTTACGATAGGTATTGAGTTTTCCATGGCAAGGCTTATCAGGATAAAAAAAGCAGTTATAGCAGGCGGCGGAATTCAGGTATTGCTCACGATAGCTTTATCTGCTACTGCTGCCTATCTTCTGACCGGTAATGCAAACAGGTCTGTCTTTTTTGGCTTTCTAATAGCCTTAAGCAGCACTGCAATTGTTTTGAAGATGCTTGCAGAAAAAGGCGAAACCGACTCTCCGCATGGCCGCATAATGGTTGGCATACTGATTTTTCAGGATCTTTGCGTTGTGCCGCTTATGCTCTTAATCCCTGCTCTCTCAGGAGATGTGATAAATATGACAGATGCGCTGATAAAGATGGGAGAAGCGGCGCTGATTATAACAGTTGTGCTGTTAAGTGCGAGATGGATTGTCCCGGGATTACTGCATCAGGTTGTACGTACAAGAAGCCGTGAATTATTCATAACAACGATAATATTTCTCTGTTTCGGGATTGCTTTTCTAACTTCAAAATTCGGACTTTCTCTTGCACTCGGCGCATTTTTAGCAGGCCTGACAATATCAGAATCAGAATATTCGCATCAGGCAACATCAGACATCCTGCCGTTCAAGGACAGTTTTATAGGCATGTTTTTTGTTTCAGTCGGGATGTTGATGGATATAGGGTATATGTCTGATAATTGCCTGACGATTGCATCTGCTGTTGCGTTAATATTCGGGCTAAAGATAATTACAGGCATAATATCTGCCCTTTCAATAGGAAGCCCTCTGAGAACTTCAATCCATGCAGGACTCGGTATTGCCCAGATTGGAGAATTCTCTTTTGTGCTTGCAGTCGCAGGCAAGGCATCTGGGATCATAACAGGGGAGTTTTATCAGGTATTTCTCTCCTCCTCAGTCGTAACAATGATAATGACTCCATTTATCTTGAGGTCGGCGCCTTCAATTTCTGGATGGATAACAGCAAGGCATCTTTTAAAGAGGATAGCCAGCCTTAAGAGAGTTTCTGAGGGGGAGGGTTTCCCGAGGAGAAGGCATGGTCATGTGATAATTATCGGTTTTGGCCTTAATGGAAGAAATCTCGCAAAAGTTCTGAAAGAGGCAGACATACCTTACGTTGTGCTCGAGATGAACAGCGATACAGTGCGTGAGATGAAGAAGAGGGGAGAGCCGATATACTACGGGGACGGCACGAGCAAGGAGATACTCCATAAGATTGGCATGGATAAGGCAAGGCTGCTTGTTGTTGCAATATCGGATCCTGTCTCCACAAGAAGAATAGTATCGATTGCAAGGCATGAAAATTCTGATATTTATATCATTGTAAGGACAAGATACCTTGTGGAAATGGATGAACTCAGGGAACTCGGAGCCGATGAGGTAATACCTGAAGAATTTGAAACATCAATAGAGATATTCTCGCGTGTATTGCACAGGTATAACTTCCCGAGGAATGTGATTATGGACATGATAGATAAAATCAGAAGCGGCAGTTATACCGCTTTAAGAGGCATGGAATTACCCAAAAGACATCTCTTTGAAAAATGCGAATGGCTTCCGGATATAGAAATAGAGGGGTTTAGAATCTCAGAAAATTTGCATCTTGTGGGCAAGAGCATAGCCGAGCTTCAGGTAAGGAAAAAAACAGGGGTCACAATTATAGCCGTGAGGAGAGGCCCAGAGGTTTTTACAAATCCTGCGCCGGATTTTAGATTCAGGGCAGGAGATATAATACTATTTACCGGTGAAAGAAAAAATATGGTGAAGGCATTGGATTATTTCAAAGGAGAGATTTAATGCTTCTCTGGCTTGGATTTATAATCTGCGCATTATAAACAACAGCTTCAGAATATCGCCCCTTAAAATCAGAAGCCTTGTCATTAATAAATAGCTTGTGATATATTAATTTTGTCATGGTAATTAAGCGATTTATCCTGCGGCTGCTTTTTTTAATATTATTTTCTTTTTATACCATCTCGCCTATTGCTTATGTCTATGCATCAGAGAATATAGAAAAAAACATTCACAATTCTGATGAAACATATTCGCTCTCAGAAAAGTTTTCTATTTACCTGTGGGAACTGATCTACACTCAACTGGCTTCTACGGATAATGACGAAGATACGGACACAACGACAAGGCTTCTTCTTAAAAAGAAACGGGCTATTATCCCTAAAAATATCTCACCAATATCTCAGCACATTGAGAATTTTTCACTGGCGGAAAATTATTTTGTTTTGCCTTCTTGCTCACCGATAAGGTTTTTTATTGAGCATAATGCATCAAAACCCTTTAGGGGAGCACAGTCTTTACATTCCGGTCATTCTCCTCCTCGGATATAATCCAGAACAAACATTCCTATTTCGTAAATCGCGAGTTATTTATAGATTCGCATGCTTTGCATTTTTTATCAGCAAAAAAGGAGGATTTAATATGAAAGGCATCTCAATTATATTATTAATATTCGGATTAATCGGATTCGGCTGTAGTTCCAAAAAGGTCGCGCTCGCTCCGGAAGCGGCAGGTAAGCAGGATAGCGTATCACAGGCGCAGCCAAAATCAGACGAGACAAAAAAAGCCGGAGAAGGCTCCACAAAAACAGAACAAAAAGACGCATTAAGCAAGCCGGAGATTGAATCAAGAGAACTCCCTTTAAGAAGCAAGAGGATGCCGGAAATACTCACGGATATCTATTTTGAATTTGATAGATATGACATCATGGAAGATGCGAAACCCATACTGAAATCGGTTGCCGGTCATCTCATAAAAAATGCTGAATATAAAATACTAATCGAAGGGCATTGCGATGAAAGAGGCACAAATGAGTACAATCTTGCCCTCGGCGAGAGAAGGTCGCAATCAGTAAAGAAATATATTCTCTCTCTCGGTGTTGTTTCTTCGCGGATGGAAGTCATAAGCTATGGCGAGGAAAAGCCTGTGTGTGCCGAAAAAACAGAAGATTGCTGGCAGAAAAACAGGAGAGTGCATTTTGTAGTCAATACGCATAAAAATTAACAGCGGAGTGCCGGTACTATCCTGTACCGGCACTTAATGATTTCTATTGCGGAGGAGTGCAATGAAAAAAGAATTTTTATTAATTATCTTTTGTTTCATTATAATCACATTTTTAGTGGTCGGTATTAACTTTAAACCTAAAGATGCCCCGATTGACACAAATACGCAGCAAGATTACAGAACCATAAGCGATACGGTACAAAAAGGCGAGACGGCCATTGATATTTTCAGAAAGCACAACCTTGACCCGGGGATTCTTTTTGAGATGAAAGAGGCATGCGCGGATATTTATAAATTGGGAGAGGTATATCCCGACCACCGGTACAAGATAGCGCTTGGTGATATGAACCGGATAAATTCATTTGACTATTGGATAGACGACGATTCAATTTTGAATATTACAAGGACTGAATCAGGATTCAGCGCCGAAAAGATAGCCGTTGAATACGAAAAAAGAATCCGGCATGTAGGCGGAGTGATAAGGGATAATCTAATATCTTCTATTGGAGAAGGCAGAGAAAACCTGATGCTGGCACTTAACCTGTCCGATATCTTTGCATGGGACATAGATTTTACAACAGACCTTAGAAATGACGACAAGTTTAAGATTGTTGTGGAGGGACTGTATTTAAACGGGGAATTTAAAAAATACGGCGATATACTTTCTGCCGAATTTATAAATAACGGGGTGACATACAGTGCATACAAATTTGAATATAATGGAAAAGCGCATTATTACGGCGAAGATGGAAAATCACTCAGAAAGGCTTTTCTGAAAGCGCCGCTTAGTTTCAGGCGCATAAGCTCGCGTTTTTCCAATGGAAGATTTCATCCGGTATTAAAGATTTACAGACCCCATCACGGACTTGATTATGCTGCGCCTGCAGGAACCCCTGTTTCTGCGGTTAGCGATGGAACCATCAATTTCTCAGGGTATAAGGGTCAATACGGCAAGCTTGTAGTTATAAGGCATGCTAACGGCTGGAAGACATATTATGGACATCTATCCCGTATTAACAGAGGAGTTAAAAAAGGGCTAAAGGTTGAACAGGGGCAGGTGATTGGATATGTCGGCGCAACAGGGCTTGCAACAGGCCCCCATCTTCATTATGAAATACGGATTGGCAATAAAGCCGTTAATCCGCTTGTTGTAAAATTACCGAGAGGTGAATCTATTCCTAAAACATTAATGGCTGAATTCAAACAATCCAAGAATCAAATGGACTCACGTCTTGCTTCAATTGCTCCGGCTGTTCTTGCTTTTGCTGCTAAAAGTAGTAAAATTTATTCAGGAAAAACAGATGGACATAAATTTTAAAAAAATCTTAATTCCAGTTGTAATTACTTTGGTATCAACCCGTAATATGTTCTGAGGTTCAAAAATGACTGAATGGCTTACAAATAATTGGCTTTCACTGGCAGTGCCGTTTATCGTCTTGTTGGCTTTTATTGTGGTTGCCGTCTGGGCAAGAAGAATCTTCTACAATTATCTTGACAGATTGTTTGTTAAGATTAAGTGGGAAGGAAGTGAGGTGCTTCTTCAGACAACGAAAGCCCCGTTCTTTCAGTGGTGCCTTTTAATAGGGGCGTATGCAGCTATTCTGGTTTCAACGTTATCCCCTCAAAGTAAAGTCTTAGCTGGAAGAATTATTGGAAGTATTTTTATTATCTCCTTAACGTGGACATTTCTCAGTCTTGCCGTAAAATTACTTCAGCTCTATCTGCAAAAGATAAAGGCGCCTTTCCCTTTTCCAATAGCTCTAATAAGCAATGCTGTCAGAATTGCCTTTATTGTCATAGGCGTGTTGATGTTGCTTGATATTTGGAAAGCGCCGACTACTCCGTTAATTCTTGCGCTGACCATAGGATTATTAGTAGCAGTTCTGGCATCTCGTAATGAGATACTTAATATTTTCTCCGGACTTCAATTGGCTTATGGCAGCCTAATCAAGACAGGCGATTATATCAAACTTGAGTCAGGCGAGGAAGGCTATGTTTCTGATGTAACATGGAGGAATATTCAGATTAAGGCCCCTGACGGCAGGCTTATCCTTGTGCCGAATAGTAAATTTACAAAAACTACTGTTACCGCTTACAGAAAGCCTCTTAAAAAGGCAACTCAACCGTTTCATTTTCATACCCGGCTGCATATAAAAGAATTGACAGGACTTAAGGCAAAAAATCTAACAGAGCTTGCTAATATATTGAAAGAGGTTCCTGATTCGGTAGTTTATTATCACACCCACAGTTTCATAGAAGAATATCAGTATCTTATCCCTCAACCGGCTAATGAGTTTGCATTGTGGGTCAGCGATGTCATTGGTGATGAGATTCTTGCAGAGAAGCTGTCCAACATAGATACCTTTGAATTTTCTACAATCGGCGAACTTAGAGAAAGAATTATAGCCGTCATCAATGACGTGCTGTCAAAAAGAGGGGATGAACGGACAGCGTTTGAAGGAAGAGAATTCCATTTTATTAAATCGGTAAGTGTGGTTTTGACTACTCCCTATATGGCCCATGATTTAAGAGAATTTGTGGAAGCGCTTCGTAAGGTGAGCATTAATTCTATTTATTTTCATATCTTTGAATCAAGGTTAAGGCTGCATAGAGGAGTTAATGACTTTTCTATCTGGTTTCAGGATGGTCTTGATGAAAGAGAACTTGCTGATAAGATCGCTGTGCTGGACCCTTATAACTATACGATAGAAGACCTGAGGTCTATAATAATTCAGCTTATTGAAGAACGTATTAAGTAGGAGAACTGATTTGGAAAAAGCTATATTTCACCACCCGAGGGCTAAGATACAGGATTATGTGCCTATTGTAGGCAGAAGCACTATTGAAGAACTCAGGGCGCTTGCAGAGCGGTTATCAGGAAAAGTCATACAGAACGTAAATTCAACACTTACAGGCGGAGGAGTGGCCGAGATACTTGCGCGCATGGTGCCTTTATTGAACCAACTCGGGGTTGATGCCCAATGGGCAACTATTAAGGGGGATAAAGATTTCTTTGATGTAACAAAAAAGTTTCATAATGCGCTGCACGGCAGAAAGGAAGATATCTCCCCCCAGGACTTCGCTGCATTTTTGGAAGTAAGTAAAAAGAATATTGAGGAGTTAAAATTTCATGGAGATATCCAATTTATTCATGACCCTCAGCCCATAGCTCTGATAGCCAAGAAAAAAGAACTTGGCGGAAAGTGGATATGGCGATGCCACATTGACATCTCTAATCCTGATAAAAGGGTTTGGGAATTTATGCGGAATTTTGTTACCGATTACGATGCTGCTGTATTCTCGGCTCCGAACTTTTCACAAGAGCTGCCCATTCGCCAATTTCTAATTTCTCCATCCATAGACCCGTTAAGCGACAAGAATAAAGAACTTCCATCAGAGGTTATTGATTCGGTATTGAGCAAATATGGTCTGGATAAAGACAAACCTATTGTTGCCCAGATTTCGCGGTTTGATTATCTGAAGGATCCTATCGGAGTAATACAGGCATTTGAGATGGTAAGAAAAAACATTGACTGCCAACTCGTTCTGGCGGGAGGCACAGCAACCGATGACCCTGAGTCCGAAAAGGTATTGGAAGAGGTGAGGGAACGGGCATCCGGCAAGCCTGATATACACATATTGCTCATTCCTCCGGAAAGTGATATAGAGATCAATGCCCTGCAGCAAGCAGCTACTGTAATTATGCAGAAGTCAATTAAAGAAGGATTTGGACTTACTGTAACCGAGGCTTTATGGAAAGGGAAACCTGTAGTGGCATCTGCCGTAGGAGGAATTCAGCTTCAGGTCAAGAATAAACTCACAGGCTTGCTCTGCTATAGTGTTGAAGGCGCTGCATATGCAGTAAAAAGGCTTCTCAGCAACCGGGAATATGCTGCATGGCTCGGTAAAAATGCGCGGGAACATGTAAGGCAGAACTTTTTAATAACACGCCATCTTAAAGATTATTTGCTCCTTTTCATTTCGCTATATCATCCTGCGGATGCAATTTACTTATGATTATAGACACATCTGTTGCAGGTATTTTAATATTGACTTGGTATGCAATGGAAAACAAATGGGATAGCAGAATAGAGTTTTAATTATGAAGATTACAATTCGTTTAACAGTATCGCTTCTTTTGGCAGTTGCTCTGGTGGCTGTCATATTTTCATACTATCAAGTCCGTGATGAAAAGGAGCGTCTAATAAACGATCTTGAACGGAGAACAATTGTTCTGGCTGAAAGCCTGCAGGAATCAGTAAAAAACCTTATACAAACCAATTCGTCTGCAAAATTAAACAGGTTTGTAGAACGGTTTGGGAACAGGGAAAGACTGAAAGGCATAGCGATATATGACATACAGGGCAATGTCTTGGCATCAACCCCGAAGTTTGCGTCAAAAATTCCTCAGCCGCTTCCTCAAGTTGTAACTTCTATCACGGAAAAACGCGCAATAGACAGCTTCACAAATATTGACGGCAAAAAGGCATACCTCTATACCTTTCCTATAGAGCAAGAAGATGAAATTATAGGCGCGCTTTCAATCTTTCAGGACGCCGCTTATATTAATGTACGGCTTAAAGGAATCTGGAGGCATAATCTTCTTCGCTTTTTAATCTTATCATCACTAATCGCGATAACTACTCTTTTAATGGTTCGCTGGAGCATCACAGGCCCTATTGCCAGGATCGCAGTATGGATGCAAGATATGCGTATGGGGAAGGGAAAGATTGCCAAGCCGGCAGGTCTTCATAGAGGGGATGTTTTGTCTCCTTTAATTACAGAGGTAACGCATTTGACCAAGAGTCTTGCAATGGCGCGTGCAATGGCAGAAGAAGAAGCCAAGCTGCGGCTGCATGCGGAATCTCTCTGGACACCTAACCGGCTTAAAGAACATATGCGCGCTGAATTGGAGGGTAAAAAGTTGTTCCTTATTTCAAACCGCGAGCCGTATATGCATGTAAAAGAAGGGCGCAGCATTAAGTGCATTGTTCCTGCGGGAGGACTTGTCACTGCGCTTGACCCTGTGATGCGAGTATGTGACGGCATATGGATTGCGCATGGTAGCGGAGACGCAGACAGGGAAGTAGTTGATGCAGAAAATAAACTGCGGGTGCCTCCTGATGAACAGGCATATACCCTCAAAAGAGTATGGCTTACAAAAGAAGAGGAAGACGGCTATTATTACGGTTTTTCTAATGAAGGCATCTGGCCGTTATGTCACATAACCCATACACGCCCTGTTTTTCGTTTGGATGACTGGGTTTATTATCAGAGGGTAAATGAAAAATTTGCAGAGGCATTGCTAAAAGAGATTTCAGATGAAAAAGCACCATTGGTTCTGATTCAGGACTATCATCTTGCCCTCCTTCCACTGCTGATAAAGGAAAAGCGTCCCGATGCAAAAGTTGCTCTTTTCTGGCATATACCATGGCCCAACCCGGAGTCATTCGGCATCTGCCCGTGGCAGCAGGAGATTTTAATGGGGATGCTGGGAGCGGATATTATTGGTTTCCACATACAATATCACTGCAATAATTTCCTTGATACAGTTGACAGGTTCCTTGAATCAAAGATCAACTGGGAGCAATTCTCTGTTGAGAGAGGAGGCAGCACAACATTTGTAAAGCCCTTTCCGATAAGCGTTGACTTTGGTAATTTGGCTGTGGATAAAACCGCTGTAATTGCCGAAAAAGAAACGCTCCGCGAGAATCTGCTTAAAGAGATAGATATTCATGTGGAATATCTGGGTGTTGGGGTAGATCGCCTTGACTACACAAAGGGCATTCCTGAACGATTCAGGGCTATTGAGCGCTTTTTAGAAAAATATCCGGAATTTATCGGAAAGTTCACATTTGTGGAATTGGGAGCACCGAGCCGGACTCATATCAAACGTTATCATGACCTTATTGCAGAGGTTGAAGAGATAGCGGAAAAAATAAACTGGAAATTCCAGTCAAAGGAGTGGAAGCCGATAGTTTTTTTAAAAGCCCATCATAGCCATGAAACAATCAACCGCTATTATAAAGCTTCCGATATCTGTATGGTGACATCTTTGCATGATGGGATGAATCTTGTTGCAAAAGAGTTTATCGCCTCCCGAGGAGATGAAGACGGCGTATTAATACTGAGCCAATTTACAGGTGCTTCGCGGGAACTTAGCGATGCAGTCATCGTTAATCCTTATGACACAGAGGGTATGGCTGATGCCATTTATTCCGCGCTTAACATGGAGGCAGTTGAAAGGTCCGAACGCATGAAAAGAATGCGGGCATTAATCAGGGAATATAATATCTACCGCTGGGCCGGGGATTTGATCACAGAACTGGCGCGGCTGCGCGTATCCTCTGCCGAAAATCCAAAATAAGGGACAGGCTTTGAACCCCAGATATATTCTCAAAGAAAATGTTTTTAAAAAAATAAGCAAAGGCCAAAAAATCGCTTTATTCCTGGATTTTGACGGGACATTGGTTCCTATCCGGAAAGAGCCGTCAAGGTGTGTTCTGGCAGAAAAGATGAAAGAACAATTAGAATCACTTACCGGCTCTGAGAGTTGCTATCTAAGCATTTTAAGCGGGAGATCCCTGTCTGATATCCGGGGCATGGTTTGTATTCGGGATATTTGTTACAGCGGGAATCACGGGCTTATCATCTCCGGCAACAATATGACCTACATCCATCCTAAAGCCCTGATCGCAAAGCCGTTCATTGATAGGGCGGTGCGCATGCTCAATAAGGAGATTGCGGGCATAGAAGGAGCATGGATTGAAGGAAAAAAATTAACCGCGAGTCTCCACTTTCGCTCAGTGCGCAAAAACGATGTCCCCCTTGTAAAAAAGGCATTTTACAATGTTGTATCAGAATTTTCAGGAGACAGGACTTTAGCAGTGATTAAGGGAAAACAGGTTCTTGAACTTGCGCCTGATGCATCATGGAACAAGGGCAGCGCTGCTCTCTGGATTTTAAACAACTTAAAGGGAAAATATCTGCCTGTATATGTAGGCGATGATTGGACTGACGAGACCGCCTTCCGGGCGCTTAATAAAAGGGGGATTACCATAAGGGTTGGGAAATCAGCAAAGACCGCTGCAAATTATTATCTAAAAAGCCAGAGGGAAATTTCTGCGTTTCTTAAAAGGGTAGAGGAATTCATATGTTAATGTTATTCTTAAGTGACTGAAATACCCACTTTAAAAAACTTAAAAGGACTTCCATGCTTTTTTGGCTCGGTTTTATAGTCTGCACATCCTTGATTGTCTATTCAGGCACTAAGCTTGCAAAATACGGCGATATTATCGCTGAAAAAACAGGGCTCGGAAGGACGTGGATAGGGGTTGTACTGATGGCGTCTGTCACGTCTCTTCCCGAACTGGTAACCGGAATAAGCTCGGTCACATACGCTGGAGTTCCGGATATTGCGGCAGGGGATGTGCTTGGAAGCTGTGTATTCAATATGCTCATCCTCGCATTTCTTGATGCTATTTACAAACCAATGCCCATATCAGCCAAAGCCCATCATGGACATATTCTTTCTGCTGGATTTGGAATCCTTCTTTTGAGCATTATCGGCATAGGCCTGTTTTCTGGAAATCGTGTTACTCCTCTCGGGTGGATTGGGCCCTATAGTTTGATAGTTCCGGTTATTTATTTCGTGGCGATGAGGCTGTTGTTTGTTTATGAGAGAAAGAGGATTGCGGAATTTGTAAAAGAGAGAGTTGAGGAACTGAGATACGAAAAGATTTCGACAAAGACTGCGGTTGTCAACTATGTAATCAATGCGATGGTTGTTATTGTTGCCGCTATTTTTCTCCCGAAGATAGGCGAAGGAATTGCCGAAACCACAGGACTTGGGCAGACATTTGTCGGAAACATTTTTATAGCGCTTTCCACGTCGCTTCCGGAGATAGTAGTTTCCATTTCAGCGGTAAAAATGGGAGCGATAGACCTTGCAGTCGGAAATTTATTTGGAAGCAATATTTTCAATATATTCATACTTGCCATTGATGACATGTTTTTTGTGAAGGGGCCGATTCTTTCGTTTGTCAATGCAAGCCACATAATCTCCGCTTTATCAGCCATATTGATGACAGCCATTGCAATTATCGGTTTGACCTATCGCTCTGAGAAAAAGAAATTGCTGCTTGCATGGGACTCCATCGGCATATTGTTTGTGTATGTTATTAATCTGATGCTGCTTTATATGCTCAGATAGTATCAGGGGCATTCCTTTGGTTTCATCAGTTCTTGACGTGTCATACCATCCATAGTTAGTATTTATCATGATTGAGAAACTCCTGCTTATCCCTCCAAGACCCGGAGTCTATCTGCTCAAGGATGCTAAAGAGAATGTCCTTTATGCCGGCAAAGCAAAAAATCTGAGGAACCGCCTGCGAAGTTATTTCCGGAAGTCAGCTGACCTTGATGCCAGAAAATCCTCAATGATCAGAAGTGTAAAGAATTTCTCATATATTGTCACAGGCAATGAACTTGAGGCGCTTGTTCTTGAGGCAAATATGATAAAGCAGTACAAACCCCGCTTTAACGTAATTCTGAGAGACGATAAGAATTATCCCTATCTAAAGCTTACTGTGAACGAGGTATGGCCAAGGCTTGAGGTTGTAAGAAGGATTAAAAAGGACGGAGCCCTATATTTCGGGCCTTATGTCCCTGCGCGCGGCATGTGGGAGGCTGTTGCATTCATAAGGAGAAATTTCCCGCTTAGGCCGTGCAAATATTCCCTCGACAAACATATACGGCCGTGCATCCAGCATCAGATGGGGAAATGCCCGGCGCCCTGCGACGGGCTTATAAGCAAGGAAGAGTATATGAGAATTGTTGAGGATGTGAGGCTTTTTCTTCATGGCGAGAAAAAAGAGCTTCTTGATGAGCTTGAAAAAAGGATGGAGAGGTTCTCTGAGGAATTAAGATTTGAAGACGCTGCAAAGATACGGGACAGCATAAACAATCTCAGGCATATATGGGAATCACAGAAGGCCATTGCTCCTGAACTCGGGGATATTGACGTCATAGGCTTCTACGGAGCCAGCAATGAGGCTGTGCTCAAGATTTTTTTCATAAGGAACGGAGTTATGATAGGGACAAAGGATTTTCACCTGAAAGATACAGCAAGGCTTGCAACAGGCGAACTTCTTCACAATTTCGTAGAGCAGTTTTACGCAAAAGAAATAATCCCGCCTGATGAGATTGTCATGGGACAGCGTCCTGACGGGATGAAAACACTGACAGCATGGCTCAGGGATAAGAAAGGCAAAAAGGTAGCGATAATTACCCGCCCCAAAGGCAAAAAACTCGAACTCCTCAAAATGGCGGAGGAGAATGCGGGGATAATATTTAAAAGCAGAGAAAAAACAGACATTAAGGAGATTCTAAAAACACTGAAAGAAAGGCTTGTTCTTAAAAATGTCCCTCGCAGCATTGGCGGCCTTGATGTATCAACAATCTCAGGAAGCGAATCAGTTGGCGCATTTGTATACTGGGCAGAAGGCGGGTTCAAGAAGGATATGTACAGGCATATGAAAATCAGGACAGTTAAAGGCATGGATGATTACTCAATGATTGAAGAGATAACGGGAAGGGTTATAAGAAATCTTGGTGAAAAACTTCCGACACTCATAATAATTGACGGCGGCAGGGGACAGCTTGAAGCTGCAAAAAAGGCATTTGACGAATCTGGCGTTAAGAGCGCAGAAATAATCTCCATAGCAAAGAAACCTGACAGGGCCTTTGCATTGTCTCTTGATAAGCCTGTTGACCTTGAGGACAATCTTCAAAGTTCTCCATCATCACTGCTCCTTAAAAAGATACGGAATGAGGCGCACAGGTTTGCAATAACTTTTCACAGGAAATTGAGGGATAAAAGGCTGATGGAATCCCCTCTAAAGAAAATTCAGGGCATAGGAGAAAAAAGGAGGCTTGCTCTTTTAAGGCATTTTGGTAGTATAGAAGGTATAAGGCAGGCAGGCATTGACGACATCGCAGTAATAAAGGGATTTAACATAAAAACCGCAGAAAAACTCCTTGCGGAGCTTGGGAGGGGACAATGAAAAGTTCAGAACTTACGGCCAGGGGTTTTGAGCTAAAGCTTTTTCTGATTTTTACTTTTACATTTTTTACGCTGCTTTTCCCTGCTGTATTAAAGGCTGCAAACGATGCAGGCACAAAGGAAGCTGAAATAGCGCAGAAAGAAGCAGAGCTTAACAAAGTTGAGGAAAACCTGAAAAGGACAAACATAAGGATTCAGAATCTTCATCTTAAAAGCGTGCAGGGCACTATCAATTCGGCGGAAAGGTCTATGCTGCAGCAGAATATGGTTAAAAAGAAAAAACTCGTAAAGGATAAAAAGAGGCTTGAAGAAGAACTTAAGGCTTTGCGCGAAGGCAAAGAGCCTCCTGCCATAGAGAAAAAGGAGCCGGAAAAGCCGCAAGGGGTTCCCTACGGGAAACCGCCGGGTTCATATTCATATTAGAGATTCGCAAGGAGAGGTAATGAACATCTATATTTCAGGCTCCATGGCTTATGACAGGATTATGGACTTTCCAGGGAGGTTTTCAGACCACATCCTTCCCGACAAGATACACATATTGAATGTGTGTTTTACGGTTAACGGGCTGCGGGAAAAGTTCGGCGGCACAGCAGGGAATGTCGCGTATTCACTGGGTCTTCTCAATGAAAAGCCGGTTATACTGGCGACAATAGGCAAGGACTACGTGAATTATTTTGAATGGCTGAGAAAGAACAACATCTCCCATGAAGGCATAAAAATAATAGACGACGAATTCACCGCGGGCGCATATATAACTACTGATAAGGCTGATAACCAGATAACAGGATTCAATCCCGGCGCAATGAAATATCAGGCAGAGTACAGGCTGCCGAAAACCAATCCTGAGAAATCTATCGTGCTCATTGCTCCCGGAAACCTTCAGGACATGAAAGATTACGCAAAAGAGTGCAGGAGCAAAGCCACGCCTTATATATGTGATCCCGGACAATCCCTCACGCAGTGGGATAAGGATTCGTTGATAGAATGGATTGACGGCGCGATGATGTTGATTACAAATGATTATGAGCTTGAGATGGTGATGAAGATGACTGGAATGAATAAAAAGGAACTCTTGCGGCTGACAAAGACTATCATTACCACTCTCGGAGAAAAAGGCTCCTTAATATGCACGAGTGACTCTGATATCAAAATATCTTCTGCAAAGGCAGGTGATGTAGTTGACCCTACAGGCGCGGGCGATGCGTTCAGGGCAGGTTTGCTTAAGGGGATTGCGATGGGAAAAAGCCTTGAAACATCCGCAAAGATAGGGACTGTCGCGGCAACCTATGCCATAGAGAAATACGGCACTCAGGAGCATCACTATACATATGAAGAGTTTAACGAGAGGTATAGAAATAATTTTGGAGAGATGTAGTTTTTCCAGATACTATATAGAGTCTGCATTATAAGCCATGCTCAACGAAAAGGCATTAAAGGCATATCTCAAGAAAAAATTCAGGAATGTTTCGCGGATAAATATAAAGAAACTCGGGCATGGCGTTCATGGCTCGGGTTTTCTCGTAGAAATAAAGACAAAAAAAGACACGAAGTCGTATGTCGTGAAAACCCTGATGCCTGAGAATTTCGGGCATGACTATCCATCAGACAGGGCCGGCATATTCCTCCTTGACCTTGATGAGTTCAAAAACCTTCCTAAGCACGTAAGTGCGATCGATGTGCTTGCTGAGCTGGAAGGCGGCTCTATAAAATCCATCAGAGGCGGCAAGGAATATTATCTTTTGATGGAAAAGGCAGAAGGCAGGCATTATTTCAATGACCTTGTCTCGTTTGCCCGCAAAGAAAGGCTCGATGATATTGATATAAAAAAGATAAAGGCAATGGCATCTTATCTCGCTAAGATTCATTCAATCAAAAAAGATTCAAAGACGCTTTACTGGAGAAAGCTGAGAGACACAGTCGGCCACGGCGAATGCCTGATGGGTGTTTTTGATACATATCCTGATAAAGTGCTTTCCTATAATGAGATGTCCGGAATAATCAAGAAATCAGTTGACTGGATTTATAAGTTGAAGCCGGGATATAAAAGGCTTTCACAGATTCACGGAGATTTTCATCCTGGGAATATCTGGTTTAAAGAAACGGTGAATCGGTCGGCAGGTGAATCGGTGAATCGGAAAAGCAAAAAAGCATCGTTACCCATTCACCCATTCACCCATTCACCCATTCACCAAGACGTTGACTTCATCCTTCTTGACCGCAGCCGGGGGCCTTGGGGCGAGCCTGCTGATGATGTGACAGCCCTTGCAATAAACTATATCTTCTTCTCAATCAGAAACTTTGAAGCAATCAAAGGGCCATATCTTGAAGGCTTGAAATTATTTTTTGATGAATATGCAAGGCTGTCAGGAGACGATGAGATTTATGAAGTGCTTGCGCCGTTTTTTGCGTTCAGGGGCGCTGTTATTGCAAATCCTGTGTTCTATCCCGAAGTAACAGCAAAGCAGCGCAAGATGATATTCAGGTTTGTCCACAGCGTATTAGACTCCGCGAGATTTAATCCCGAAAAGATTATTTAGCGCACAAGCCCTCAATTCACTGCTCTTGTCAAGGTTTTTACTACTGTGTTATCCTTAAGAACCCAAAAAATTAAAGTTATAAATTTTCGGAGGAAAGATGAAGGTTCTGGTAAGCGACAAGATCTCAGACAAAGGAGTCGAGATACTTAAAAAAGCAGGCCTTGATGTTGATGTCAAAACAGGCATGAAGCCTGATGAGCTTAAGGCATGCATCGGTGAATATCACGGTCTTGTCATAAGGAGCGCTACAAAGGCCACGGCAGAGATTATTGAGGCGGCAAAAAACCTTAAGGTAATAGGCCGGGCAGGTTCGGGACTTGATAATGTAGACAAAGCTGCCGCATCAAAAAAAGGCATTGTTGTAATGAATACGCCGGGAGGCAATACAATTACAACAGCAGAGCATTCAATCGCCATGCTGTTTTCACTTGCGAGAATGGTTCCTCAGGCAACTGCTTCTATGAAAGCAGGGCAATGGGAAAAGAAAAAATTTATGGGAGTTGAGCTATTTAACAAGACTCTCGGAATTATAGGCCTCGGCAGCATCGGTAATCAGGTTGCTAAAAAAGCGCAGGGGCTTGAGATGGTTGTGATAGCGTATGACCCGTTTCTCAGCGATGACAGGGCAAAAGCGCTTGGAATAGAAAAGGTCTCGCTTGATGAGCTTTTCAGCAGGTCGGATTTCATTACGATACATACGCCTCTGACCCCTGAAACAAAGAATCTCATAAATTCAGAGACCATCAAAAAAATGAAGAACGAAGTCAGGATTATTAACTGCGCAAGGGGAGGGATAATAAACGAGAAGGATCTTTATGAGGCGTTGAAAAGCGGCAGGGTTGCAGGCGCAGCTCTTGACGTTTTTGAAAAAGAGCCTCCTGTTGATTTTTCACTGATAGGGCTTGATAATGTCATATGCACTCCGCATCTCGGTGCAGCTACAGAAGAGGCTCAGGAAAATGTTGCAATCGCGGTTGCGGAACAGATTGCAGACTACCTTGTGCGCGGCACAATAAGAAACGCTGTTAATTTCCCTTCAATCCCTGCGGATCAGGTGGCAAGGCTTCAGCCCTATCTGAATCTTGCGGAGAAACTCGGGAGTTTTGCAGCGCAGGTTTTCGAAGGCGGCATTACCGGAGTTACGATAGAATATATGGGAGATGTTTCGGAGCTTAACACTGCTCCTGTCACAATAGCGGCATTAAAAGGCTTGCTCACGCCGATACTTGAAGAGACAGTGAATTTCGTTAATGCTCCTTTTATTGCAAAGGAGCGCGGCATAGAGGTCAAGGAGACGAAGACTGCTGAGGCAGGCGATTACCAGAGCATGCTTGCCTTAAGAATAAAGGCAAAAGATAAGGAGAGGTACTTTGCCGGCACATTGTTCAGCAAAAAAGACCCGAGGATTGTTCAGATAGACAACTTTGCAGTGGAGATAGTGCCTGAGGGGATAATGCTGTTTATATATAATGTGGACAAGCCAGGTGTAATCGGGAATCTGGGCTCATTTTTCGGTAAGAACAATATCAATATAGCCCGGATGCATTTTGGAAGGGAGAGCGCAGGAGGCACGGCAATATCCGTGATGAGCATTGATTCTCCTGTGACAGCCCGTCAGCTTGATGAGATAAAAAAGATGCAGAATATCCTTTCTGTAAAGGTGCTGAATCTCTAAAATTTAATATGAAGAGGGTAAAATGTCTGTTGTAGTGATAGTTGGCGGTCAGTGGGGCGATGAAGGCAAAGGAAAGATAGTTGATGTGCTTACGGAAAAAGCCGATGCGGTTGCCCGTTATCAGGGAGGGCACAATGCAGGCCATACCGTTGTAATAAACAATGAGAAATTTGTCCTTCATATTATCCCTTCCGGAATTCTTCATAAAGGAAAGGCCTGCATAATCGGCAACGGAGTGGTTGTTGAGCCTAAATCCCTGATTGAAGAAATGGACGGGCTGATAAAACGCGGGATTGATATAGGAAAAAATCTTTTTCTGAGCAAAAGTTCTCACCTGATAATGCCGTATCATGCCGCTATTGAGAGAGAGCAGGAAAGGCTTAAAGGCTCGAAAAAAATCGGGACAACGGGCAAAGGCATAGGCCCTGCCTATGTTGACAAGACGGCAAGGACGGGAATAAGGGCAGGAGAACTGCTTTATCCTGAGATTTTCAAAGAAAAACTTAAAAACAATCTTGCCGGCATTAACCATCTACTTAAGGTTCTCTATAATGCCCCTGCATTTGATGTTGAGGACATATACAGCGAATACATGAAATACGCGGAGAGGCTTGCAGGCTATATTGCGGACACGGATGTAATCGTCAACAGGATGATTGATGAAAATAAAAACCTGCTCTTTGAAGGTGCGCAGGGCACACTCCTTGATGTTGACCACGGAACGTATCCCTATGTCACGTCCTCAAGCGCTGCAGCAGGCGGCGCGTGCACAGGGCTTGGCGTCAGCCCCACAAAGATTTCCAGCGTTATCGGTATTGTCAAGGCTTACACTACGAGGGTGGGTGAAGGCCCGTTCCCTACAGAAATAAACGATTCTCTCGGAGAAAAGATACGGGAAAAAGGCGGCGAATACGGAGCCACCACAGGAAGGCCGAGAAGATGCGGCTGGCTTGATATGGTGGCGCTGCGTTATGCTGCAAGGGTAAACGGGTTCAGCGGAATTGTGCTGACAAAGCTTGATATACTTGACGGCCTTGAGGAGATTAAGATATGCACCGCGTACAGGTTTGAAGGAAAGCTTTATGAAGAATTTCCTAAGGAACTGAACATCCTGGAAAAGTGCGAACCTGTTTATGAAGAGGTTCGCGGTTGGAAGGAAAATACAGGCGGCGCAAAGAGCTTTGAGAAACTTCCGTCAGCGGCTCAGGCGTATATTAAAGGGATAGAGCGCAGGCTTAATGTTAAGGTTACGATAATCTCTTCAGGGCAAAAAAGAGATGAACTTATTATGCGCGGAGAAATATTCTGATGGCAAAAGTGCAGGCTGAACCTGCAACAGCCGCACGATATGCAGAATATCATCAGGCGTAACGGATACAGTTTAGCCACGACCATCTTAAACTCAATCTACCCTTCAATATGCCCATTGTGCAGTAAACGCTCTGACAGTTTTCAGCATTCACCTATATGCGCAACTTGCTGGGCCGGGATTAAGCGTTATTCGGGGCCTTCATGCAGGATATGCGCTGTTCCTTTGGTGTCGGTGCATGCCACTGTCTGCAAAGAATGCCTCACACATTCGCCTTCATTTTCCATGGTCTTAAATTATGGTATTTACTCCGATGCGCTGGCAGAGGCAATTAATTTGATGAAATTCTCAGGCCTGAGAAGATTTGCCCATTCTCTTGGGAAACTGCTTCTGAATCTTGAAATGCCTGAATGCGACGGCATAATCCCTGTTCCTCTCAGCAAAAATGCTCTTAGAGAAAGAGGATTTAATCAATCGCTCCTCATGGCGAAGGTAATTTCAAAAAATTTAAGAATTCCTGTTCATATGGACATGCTCTTAAAAATGAAAGACACTCTGCCGCAAGTCGGCTTAAACGCAAAAGAGAGGATGAAAAATCTCAGAGGCGCATTTAAGGCCAGCGGAAAAATCAGCAGCCTGAGACTGCTTCTTCTTGATGATGTAATGACAACAGGCGCAACAGCAAGAGAGTGTTCGAAGACATTAATGAGCGCCGGCGCAAAAGAGGTTACTGTTATTACTCTTGCACGGGCAGGCATGATATAGTATCATATTGATTCAGTTATGATTGATTTGCATACACATAGTTTATTCAGCGACGGAGAGTTGTTGCCTGCCGAATTGATACAAAGGGCATCGGTAATAGGCTATAAGGCTATTGCCATTACAGACCATGTGGACCAGTCAAATATTGATATTGTGATACCAAGCGTTGTAAAGGCGCTTAAAGCTTTAAAAGATTTTGTCTCAATCACTGTAATCCCCGGCGCTGAAATCACGCACGTTCCTCCGGCGCTGATTCCTTCCATGGTTAAAGAGGCAAGGCAGCTTGGCGCAAAGATAGTTGTTGTTCACGGTGAGACAATAGCCGAGCCTGTTGCAGAAGGGACGAACAGGGCGGCAATAGAGGCAGGCGCTGACATAGTTTCGCATCCCGGCATTATTTCAACAGAAGACCTGCTCCTTGCAAAAGAGAAAGGCGTCGCCCTTGAGATTACATCAAGGAAAGGGCATTCGCTTTCAAACGGGCATGTTGCAAAAGAGGCAATAAAATTCGGCGTTCACCTTGTAATAAATACAGATGCCCACAGCCCCGCTGATTTCATAACAGATGAAACTGCGAAGAAGATACTGCTTTCTGCAGGGATAGATGTAAACAGGATAGAATATGTCTTTGAAAATTCCAAGGCTCTTGTGGAAAAGGCGCTCAGGAGGGATTAATGCCAAAGCCTATAAAGAAAAAGATTGCAAAGAAAACAATATCAGGGACAGAGGCAAGCGGAACTCTTTCAAGACTTAAGAAGTCCGCAGAGGAGAGAAAGCGTTTTTTAATAACTGCACTTGCTGCTGTTGTTTTATCAGCTCTTGCAATCGGAGGTTTTTTCCTCTACAGCAATACCCAGAAAAACAAGGCTCAAAAGCTCGAATATGAGGCATATAAAATATATTACGGGCTGTATCAAAAACAGCCTTTTGCAGGCGAGGAGCGTTATAAAAAGGCAGCGGAGATATTCGGAAAGGCATACGACACAAGAAAATCACCTGTATCCTTGTATTATATTGCTAACTGTTATTATGAACTCGGGAAATACGAAGATTCATTAAATGCCCTGAAAGAATTAAACCGGAAATTCCCTGATGATGAGAAGTTTGTCCCGCTTTCATATTATAAGATGGCGATGATCAGCCTGAAAAAAGGCAGCGCTGAAGAAGCCCTTAAAGCTTTCGCCGTGCTTTACAATTATAAGACAGGAACATACAAAGACCTTTCTCTCATAGAGTCAGGCAAGATACTTGAGGCTCAGGGCAAGACAGAAGAGGCAAAGAAGAAATACGAAGAGCTTGCCAAAGACTTCCCTCAATCTCCGTTTGCCGAAGAGGCAAAGGCGAGGATCGAGAAGAAGAAAGGTTAGAGACAGGCTTTATTACCTGATAATAATTCTCGCGACCTTCCGAGTTTTAATCCAGCGCGCGACCTCTGAAATTGCCCTGTCTGTTCCAACGGCGATACAGCCTCGTGTCCAGTCAGGCCACGCAGTGGAATTGCCATGCCACTTAAAAAAACGATACGGCCCATGGACGCCGATATCACTGCCGGTATATCCTCTTGAGATTTGCTCCTGAGTGGGATATCCGATAGGTATAAAAGTTCCAAAGCGGGACGAAGGACGGGGAATGCCAAGGGTGTATTCTCCGAGAGGTGTTTTATTATCTCCCTGCTTTATTTTGTTAATGCCGCCTTTGCCGATTGCCACCTTATATTCACCGACAGGTTTGCTCTCCTGACACAACCACATTTTATGCTGTTTGGTGTCAACAAGCAGAGAGGTTTCATGCCCTTCGCATGGATTTGTTTTGGCCCCGTGGCACAGCGCTGCCATTCCTAAATATGCAAAAACAAAAATCAAGAAACGGACAGCGTTTCTTAGGAACATTGCATTAATCATACCGGCAGTTGGCGGGGAAGTTTGCAGGTTAAGTAAAAAGGAGGCAAATTAATCGTTAGCTATATTCTTTTTAGTGTGCAACGCTGTAACCAGCACTTTCTTATTGCGGGTCTTCACGGGTTTAACGGTATTGTTCTTTTTGCTTTTATAGGTTTTCTTATGTTTATAGGTTTTCTTATAGGATGCCTTCCTTATTTCAAATCTGTCATCCCTGTCAAGCTGGAATTTTTCTTCTGGCGGCAGGCTTATCTCGGTTCCCAGCTTCAGAGACCTTGCCTTATCCATCGAATTAAGCACAAGAATCGCTTTTACGGTTACCCCTGTTTTTTTTGCAATTTTCTGCAGCGTATCGCCTTTTTTGACCGTATATGTTTCAACGCTGAACCTTTCATTTTCCGGGATAGCGGCAAGATTTTGCTGGAAGAGTTCCTTTGTTCCAGCAGGTATCCTGAGGACATAAGCATGCTCGTGGGGAGGCGTGCACCATCTTCTGAGTTCAGGGTTCAGCTCTTTTATTGTCTCTACTGTGGTATCAGCGCACTTTGCCGCAACCTCAAGGTCAAGCGGCCCGCTTACCTTGACCTCATCGTAATTCAGCGGCTGATGATATACAATGTTCATGAATCCGAATTCTTCCGGATTCGATGCAATGTTGCTTGCAGCGATAAAGCGCGGGACATAGTTTTTTGTCTCGCTTTTTATATGGCGGGTATTAAGCAAGGGCCAGTAATCGTCGCTCTTGGATCGTTTTAAAGCCTTCATTATCCTGCCTTCGCCTGCATTGTATGCAGCCATTGCAAGGTTCCATGAACCGAACATTTCATAGAGGTCACTGAGATAATTTGCCGCCGCTGCCGTTGATTTTACCGGATCTCTTCTTTCATCTCTCCACCAATCTATTACAAGCCCGTATCTCTTTGCGGTTGCGGAAATAAACTGCCATGGCCCTGCTGCCCTTGCAACCGAATATGCATAAGGATTAAAACCGCTCTCTATTAAGGAAAGGAACACTATGTCCTCAGGGACGTTTTTGTTTTTCAGTATCTCCTTCATCAGTTCCACATATTTCCCTGAACGGCTCAGCCACATGGCAAATCTTTCCCGTATCCTCTCGGCAAAGAGAACCGTACTCTTCTCTACTGCCTTTACAGCAATGGGGTTTGATTTGTACGGGACGGTTTCAGGTTCTGCTACAGTGGGTTTTGCCTCAGGCGCTGCTTCTATTACGGGTTCTGCCTTTGTTACGGATTCTGCTTTTGTGGCCGGTTCTATTTTTTCAGCAGGCTTCTCCGAGATTATAGGCGGAGGCTGACCATCCGCAGATTTTTCCTCCGGAGTCCCGGAGGCATAAAGCGGCGCAAACAAAAACAATATAAAGCATAAAACAGCAAACAAACGCAATTTGCCCATAATTGGTTAATTTTCACCTACACGGATGTTTTTGTCAAGTAAAAGTTTTTATTTATCTATATTCTTCTC
The DNA here is from genome assembly GCA_001805105.1 of Nitrospirae bacterium GWF2_44_13. Taxonomy (GTDB): domain Bacteria; phylum Nitrospirota; class Thermodesulfovibrionia; order Thermodesulfovibrionales; family UBA1546; genus UBA1546. The sequence continues at coordinate 115,009 of MHEE01000002.1, read as the reverse complement.
CAAAATCTCATAGTGAAACTGGTATAATATGAAAACTTTGAAAGCTTCCGGATTATGGGTAAAATAATCGCAATAGCAAATCAGAAAGGCGGTGTCGGCAAGACTACAACTGCTGTAAATCTTGCCGCTTCGCTGGCCCTTGCAGAAAAAGATATCCTTGTAATAGACACTGACCCCCAGGGAAATTCTACCAGCGGGTTTGGCATATCAAGAGACAATACGGGAAATACTCTTTATGATTTTTATTCCGAAAAGTGCAAGATACGAGAAACGATAAGGGAAACAGAAGTAGAGCATCTCGGCATTATCCCTTCAACCGTAGACCTCCTCGGCGTTGAGGTGGAGCTTGTCGGACGCGAAGGCAGAGAACATATTCTTTCTCATGCGATAGCAGCAATACGCGATAAATACCGGTATATATTTATTGACTGTCCACCTTCTCTCGGGCTTTTGACGCTGAATGCGCTTGTGGCTGCGGATTCTGTCCTTGTTCCTGTGCAGTGCGAATACTACGCGCTTGAAGGGCTCGGCCTGCTGTCAAACACCATTCGGCTGGTGAGAAATTCTTTCAACTCAGGCCTTGATATTGAAGGCATAGTCCTTACCATGTTTGATTCAAGAAATACGCTCGCAAATGAGGTCGCGGAAGAGGTCAGGAAACATTTCGGCGGCAAAGTATATAATACTGTAATTCCGAGAAATGTAACGCTCGGAGAAGCGCCGAGCTACGGGAAACCTGCCTTGCTTTATGACGCAAGGTCTAAAGGAGCGCAGAGTTATTTGTCACTGGCAAAGGAGATACTGAATGAAAACGGCATTAGGCAGAGGACTTGACGCATTAATTCCTGAGAAGGGAGAAGAGATACTTCATCTGGAAGTCAGCCGTATATCTGCCGGCGGAGAACAGCCGCGGAAGGTTTTCAGGGACGGCTCTCTCAAGGAACTCGCCGCATCAATAAAGGAAAAGGGCGTGCTCCAGCCGATTATAGTCTCAAGGGCGGGAGATGGTTCGTTCAGGCTCATCGCAGGCGAACGGAGATGGCGCGCTTCGCAGCTTGCAGGCCTTAAAAAGATTCCCGCAATCGTAAAGAATGTTGCATCAAGAGACTCTCTGGAGATAGCGCTCATAGAGAACATACAGAGGGAAGACCTTAATCCCGTTGAAACAGCGGAGGCATTCCATAAACTAATGAGGGATTTCAGCCTTACGCAGGAAGATCTCTCGGAGAAGGTCGGGAAGGAGAGGGCTACTGTTGCCAATTACCTCAGGCTTCTGAAACTCCCCGAGGAAATAAAGTCATTAATCTCTGACGGCTCTCTGAGCATGGGACATGCAAGGGCAATCCTCTCTATCGAAGGAAGGGCAAATCAGACAGGTGCCGCAAGAAAGGTTATGAAGAAGGGGTTAAGCGTTAGGGAAACGGAAACACTCGTAAAAAGCACCGCTCTTTCAGGGACAAAAAAATCAAAAACACACAAAGGGCATAAAGACCCGCAGATAGCATCCCTCGAAGACAAGCTTATAAAGAGCCTTGGCACAAAGGTAAGGATTCATCACAAAGGCAAAAAAGGCGGGAGGATAGAGATAGAATACTATTCCCTCGATGAACTGGACCGCTTGCTTGATATACTGATGAGCTGAAAGAGGCGTTATCTCCCCTTTGAAAATATCCTGTCTATAGAAATAAGCCCGCCTCCTTTTATTATCAGGGCGAGGGCAATGCCAACCACAAGTATGTGAAACTCTATCCCTTCTCCTTTTTGCAGGCCGAACCAATTTATGAAAAAGCCATTTTGCAGATGGTTCATGTATGCGCACACTGACATGGATATGCCTATCCCAAGTGCAGAGAGCCTTGTGAAGAATCCGAGGATGAGGCCGATAGAGCCGAAGAACTCTATTGCCATCAGAAGGAGCGTAAGGTAGAACGGGAAGCTCATCTGCGATGAGAATATCTGTATCGTCTTTTCAAATCCTGCGCCGCCGAACCATCCCAGCACTTTCTGGCTGCCGTGGGCAAACATCACCGAGCCGAGGGCAAGACGGATAAACAGCGGCGAAATACTGCTGTCTGTTCTAAGCATTGTTTTAAACATTGGCATTGTGTTTTGCCTCTTTACCGGTTTTTACAAAAGAGAAAACTTCACCGCAGATGCATCTGAATTTTCCGTCTCCCAGATAATCAAAGGGAGAATCAGCTTCGCCAAGCTTGTACGCTTCGTCATCCCTTTTGCATGACGGGCATACCGCAATGTCATCAGGATAACAGGTTGTGCACATCTGCTGTTTGCGTTATCTCTTCTTTTTCTTTGAAACTGTCTTTTTCTTCTTTGCAACCTTCTTTTTAGCTGTCTTTTTTGTTGTCTTTACAGCCTTCTTCCTGGCAGTGGAGATTTCTTCCACCTCCATTCCGCAGCAATAGATGGGGCGCAGTTGTGTCTCAGGCATCTCCTTAACAGTGACCTCGCAGCCGCACTCGTCGCATTCATACGTTACTAATCTTGCCATGACAGTTCCTCCTTTTCCTCTCAGACTTTAAACCAATTATATCATTTTCAATAGCTATGTCAAATTTTTTATAGAGGCGGTATGCGCAGTCAGCTCCGGTAAGGTTCTTTAGCGTCACCTGCTTAACTCATAAATGCAGATTATTCGGAAAGCTGTTTATAGTTGTCGCACGCATATTTATTCCCTTTGTCGCATGCCTTTTTAAAATCAGCAGCAGCTTTCCTTGTGTAAGCGACACCGCGGAAGAAATAAGCCTCGCCGTAGCCCGGGATTATAGTGAGAGCCTTGTTATAGTCTTCAATCGCTTCATCATAGCGCCCTTTCTTGGCATGGGCAAGACCGCGGTTATAATAGGCAAGGGCAAAATCCGGGTTCAGGGATATTGCCTTGGTTGCGTCCTCAATGGCATTGTTGTATTGCCCTCTGTTGAAGTAGGCAAGCCCCCGGCGGTGGTATATCTCGGCATCCTTAGGCTGTAAGTCAATGCCTTTGGTGTAATCCTTAATTGCCTCCTCATATTTTTCTTTTTTGAAATAGGCCTGTCCGCGGTTAAAGTAGGCCTCAGCGTATTTAGGGTCTATTGAGATGGCTTTTGTATAGTCCGGGATGGCCTTGTCAAAATCACCTTCGTTGAAAAAGCCATTGCCCCTGTCGAAATAAAACTGGGCGTCAGCCCCCATCGCCGGATGGGAGTTCCACGCAATGATTAAGCAAATTCCTAAAAGAATAATCCTGATTTTCATATTCGGCTCCTTTTCAATCCTCTCAAATATTAATTAACCGCTATCCTTTTAGTCAATCCTTCCGGGATATTTCAGATTCCAGTATCCGCCGTGAGGAGGGATTAGATTTGATTTATCATTCTTTTTATTCATTTATATGTTCTATTTGTCTCATCAGTCTTATTAGTATAGTTTGCTTGGCATCAGAATCCTTTACTGTTTGGGTTTTTGCGAGCTAATCGCATCATTCAGTGAAAGGCTGATTGCCTCATGCCAATCAATGTAATCACCTACTTTATCCTCAATTATTTTCAATTCCTTTTTTGAAGCCCGTCGCCCAAGTTCTTCTTCAGCAACATTTTGTACGTCTTCGATGCTTAGTGAGTAAATAACCCTTGAGGTATCAATCATTTAGGCCCTCCTTTTCAAGTTCATCAACACCTACCCAAAATTTCATATAACGCTTTAATAAATAGAACCGTTGTTTCCTTTTTAGAAAGCCCCGCCCTCATTAGGTTGCTCCCATAATAACATCTTACAACCCAATTTTCGAGCAGTAACGGGTTATTGTGCAAGCATTACATTTTGGAGAACGTGCAGTGCAGATTTTTCTTCCGTGAGAAACCATATTTACATGTAAGGAGAAGCGTATCGGAGGAGGGATAAGCTCCTGTAAAAAATCCATATCTTTGACCGAGCATTTTTTACTGCTACAAGTTTCTTTATTCCATCCAAGCCTATTGGCAATTCTCCAACAGTGTGAATCTACAGGGAATACTTGGCGCTCAAGTGAATACAGCATTACACAGCGGGCTACTTTTTTCCCAACCTCGGGGAGAGAAGAAAGAAACTGTTCACATTCTTCATCCGACATTTTTTTTAGAGGAGCAAGGGTTGGTTTACCAAATTTCTTTATTAGAGTTTTTATAATTGCCTTGACAGCCATGGCTTTTTGATTTTGGAGGCCTCCCCAGGCAATTACCTGACTAACCTTCCTTACAGGAGTATCGGCAAGCATTTTATATTTCGGGAAGGCGCGCTTAAAGGTTCTATAAGCATTGAGATATACCTTCTCGCTTCTCTTTACGCTGCAAAGTATAAAAACAAGTTCGTCCAGAGGATTTTTTTTATTATAGTGAGAAAAATCTTTATACTCTTTCCTTAGTTTTTGTGTTATTTCAGATATGTGCGGAGCAGGGGGCTTAAACATTTTTGTCAATCTTCCTTCCGGAGTTCAACCAACCCGATATTGGGCATACATAAAATGTAAAAACATGCAGTAAAAACTAGCAAAGAAGGTGAGAGGGGCTTAGGTCTGATTATATCTTGCAAAATACTCGTCAATTTCTGGCCGTAATTCAATGCCAACATGTTCAAAAATATCGAGCAACTGTTGATAGGTGCCCTGGCCACCAAGAAAGTCCCAAAATTCTTCAGCCACTTTTAATTCGTTTTGCAAGTCTAACATCCCTCTCATGGTCCACCGATTGTAAGGTTGCGGATCATAAGGATTGTAAGGAATTGCAATTATAGTCTGAACATTTGCACTTGGGTTATCAGCCAAGGCCGCTGCAACCCATTCTAAAAGTGTTCTCTTAAATTCTTTAAATCCTCCCGCATTAGGCTTTGCCGTTTTAATATCAAAGAGATAAATAGTCCCATCATGTGCAATAAGTTTAATATCAACCTTTGTGAGTTTTACTTTCCTCATCTGTCCTTGCTGGCAAACAGCTCTAAGGGCTTCTATTTCAATTGGCTTATCAGGATTGGAATTTGCTGTTGAAAGATTATCCATAATGTTTTGAATGACATTATGAGCTTCTGAGCTAATCTGAGACCCAGCCACTTGCTGCGATAATGCGCTCTGGAAATTTGCAACCGCTACTGCCTTTGCAACCGGCTCAAAGATACTTGTGCCGAAATTTGTATTTAAAGAATGTATGAAGGAATACAAAGCCAGTCTATCTTTGCCGAGTAGTCTCGTATGAAAAGGCATCGACGCTGGCTCTGGATTGTAGTTTTGAAATTTATGCCGTAAGCTATTTTTTAAAACAGTCGCTACATTATTAATTTGCTCCGACGATAGTGCCATTATTTATATATCTTATTAAATTCTTCAATCAAAGCATTTGTAGTTGATTTTTTATAAATTTCTTTAGGGTCATCAATATTTATCTCAGAACTATCAATAACCTCAATAGCATTATTAAAATGTTTTAAACATTTAGATTCATTTTTTATAATTTTTAGAATGGCATCACAATATGCTTTATTTTTTTTGTCGGTAGGATTGGGTTTTTCATTTGGTTCGGTAATCTTTCTGAAAAGCATAAATAAGTGATACCTCGCTTTATTATATTTTCTTTCAATCTTTTTTGAATTTAAAAAATGCTTAAACATGTATTGCAACAATCCACTTAAATAGTAAGGGTCAAACTTATGGTCTTTATTAAAAATGCTACTTTTCCTATCCTTATAAACCTTGCCAAAATAACCCGATACAACATGTGGTTCTTCAAGAAACATTGCGACATAAGATTTAATCTGTTCTCTAATATCAACAATAGATTTTTTCTTTATGCTTGGGTCATAAGTGTATTGAGATTTTCTTCTTTCATAATATAATCCATCTCCCATGTATTTGTAAAACTCCTCTAATCCCTTTTGAAAGGAAGTCAATGCTAATAATTGTTCCTCCTTTATTTCAGTTTGGTTATTAGTAGAAACAATAACTCTATCTCGTATATCTGGGTCATCAGTGATAATGAGTTTAATTGGAATAAATAAACTATCTATTCCTTCTAAATCTTTATTTAAGAATAATACATTAGATGTTTGACACCCATTTACAATTTGAGAGTTTGTTAAAATAAATTTATCACCTCGCCCCTTATTATCTTCAGCAATAATAGTAATGCCATTATTTAACAATTGAAATAATGCGTATTGTTTTTCTTGAAGTGTATGGTTGATTTTGTCATTTACTTCTTCGTCTATTCCAAGAAAGTCTCGCACGTTGTCGTAAAACAATGGCTTTAATTTTCCAGAAGCACTATCAATTATAACTTCCTTATATTCTTTGAAAGGTAAAATACCAATATATGATTCTCTTACCTTATTTATCTCCTTTAGCGCAATCTTGCGTGAAAATGTAAACTCCGTATTTAAAGGCTGATTCGCTCTATCAAACAACTTTCTCAATTTCTCATTGTCAACAGGAATTATTTCAACAATATCAGTTTTATTTTTAAAATTGCCCGTACTTTTTAATATTTCCTTCTTTTTTTCTATTGTTGTTGCACAACTAGTTTCATTATTCCACGTCCCCGTTGAACAATAAAATAATTTGCAATTAAATGATTTAACGTAAGAAAGCAGTTTCAAAATCTCTAAGTAAAGATTGTGATATTCTTTCGTTTCGGACGTAAATGAATACTTCGGTTTTTCAGATAAAAAATCAATTACAGTGTCACAAAAATTGGCTATCTCGCTATCCTCGAATTTCGGAGATGTTTTTGCCTGAAAGAAATATATTGTTATGTCAAAATTCCTTTTAGTTACGCTTAAATCTTCTATCTCGTTTAGTGAAGTAATAATATTGCCATCAATGGAAAAGCAAATTCCATCAATGCCTTTGTTTTTTCCAACTCCAACATCATCTAAGTCATTATCATCTAAAAATGACAACTCATTTTTTAAAATTGAATAATGACAAAATTTTTCAAAGTTTATTTCTTTCTCAGATTTGTCTAACTCAAAATCATCGACAAATCTTTTTAAATACCCTTCAATAATAATATCCATTATTCTCTCTCTTTAAAATGAAAAATTATTTCCGCATATGCCCCTTTATCTTTCTCCGTGCGGTTCAATACAGGGCGTTTGAATTGATTAACGATTCGCATGCCAGCATTTTCTGCAATAGTAGGATATATATTATATTTGTCATTGGCTACAAGGAAAATATCATAATCGTCTACTAAATATTTTTTGCAGTTGATTAAAACGTCTATTATTCCTTGAATGTAGTTTTGCTTGGCTTCTTTGCTTTGTCCTTTGTGGAGCGGGCCGATTTCTAAATCATCTTTGCGTTTAAAACCAAAGAGGTCATAGGCATAAGCATGTTGTTCGTGATAATCAATTAGTCCAACGTAGGGTGGACTTGAAAATATTCCTTTGATTTTTTGCTTTCTCGCCAAATCTGCGAAGGCCGGATTTTTCTTTTCAAGTTCATTGAATATATCAATTGTTCTGCTGTCACCAGTTAAGCATACTTGAAAAGTTTGAGTTCTCAATTTGTCAAATTGCAAAAGACGTTTTACAGTATCCTTAGTATAAGTTTCCCACCACTTTAGAATGGAGAACAAGGGCTTACAAACCTTGCCGTGTTTTGCACAGTAATACGTTGCTGTAATTGGCTCAATCAATGTTGCTAAGTCGGCGTGTGTTGTGGCCCTACATGAGCGAATAGTTCTGCTCAAAATAATACTGATGATTCTTTTGGTATCAGCATCTTTTATTTTTTTGATTTCATCAAACACACACTGAATTTCTTCTCTGATGTGTTGGGAATACCACTTGTCCAAGAATGTATTGGCCTTATCTTGCTTTAATTTGATGTTATACGCTTTAACGAGCTTATTGAAGATAGGTAAAAATTCTTTTTCCTTTTCTGCGCCGTATTTCTCCTCGTTAATCTGATTGCGCTCGACTTTGTATTTATATTCGGGTACAGGAAAATATTTATTGTTGAATTCATAAAGTGACTTCAAAAGTTTCTCTTCAAATTTAAGCGTATGAGAATTTGACAAGAACGCTCTTAGCGTTTTTGTTATTCGGTCGATTTCCATTTGAACCTTTGCAAGGTCATATTTCACAACTTTGGAATTACTTATCAGCGCATTGAAGGCAGAAACATCTATGCCAATGGCATGCATTCCAAGTTCACAGGCTTGCACCATAGCAGTGCCACTACCGGTAAATGGATCTAAAATTATATCGCCCTTTTTGAAACATGCTTTTTTCTTGAAATTGTCTGTATGGCTGTCAAGGAAATATTCAACAAGTTGTGGGATGAATTTGCCCTTGTAAGGGTGAAGTCTGTGAACGTGTTTGGTTGTCTCGGCTTCTTTATATTGGTCAAAAGAAAGCGCCCAGTTTAAATCATCTCCGAGTTGATCTTTCCATAAAACTTCTCGGTTGCCATTATAAGATTTATAGTAATTAATTAATTCTTGCTTTGAAACCTGTGCCATTCCATTGTCACCATTTTTTTTGATTCGTCCATATTGAATAAGGTATGAAATATTAGCGGTTGTCACAGTTTTACTTAAATACTGTGTCGCCCATTCGCTGGCTTCTTTCGTAGTTAATAGCTTGTCTGTCTCAATCATTTTGACCTCTGTTTTGTCCCTTTAAACTCCTTCTCTGTCCGCTCAATCAAAAACATTCCTTAATCCTCTACCCGCATTTTGTAAATCCGCAGTTGTGGCAGACTGCGCAGCCGCTTTCGTGCTCAACTGTGCCGCCGCATTCGGGGCATGCGCCTATCAGCATGATGTCTAAAGAATCTTTGTGTCCGTTGCCATTGCCTTTTCTGCCGGATGCGTTGTATTTCTCGATGGCCCTTGCAATCGCATCAGAGCATGAGAGTATTCTTCCTCCGTCAGCCCATGAAGGCTGGTGGCATGATATTCCCTTAAGCTGATTCACTACTTCATCAGGGTCTATGTTTGAGCGGAGAGCAAGGGAAATTAGCCTGCCGATGGCCTCTGCCTGGCTTGAAGCGCACCCGCCTGCCTTGCCCATTGACGTAAAGAGTTCAAAGAGATGTCCTTTGTCATCCTCGTTGATTGTTATATAGAGATGTCCGCATCCTGTTTTCATAAGGCGCGTGGAGCCTTTAATCATCTCCGGCCTTTTCCTCGGTATTATCTTTTGTGTGTGAGATGTATCCGCTGCCTGAGGTTTTTCCTTTGACTTGCCTGTTGTAAGAACCTGTTCTTCCCTTGAGCCGTCTCTGTAAACAGTGACCCCTTTGCATCCAAGTTTGTATGCAAGCAGATATACATCTTCAACATCCTTTGGCGTTGCCTCATGTGTGAAGTTGACTGTTTTTGATACTGCATTGTCAACGTATTTCTGGAAGGCAGCCTGCATCACTATATGCTCTTCAGGCGTTATGTCATGCGCTGTGACAAACACAGCCTTAACATCATCAGGGATTTCATTAAAATCTTTTATCGTCCCTTTCTCGGCTATTTTCTCCATCAACTCCCTGTTCCAGAAACCCCGCTCTTTGGCGACTTTTTCAAAATGCGGATTTACCTCTATAAGTTTTGTGCCTTCCATAACAGTCCTTACATAGGAGACTGCGAATAAAGGCTCTATGCCTGATGAGCACCCTGAGATTATTGACAATGTGCCTGTCGGCGCGATGGTTGTAACTGTTGCGTTTCTTACTCTGAGTTTTCCGTCATAGATGCTTCCCTCATAATTTTCGAAAACTCCTCTTTCTTCCGCGAGCGCTGATGATGCCTTTTTGCCCTCTGCCTGTATAAATCCCATAACCTCCTCGGCAAGCTCTACTGCCCTGCCGGAATTGTAAGGTATGTTCATCTGAATGAGAATGTCTGCCCATCCCATAACGCCGAGCCCTATTTTTCTGTTTGCCTTTGTCATCTCCTCTATTTTCTTCAACGGGTATTTGTTTACATCTATTACGTTGTCAAGGAAATGCACTGCTTTCCATGCGGTGTCTTTTAGTTTCTGCCAGTCCACTTGCGCTTTACCGTCATGCGTAATGTGGGTTGCGAGATTGATTGAACCGAGATTGCATGATTCGAATGGAAGCAATGGCTGTTCTCCGCATGGGTTTGTTGATTCTATTGAACCTATATGCGGAGTGGGATTTGATTCATTTACCCTGTCAAGGAACACAATGCCCGGCTCTCCGTTTTTCCATGCATGGGTTACTATCAGGCCAAACACTTCTTTTGCCTTGAGCCTTTGAGTAACTTTGTGAGCGCGCGGATTTAAGAGGTCATACTGCCTGTCTTCTGCCATGGCATTCATGAATTCTTCCGTGAGCCCGACCGAGATATTAAAATTATTCAGCTTTGTATTTTCATCTTTGCATGTGACGAAGTTTATGATGTCAGGATGGTCAACTCTCAAAAGGCCCATATTTGCGCCTCTTCTTGTCCCGCCCTGCTTTACTGCCTCTGTTGCCGTATCAAAGACTGTCATGAATGATATCGGGCCTGATGATACGCCTTTGGTTGAGCCTACGACATCTCCGTTGGGCCTGAGCCTTGAAAAACTGAATCCTGTGCCTCCTCCTGATTTATGTATTATTGCGGCGTTCTTCACCGCATCAAATATGGATTCCATTGAATCATCAACAGGTAGGACAAAACATGCAGAGAGCTGTCCCAATCTCCTTCCTGCATTCATCAGCGTGGGGCTGTTGGGGAGGAAATCAAGAGAAGTCATCATTTCATAAAAAGATGATTCTGTGGCATTGACTTCAGCTTCTGTCTTTCCATAGTGAGGGTCAGCGGCTGCAACACTCCGCGCAACCCTTTTGAAAAGCTCATGGGGGGTCTCTACGATTTTGCCTTCCTCATTCTTTTTGAGATACCTTTTCTCAAGGACTTTTATTGCATTCTGCGTGAGGCTGAGACCGTTTAAGACCTTCATAAATTCCTCCTGTTTAAAATGTATGATTTATATGATTTCTTTTTTCACTTCAGCGAATCAGCCCCGAGCTTCTCGGGACTGTTATAGCTTTCCCGCAAATTCATCCGCTGTCTCATCGCTTCAATAGCATTTTCTTTTTCTATCGGACAGGCTTTTGTACAGATATCAGGGCATTTCAGGCAGGAAAACCAATCTTCAAGGCCCTTGCAAATCTCCATGAACCGGAGTCTCCTTGTATTCCAATAATTAGTGTTGTTGAATGAAGTTTCAGTAATTAAACCACAATATCTTGTGTATGTCAAGCAGAAAGTTATTTTTTTATAACTGCGTGATTTACAAGGATTTTATCGGTGAAATCAGTGTTGAGAGTTTGTTAGTGAATTTTCAAGGCATATTTAATGGAGAGAGCTTCTGCTTATTTGTGTTAAAATTATCTGTTTATGAACGAGAAAAAAGGCAGAGTTTATCTTGTTGGCGCAGGCCCCGGTGATATAGGACTGCTGACAGTCAAAGGCATGAAATGCCTCCAGAGAGCAGATGCGGTGGTTTATGATTTCCATTTAAATGCGCAGGTTTTGAATTATATAAAACATGATGCTGAATTCATATACGCCGGCAAGAGAGGCGGGCACCATACAATGACGCAGGATGAAATAAACAAGGTTCTCGTTGAAAAGGCAAAGGAAGGGAAGGTAGTCTGCAGGCTTAAAGGCGGCGATCCCTTTGTATTCGGCAGGGGAGGAGAAGAGGCAGAGGCGCTTGCTGAAAACAATATTGATTTTGAGGTTGTGCCCGGTGTAAGTTCTGCTGTGGCAGCGCCTGCATACGCAGGCATCCCTATCACGCACAGGGGATATTCATCTTCATTTGCGGTAATTCCCGGTTATGAGGACATGACAAAAGAAGAGTCTGCGATAGACTGGTCAAAGCTTGCAACAGGAGCCGGCACCCTGATTTTTTTAATGGCTGTGAAAAATATGGATGTTCTCGTAAAGAAGCTGATGGAAAACGGCAGAAGCCCGGACACGCCTGTTGCCGTGATAAGGTGGGGCACAAGGCCTGACCAGAAGACCATAACAGGCACTCTGAGAGACATTGTTGACATTGTGAAGGAAAAAGATATAAAGCCGCCTGCCGTTATGGTTATCGGCGAAGTCGTGAAATTAAGAGAGAGACTAATGTGGTATGAGAAAAAACCAATGTTCGGGCACAGGGTGCTTGTGACAAGAGAACATGCCGGAGGATTTGAACCTCTTGAAGATTTGGGTGCAGAGATAATTGAGTTTCCGACGATAGAGATAGCGCCGCCGGAAAACTATGATGAACTTGACAGCGCGATAAATAAGATTGGGGCGTATAACTGGATTATTTTTACGAGCGGCAAGGGCGTGGAATATTTCCTTAAAAGGCTGATGGAAAAAGATAAAGATATAAGGGATTTGAAAGGCATAAGGATATGCGCGATTGGAACAAAGACAGCAGCGGAAATACAAAGATACGGAATTAAGGTTGACTTAATACCTGAGGAATTTAATGCGGAAGGACTCATCGAAGCGTTTCTAAAAATTCAAAATTCAAAATTAAAAACCCCAAGTTTAAAGGGGATAAAGATTTTACTCCCGCGCGCTGAGAAGGCAAGAGAGATTTTTCCTGAGAAGGTGAGAGAATCAGGCGGAGAGATTGATGTCCCTGCAGCTTACCGCGCGGTCAAGCCTGAGATGCACGGCAAACGGTTAAAGCGTTTTTTAAAGGAAGGGCGCATATCAGTTGCGACATTCACAAGCGCGTCAACATTCGACAACTTCATGGAGATTATGGGAGCAGATGCGGATGAGCTTCTCAGGGGTGTTGCGATTGCCGTTATAGGGCCTGTGACTGCAAGGGCAGTTGAAAAGGCAGGTCTCAAAGTTGAGATTATGCCTGAGACTGCGACAATCAAGGCGATGGCTGAAGATATTATAAAATGGGCGGCAAAGAGGCAGGCTGCCGTATAAAGATTCACGCGCAACTGGACTGCCTGTTTTATGAAATGGTATCATAACTACCATAGTTTTTTGTCTGATAATTTTAACTTTTCACTTTTAAATTTTAACTTTTGTTGACAGCCCCCTTAGCTCAGTAGGATAGAGCACAGGTTTCCTAAACCTGGGGTCGCAAGTTCGATTCTTGCAGGGGGCACTTTAAATTATGAAAAAGCAAGTCAAGTATCTCCAGAATTTATTTTATGACATGATGAATGACTACGGCAGGGTTTTTGTCGTAATCAAGCAGTCTGAACGCACTGTGATAGGGGACAGGGGTTTTACTGACGAAGAAAAAGAAAGCGGGCTTGTGCTGGCATTTAACAGCAAAAACTATAAAACCCTTCAGTGGACCGAAGACGGAAGCATAGTTACAACGCTCGGATTCGGCTCTAACAATAAAGTTGAGAACTGTTTTTTGCACTCCGATGATATAATCTCCGTGTATTCTCCTGATGCGAAGATAAAATTTGACAGGTGGGATATGATGGAAACTAAAGATTCTCTGTCAGTGCCTCAAAAAATCAGGAACGATAAAAAAGATGCTGTGACTAAAGGGAAGATAGTTTCACTGGACAGCTTTAGAAAAATAAAACCCTGAGAGTTGATTTTTATGCAAGAAGGTTATAGCATTTTATCAGTATGGCAAAGAAAGTTTTAATTGTTGATGATGAAAAAGATATTGTTGACCTTATAACGTATAATCTCAAAAAAGAAGGTTTTGCTGCAGATTCAGCCCCGGATGGCGAAACAGCCCTCGCAAAGATAAAGAAAGGCAATTATGACCTTGTAATCCTGGACCTCATGCTTCCCGGACTTCAGGGCATTGAACTTTGCAGGATAATAAGAAATGATCCCGCAACATCTTCTCTTCCTGTTATAATGCTCACCGCAAAAGGAGGAGAAGTTGACAAGGTTCTCGGACTTGAGATGGGCGCAGACGACTACATTACAAAACCTTTCAGCCCCAGAGAGCTTGTTGCAAGGGTTAATGCTGTTCTCAGGAGGGTGGAAGAAAGGCCTGCATCAGCCCGCATAATAAAAGAAGGCGGCCTAGTTATAGATAAGGATGCGTATGCCGTAACCCGCAAAGGCATCCCGCTTAAACTGAGCGCTACAGAATTCAGGCTTCTTCTTTATCTCGTTGAAAGAAAGGGTAGGGTTTTTAACCGCGAACAACTTCTCAATGCAGTCTGGAGCGATGAGGCCTTCGTTGAGCCGAGAACAGTGGATGTGCATATAAGAAGGCTGCGCGCGCAGATTGAGGAAAATCCTTCAAGTCCCCGCTATATCAAGACCATGCGCGGCGCGGGTTATTTTTTTGACGGCAAGCAATGAAACGTGTCCTCTTTAGAAGGATTCTGCTTTCATATATCATTATAGCCCCTCTGTTTTTTATCCCTCTTGAAATATACCTCTCGCAGGTTATTAAGGATAATCATATTTCAAAGCTGAAAGAAAGCCTGGGAATTCAGGCCGGTTTAATTGCCGATGAGATACCAAGGCATTCCAAGGACAGTCTGGATGATTTCAGCAGGCGGTATAAGGAAAAGACAGGCGCAAGGATAACGGTTATTGCGAGCGATGGGAAAGTAATAGGAGATTCTGATGAGTTATCAGGGAAGATGGAAAACCATCTTGACAGGCCTGAGATTCAAGAAGCGGCAGTTAGCAATACCGGCAGTTCCATACATTTCAGCAGAACAGTGAAGAAAGATTTTTTCTATTTCGCCGTTTTGCTGGATGAAAAAAATCATAAAGGCTTCTTAAGGCTTGCCGTACCGCTGCATGACATGGAAAAAGCAATCTCTTCCCTGCGGATGCGCATAGCTATAGCATCAATTGTCACCCTGCTTGCGGCTATTCTGACAGGCCTTTTGCAGGCACGGAGGGTTACGAAATCAATTGAAGAGATCGCGGCTTTTTCAAGAGAAGTTACAGCAGGCAATTTCAAGACAAGACTGTTTCTTAAGGAAAAGGGAGAAATAGGAGAACTCGCAAAAAATATAAATGCCATGGCGCATGAACTCAAGAAGCGGCTTGAGCAGAGCAATGAGGACAGGCATAGGATGGAAGAGCTTTTGAAGAATGTGCCTGATGGCTTTGTGCTTTTAGACGCTCAGGGCAAGGTGTTGATCTGTAATCCTGCTGCAAAAAAAGTTTTCGGGGTTGAGCGTGATATAGAGGGCAGGCCTCTGCTGGAGGTAATCAGAAATGTCGGGTTAACCGATATCATGAAAAAGGTTGCGGATAAGGAAGAATCTGTTATACAGGAGATTGAGATTGCATATCCAAAAGAACTTTATCTTATGGCAACGGCAGCGCCGTTTTATTATCCGCCAGGGAGCGAGAATGTGTCGGGTGTCATGCTGTCATTTCATGACATTACAAGGCTGAAGCAGCTTGAGGACATGAGAAGGGATTTTGTGGCAAACGTATCCCATGAAATAAAAACTCCCATTACGGCAATAAAGGGGTTTGCCGAGACATTGCTTGGAGGCGCAATTAATGATAAGGAGAACGCCTCAAGGTTTTTACAGACAATTAAAAATCATAGCGAACGCCTGAATTCGCTCGTTGAAGACCTGCTTACGCTTTCAAGAATAGAACTCGGCGATATAAAAATAGAGAAAACAGCAGTCAGCCTTGACGATGTTATTGGTATAGTTATTACTACATTGCGGAACAAAGCTGAGATAAAGGGCCTTTATCTGAAAAAGGAGATGCCTGAAAATCTTTGCGAGATAAAAGCGGACAGAAATCGTTTGACCCAGATACTCCTTAATCTTGTGGATAACGGCATAAAGTTTACGGAAACGGGAGGAGTGACGGTGAGCGTGCACTCACGCTCGATACAAGATACAGGATACATGATGCAGGATAAAAACATCGTGCATCGTGCATCGTGCATCGTGCATCGTGACAGGAATTTCGTAGAAATCTCCATTGAAGATACCGGCATAGGCATTCCGCAGAAGCATCTGTCCCACCTTGGCGAAAGGTTTTACAGGGTTGACAGTTCCCGCTCAAGGGAACTCGGCGGAACAGGATTGGGCCTTGCGATAGTGAAGCATCTTGTAAAGGCGCAAGGCTGGGAAATGAAAATAGAAAGCACTCAGGGAAAAGGCACAAAGGCAAGAATTTTCTGTCCTATCTGTTAATCAGAACTTAACACCCCTTTAATATTCCTGTAACAATCCCCTGTTACAATAAACACAGTTAGAAGATATAATTTAAAGGAGGGCAAAGAATGTTTAAGAAAATAGTTTTGGGCGTAGCAGTTCTGGTAGTTGTGATATTCATGAACATAACTATCTCAAAGGCAGACGACAAGCTCATTAGGATTGACGGCTCAAGCACAGTCTATCCGATTACAGAGGCTGTTGCCGAGGAATTCCAGAAGGCAAAAAGAGGCGCAGTGAAGGTCACTGTAGGCATTTCAGGCACAGGCGGTGGGTTCAAGAAATTCTGCCGTGGAGGGACAGACATATCAGATGCATCAAGGCCCATACTCAAGAAAGAGATAGACGTATGCAAGCAGCAGGGGATTGAGTATATTGAACTTCCGGTTGCATATGACGGCCTTGCAGTATTGATTAATCCTAAAAACACTTGGATAAAGTCTCTGACTGTTGCGGATCTCAAAAAAATGTGGGAGCCCGCTGCACAAGGGAAAGTAAAAAAGTGGAACGATGTAAGGCCTGAATGGCCTGACGCAAAACTGAAACTCTTTGGTCCCGGCGCTGATTCGGGAACCTTCGATTACTTTACCGAGGCGATCGTCGGGAAATCAAAGTCGTCCAGGGGAGATTTCACAGCAAGCGAGGATGATAATGTCCTTGTCCAAGGAATATCCGGCGACAAAAATGCACTCGGCTATTTCGGCCTTGCATATTACGAAGAGAACAAGAAAAGGCTGAAGGTCGTGCCGATCGTAAACCCAGCGACAAACAAAGAGGTAATACCTTCCATGCAGACTGTTATGGACGGAACATATGCGCCTCTTTCCAGGCCGTTGTTTATCTATGTAAGCAAGAAGTCCGCTTCAGAAAAGCCGGAGGTGAAAGAATTTGTTGAATACTACCTCAGGAATGCGGCAAAGCTTTCCGCTCAGGTAAAATATGTTCCTCTGCCGGTGAATGCTTACAAGCTTGCACAGCAGCGTTACTCCAAGATGAAGACGGGAAGCATGTTCGGAGGCGAAGAAAAAGTAGGGATGAAGATAGAGGAACTTTTAAAACTGGAAGAGAAGAAATAAGGCGGTATTGGTAAAAAAAGCCCCGATAATATCGGGGCTTTTTTATGTATTAACGCACCTTTAACCTCCCTGTAACATTCCCGTAACAATTCTCTGTGATAATAGTTGAACTTACTTCTAAGCTGTGATAAAAGTAATTGAGATGGCACATAATTCATACAGAAAGCTAAAAGAAAAGACAATCGAGACAGCGCTGTTTCTGAGCGCTCTTTCCTCTGTTCTGATAACAATCGGCATCGTTGTTGTTCTCTCCTATGAATCATTCGGATTCTTTAAGGAAATCTCATTGCGAGAATTCTTTACAGAAACGCAGTGGACGCCGCTGTTCGCAGAGCCGAAATTCGGGATTCTGCCTCTGGTCTCAGGCACGCTCCTTACAACTGCGATTGCCCTCATTGTCGCGCTGCCTCTTGGTTTGACAGTGACCGTCTATCTCAGCGAGTATGCGCCTCACAAGGTAAGGGAGGTAATAAAGCCCATTCTTGAACTTCTGGCAGCAGTGCCTACTGTTGTTTATGGTTATTTTGCGCTCCTTTTTTTAACGCCGATACTTCAGAAATTTATACCCGACCTTTCAGGATTCAATGCATTAAGCCCGGGGATAATCATGGGAATAATGATAATCCCCTATGTAAGCTCTGTAAGTGAAGACGCAATGAAGGCAGTGCCCATGCATATAAGGGAAGGTTCTTACGCGATGGGCGCAACAAAACTTCAGACGGCATTCAAGGTTGTAATACCATCGGCATTCTCAGGCATAGCTGCGGCATTTATCATCGGCATATCGAGGGCTATCGGCGAGACGATGGTGGTTGCAATAGCAGCGGGGGGCATGCCCAATCTCACGGCAAACCCTCTGGAGCCGGTCCAGACATTGACGGCATATATAGTTCAGGTAAGTCTGGGGGACGCTCCGCACGGTACGGTTGAGTATAAAACGATATTCGCCGCAGGCATAACACTTTTTTTCATGACCCTCGGTTTTAATATTTTAGGTTTTTGGCTAAGGAAAAGGATACGGGAGGTGTATTAGTGCAGAAGTCAAAGCCGGAACTCCAAACTGAAATCAAGAAACGCATAGCTGTTACAAAGTTCTGGGATAAGGTATTCCTGATAACAGGATTGCTTTCCACTCTTGTGGGGCTTGTTCTACTTTTTACGCTTATGGCTGATTTGTTTGTTAACGGGTTCCCGCGGTTGAGCTATAAATTCCTCACCTCTTTTCCATCGCGCTTCCCTGAAGAAGCGGGGATTCTCTCTGCGTGGGTGGGAAGCTTTCTTGTATTGCTTGTGACGGCCCTTGCTTCAATACCACTTGGCATTGCGGCAGGGATATACCTTGAGGAATATGCGAGGAAAAACTGGCTTACGGATATTATCGAAATCAATATCGCAAATCTCGCGGGTGTGCCTTCAATAGTTTATGGACTTCTCGCGCTGGGGTTGTTTGTTAATTTTTTCAAATTTGGAGAAAGCATTCTTACAGGAGGACTTGCACTTGCGCTGCTCATTCTTCCTATGGTGATTATGGCGACAAGGGAAGCCATAAGGGCAATCCCTAACTCAATAAGAGAGGCATCTTATGCGCTCGGCGCCACTAAATGGCAGACCGTGCAGTCCCACATAATTCCATATTCAACAGGTGGGATACTTACGGGAGTGATCATCGGGCTTTCAAGGGCGATAGGCGAGACAGCTCCGATAATCACTGTTGGAGCATTGACATTCATAGCCTTTCTTCCAACCTCGCCTTTTTCTTCGGAGTTTCCATTTATATCATTCAAATGGCTGTTGGACCCGTTTACCGTAATGCCGATACAGATGTTTAACTGGGTATCAAGGCCGCAGCATGAATTTCAGTTAAATGCAGCGGCTGCAGGAATAGTATTGATGATAATGACATTGCTTATGAATGGGGTTGCAATATATATAAGATACAGGTTCAGAAGGAAGATAAAATGGTAAAAGAATTAAAGGCAGAAGTAAAAAAACTTAATTTCTACTACGGCGGTGTCCAAGCCCTGAAGGAGATTAACCTGCCGATAGAGCGCAGAAAAGTTTCCGCGCTTATAGGGCCATCAGGCTGCGGAAAGACCACATTCCTCAGATGTTTTAACCGCATGCACGACCTCTATCCTCATAACAGGTACGAGGGCGAGATTACACTCTATCCTGACAATATCAATATCATTTCCCCTGAGATAGACCCTATTGAGATAAGGATGCAGATAAGTATGGTCTTTCAGAAACCTAACCCGTTCCCAAAATCAATATATGAAAATGTCGCCTATGGGCTGAGGGTGAGAGGAACAAGCAAGAGAGCGGTGCTGGACGAGAAAGTGGAGAAATCATTGAGAGGCGCTGCGCTATGGGATGAGGTAAAAGACAGGCTTCATCATCTCGCCTTTGACCTTTCCGGCGGGCAACAGCAAAGGCTCTGCATAGCAAGGGCGCTTGCCACTGATCCAAGGATTCTCCTTTTTGATGAACCGACCTCTGCGCTTGATCCCACTGCAACTTCAAAGATAGAAGAGCTTATAATACAGCTTAAGGATGAGGTGACCATAATAATAGTAACTCATAATATGCAGCAGGCAGCGAGGGTTTCCGATTACACGGCATTCATGTATCTTGGTGAGATTGTGGAGTATGATAAGACTGACAGGATATTCACCGCGCCTTCAAATAAGCTTACAGAAGAATATATCACGGGAAGG
Source organism: Nitrospirae bacterium GWF2_44_13 (assembly GCA_001805105.1). Classification (GTDB taxonomy): domain Bacteria; phylum Nitrospirota; class Thermodesulfovibrionia; order Thermodesulfovibrionales; family UBA1546; genus UBA1546. The sequence goes on along the minus strand of MHEE01000002.1, from coordinate 95,081 downwards.
TTTGGATAGGAGATGATATGGCAACTATATTTGAAAAAGAACTGACAGATTTAAAGGGAATGGTCTTAAAGCTAGGCGCAATGGTGGAAAAGGCAATAAGCGACTCAATAAAATCACTTGTTGAAAGGGATTCAAAACTTGCGGCTGACGTTATAGACAAAGACCCGCAGGTAAATGCGCTTGATGTTGAGATAGATGAGGAATGCATAAGACTGATTGCCCTGAGGCAGCCGCGTGCAGGTGACCTGAGGCTGATAACAACAGCCATGAAGATTACAACCGACCTTGAGAGGATAGGCGATCTTGCCGTTGATGTCTCCGAGCGGGCGTTAGAGCTAAATGAAGAGCCGCAACTGAAGCCGTATATTGATATCCCTCGCATGACGGAAATAGCACAAGGCATGGTAAGGGATGCGTTGGATGCATTTGTAAAGAGAGATGCTTCCCTGGCGCGCGATGTGCTTGTGCGTGATGATCTTGTTGATAATCTTAACTGGCAGGTATTTAATGAGCTTTTATTTTTCATGATACAGGATCCTAAAACCGTCTCCAGGGCCGTTAAGATAACATATGTATCAAAATACATAGAGAGGATTGCTGACCATGCAACAAACATAGCGGAGATGGTTGTTTATCTTGTTGAAGGTAAGATTATAAGGCACATGGCAGTTCCTGACGATAGAAAGAAGGACTAACGCCGCCTCAATTTAATCTGTTATCATAGAGCTATGAAACTTCACGACGAAAACAGTCATCTCGAAGAATCTGACAAGAAATATCTCTGGCATCCGTTCACGCAGATGAAGGACTGGCTTGATGAAAAGCCGGTTATAATCGCTGAAGGGAGGGACTGCTTCATAAAAGACATCTACGGCAGGTGGTATTTGGACGCTGTATCATCAATGTGGATAAATATCCATGGACACAGGAAAAAAGAGATAGATGAGGCTATAAAAGAACAGATAGACAGGATTTCACATTCAACACTCCTCGGCTCAAGCAACGTGCCGGCGATTAAACTAGCAGAAAAGCTTGTGCAACTTGTGAACTCGTCTCTCGCCAGCCAGCCGAGGAGGGTCTCTTGTTCCTCATCTCTAACCAAGATTTTTTTCTCCGACAATGGCTCAACTTCTGTTGAGGTTGCGCTCAAGATGGCATTTCAATACTGGATGCATAAAGGAGTGGAAGGGAAACACACATTCCTTTCACTTAAGAATGCATATCACGGCGACACGCTCGGAGCTGTAAGCGTCGGCGGCATTGATATTTTTCACAAAACATTCAGGCCGCTTTTATTTAAAACATATAATGCGCCTTCGCCATATTGTTATAGGTGCGAATCAGGACTCACGTATCCTGACTGCAAAACAGCTTGCCTTAAAAAAATGGAAGAGATTTTCAGGAAGCATTCTTCCGAGATCTCAGCAGTTATTATTGAGCCATTGGTTCAGGCGGCAGGCGGGATGATTGTATCGCCTTGCGGTTATCTTAAAGGCGTGCGCGATTTATGCACAAAATACAATGTCCTGATGATCGCTGATGAGGTTGCAACAGGATTCGGAAGAACAGGAAAGATGTTTGCCTGCGAGCATGAAGATGTGGCGCCGGATATAATGTGCCTTTCAAAAGGCATTACAGGCGGTTATCTGCCGTTGGCAGTAACAATAGCAACTGATGAGATCTACAATGCATTCCTCGGTGAATTCAAAGAGATGAAGACCTTCTTCCACGGACATTCTTATACAGGCAATCCATTGGCATGCGCAGCAGCGCTTGCCTGCCTTGATATATTTGAGAAAGACGAAACACTGAAGAATCTCGAGCCAAAGGTAGAACTGTTTGAAGGATGGCTTAAGGAAATATCGGAACTCCTCCATGTCGGAGACGCAAGGAATAAAGGGCTTATGGCAGGAGTGGAGCTCGTAAAAGACAAAAAAACAAAAGAGCCTTACGCGTGGGAAGAAAAGATGGGATGGAAGGTCTCATATCACGCGAGAGAAAATGGAGTTTTCCTGAGGCCTCTCGGTAATGTGATCGTGATAATGCCGCCTTTGAGCATCAGCATTGAAAATCTTAAGCAGATGCTTAAAGCAATTAAAGATGCAATAATTGCAGTGACCTGAATTTGAATTCAGAGTAATATTTGCAAAAGGAGAATTAAGATGGAAAATGAAAACATAGACCTGAAGGGATACAAGGAAAAAGTTCTCACAGAAATGAAAGGGACAGTGACGCTTGACAAGGATCTTGTTTTTGTCGCGAGGACGCAGAAGAGATATGAGATTGATTTTGACGCGAAGTTGGAATGGGGCTGCGCTCCAACAGAGTCTCTGCTCCTGAGCGCCGCAGGCTGTATGGCGATTGATGTTGTTTCGTTTCTCAGAAAAATGAAAGCAGAGATTTCAGAATTCAAAATAGATGTCTCAGGGCAGAGGAATCCAACTCCGCCGCAGTATTTCACCGCAATTGAAATGATGATTCATATTTCAGGTAAAGACATTACCCCGAAAAGAATTGAAAGGGCAATTGCCCTTTCGCAGGAGAAATACTGCTCTGTTTACCATTCGCTGAGGAAAGACATTAAGGTGGATGTAAAATACAATATAACTCATGAGGACTAGATGGATGATACATGATACCTGATTCTATCTTGCATCTTGAATCCTGTATCCTGTATCTTTGACATATGAGCAAGAAATATATAATTCTACTTTTTTTATTATTTTGTCTCCAGTGCTCATTTACTTCCTCTGGCCCTCTGATGAAAGTAGGATTAAAAAGCTCATAAAAGAAGGCGCGGCGGCAATAGAGAAGGAAGAGATTGATAAAGTGATGTCAAAGGTCTCATTCAGTTATCAGGATGAGAAGGGACTTAATTACATACTCATAAAAAAAATACTTGAAAGCCAGTTCAAGGCAATGTCAGGGATAAAGGTTGAGCATGAAAACCTGAAAATAGAGGTTAAGGATAAATCAGCCTCAGCATATTTTGACCTGCGGATAATTGCAACAATGGGAAATGATACAGGCTACATCATCGGAGACCTCAAGGCTCCCACGCGCATAAAACTCTTCCTTGAAAAAGAGCGCGCAACATGGCTTGTGATAAAAATAGAGGGAATCCAAACATCATTTTAGATTTTTTATCAGCGTGATTATTTCCCGCTCTTCCGGAAATCTTCCTGTTTGGTGCTTTGAATATATAATATTTTCATTAACCTTTACATCAAAAATGCCGTTGCTTCCTGGAAGCAGATCGCTTTTGTATCCAAGCTCTTTTTCAATCCGGGCCGCCAGTCCGGCGGCTTGAGGCAGATAGTTTCAAGCCACGCAATATGTTATTGATATTTTCATTGTAGTCTCCCCTCTTTACTTTATATTGAATTATATCTTGAGCTTTACAGCCAGTTTTATTGCTTCAAGCATGCTTGCCGGGTTGGCAATTCCTTTCCATGCGATGTCATAAGCAGTTCCGTGGTCCGGCGATGTCCTGACAAGCGGCAGTCCGACTGTCACATTCACCCCTTCCTCAAATGCAATCATCTTTAAAGGAATAAGTCCCTGATCATGATACATGCATACAACAATATCAATCCCGGCTTTGTATGCCCCATGAAAAACCGTATCCGGCGGATAAGGGCCTGTTACCGGCATCCCCAGTTTTTTTGCCTCTTCGATTGCAGGGATAATCTCATTTTTTTCTTCGTCTCCGAATATGCCTGCTTCTCCAGCATGGGGATTTAATCCTGCAACAGCGATCTTCGGATTTTTTATATCCAGCATATCGCATGCCTTTTTTGCAAGGAGGATTGTTTTTAATACGCCTTCTTTTTTAATCATTTCAGGAACGCTTTTGAGCGAGGTGTGGATAGTGACAAGTATCACTCTTAATTGTCCTCCGACAAGCATCATGGCATAATCTTTTGCGTCTGTGAATTCGGCAAGCATCTCTGTATGTCCGGGCCATTTGAAGCCGGCGAGCTTAAGAGCCTCTTTTGAAATCGGCGCAGTAACAATCCCATCAACTTTTTTATTCAGGGCAAGTTCAACCGCTTTTTTGATGTAGCTTACACATGCCCTGCCGTTTTCAGCAGCAGGTTTTCCCTTTTCAAATTTTTTAATTTTTCCAATATCAACAAGCTCAATTATCCCTCTGTCTGCTTTTGATTCATCAGGCGAGTTTATAATGCGCAATTTCAGCGGAAGTTTGAGCAGGCTTATTGCTTCTTCCATAACAGAGCGGCCACCGATTACAAGGGGAGCGCAGAAGTCTCTTATCTCAGCGCAGTAAAGGGCTTTGGCAATTATCTCAGGCCCGATTCCTGCTGCATCACCCATTGTTATCGCAATTTTTTTCATTGTCTTAAACATATAAAGCTTACTACAATATAGTGAATTTATGCATTATGTAATACTCGGCACAGCAGGACACATTGACCACGGCAAGAGCGCATTGGTCAAGGCTCTGACAGGCATAGACCCCGACAGGCTGAAAGAGGAAAAAGAACGCGGCATTACAATTGACCTTGGCTTTGCAGACCTTGTTTATCCTGACGGGCTTACAGTCGGGATCGTTGATGTCCCCGGACATGAAAGGCTCGTAAGGAACATGCTTGCCGGTGCGGGCGGCATAGATATAGTCCTTTTTGTAATTGCCGCTGATGAAGGGATAATGCCCCAGAGCAGGGAGCATCTTGCAATCTGCAATCTCCTTAAAATAAAATCAGGGCTTATCGCGCTTACAAAAATAGACCTTGTCGATCCGGACTGGGTAAAACTCGTTTCTGAGGAGATAAGGAATTTCGTAAAAGGAACTTTTCTTGAAGGAGCGGATATAATCCCTGTTTCATCAAAGACAGGGAAGAATATAGAACTCCTAAAGGAAAAAATCAGAGACGTTGCCCTAACAGTAAACCCAAAGCTGACAAAAGGGCTCTTCAGACTTCCCATTGACAGGGTTTTTACGCTGAAGGGATTCGGCACTGTAGTTACCGGCACTGCCATCTCAGGAAGTATTTCTGTTGATGATCCTGTTGAGGTACTTCCGGCAAATATAAACAGCAAGGTGCGCGGTCTTCACAGCCACGGGAAATCAATAAAGACTGCTTATGCAGGCCAAAGGGTTGCGATAAATGTTTCTGGAGTAGAAAAAGAAAGCCTGAAAAGAGGGGATGTTGTTGTCGTTCCCGGGAGATTTTCTCCTGCAAAGGCTGTAGATGCAAAAATAGAACTTCTTAAAGATTCGTCTGTTTTAAAAAATAGAAGCCTTGTCCATTTTCATTCAGGAACATCTGAAACGATTGCGAGAGTAATACTGTATAACCTTGAGGAAATAGAACCCGGCGAAGGCTGTTACTGTCAATTAAGACTTCAGGCGCCTGTTATTGTAATGTCAGGAGACAGATACATTATAAGGAGGTTCTCGCCTGTTGAGACAATCGGCGGAGGAGAAATTCTTGACGTGCATCCTGGCAGGAGGAAGAGAGCCGAGGGGATAGAAGACCTGAAGATTTTGGAACTCGGAACACTTGAGGAGAAAGTTGCAATGAAAATAAAAAAGGCAGGCATAAATGGAATGCCTGTTACTACGCTGGAAGGCTGGATAAATGCGGATGTGCCTGCAATACAGGATGCAATAAATACATTGAAACAGAGAGGCACAGTAATGCAGCATGAAAATATCCTTATTCACAGCGATGCGGTAAATTCAATCAGGACAGGCATTGATAAAATCCTGAATGCCTTCCATAAACAAAATTCCTTGAAAACAGGTATGCCGAAAGAAGAGGTGAGGGCGCAGCTTAAGATTGACCAGAAAATCTTTAATGCGCTTACAGCAGCAATGGAGGAAGTTGTAATGGACAAAGACCTCATGCGCCTTTCATCCTTTAAAGTCTCACTCTCAGAAGTTGATAAAGGTATTGAGACAAAGATTCTGAATATACTTGAGCAGGCAGGTTTTCAGCCTCCGCTGAAAGAAGAGATTGCAAAGGCATTAAATCTCCAGCAGAAACAGCTTGATGATATCCTCAAGCTGATGGCAAAGCAGGGAAGCCTTGTGAGGGTTAACGAGACAATGTATATAACAAAAGCTGTTTACGATAAGATAATCAATGCCCTTAAAGATTTTTTCAGCAGGAAAAAGGAGATGACAATTGCAGAATTCAGGGATGTCCTCGGCACGTCCCGCAAATATGCCCTCCCATTCCTTGAATACCTCGATACCAAACGCATCACAATGCGTGTCGGGGATGTGAGGAAGTTTGTGGGGAAAGGCTGAGAAAAAGTAAACCCTGTTAGAAAATCTTTGACTTTCTAACAGGGTAAATGAAAAGTCCTCAGTTTGTCTTTAAGGCCTCTCTTATTAGGCTTTCCTTAATCCCCTTCTGGATTCTCACCTTTCCAATTCGCTCGGGCAGTATAAACTTCAACTCTCCTGCAACTGCTTTTTTATCAAGCTGCATAGAGGCAAGAAGAGAATTCACATCAATTTTTGATGGCATCTCTGAAGGCAGGCAGTAAGAATCTGTAAGGGATTTTATCTTCCGGACTGATTTTTCACTGACGATGCCAAGCCTTTCTGCCAGTCTTGCCTCAATGTGCATTCCGATGGCGAGGGCCTCACCGTGAAGATATTTTTTATATCCTGTGGCGGTTTCTATTGCATGGCCTATCGTATGCCCGTAATTGAGGATTGCGCGGAGGCCCGCTTCTCTTTCATCTTTTGAAACGACCTCTGCCTTAATTTCGCAGGAGCGTTTGATAATGTGAGTTAATGACTTTTTGTCAAGCCTCAGAATTTTGTCTCTGTTATTCTCTAAAAACTCAAACAGCTTTGCGTCCCATATCACGCCGTATTTGATTACTTCGGCAAGCCCCGCAAGCAATTCTTTCTGAGGAAGGGTTTTCAATGTATCAATATCTATCCACACTAGTTTAGGCTGGTAGAATGTGCCTATCATGTTTTTGCCGAGCTTGTGATTGACGCCTGTCTTCCCTCCCACTGAACTGTCAACCTGAGCAAGCAGTGTTGTCGGAATCTGTATATAATCAATTCCCCTCATGTATGTTGAAGCCACAAAGCCTGTTATGTCTCCGATGACTCCTCCGCCAAGAGCTATGAGAGCGGACTTTCTGTCAAGCCTGTGTTTGAGAAGTTCGCCGTAAATCTTCTGAACTATGCTTATGTCCTTGTATTTTTCACCGTCAGGAATTATCACAGGGATGGCGTCAAATCCTGACGACCTCATGGAATTCAGAACTTTTTTGCCGTAAAGCTTATATACGGCCGGATTGCTTATGATTGCGATTTTTGGGCTTGAGCTTAAAGATTTCATCTTAGACCCAATTTTTTCGAGAATCTTGCTTCCTATGCAGATGCCGTAGCTTCTTTCTCCAAGGTTAACTCTTATCTTTTTCACTTTAACATCCTCAGATGCATTATCCAACATTCTTAACTAATTTTATTATTTCCTCTGCAATCTCAAGAGGTGTCTTGTTCTCTGTATCTATCATTATATCCGCTTTTTCATAATAAGGCATTCTGAATTCAAGAAGCTCCCTAATTTTCTTTAAAGGCTCTTCCACCTGAAGCAATGGCCTGTCGTTATTGTTGCTTGTCCGTTTCAGTATGGTCTCAGGTGCGGCTGTAAGGCAGATTATTACTCCATTTTCTCTCAAGGCATCCATATTCTCATGCCTTAAGACAGCGCCTCCTCCTGTTGAGATAATAACATTTTTGTTTTTAGAAAGTTTTTTTATCATCTCCGTTTCAAGGTCCCTGAACCCCTGCTCTCCGAACTGCTTAAATATCCCGGTTATTTTTATCCTCTGAGATTTTTCTATCTCTGTGTCAACATCTATGACCTTCCAGCCGAGAACTTTTGAAAGCTCTTTGCTCACTTCGGATTTTCCGGTTCCCATAAAGCCGGTCAGCACAATATTTTTCATGCCGATATTTTTCATTATATTTGAGATTATGTCAATTGAATAGCAACAAACAACAAGCAGACATAAAGCTTATGATAGGTTCAGAATTTGGAAAGATAGTTTAGATAGGAGTTGTAATTCCTTTTTACTTCGACCATGCTGTCGCCGCCGAATTTTTCAAGGAATGCGCCTGCTATAACAAGAGCTGTCATCGCCTCGCCTACAACGCCTGCAGCAGGCACAGCACATATATCAGAACGTTCGTAAGCAGCTTTGACAGGCTTCTTTGTATTAATGTCAACCGAGTGAAGCGGTTTTCTTAAAGTAGGTATTGGTTTCATTGCCGCCCTTATTATTATCGGCATCCCGTTTGTCATTCCGCCCTCAATACCGCCGGCATTATTTGTCTTGTGATAAAATTTTGAATTTTGAATTTTGAATTTTGAATTTCTGTAAAATATCTCATCCATTACTTCTGAGCCTGATTTTCTGCTCATTTCAAAGCCCATGCCGATTTCAACCCCCTTAATAGCCTGAATAGACATCAATGCTTGAGCAAGTTTTCCATCAAGCCGTCTGTCCCACTGTATATGGCTGCCGAGGCCGACAGGAACGCCTGCTGCAAAGACCTCGAAGATTCCGCCAAGAGAATTCCCTTCTTTTAAAGCCTTGTCTATTAGTTGAACCATTTTTTTCGATGAGATTTTATCGGGACATCTCACAGGAGATATTTCAGCGATTTTAAACAATTCTAAAAGTTCGTTTTCTGAACTTTTAACTTTGTCCCGACCTATTGGGGATGAACTTTGAACTCTGCCAATCCCGACAACATAACTGCCTATCCTGATGCCGAATTCGGATAGAAATCTCTTTGCTATTGCTCCAAGAGCGACCCTCATTGCCGTTTCTCTTGCGCTTGAGCGCTCAAGGATATTCCTCATATCGTGCGTGTCATATTTAACTGCGCCGGCAAGGTCGGCATGCCCAGGGCGCGGACTGGCAACGGTTTTTGAATCTGAACCCTTCAGTTTCAGCTCTGCACTCATTATGTCCTGCCAGTTCTGCCAATCGTTATTTTCTATGAGGAGGGCTATCGGAGAGCCGATTGTTTTGCCAAAGCGGATGCCTGACAGTATTTGTGCGCGGTCAGCCTCTATCTTCATTCTTCCGCCGCGGCCGTGGCCTCCCTGTCTTCTTCTGAGGTCTCTGTCAATGTCGCCGGAAGAAACAGGAAGCCCTGAGGGAATGCCCTCAAGAATTCCTATAAGGGCTTTGCCGTGCGATTCTCCTGACGTAAGGTATCTGATAGCCATTGCAGAATAAATCCTTACGGCTTAGTTACAATTGTTGGAGTTATGAATATAAGCAGTTCTGTAACATTAGGCCCTGTCTGTGTCTTTGTCTTAAACAGCCAACCCAGAAGAGGTATACTCCTCAGAAGCGGTATCCCCTCTTCACCCTCTGATGTGTTTGTTGTATAAATTCCGCCGATGACTAAAGTGTCGCCGTTCTTTACGAGAGCTTGAGTGTTTACGCTCTTTGTCTCAATCGCATAACCCTGCGGTGTGAGAATACCAAGAGCATTGTTTGTTGCATTTATCTTTAACTGGACATAGCCGTCAGGCGTAATCCTTGGTGTGACTCCAAGGCTTAAGGTTGCGTTTACATATTCTGTCTTGGTCCCTTCAGCGCTGACAGTCTGAACAGGGATGCTTACGCCCTGCTGAATAGTGGCGGCTTCATTGTCCATTGTCATTATTTTGGGGTTAGACAGCCTCCTTGATTTACCGACTGATTCCAGGGCAGAGAGTGACAGGTTCACCTGCACAGTGCTTGCGCTTCCTAAGCTTAATCCTAAGACGCCGCCAGCATTTGTGGTAGCGGATCCGGCAGTCACTATAGGAGTATTCACAGAAAAGGTCCCGCTATTAATGTCAATATTGCCGAAGCCGACACGAGGACTCGCGCTTCCAAGATTTCCTCCCCATCTTATCCCCATTGATTCACTGTAATTGCTGCCTACCTCTACTATCTTTGCCTCTATCATAACTTGCGATTTTGCAACATCCATTATCTTTACAAGCTCTTTTATTTTGTTAATGCTCTTCTGCGTATCCTTTATGATAAGAGTGTTCATCCTGTTGTCTATTGTCACAGCGCCCCGTGAGCTGAGCAGTTTGCCTTTATCAATAGCGCCGCTAATCTCACTGGAAGTGGCATAATTTATACGTATTATTTCCTGCATAAGTTCTTCTGCTTTTTCTTCTACATCTTTTGCCTTTGTTTTTTCGTCTGACATCTTGGCGAACATGCTGACAGGAGCAATCCATACTATGTTGCCTTCCACGGATTTCCCAAGTCCGAAGGTCTGCAGTATTATGTCAAGCGCCTGATCCCACGGTACATTCATAAGTTTCAGCGTAATTTTACCCTTTACAGAAGGGTCAATTACAAAGTTGTATCCGCTTATGTCGGCCAATAGCCTGAATATCGGCCCAATGTCTGCATCCTGAAAATCAAGAGAGATTTTTTGGCCTTTATATTTGCCTTCAACAGGTTTTTCAGGCTCTCCCGAGATGCTCGGGACTGTCTCAGCCTTCTTTTCCGCTTTTGCAGTGTATTTTTCCTTTTCAGGGAGCTGGAATGAGACTATCACAGAATCCTCTATTGAGGTGACAGCAAAGCTTGTTTTTTCTTTCATATCAAGCACAATTCTTGTTTTGTCTTTATATTTTCCTGCTCTGATGCCTTTAAGCGGCGACTGCGCTTTGGGCAATGGAGCTTCAAGTGTGACATTAGGCATGTCTAAAACTGTACGGTTGTCAAGTTCAAAAACATTAGGGTTCAGAGAGCCGTTGCCTTTTATTGTCAGCTTCAGGACATCCTGTTCCTTTTCAATAGTTACTTTTACAATTGATGTTGCAGGCGGAAGTTCTTTTGGCGCAGCTGCTTTTGGCAATGCCGGTTCTTCTTTTTCTGCTGTCTTTGGTTTTTCTTCCGGTTTTGCAATTTCTACGAGTTTAGTTTCTTTAAAGGCATCCTCTATTTTCTCTGCTGCGATATTGGTTTCCTCTGCCTTTGGCGTTTCAGCCGCTTTTTCAGTTGTTTTTGCTTTAAGTTCTTCTTCCAGATTAATAATGTTGAGTGTCAACAGGGTTCCCTTGTAGGCAGGCACGATACCGGCAGGAGAAGAAAGGAGTATCTCAAGCTTGGTTAAAGGCGGCTCATCTGTTTGAGACGGCACAATCTCTGTTATCCCGGCTTTCTCTGATTTGATTTTGCCTGCAGCAATGCCAAGCTTCACATCCGGAAGCTCCACAATTGCTTTATACGGGTCGGAAGGCTTGTATATTGTATATTTGAATGGCTTGTCCGCATTGATATTAAGCGTATTGTCGGTGATGTCTATCGCAGTCAGCGTGGCGATTTGCCTTTCTTCCTGTATGCCGGTTGTAGTTGCGCATCCTGAGGCGAGCATTAGAGCTGCCAACAAGAAGGTACATATGACGGTCGGCAGAGAAGATGCCGCTGCGCATTTTTTTCTGTTTTCTGTTTTCTGATTTCCGGTTTTTAATTTTTGTCTCATTCTTCCTCCCCTTCGCGGAGTTTCAAAATTGTTTCTTTTGATTTAAGTTGTCCCCTGTAATCTTTTATTCTTTCTATGATAACGATATGATTCTTGTTTATCTTTTGGATTTTCCCTTCGTGTATCCCGATAGTCATGCCTTCTCTTAAAGTATACGCCTTTCCATCAGGCAAGACTATCTCTGCAAAATTACCCTTCTCAGTCCATACAATGCCCAAAATTTTGATTGCGCTGACGTCATAATTTTCAAGAGGGGTCTGCCCCTTCTTGGGTTTTTCTACCGCAGTTACAACGAGAGAAACAAACGGGTCTCTTTTCCCCCTTTTATCGTAAGTGGTTACTTCTTCCGTTGCTTTAGTCCCTTTTGCGTCAGCGCTCTGGAGAGCAGTCTCCTGTGTGGTTTTTGCAGGCGCTGCCTTGGAAGTGGCAGCTTTTTTATCACACGCCCCCAGAAAGAAAAGTGATGTGAGGATGAGGATAAAAATAAAGAGACTGTTTTTTTGCTTCAGTATCATTTGCCCTTCTCTTTCACTGCCGAAAAAGTTGACGCCTTTAGCGAGATGTTTAATGACGCTTCTTCTTTTTTCGCCTTAGGATCCCTTAGCTGTATGTCAGACAGATTGACAATTCTGTTTAATGTTGTCAGGCTGCTGAAGAAGGAGCCAAGGTTGTGATAAGTTCCGGCAAGGGTTAAGGAAAATGGGATTTCCTCAACAATGCCGCTTGGATGTGCTTTTTTTGCCTCAGGTTTCCATGTCAATATATCTATATCCGCCCTTAAAGCTTTCTCGGACAGTTGCTGAATAAGCGTAGAAATGCCTTCTTCTTCAGGAAGTTTTTCCTGTAGCTCCTTGAGTTTTTTAGTGAGCTTGTCATTTTCTACCTTAAGAATATCCAGTTTTGCCGCTTTTGTTTTATTTGTGGCTATCTCGTTTTCCTGCTTGGATATATCAGCATTCAGTTTTTTGATTTCCTTTGTCTTAGGCATATACACAAGCACGACAAACAGTATTGCGATAATTACTGCCGGCGCAACAGCAATGGCTATTCTTGCGCCTTTGGGCACCTTTTTTATATCAAATTTTATATTAAACTTGAGATCCACGTTATCCTGCCTTCACCTTGCACGTTATATTAAATTGATAAGTTACTACCTTGCCTGCGGCTGACTTTTGTGTGCCATGAAGGGTTACGTCGGTAAAAAGAGGAGACTTTCTAAGATTCTTTTCATAGTTAACCACGTCCTCATTTGTAAAACCTGTTCCGCTTATCTTTATTTCATTGCCTGTTATAGACATGGACTGAAGCCAGACGCCGTTTGGCAGCACATTGCCCATCTCCGAAAGTATTTTTACGGGGAGGCTTTGATTCTTTTTAAGCTGTTCTATTATGCCTGTTCTCTTTTCAAGCGTTTGTTTCTGTGATTCATAGTTTTCCACTTCCTTTATCTTGTTTTTCAGGTCCGCTATTGTTGCTTCGTTAGCCTTTTTTTGCTGTTGTAGTGAGGCTATTTGGGAACTGAAATAGTAAAAAAGATACCCTGAGGCAATGATTGCTGCCAAGGTGAACAGGACGCTATTGATAATAAATACCGGAACCGCCTTGGGTTTTTTCTTGCGCTTTACTTGCAGGAGGTTTACTCTTATCATCTGTCCCCAAGCCTCCTTAGCGCAAGCCCTACGGCAATAGCTGCAATAGGCGCCATTTCCTGTATATATGAAAAATCAAATTTTTTAGGTATTGCGATGTTTTTAAACGGCTCTGCCACTTTTGATTCAACCCCGATTTTTTCCGAGAGGACCCTCGGAAAATCTTTTATAAGCGCTCCTCCTCCGCTCAGTATTACCTCATGTATGTCTTCATGCAGTGTGGTGCTTTTGTAATAATCTAACGAGCGTCCTATTTCATTGATTAAATCCTCAGAGGTATTCATAACCACGGAATATGCGTCTCCGGGAGACACGCCCTCTATGGCCTCTCCCCTTTTAAGTCTTTCAGCGTTTTCATAAGTAATGCTGAATTCCTTTTGAATGGCTTCTGTGTACAGATTGCTTCCAAGGGAGCTGTCTCTTGTGAACACGGAAACCCCGCCCTTAAGGATGGTTATATTTATTGTGCTCGCCCCGATATTGACCAGCGCCACATTCCTGTTCGGTTCAATCTCGTAATTGATTTCATACATGTTTTCAAGAGCAAAGGCAGCTACGTCCACTATTATCGGATTCAGGCCTGCCTCTTTTACAACTGCAACATATTCATTGATTATGTCTTTTTTAACCGCAACGAGTATAACGTCCATCTGCCCGGGCTCTTCTCTGGGGCCGAGTATCTGAAAATCAAGGTTCACATCCTCAATGTCAAACGGGACATACTGTTCCGCCTCAAATTTTATTGATTCGGCAAGCTCATCCTCTGACATCTCATGAAGCGATATCCGCTTTATAATCACTGAAGCATGCCCTGAGATCCCTATTACTGCATCTTTTGTTCTTACGCGGGCTTTTCTTGTAAGTTCCTTGAGGGCTTCTACCAGCCTGAGCGAGTCTATTATGGCGCCATCAACTATAATCTCAGGCGCAATCGGAAGCGTATCAAAAAGTTCAAGCTCGTAGCCCCTCTTGGTGTCTTTGACCTGCACTACCTTGAAATAGCTTGAGCCTATGTCTAAACCTATAGAGCCTTTACTGCCAAAAAGCATAACTTAATAAATACCAGAAAATACGCAACTTGTCAAGTTATTTTTATGTGAATTTTCCAGATATATCAAAAGCTTTCGCAGAATTTATAATATATTGGTTTAAGAATTGGCGATTCCATCGTAATGCTAAAGGATATGCAGCAGCCGCTCTATTTTTATCCCTGAGCCTGTTGACTTGCCTATTGCAAACAATTTACCGTCAGGATTTTTAAGCCTCAGATACGAATCTGCCGGTAATTCAGGCAAATTCTCTGATGTTATCATGGCCCCGTTTGCCATCTTGATAAAGTCACGGCTGGTGAGGATGACATCCTTAAGATGGCTGAGTGAAGCGTCAATGGAACAAACAGCTTTTTCTTTATTAGGCAATTTGTCAAAATCAGCGGAGTCCTTAAAAATAAAATCTCCTATTTTTGTCCTCTTAAGTTCAACGACATGCGCTCCTATTCCAAGCGCTGTTCCTATGTCATCACACAGAGTGCGGATATATGTTCCCTTGGAGCATAGCACTCGTATCTCCAGAAAAGGAGGGGCAAAGCCAGCTATATCAAGCGCATATATATTTACGCTCCTGTGCTGCCTTTCTATTTCTATGCCTTTGCGCGCAAGTCTGTAAAGGGGCTTGCCGGCGACCTTTATTGCAGAATACATGGGAGGGATTTGTTCAATATTGCCTCTGAAGCGCTCAAGGATAGTTTCTATCAGATTCTTATCCACCGAGAAATGCGGAGCTTTATAAATTATTTTTCCTTCGGAATCTAACGTGTCTGTCCGTTCGCCGAGTTTCATCATGGCAAGGTATTCTTTGTCGGCCTCTGCGAGAAATCTTGTTATTTTTGTCGCCTCGTTCAGGCATACAAGCAAGATGCCTGTAGCAAGCGGGTCCAGCGTTCCGGCGTGTCCGGCTTTTCTGGCTGCGAAGAGCTTTTTAACCTTTGTGACTGCCTGCTGAGAGGTCAGTCCTTTTGGCTTATTGAGGTTTATAACTAAATTTTTGTTGTCCATTGGTCAATTCTTAAGGGATTAAATGACTCAGGGATACATTTATCCGGAGTTATTGCTGATAAGTCAGATTCAAATCAGATTTTCCTGAGCAGGCATACAGCGTATGCCGCGATGCCTTCGCCCCTGCCTGTAAAACCCATTCCTTCGTTTGTCTTTGCCTTTATATTGATAAGTTCCGGAGGAATCCCTGCACCGCTAAGAGCCTTTTTCATGGAATCAATGTATGGCGAAAGCCTTGGTCTTTCCGCAATTATTGTTGAGTCTATCCACAGGACTTTAAAACCATCACGATTTACCATTTCAATTATATTCTTAAGCAAGGCAATGCTTGATGCGTCTTTCCATGCCGGTTCTGTGTCAGAAAAGTGTTTTCCTATGTCTCCGAGGCCAAGGGCGCCGATTAGAGAATCTATTATTGCATGGCATAGGACATCCGCATCCGAATGCCCTGCCAGCCCCTTTTCAAAAGGTATCTCTGCCCCTCCGATAATGAGCTTGCGCCTCTTAATAAGCCTGTGTGAATCATATCCAAAACCTGTTCTCATGATGCGCTTTCAGCCCTCTTTTTTAAAAGAAGCTCCGCTATATCCATATCTTCGGGAGTTGTTATTTTTATGTTGCTGTAAGAGCCCATTATTGCTTTTACTTTGCCTCCGTATTTCTCTACTATTGCGGAATCGTCTGTTGAGTAGAACCTCTCGTCCATTGCTTTTCTGTATGCCTTCATCAGCACAGAATATTTAAAGACCTGAGGCGTCTGTATCGCCCAGAGAGATTTCCTGTCTAAAGTTTTTTGGACAAGAACTTCAGTTAACCCCTGAGACCCGAAACTTAAGATTTTTTTAATCGTGTCTTTAAGTGGTACTCCGACAACAACACCGTCAACTCTCCTGAGTTGTCTTATGGATTCTTCAATGATAGATTTTTCGATGAGCGGCCGCACGCCGTCATGTATCAGCACGGCATCGGTTTCTTTGTCTATCAAAACAAGTGCGCCGTAAACAGAGTCCTGCCTCTCCTTTCCTCCGGGCGCAATCCTTTTAATCTTTGAGAATTTAAATTTCTCTAACAAATCACATCCAAGCGCCATATCATCTTTTTTAAAAACAGGCAGTATCTCTGCGATCTCGTTAACGGATTCTAATACCTCAAAAACCCATGTAACCAGCGGTTTATTACCAAGCATCCGGAACGGCTTGTTGCCTCCCTGTCCGAATCTTTTTCCGAGCCCGGCTGCCGGAACAATGGCTGTAATTTGTTTCATTTGTCAATTTGCATATTCATCAGGCTAAACAAGGGTATAACATGTTGGCCAACATGTTATACCCTTGCTGTTAAATAAACGCATAAACTATTTTACCGCCCTCAATTCTCTCTCTCGTAATCCTCTTTTGTCTTGGAGAATATCATCCTGCCCGCTGTTGTCTGGAGGACGCTTGTCACAGTAACATCAACGTTTTTACCGATAAGCCTCTTGCCGTTTTCTATAACAACCATCGTGCCGTCGTCAAGATACGCTACACCCTGATTATGCTCCTTCCCTTCTTTGATGACAAAGAGTTTTATGGTTTCGCCGGGAAGGACAACAGGCTTTAGGGCATTTGCCAGTTCATGTATGTTCAGGACAGATACTCCCTGAAGTTCGGCAATCTTGTTGAGATTAAAGTCATTGGTTATTACTTTTGCGTCAAGCATCCGCGCAAGCGCTACGAGTTTTGAATCAACTTCTTTTATTTTCGGAAAATCCTCATCAACTATTTTTACAGTCACATTGGACATCTTCTGGAGCTTGTGGAGAACATCAAGCCCACGTCTTCCGCGCCCCCTTTTAAGAGGGTCAGGAGAATCCGCAATGTACTGCAGCTCCTGTAGAATAAACTGCGGCGTTATAAAGGTCCCTTCTATAAACCCTGCTTCACATACGTCTGCAATACGGCCGTCTATTATTACACTTGTATCCAGCAGTTTGAGGTCCTCCTCAATCCCCTGTCCCCTGAAAATCCTGAGTATGCCTGATACGGTAAGTTCCTTACCACGCCGGAGCCCTATTAGCAATCCCGTATACCCGAATAATGCATTCAAAAGAAATGCGGTTGTCCCATAATCCGGAACAATTATTTTCAGGGGGAAAAGCGCCAGATTTGCAAATAAAAGGCCTGCTGACACGCCAAATATTCCGCCAATCACCACACCGATTGAAATTTTTTTAAGAGCGGTTTCCGTAAAAAGGGTAAGCGCTCCGGCTGCCGCACCCCATACAGCGCCGATAACAGGAGAATCATATTTACCGCCAAGCAGATAACCTGCCATTAAAAAGACTGCAAATACAGCTATTCTTAAAACGATAAAAATCAAATTCTTCACCTCCTTTTTTACCTCTACGTAAATTCAAAATTCAAAAAGAAAAATTATTATTGCTAAATTTTACACTTTAAATTTTTAATTTTAAATTTCCTCTATGATGCCTTTATTGCCGTGTAAAATTTTTGCCCGCCTCTGTTAATGAAAAGCAACACTGTTGCGCCCGGCTTTATAGTAGGGGCAATTTTATTAAAATCATTGATATTGGCCACCTTTTTGGTGTCTATTTCCTGGATGACATCTCCTTTTCTGAGTTTAGCCTCATCTGCCGCGCTTCCAGTCTCTACCTTTAAAAGCACCACGCCCTTCTCGTCTCTGTTCAGTCCTAACTGCTGGGCGATCTCTTTTGTCAGCTCTATTACTTCAAGCCCTGCCAGCGCGTCCCCCCGTGCGGCATCCGCTGGAACCGACTCAATCTTTGCCTCTCCGGGTTCTTTCGGAGATTCTGTTATTGTTACGGTAAAATTATATTCTTTCCCTTTTCTGAGTATTTTGATATTTACCTGAGAGCCTGCTTTGGTTTGGGCAACTGTATTTCTCAGGCCATCGGCATCTTTTACTTTTTTACCGCTATATTCAAGGAATATGTCGCCGCGCATTATGCCTGCCTTTTCAGCGGGGCTGCCTTTTACAACATCGCCTACAAGCGCCCCATCCGAATCCTTGATCCCGAATTTCTCGGCAAGTTCAGGCGTCAGTTTTTGTATCGAGACTCCGAGCCAGCCTCTTGTTTTCTTGCCGTATTTTATAAGGTCTTCCATTACAGAGCGCACGAGATTGCTCGGCACCGAAAACCCTATGCCCTGATACCCTCCTGTCTTTGAAAATATTGCCGTATTTATGCCGATAACTTCGCCTTTGATATTTACAAGGGGGCCGCCGGAATTGCCCGGATTAATAGCAGCGTCTGTCTGTATGAAGTCTTCGTAGTCTGTGATCCCCACGCTTGCTCTTCCCACTGCGCTTATTATGCCCATTGTTACTGTGTGGCTCAGGCCGAATGGATTGCCGATAGCAAGGACGAATTCTCCGACCTGCAGTTTATCAGAGTCTGCCCATGCGGCTGCCGGCAGGTTGCCTGCATTAATCTTTATTACTGCTATGTCTGTTTTCGGGTCAGCGCCGACAATTTTTCCCTTAAAGCTTTTTTTGTCATAAAGTGTTACTTTTATCTCTTCAGCCTGCTCAATAACATGGTTGTTTGTGATTATATAGCCGTCGCCGGAGACAATAACGCCTGAGCCCAAGCTCTGCTCTTTCCATTTTTTAGGTGAGCCAAAATCATGAGACGAGCCGAAGAAATTAAAAAACGGGTCGTCAAAAAAAGATGGCGCCTCTCTTTTGACAATCTTTGTTGTTGAGATATTCACAACAACAGGAGAGACGCTATTTGCTATCTCGGAGAATGCCTTAGATGTCTCTAGTATCTGGCTCGGCACTCTCGGGGGCGCTGTTACAGTCAGCCCCGAGCGGCTCGGGGCAATCCTGCCAAAGATATAAAATGAAATCCCCGCAAGGAGGAATCCTGACAGCAGTACGATTATGCCGATTAGTATTTTTTTCCGCATATTTTTAATTATAATCGCAATAACGAGTCATTGTAAAGATAATGGGTTATAATCGTCACAGATAAGGTTGACTTGGCAGCTTTCATATAGTTAATATTTTCTATGCATTCACATTCGGACTATGTCCCCTTGCACCTCCACACTGAATACAGCCTCTTAGACGGCGCAATAAGGATAAAAGAGCTTGTTGAACAGGCAAAACAGTTCAGGCTGCCTGCTCTTGCCATAACAGATCACGGCAATCTTTTTGCAGCAGTAGATTTTTATAAGCAGGTTTCAAAGGCAGGCATTAAACCCATAATCGGATGCGAACTTTATGTCTCTCCGGGAAGCCGCTTTGACAAAAACAGCGCAGAAAACGATGAGAAGTCCTTTCATCTCATACTGCTTGCGAAAGATAACGCAGGCTACAAAAACCTTGTCACGTTGGTTACAAGGGCATATACAGAAGGCTTCTATTACAAGCCACGGATAGACATGGCTATCCTTGAGCAGTACAGCGGAGGGCTTATAGGCCTTTCAGCCTGCCTCAAGGGCGAAATACCCTATTATCTGCAGAAAGGCATGTTTGACAGGGCAAGGGAAAAGGCGCTTGCTTATAAACACGTACTCGGCCCGGATAATTTTTATCTGGAGATACAGGCAAACGGTTTGCCTGAACAAATAGAGGTAAACAAACAGCTTATAGAGCTTTCGCAGGAACTCCATATCGGCCTTGTTGCAACAAATGATTCCCATTATCTCAAAAAAAGCGATGCAAAGGCTCACGAAGTTCTCCTCTGCATCCAGACGGGTAAAACACTTAAAGACCTGAACCGCATGAAATTCAGTTCCGATGAATTTTACCTTAAGTCACCTTCAGAGATGAAAGAGATCTTTAAGAATATTCCGGAAGCTGTTAAAAATACAATAACCATTGCTGAAAGGTGCAATGTTGAATTCAAACTCGGAGAAATCCTTCTTCCGCAATACAAGGTCGAAGGCGGCGAAGACCCCTATCTTTTGCTTGCAAAGCTTGCCGCCGCCGGCCTTGAAAGAAAAATCGGCAGAGACGCTCCCCAGTTGTACAAGGAAAGGCTGCAGACGGAATTGAATGTTATAAGAAAAATGGGCTATGCCTCTTACTTCCTGATAGTTTGGGATTTCATACGTTACGCAAGAAGCAATAACATACCCGTAGGGCCCGGAAGGGGGTCAGCTGCCGGAAGCCTTGTCTCTTACTGTCTTGATGTAACAGAGCTAGACCCTCTTAAATACGGCCTGCTTTTTGAGAGGTTTCTGAATCCTGAAAGAATAAGCATGCCTGATATTGATGTTGATTTCTGTCAGGACAGGAGGGGAGACGTAATATCTTATGTATCAGGCAAATACGGAAAGGAGCATGTTGCCCAGATAATAACATTCGGCACCATGGCTGCAAAAGCGGCTATAAGGGATGTGGGCCGTGCGATGGATATACCCTATGCTGAAGTTGATAAAATCGCAAAACTTGTTCCGAACCAGTTAAAGATAACCATCGAAGAGGCATTAAGGCTTGAGCCGCAGCTTAAGCAGGCATATGACTCCGATGAAAGCGTGAAAGGACTTCTCAACATAGCAGTAAGACTTGAGGGACTTAACAGACATGCATCTACACATGCCGCAGGCGTGGTAATTTCGCCGACCCCTCTGACTGATTATACGCCTCTTTACAGAAACCCGGCTGACGAAAGCATCGTGACCCAATTTGATATGGGGTCTCTGGAAAAAATCGGGCTCCTTAAATTTGATTTTCTTGGGCTGAAAACGCTTACGGTCATTGAGAAAACATTGGGGTATATCAAGCAGACAGGCAGGGACCTTAATCTTAATGACATACCGTTCAATGACAAAAAGACATATGAACTGCTCAGCTCAAGCCATACAACAGGCGTATTCCAGCTTGAAAGCGAGGGGATGAGGGACATTCTCATAAGGATGCAGCCTAACAGGTTTGAAGACCTTATCGCTCTTGTTGCGCTTTACCGTCCCGGGCCGATGGCATGGATAGATGACTTTATCAAATGCAAGAAGGGAGAGAAAAAGATTAGCTATGTCCTGCCGCAGCTCAAGGAGATACTTGATGAGACCTATGGGATTATCCTGTATCAGGAACAGGTAATGATGATAGCAAATAAGATTGCTAATTTCACCATGGGACAGGCAGACATCCTCAGGCGGGCAATGGGGAAAAAGAAGATTGAAGAGATGATGGAACAGAAAGAGAGTTTCGTCAGCGGCGCAGTCAAAAACGGCATTGCCGAAAAAAAGGCAGCAAAGCTTTTTGAAAAAATGGAACCCTTTGCCCAGTACGGATTCAACAAGTCCCACTCAGCTGCCTATGCATTCATCGCGTACCAGACGGCATATCTTAAGGCGCATTATTCTGTTGAATTCATGGCAGCCACCCTCAGTCTTGACGTGAACGATACTGACAAGATAGTAAAGTCAATCAACGAATGCAGGAACATGAAGATTGAGATGCTTCCGCCTGACATAAACCTTTCTGGACGGGAGTTCAAGGTTATAGGCAACTCAATACGTTTTGGCCTTGAGGCTGTAAAGGGCGTAGGCGGCGCGGCAATAGAGGCTGTCCTTGAAGTCAGGGAAAGCGGAGGGCCGTTCAAATCAATTGCAGACCTCATCCAAAGAGTTGATTCGCGAAAGGTTAATAAGAAAGTCCTTGAAAGCCTTGTGAAGGCAGGCGCATTTGACTCTATAGGCGTTTCAAGAGGGACTGCGATGCGCGCTGTCAACGATATTCTGAGCAGCAACGGCAAGGGTTCAAGGCATAGCGGCCAGCAGAGCATTTTTGGCGATGAAAAATTTGAACCGAAAATTTCATCTGAGGAATGGGATGAAGCAGAACTGCTGAAAAATGAGAAGGATGCCCTTGGTTTTTACATAACCGGCCATCCGCTTATGAAATACAGGGGAAAGCTCTCTGCCCTGAACATAAAAAAGACCTCTGAGATAGGCAGTATGTCTGATAGGGAAGATGTCCAGATCGCAGGCGTAATCGCATCTATTAAGAAATTTCAAAAAAAGGGCACAACGGATACAATGGCATATCTGACAATAGAAGATGAGGAAGGCAGCGTGGAAGCCATAGCCTTCACGGATATCTATAGAAACAGTCTTGGGCTTCTTAAGAAAGACACTCTTGTGACAGTGAAGGGAACCATTGACAGGACAGAAAAGGGCATTAAGCTCCTATTAAGAGAGATAGCCGGGATCGACAGCATGGCTTCAAAAAATGGCTTAAAATGCGAGATTAGTATAAAATACCCCATTGCTGACGGTTTAATTCTTGAAAATATTCGGGAAGCGCTGTCAGGCAGTTCAGGGGAATGCCCTTTATATTTAAAAATGGATTTGCCTGACTCTGAGGTGTTTATTGCCACAGGGTTTCAGATAGATCCAAACAGCATGCTGATAGGCAGGCTTGAAGGGATACTCGGGAAAGGAGCAGTGAGAATAACAAGTTAGAAGTTGAAAGTTTTTTAACTCTTCACTCTTAACTTATAACTTATTATGAGATATTACCTTGAGTTTGAAAAGCCCATAGAAGAGCTTGAGCTTAAAATAGAGGAGCTTAAAAGTCTTTCTAACAGGAAAGACATGGATATAACCTCGGCTGTAAAAAAGCTTGAGAAAAAGGCAAAAGAACTCTGCTCTGAAATCTTTTCCAATCTCAATCCATGGCAGAAAACTCTTCTTGCAAGGCATCCTGACAGGCCGTATACCCTTGACTACATAGACATGCTTTCAGAAGATTTCATAGAGCTTCACGGCGACAGGAGGTTCTCCGATGACCCTGCAATAGCCGGAGGTTTTGCAACTATAAACGGCGTGCATGTAATGATAATAGGCCACCAGAAGGGAAGAGGGACAAAGGAGAGGATCTATAGAAACTTCGGGCAGCCGCAGCCGGAGGGCTATAGGAAGGCGCTGAGGCTCATGAAACTTGCAGAGAGATTCAAGAAACCTATAATCACGCTTATCGACACCCCCGGAGCCTATCCCGGCATAGGCGCTGAAGAGAGAGGCCAATCAGAGGCAATAGCAACAAATCTCATGGAGATGTCAAAAATAAAGACTCCTATAATCTCTGTTGTCATCGGCGAGGGCGGAAGCGGCGGGGCGCTTGCATTGGGAGTTGCAGACAGGATTTATATGCTTGAGCACTCCGTTTATTCCGTTATATCGCCTGAAGGCTGCGCTGCGATATTATGGAAAAAAGACGGTGAGCTTACTCCTGAGGAGTTCTCAAAGTCCGCGGCTGCGCTCAAGCTTACCGCACAGGACCTTCTCGGGTTTAAGATAATTGACGGGATAATACCAGAGCCGCTTGGCGGCGCCCACAGAAACCCGGAAGCAGTTGCGAAAAATATTTCCGAGGTAATAATGCAGTCAATAGGAGAGCTTGGCAGCAAGAGCGGTGGGAAGCTCATAGATGAAAGGTATAAAAGACTCAGGCGGATCGGAAGTTTTGACGTTGCAGAGGCTTAACTGCAATGTTATAGAAAATTAAGCCGGTGTGGTGGAACTGGCAGACGCGCCGGACTCAAAATCCGGTTGGGGCGACCCAGTGGGAGTTCGATTCTCCCCACCGGCACCAGATTCTGCACAGAGAATCACTCACGCTGAAAGTTCAGCGGTAATTGTTTCAAGGAGTGAGGTTATAACCGTAGGGTTGAAGCCTTTGTCTAAATGAGGAAGTATCTGCGCCTCTTTAGTTTCTCCTTTGATCTCTTTCTGAAGAACCCTGAAAAAGACATTTGATATCCTTCTGTCAAACTGCGTGCCCAGACACTTCTTTACTTCATGTAACGCTTCGGTCAAAGACAGTTTTTTCCTGTACGGCCGGTCTGTGGTCATTGCATCAAAGGCATCTGCAATCGCAAGTATCTTTACGCCGTCGCTTAACTCTTCGCCCTGAAGAGAGTCTGGATACCCCCTGCCGTCTATCCTTTCATGGTGGTGTTTCACAAAGTGCACGAGGTCTTTCCACGGAAAATTTATCTTTGAAAGTATGTCATAGGAAATCTGGGGATGCCTTTTTATTTCGCTCAGCTCGGACACTGATAGATCTTCCCCTTTATTTATCACGCCCCTGTCGATTGTTATCTTTCCTATGTCATGGAGAAGACCTGCCACATATATCGCCTCGACGTCCTTTTCCTTCCAGCCAAGCTCCCCTGCTATGGCAACGGCATATTTTGCAACCCTGAATGAATGATTCTTTGTATATACATCCTTTGCGTCGATCGCAGCAGCAAAGGCTTTAATGGTGTCATTGTATATATGCCTCATATTTTCATATAATTTTTTATTTTCATTCACCTTGTTTGTCAGCCTCCTAAAGAGGGATGAATTATGCAGTGTTATTGCTATCTGATTGGCCACTACCTTAAGCACATTTTTTTCACTCCGAAGATAAGAAGGTCGTGAGAGCCTCTTCCCAAGACATATAGCGCCTACAAATTCATCCTTTGCAAACAGAGGGATAAATGTCTTTGTATGAAATTTCTCTAACGCCTCCGTGTTGGGATTATAAAGAAAATTCGTTTTTATCTTACTTAAACTGTACGGTTCATTCTTGCTAAAGCTCTTTATGTGCTTTGCCTTTACATGTATATTTCCCCATGTGGTATCTTTGAGACCTTTATGCGTAAGCAGTTTCAGCCTCTGCTGATTTGAATTGTATACAAGCAGAGCAGCCTTTGGGACAGAAAACATCCCTGTGACGACATAAAGGGCGGTCTTCATCCTCTCGTTGAAGCTCTTTGCAGATGTAACCTCTTGCCCCAGATCAACAAGAGACGATATGCTGAAGATAAGCCGGGTTATATTTCTTTTTTCCGCCATTTTAATTGGACTCTTTCAAGAAATTAACAGCGTCTTTTTCTTCCTTGAAAACCTTTACATGCCTTGTAATTCCGAGCATCTCAAAAACATCGCTGTGAACCTTTTTCATATTAGTAAAGCAGAGCATGCCGTTATGCTCTGCAATCTTTTGAACTATTCCGGTAAAAATTGACGCACCGATGCTGTTAATATACTGTATCTCTGAGAAATTTATTACGACCTTCTTCATCTCTTTACTCAGAAACTCCTCACAGGCATGCTCGAGGTTCTCGGCTCCGAGATCATTTACATAACCTTTAGGCAAAAAAATAACTATGCCGTTAATTGTCTTTGATAATATCGAAAAATTATTCACAGGTTGCTGAGCCCTCCTTATTAATTCTGGCTTCTTTCAAAAGGTTCTTAACCAAAACCACCTTTGTCCCTCGTTCTGTCTTTTCAAATCTCACTGAATCAACAAAGTTTTTCATAAGTTTTATCCCCCATCCCCTGCCGGCGTCTTCCTTAAGCCCTCTTCCAATAAATGGTTCCCCTGTCTCTTGAGATACAAAGCCTCTGCCAGAGCTTTCAATGGATATCTCTGCCAGGTCTTCAGTAAAATTAAAACTCAAATAGATATTCTTATCTCCTCCCTTGCTATGCTCCATGGCATTTATGCATGCCTCGATGACAGCCATCTGAAGCTGACCGATGACATCCTCATCTAAATGCAGATTTTTACCTATCTGTTCAAGGCACTGGGCCGCAACAAGTTCAGCCTCTCTGACCATTGGTATTGTCATTTCAAAAGATGTGCCCTTAGACTTAGTATCTGCCGCCTTTTCAAGCAGTCCTATTTCAATATCTCTATAGGATTTACCGCGAACCTCCTTCATGTAGAGACAGTCTATAAAGTCTATTAAAACCCTATCTTCAGGCGCTCTGAAGACGCCAAATTCTCCTCTAACAAAACCTGCGCGATAAAGGGCGGTAGTGATTACTTCCGTATCTCTCTCGCTTAAAGAAAAGGCCTTTGAAATCCTATGCTGTGTAAGAGATTCTCCTGTATGATAAATCCTGTTGGTGATCTCAAGAACCTTTCTCCTTTTACCTAACTCAGGGAAAAAACTTTTTAGGACTGATAACCAGTAAAAGTATATATTCCCATCACTAATCTCATCTATGTAAGTCCTCCAGCAATCCTTCTCCTCTGATTTTTTACTCAGGCCCGCTGCCCTTGCGACACATTTAATGTAAAAGGGGTTGCCTCCAAGATGATTAAGGAGGGTATGGGGCTCTAAACTAATCTTAATGCCATGCCCATCAAGCAAGGAGGAAAACATCAGAGCAGCATCTTCTAATTGGAGGGGTTGCACACCTATCCTCGTAAGAGCGCCTATGACAGGCATTTCTTGAATCTCAGCCTGATTGCCGGTAATCAAATGCGGCGTCTTTCTAAAAGACAGCGGCATTTCAAAGAGGGCGGACAGCATCGGGGCAGCATTGCCGCTAATATGAAAATTATTCAGCCGCTGAAACTCGTCTATCATTACCACTACAGATATCCCAGTAGCAAGGGTTGATTGATGTGGTGCATTTAATGCGATGCGAAGGGAATCTATAGGTTCATGACACTGGATATATCCGTCAAGGATCTCGAGCGCCCAAAAGGCTTTCCTCTCCTCTAAAATAGAGGTTAAGCCATCTATTGATAAACCCTCAAGGTATATAAGTGATGATTCCTTGTTTTCAAAGGCAAGTCTCTGGCAGATATAACGCATTAGATAATCCCTTGAAAACTCTGACACAGACAGTATTGCGCTGTTTATAGAATAGTAGAAGGGGGCTATCTTATCCTGTTTCCAGAATAGCTGGTTAAACAACTGTTTGAGAAGCTCTGTTTTGCCAACGCCCCTACTCCCTGAAAGAAAGGCGCTTTGTGTAATGCCCTTCTCTATTTCAAGGGATCTGCGGTATAGGCCTGCCAGTTCTTCTTTTCTGTCAAAAAAATCTTTTTCAGGGAGTATTCTTAAGGGCATCTTATGAAAACACCTCTATTCTGTTTCCTCCTCTATTCTTAGCAAGATAGAGGGCCTTGTCAACATTTTCAAGAAGCAGCTCACTTATCTTACCATCTTCCGGATAAGAAGCGATGCCGATGCTGATTGTAAGAGTTACGCTTTCCGGCAGTGATTCGAGCTCTGCTACATCACTCCTTAATCTTTCTGCTATACTAACAGCTAATGTCTTGCCTGTTTCCGGCAGTATTATTACAAATTCGTCTCCGCCGTAACGAGATGCTATATCTACAGACCTCACACATCTCAATATAGACTCTGCTATAGCCTTAAGCGCCTTGTCGCCAATAGGATGGCCCAATATGTCGTTATAACCCTTAAACCCATCTATATCCACCATCAGAAGACTTAAAAGCCGGCCATGTCTCTCAGAACGCAATAATTCTTCTTCTAGTCTATCCATTAGGCATCTGCGGTTTGGCAAACCTGTGAGGGAGTCTGTCATGGCTAATTTTCTCAGCTCTTCTGTTTGTGTATAAAACACATTTCTCTCCATAACAATAGCGGCCTGAGCTGCAAAGGATTGAATGAGTTCCAAGTCCTCTTTATTGAAGATCTCACCTGTTATCTTATCTGACAGATTCAGCACTCCAATGATGCGGCCTTCTATCGTTATGGGCACGCTGACAAAGGACCTTGTCTTATACCGCAGTCTGTTTTTCTGCTTAATCCTTGGATCGTTTTCAACATCCTCGACAAGGTATGGTTCCCCTAGTTCGGCTACTTTCCCGGCTATTCCCACACCCTTTTGAATCCTGAGTTTTTCTGTTAGGTTATTGTTTATACCTCTTTTTGCCTTAAGAAGCAGCTCCTCGGTTTCATGGTCAAGCAGCATCAGGGACCCCTGTTCTGCCTTGAGCAGCTCAGCAGACTTATCAAGAATTGTCTGCAGCAGTGTCTCCGGTTGCTCCTTAGAAGCAACCCCCCGCATGCCAAGGACTTCTTTCAGGCTGTCCACCTTTTCCTTAAGTGTAATGGTTTCCTGAGTGTTTTTTAAAAGCTGAGTTATAGAACTATCCACAAGACTGCATGCGTTTCTTGCATCTTCAGCAGTAGTAAATTTAAGGGGGCCTGTTACAGCAAAATCTTTAACCTTAGAAAAGCTTAAATGTTTTATAAATTCGCGGAAATCTTCGTAGGTAGAAAATGACCCCTGTCCTAAAATTACTACCTTTTCACCCATGTATTCGACCGGGAAGGCAAAGCTCATTATTTTTGCATAACACTTGTAGAATATTGGGAGGCCCTTACTAAAAGCTCCCATCATAGTGTTGTGGCAGTAGGTATCGCATTTAGACCTAAAATCAGGCGCAGAGAGCAAACCCCTGCACATTGGATAATAGCTCTCAGTAGAAAAAATTTGGTTCCCATCTTCCGAATAAATTCTTAGATTGAATCCTGTAGTATCAGAAAGGGCCTTGAAGCGGCCTTCCCAGCTCTCTGATAAAAAAAGGTTTTGCAGGTGTCTTGCCCTATCAGTGCTAAACACTTTTCCTCTGACACAGAATAATTTAGTAAAAGGTTATCATAAACTTCACATTGCGTCAACACGAATAAACATAGAACACTAAAGGTCATGACCTTTTAATTACATAGTGTAAATAAAGGAGTCGGACAAAAAATTATTTGAAAATATTTTGTTGTTTAAGGTTTTCTGTCAATCCGCGAGATTAAGGCGTCGGCAGCCATTGCTCCTGGGACAATACTTCCGTCAGGGAATATAATTGCGGGAGTGCCTGTGATACCGAGTCTTTCTCCGAGTTTTAGGTTTTCGTCTATCTCTTTGGTTTTGCATTCAGGAGGAGGAAGTTTTTTGCCGGCAAAGTTGTCTTCCAGAAGCTCTAATGACTTTTTGCATACTATTGTCATTGATTTTTCGTAGGCCTTCGGATGCAGCTTTACCAGAGGAAACATTTTCAGATAAAAGGCTATATCTTTTCTTTTCTCTAAAACCTTCTTCATCTCCAGATGAAGTTTTCCGCAGAATGGTCAATCGGGGTCTGTAAAGACAATGGCTTTCTTTGGCGCATTTTTGTCGCCCATTACCAAAGCGCTGTCAAGAGGTATCTTTGATATATCTATCCTATTGAGATTGGAAAGTCTTTCGCCTGTGAGGTTTCTCTTTGCCTTGAGGTCAAATATGTCGCCTGAGATGAGAAGTTCTTTTGAAAGGCCTACATAGACTATCCCCTTCTGCCCTCTTACTTCAAAAACTATCTCCCATACGCCTTTGACAGGGCCGGGGTTTATCTCAAGAACCTTGGAAGCAGGTATGCCTCCCTGAACTATATTTTGTGCTTCGTCTAAGGTCAGCTTATGACATTTTGTGCAGTCATGGTCAGCATCGCTGCTGCCGTACGACAGCGGCACACTCAGCATAGATGCAGCAACGAATATAAAAATAAAAAATATGTATTTACGCATTACAATATAACATAACATACTTATCCCTGCCGGTGGTAGCATAAAATGAATTCTGAAGTTTTTTATCTATATGATAGCAAAAGCGATTGACAAACAGAAAAGACAACAAATAGAATAAACCATCAAATCTCCGATAAAAAGGATTCCAAATGACACTTAAAGAACTCTATAAAAAGGCTGTATCCACAGGCGTTGAAAATGACCCCCGCGGAAAAGATGCTGTCCTTAAAGAGCTTGATGCGAGGAAAAAAGATTTTGAGAAACTCAAGGAAGACGAAAAAGAATTTTTTGACAGTGAAACGCTTGAAAACCCGTATTCTGATTCAAGGATATTAAACGGCACCGGCGAAGAAAAGATAAAATCAGCCCTTGTCGGAATAGACATAGAGGTTGGAGAGTTATTGCTTGCCGAAAACCTGAAGGCAAAAGGGAAGAGCGTAGACCTGCTAATCTCTCATCATCCCGAGGGCGGGGCATATGCAAACCTCTATTCTGTTATGCAGATGCAGTCAGACATATTGCACAGGTTCGGTGTGCCCATTAATGTGGCTGAAGACCTTATGGACGGCAGGATAAAAGAGGTTGAGAGAAAACTTATGCCTGTTAATCACACAAGGGCGGTTGATGCGGCAAAGCTGTTGGGGATTCCGTTCGTCTGTCTTCATACCCCTGCTGATAATATGGTCGCAACTTATCTGCAGAGGCTTTTTGACGAAAAGAAACCTTACAGGATTTCAGATGTGATGGAGGCATTGAAAGGCATACCTGAATACAGGACGGCAAGTTTTAACGGCGCAGGCCCGAAGATACTAATAGGCTCTAAGAACAGAAGGGCAGGCAAAATATTTGTTGACATGACAGGCGGAACAGAGGGTTCAAAGGAGATATTTGAAAGCCTCACAGCAGGCGGGGTAAATACAATCGTTGCCATGCATCTTGGGGAAGAACACCGTAAGGAAGCTGAGAAAAATCATCTCAATGTTGTTATTGCAGGGCATATTGCAAGTGATAATGTCGGCATTAACTTGCTTCTGGATGAATTGTCTCGTAGTTCATTGCTTGAGATTCTTGAGTGTTCAGGTTTCAAGAGAGTCAGCAGAAACTAAATAATCATGTATTTATTTAAAAAATATATCACTCCTGTCTTAGTCGTATGTGGAATATAATTTATGAAAACAGACAGAATCCTTGATGACATAAAGTCGCGCATAGATATAGTAGAACTGGTTTCGGATTATATAGAACTCAAAAAGGCAGGACAGAACTATAGGGCGAACTGCCCTTTCCACGCAGAAAAAACCCCGTCATTCATGGTAAGCCAGAGCAAGCAGATATTCCATTGTTTCGGGTGCGGAGCAGGAGGAGATATATTCGGTTTCGTAATGAAATATGAAAACCTTAATTTTCAGGAGGCGCTCAAGATGCTTGCCAAAAAGGCGGGCGTACAACTTTCGGGCTACGGGTTTGAGGACGGCCTGACTGAAAGAAAAGAAAGGCTTTATGTTATTCAGAAAGAGGCCTTGAATGCATTTACAGGGAATCTCAAAAAATCAAAAACAGCTGTCGCATATCTTAACAAGAGGGGAGTAAGCCATGAGATGGTTGAGGCATTCTCTCTTGGGTATGCGGACAGGGGGAGAAAGGTTCTTTATCAGCATTTGAGGACAAAGGGGTTTGATGATTTGCTCATTACGCAGTCAGGACTTATCTTCACAGGAGAAAGCGGGCTGCACGATGTTTTCAGAAACAGGATTATGTTTCCGATATTCAATATACAGGGGGATGCTGTTGCTTTTGGCGGAAGGGTTATTGACGACTCAATGCCGAAATATCTCAACTCTCCCGAGACCTTACTGTTTAAAAAAAGTGAAACCCTTTACGGGCTTAATGTTGCAAAGGATGAGATACGGAAAAAAGGTTATGTCATGATAACTGAAGGGTATCTTGATGTAATCATGTGCTACATGCATGGCTTTCTGAATGTGGTTGCTCCTCTGGGCACTGCGCTGACAACAGGACATCTGCAGAAAATCGGGAGGTTTACAAAGAAAGTTCTTCTGGTCTTTGACAGTGACTCGGCAGGCATTGCAGCCGCGAAGAGGTCGCTGTCAATTCTCTATGAGCATGGATTCAGGAGCAAGGTATTGCTTCTTCCCGAGGGAGACGACCCCGACAGTTTTCTCAGGAAAAACGGAAGCCGCGCATTTCAGATTAAACTGTCAAAGTCAGA
Source organism: Nitrospirae bacterium GWF2_44_13 (assembly GCA_001805105.1). Taxonomy (GTDB): domain Bacteria; phylum Nitrospirota; class Thermodesulfovibrionia; order Thermodesulfovibrionales; family UBA1546; genus UBA1546. The sequence goes on along the minus strand of MHEE01000002.1, from coordinate 63,334 downwards.
GTCCATGGTGGACTTCATTCTTAGGTTGAAGGGGGATAAGCCGGACAATGTCAGGACAGCTATCGGGATAATAGACAATGCAAAGGATTTGATACTGAGAGAAGAGTTGTTCAAGGAATTAGCGGAAAAGTCAGGGATAAGGGAAGCTGTTCTCAGAGGGGAGACTAAAAAGTATGAGCAAAAAGCAGGCATAGCCAAAACAGCCGGTGTCGCAAGAACTGCCGGTTTTTTCTACGATGAGGAAGTTTTGCTTCTTAGCGCCATAGTGGCATTTCCTGACAGGGCGCCGTATATTTTTGCTAAGCTTAACATTGACAGAGTGTGCAATCCTGTAGTAAGACAGATTTTTCAGGAAATTAAACCTTCAGCCGAAAGGTTGAATATGAATACAATGCTCGGTATTCTAAATGATGAAGGGAAGGCGCTTATCACAAGGCTGTCACTTAATCCCGGATTTGATATTGAACATGTTGATAATAATGTCAGGGATTGCCTTAGAGATATGGCGTATTGCGAAATAGAAGAAAGGATAAGGCTCGCTAAAACCGCCGGAGATTTACGGCTTCTGAACAGCCTCTTGGCGGAAAAACAAAAAATAGCAAGGAGAAAAGATGAGAGAACAGCCTGAGTACTTTGAAGGAGACGAAGACAGGGAAAGGCTTTCTTTACTGGAGGATGCGCTGGAGGACGAGGCAGTAGAAGAGGCGAGAGAAAAGCCTCTCCTTCAGGATATGGAATATGATCCTGTAAAGATATATTTGAAGGAGATGAGCAGTGTCTCCCTTCTCACGAAAGCGGGGGAAGTTGAGATAGCGAAAAGGATTGAAAGCGGCAAAAGGAAAGTGGCGGAGCTTATTTTTGTCCTGCCGTTTACAGTCAGGAAACTGATTGAATTGGGAGAGCTGATTGAAAAAAGAAATGCGCCGCTGGCAGAAATAATACAGGATGGCGAGGAGGCATTTGAAGAAGACCTTTCTGCTGAAAGAAAGATATTCTTTAATGTAACGGCTCAGATAAAGAAACTGCATGAAAAGAGAGAGGCGTGCCTAAAAAGGCTTGAAGCTGAAGGAGGAGAGAGAGAGGAAAAAACAATTCGTATGCTTGAGGATAATACGGCTAAAATACTGGATAAAATAGATAAGCTGAAGTTAAAAGAAGATGCGGTGGCTGTTTTTTCCGAGGAAATAAAAAATGCAATTTCCGGCATTGAAGAAACAGACAAAAAGCTGTCAGTTATCAGAAAAAAACTCAGACAGAACGGCATTCATGCTGATATAGGCAAAGACATAAAGGTGAAGAAAAACCTAAAGGACGGCGCATGCGCTCTGATTAACGCTTACAATGAATGCAGGGAATATCTGGCAAAAAAAGAAGAAGCGCTCGGCATTAAGGCGGAAGAAACAAAAAAGACGCTGAGGCTTCTACTGGAAGGTGAGCAGCAAATCCTTGAGGCGAAGAAAGCGCTTATAGAAGCGAACCTGAGACTTGTTATCAGCATAGCAAAAAAATACATGGGGAAAGGTTTAAGTTTTTCTGACCTGATACAGGAGGGCAACATAGGCTTAATGAGGGCGTGTGATAAGTTTGAATACCAAAGAGGGTATAAATTCAGCACTTATGCAACATGGTGGATAAGGCAGGCGGTTACGAGGGCGATTGCAGACCAGTCGCGTACAATAAGGATCCCCGTTCATATGGTTGAGACTATAAACCGCATAACAAGGACAACAAGAGAGCTGGTGCAGGAACTTGGAAGAGAACCTGTTGCAGAGGAGATTGCTTATAAGGTGGAGTTGCCGGCGGAAAAAATCAGGAGCATACTAAAGGTGGCAAGAGAACCGGTATCGCTTGAAACCCCGATAGGAGACGATGAAGACAGCTATCTCAGTGATTTTATTGAGGATAAAACTGCGCTGTCTCCCCTGGATGCGGCAATACAAAATGACCTGAAGGCTCAGATAGACAAAACTCTCTGCACCCTCAATGAAAAAGAACAGAAAATTTTAAGGAAAAGATTTGGCATAGGAGACGACACAGCGCCTCAAACGCTCGAAGAACTAGGAAAAGAATTTGAAGTTACGCGGGAGAGGATAAGACAGATAGAGGTTGGTGCAATCAGGAAACTGAAGCACTCACCAAGAAACAAATGGCTCAGGGAGTTTATAAGCCGTTCGTGATTTTTTACATGCAAAGGCATTCATGCCTTTGCTAATGCATTTTTCGGATGAACGCAGCTTATCCCATGCTTCTGCTGCCAGGTCTTTCAGGAATATTTTCCGCTTCTTTTTGTCCTTAATCTCTCTAAGCGCCTTTGCGCGCATTTTTTTCATATAGTTCAGATGCTTTACGAATTCACGTCCGTAGAGTCCTCCAAGCTCTTTCCTGATAGTTCTTGCAAGGGAAGGGCTTATGCCTGATGTTGAGACAGCAATAGTTAATGGGCCTCGCCTTACAACAGCCGGCGCTATAAAATTGCAGAGCAAAGGTTTGTCAACAACATTTACAAGACAGGTGGCATCCTCTGAGATTTTCCTGTTTGTTTCGTTAGAGTCTGTAGCAGCTATGACGAGGAATGCATTTTTAAGGTCGCCCTTTTTATATCTGCGGGAGATATATTTTATGCGTTCTCGCAGATGCTCCTTTTTAAGCCTCCCTGTGCATTCAGAGCTTATTACTGTTATCTTTGCGCCAGACTTGAGCAGCGGCAGCGCCTTCCTTTCCGCTACCTTGCCCCCGCCGACAACTATGCACTTTTTACCTTTCAGATTCAGCAATACTGGATAGTAAAGAGGCGTGATGCGTGATGCGTGATGCGTAGCAGGCGATGAGAGTTCCGGCTTTGGTTTGCGCTTAACGCTTAACGCTTTACGCTTCACGGTTTGATGGATGAGAGTTCCTTCTTTGCCTGCGGGATAAGACTATTCTTGGGATGTTTCTCTATGAGAAGTTTAAAATACTCTTTTGCCTTGTCTTTTTCCCCGAGTTTTTTATGAGACATTGCCAGATGATAGAGGACGCCGGCCTCTTTTTTAAACTCCGGAAATTTCCGGAGCACTCCCTGAAATCTTTTAATTGCTGCGCTGTAGGAATCTTTCTTGTAATAAAATGCGCCAACCAGAAATTCATGCTCTGCTATTATATTTTTGCACTTTTCAATTCTTATCCCTATTATGTCCCTGTAGGGATTTCTCGGAAACATTCTCTTTAGTCTTTCAAATTCTTCAAGCGCCTTTGATGCTCCTCCGTATCCGCGGTCAGGCCCCTCTATCTGATTAAAATAAATCATCGCGATCTGGAACTGGGCATAGGATGCGTATTTATGCTCAGGATAAATATCCAGAAATTTTCTGTATTCTTCAACTGCACGGTCAGGCTCTGCTTCTTTTGTATACGAATCAGCAATCCTGAGCTGCGCCATCGGAGCATACTTTTTTGTCAGGTCCCTGCTTTTAATCTCAAGGAGCGCTGTCCTTGCCTCTTCGTATTCCCCTTTGTCCATCAGTTCATTTGCCTTTGCGAAGGACTTCGGGCCGTCAAATACTTCTGCGGGTTTTATCGCGGGCTTGCCCGAACACGATAATACGGATATTAGAGCTGTAAGCATAAGCGCTGTCTTTATTCTCTTCATATTCTTATTTAAGCCTGTAGAAGGGTTTTTAGTCAAGAGATGCCCGCTGTTCAGAGCCGCCCTTTTTCTCCTGTAATGATTCAATGAATGTTTTAACTATGTCGGGGTCAAACTGGGAACCCGCCTCTTTTCTGAGTTCTGAGATAGCCTCTTCCCTTGTTTTTCTTCTGCGCTGGGGCCGCGGGGAGATCATCGCCTGATAGGCCTCAACAATAGACAGCACCCTTGCAAGGAGGGGTATTTCTCCTCCCTTCAATCCGAGAGGATACCCCTTGCCGTCAAATCTTTCGTGATGATATAGAATTGCAGGGAGAACCTTATCTATGAGAGGGTATTTTATAAGCACCATTTCAGCGAGTCCAGGATGCCCCTGTATTATGCTCTTTTCCTCCTGTGTAAGAGGCCCCTGCTTATTCAGTATATATTCGGGAATGCCTATATTGCCTAGGTCATGAAGTATGCCCGCAATCCTCAGGCTCTCCATTTGCGGCTGTTCAAGGCGCAAATTTTTGCCCAGCATTATGGCATATGCCGCAACCTCAAGAGAATGGCCCTTTGTATAGTGTGATTTTGCGTCAATTCCGTGTGCGATTTTTTCTATATCCCGCAGTTCCGGGTCCTTAAGAATGGCATCTATTTCTTCGGGTATTTTTTTGATTATGCCTGCGATGGTTTCCTGATACGTGCAGACCGCGTTCCTTCCGCGGCCCTTTGCGAAATATAAAGCATGGTCAGCCTTCTTTATAAGGTCTTCCTTTGGAGTTGCATCATCAGGATAACAGGCAACCCCTGCGCTTACAGTGAGCAGCAGCCTTTCGCTGCTTTCTGACATAAATTGATACTCGGCTACTGCGTGCCTTATCCTCTCTGCGACAATCAGAGCGCCGTCTACAGGTGTCTCAGGCAATATAAGTATAAACTCCTCTCCGCCGTACCTTGCAGGGAAATCGGCGGTTCTTAATTCGTTTCTTATAATCTTTGATATTTCTTTCAATGCATGGTCTCCTGCCTGATGGCCATAAATGTCATTGAAAGACTTAAAATGGTCTATGTCAAGCATAATCAGGGAAAATGTTTTGAAATACCTCTCTGCCCTGTTTGTTTCTTCGGATAGTTGTTCCTGAAAAGCCCTGTGATTGTAAAGCCCGGTAAGCCCGTCTGTTACGGCAAGGCGCGCAATCTCTTCATGAAGGGCAAGCGACTGAAAAGCCTGAAACGCAAAGCTAAAAAGCGTATCTTCATCATCAGGAGTGAAACCGCCGTTCTTGTTTATTGTGACCAAGAGCGCTGACATCTTATTTTTTGACGAGCGAAGCGGAACAGCCATAAAATTTCTGACAGCCGGATGATCAGGAGGAAATCCCGCTGCAACCTCATTTATCCTTAATACGGAGGAGGTTTTTGCTGCCTTTCCGAGAGGACCCGCAAGCATTGCCCTGGCACAGTCAAGAGATACGGGGGCATCTCCTTTCATTGTGGTTTTGAAAAGTTTCAGTTCTTTTTCCTCTCCCTCAAATATGAAAATTCCGCTATCCTCAACCTTCAAGAGGTTTTTTGTCATTTCAAGAAATGTCTGGAGGATTGACTCAATCTTAAGTTCTGAGGTTATGAATCCCATCATCTCTGAAAGCATTGTAAGGGACCGTATGACATTCTGTTCCTTTTTCAATACATCTTTAAGCGTTGCTGCTCTTTCCTGCACGACTGAAGCCATCTGGTTGAAGTTGTCTGCGAGTTCTTCAATCTCATCGCCTGTTTTAATATCAATCCTATTGTTGTAGTTTCCTTCGCTGATTTCAGTTATTATCGCTGAACTGTTTGTATGCATATTCTTAAGCGGTTGAACGATGTTTTTTGTTACATATCCCCTTAGGAAGATGAGTACGATTATCGCAATAGCCAAACAGCCGGCAAGGCATACTATGAGCGCTGTTGTGCCTTCAAACAAGTAATGGGCAAGAAAGTAAAAGGCGACACCTGCTGCCGTAAAAACTGCAATGATTATCAGGGTTATGACATTGAATTTTTTTCCCATTCTCATAGGTTTTAAGAGGGTCTTCGTGTCTCTCTTTGTCTTCTTCTTTTTTCTATGCTTATCAGCAGAAGCGACAGAGCTGCCGGCGTAATCCCCGGAATCCGGCCTGCCTGCCCTATGTTTGCAGGCATTATCTTCAGGAGTTTTTCAAGAACCTCTGTTGAAAGCCCGTTTATGGAAGCATAGTCAAAATTGTCAGGTATTTTTTTGCCTTCCATCTTTTTAAGCTTTTCTGCCATTTCTGTCTGCTTGAGGATATATCCCTCGTATTTTACCTGTATCTCAACCTGATTCTCTATGTCAGGCTCCAAAGTCTTTTCCGGGGGGGAGAGCGTTCTGATAAGATTATATACAATCTCAGGCCTTTTTAAAAGCTGTTCAAGGCTTATATTTTCTGACACAGGAGAGGCGCTTACCTCTGCGAGAGCCTCATTAACCTCAGAGGGTTTAAGCCTGGTTTTCTTAAGCCTTTCAATTTCTTCTGAGATAAGTCGTTTTTTTTCTTCAAATCTTTTGAAATCACTGTCATTGATAAGCCCTATGCTGAACCCCTTTCCCATCAGCCTTAAGTCAGCGTTGTCATGCCTCAGAAGGAGCCTGTATTCTGCGCGTGAGGTGAACATCCTGTACGGCTCTGAGGTGCCTTTTGTTATGAGGTCGTCAATCAAAACACCGGTATAAGCCTCATGCCTTTCAAGCATTAGAGGCTCTTTATCCTGAACTTTCAGCGATGCATTAATCCCCGCCATCAGACCCTGCGCTGCGGCCTCTTCATATCCGGAAGTCCCGTTAATCTGTCCCGCAAGAAAAAGCCCCTTGATGCGCTTTGTTTCAAGGTTGTGTTTTAACTGTGTAGGATACACAAAGTCATATTCAATTGCGTAGCCCGGCCGCATTATTTCGGCAGCTTCCAGCCCGGGAATGGTCCGCACAAGTTTTACCTGCACATCATAAGGAAGGCTCGTGGATATTCCATTTGCATAATATTCTTTTGTCTCAAGCCCTTCAGGTTCAAGAAATACCTGATGCCTTGGCTTTTCGGAAAAGCGTACAACCTTATCTTCTATTGAAGGGCAGTATCTCGGCCCGACTCCCTGTATCTTTCCGCTGTAAAGAGGAGACCTGTCCAAATTTTCGCGGATTACCGAGTGAGTTTCAGAATTCGTATAGGTTATGAAACAGGGAAGCTGATGGTTTGTAATCTTCTCTGTGCTGTGAGAGAACGGAACAGGCGGGTCATCCCCGTATTGAGGCTCTGTCTTTGAGAAATCTATTGTCTTTGCGTCAAGCCTCGGAGGAGTTCCTGTCTTAAGCCGTCCCATCTCAAGGCCGAGTTTTTTTAATGATTCCGATAAGCCGATAGAAGGGAATTCTCCTGCCCTGCCCGCAGAGAAGTTCTCAAAACCTATGTGCATTAATCCCTTGAGGAAGGTCCCTGTTGTCACTATAACAGCTTTAGCTCCGTAGAATATCCCCAATGACGTAAGAATGCCTTTTACCTCTCCATCTTCCACGGCAATTTCATCTACGAAAGCCTGTTTTATATCAAGATTTTTTTGAGACCCAAGAACCTTTTTCATTGCAAGTTTATACAAGACCCTGTCTGCCTGTGCCCTCAAGGACCACACAGCAGGCCCCTTTGACTTGTTCAGTATCCTGAACTGAATTCCTGCGCTGTCAGTTATCTTTGCCATTTCCCCGCCGAGGGCGTCTATCTCTCTGACGAGATGCCCCTTTGCTAATCCTCCTATTGCAGGGTTGCACGGCATCTGCGCGATTGTATCAAGGTTAATGGTGAAAAGGCATGTGGAAAGACCCATGCGCGAGGAAGCGAGTGCCGCTTCGCAGCCTGCGTGTCCCGCGCCGATAACAATTACGTCATAATCACGGTCTTTAAACATGATTTATTATAACTTATCGGGATGGCAGGAAAATCCGAAGAATAGGGCATATAATCCTTGATTCAAAATTGTCCATTAAGCTAAACTTCTTTTGTGCAGAGGGTTAATCTTATAAGTTTGACCGAAAGCATATCTTCATGGGCTGAGCTTGAAGCCCGGATTGCAGCCCTGCCTTCAGAGCAAGAAAGAGGCGAGGCATTTGAACAATTCTGCAAGGCGTTCTTTGTCCTTGACCCTGTTTTTCAATTCGAGAAGGTTTACCGGCAAAATGAGATTCCGCAATCTTTAAGGCAGAAACTTGGATATCCGGGGATTCAGGATATAGGCATAGACGGCCTTGCTGTAACCATAGACGAAAAACTTTTTGCCTATCAGGCCAAATTCAGAAGCGACAGAAAGGACATGCCGACCTTAAGAGAACTTTCCACTTTCTTCACTGTTTCAGACAGGGCAAACTGGAGAATAACAATAACAAATGCAAACAGCCTTCCTACTGCAATAAATGACAGGACAAATCAGAGCCGGATTCTTGTTGACCGTTTTGACCAGCTTGATTCTGATTTCTTTGACCGCCTCAGGCTATATCTTAAAGAACAGCGAATCGAACCGCAAAAGAAAAAAACACCACATCAGACACAGCAGGAAGCAATAGAATCAGCGCTTTCTTACTTTAAAGAAAGCAACAGAGGCCAGCTTATCCTTCCATGCGGGACAGGAAAAACTCTGGTTGCAATGTGGATTGCTGAAAAAATTGGCGGTAATCGCATTCTTATCATGGTTCCGAGCCTTTCTTTAATGTCACAGACTTTAAGAGAATGGGCAGCGAATACATCCCTGAAACCATTCCGCTATTTATGCCTATGCAGTGACACAACTGTTGATTTAGGCAAAGACTCGCCGGTTGAGCATCTCTATGAAATGGATGTGCCTGTAACTACCGATACAGGAGTTGTATCCGAGTTTCTTAAAAATGAGCCTTCAATTATTTCCATTCTGCTTTCAACATATCAATCGAGCAAGGTTCTGACAGAAGCCGTGAAGAATGCAGGGATTGATTTTGACACAGCAATCTTTGATGAAGCCCATCGGACAACAGGCTCGGATGTCGGAGTTTGGAATATGGCGATTGATGACAAAAACGTTTCTATTAAGAAAAGAATCTTCATGACAGCAACTCCAAGAATCTACGCGCCTCACATTTCAAAGAAGGCAAAAGAGAAAGATATCCTCCTTTACAGCATGGATGATAATGAGATTTACGGGAAGCCTTTTTATGAGATGACCTTTGGGCAGGCAATAGAAAAGAACCTGATTACAGATTACAAAGTTGTTATTATCTGCGTTACCGACAGAGAGGTCAGAGAGATAATACAACAGGGCGGGGAGGTTACTACAGACGACAGCAAGGAATGGGATGCAAAGGCATTCGCAAAACAGGTTGCATTGGTTAAGGCATTGAATGCATATAACCTGAAAAAGGTTTTCACATTCCACAGCAGGGTTCCAAGTGCAAAGGCATTCACACAACCCGATTCACCTTACAGCATAAAAGAGGTCATCAAATTGGCAGGCGCTTCTACAGCCGATAAAAATATTAATCTGTTCCATGTCAACGGCACAATGTCTTCAGGTTATAGAAACGGCATAATGAAGGAATTCAGGGAATCAGAAATCGGAATCATGAGCAATGCAAGATGCCTTATTGAAGGCGTTGATGTGCCTGCTGTTGACACAGTTGCCTTCATCGATCCGAAGAAAAGCATTATTGATATTGTTCAGGCAACAGGAAGGGCATTGAGAAAAGCAGAGTGGAAGGAAAAAGGATATATCTTTATCCCTGTTGTGGTTGATGAGGATACGACTCCAGAAGACTTCTTAAAAAGCTCTGACTTTGACACTGTATGGGAAGTCCTTCAGGCAATGATGGGCCAAGACCAGCGGCTTGAATCCATTGTCTCGCAGTTAAGGACAATGCAAGGAGAGAACAAGGAAGATTCGGAGAAATGGCAAAACATAATGTCAGAGTATGCAGAAAAAGTTGAGTTTTATAAGCTTACAGAGAAAATAGATCACAAACGTTTTATTAAGAAGCTTTATACAAAAACAATCGAGCTGATAGCACGGTCTTGGGATTTTTGGTATGGGTTGACGTTAAGGCATAAAGAGGAATTTGGGGAAGCAAATGCGCCTTATGAATATACCACCTCAGAAGGGTTTAAGCTCGGGCAGTGGCAAACGGACCAAAGACAGTTTTATAAAAAGGGTAAAATTTCAAAAGATAGAATTCAAAAACTTCAAGACGTAGGGTTTAAGTGGTTCAAATATGAGGAGTTACTCGATGAAAAGTTTAAAAAAGGATTGCATGAGACCATAAGATATAAAGAATATTTTGGAAGCCCCAATGCCCCTCAAGGCTATAAAACGCCGGAAGGTTATGCTCTTGGAAGTTGGCAAATGAATCTAAGAAAATATTATAAAAAGGGCAAGTTATCTCCATATCGGATTAAACGCCTTGAGGAAATAGGTTTTAAATGGCTGCCCAAAGATGAATTTATGCAAGAGTCTTTTGATAAGGGGATCAGCGAGACCCTAAATTACAAAAAGCAATTTAACGATTCTAATGCGCCTCAAACCTATAAAACACAAACGGGTTATCCACTTGGGCTATGGCAAGCTAATATTAGGCAATACTATAAGAATAGGCAGTTGGCACCAGATAGACTTAAACTACTTGAAGAGATTGGGTTTAAGTGGGTTATTAAAGAGGACGCTTTTGAAAAGGCATTCGAGAATGGTTTTCAAAAAACGTTGGAATTCAAGGCGCAAAATAAAGGAAACCCTAATGCATCTCGTTCTGTAAATTTAGCAGGGTTTAAACTCGGGTCTTGGCAAAGCGAGCAGAGGCAATTATATAGAAAGAAGTTGCTGGCGTCTGATAGGATTAAACGGCTTGAGGAGATTGGGTTTAAGTGGGTTCTTAAAGATGAGGCTTTTGAGAAGGGCTTTCGGGAATCATTGAGATATAAGGAACAATCCAAGTCGCTACATGCGCCGAATAAGTATATAACAGATCGTGGCTATAAACTCGGCAAATGGCAATCTGAGCAAAGAACGAAATATAAAAACAGCAAGCTATCGTCAGATAAGATTTACAGACTGGAAGATATAGGATTCAAATGGAACATCGACGAAGAGCGTCGAGTAGCAGCATTTGAAAAAGGCTTTCAAGAGACCTTGAAATATAGCGAACAATACGACAACCCTAATGCACCAAAAAATTATAAAACTGAAGAAGGGTACTTGTTAGGAATTTGGCAAGTAAATCTAAGACAATTTTATAAAAAGGGGCAATTATCTGGAAGCGATATTCATAGGCTTGAAAAAATAGGTTTTAAATGGGATACAAAAGAAGCTGCATTTGAGAGAGGAATCCAAGAAACTTTAAAGTATAAAGAACAATCTGGTAACCCTAATGCACCAAAAAATTATAAAATGCCACAAAAGTATCCGCTTGGGGCATGGCAAAAAGCGCAAAGGTTTTTTTATCAGAAAGGCATATTGTCGCCTGATAGGATAAAAAGGCTTGAAGAAATAGGTTTTGAATGGGACCCACACGAAGCGGCATTTAAAAAAGGCATGCAAGGAACCATCATGTATAAAAAACAATTCGGTAAACCCAATGCACCAAATGGTTATGTCACGCCTGAAGGTTTTAAGCTTGGCCAATGGCAAGCTGTTCAAATATATCACTACAGAAATGGTAAACTGTCGCCCGATAGGACTAAAAAGCTTGAGGAGATAGGGTTTAAATGGGGAAAAATCAATAGGCGGCGGAGTTAAATTGTCGAAAAAAATCTTTTCTGAAAAAGTTGAGTTGATACTAAAGTCAAAAGAGGCCGCTCTTTCAGCCGTTCAGATATATAACAATCCCCTGACTTCTTTCAAAACCGAGTCATTTATTATTCTTTTTGTGATTGCATGGACATATCTTCTTCATGCTTATTACAGAGCTAAGAGGATTGATTATCGTTATTTTACTACCCCTGGGAAGCGCAAAAAATTTGTAAGAAATCCCGATGGCAGTATCAAATATTGGGACTTAAAAGAATGTCTCTCGCAGCAGACTTGTCCACTTGATAAACATACAATAAATAACCTCCTGTTTCTTATTGGATTAAGAAACCAAATTGAACATAAAAAGGCAAGGGGTTTGGACTCTTATCTTTCGGCCAGGTATCAGGCATGTGCTTTAAATTATAATTATTACCTGAAAAAGTTATTTGGGGAAAGGTATTCTTTAGATAATAACCTTGCATTAAGTTTGCAGTTTGCCGAGTTAGACTATCATCAAACTAAAACCATCAAAGACAAAGAAAATTTAATTCCCAAAAACATACAGTCATATATTGCTGCTTTTGATGATTCCCTAAGCGGCGAGGAATTAAATAGCGAGAGGTATGCTTATAGACTTTTATTTACTAAAGTTGTGGCGAAAAGGGAAGGGCAGGCTGACAGAGTAATCGAATTCATTGATCCAAACTCAGAGTTGGCCAAAACGATTTCGAAGGAATACTGGGTAAAAGACGAAAAGGAAAAACCTAAATTTCTCAGAAAAGCTGTGTTTAATGAAGTAAAGAAAGCTGGCTTTAGTAATTTTGGCCCATCGGCGCACACTTTTTTATGGAAGTCGAATGATGCAAAAAATCCAGTTAAAGGTTACGGCATAGATATATGTGGAACATGGTACTGGTATCAAAAATGGATTGATTTTATTATTGCACATTTGAGTGAAGGGCAGACTTTAAAAGAAACCGTTTAATGTATCGCTTCTATTTTCCCCACCCACACTCTCCCTCATCCCTTATAGCCTTCCCATCACGGAATTGAGATCATGCCCTTCTCGATTTCTTTTGAAATCCTCTTAACCAGAACATCTATTGATACATCATATGTTGTAATAAGTTTTTCGGCTATTGCGTTGATGACATATTCTTTATACGAGTCTTGCGGAATCTTTTTCGCTTTCACAAGAGCTATTTTAGCCTTAAGAGCTTTTATCTGTTCAGCTATGTCTTTAAGAAGATATTTGCGAGGGACAAGAACAATGCCTCCGAAAGTATATGCCTGCCACTCCACCCATTCATAGTCCTCAACATCAACAGTCAAGACAAAGTCCTCCCATGCTGAAACACTTCTCGGATGAATTTTCTGCATAAAGCTTTTATGTAAAACAAAATGACCGATTTCATGGGCAAGGGTGAAGCGATAACGTGAAGGTCGGTCTGTCAGGATAAATTGGTCTACGTAAATGGATGTGAGGTCGCCTGATATGAAACCATCTATGTCGAAGTCCTTTTGAAGATTCGGGAAGGGAATTATGTCTAACCCTAAATCAAATTCTATAATCTCTTCAATGGGAACGGGCAGCTTTTTATCTGCCTTGTGTTTTTTAAGAAATTTTTCAGCATACTCGTTTATCTGCTCATAGGAAAGAATCGGAGGAACAAAAGGTTCTTCTGCCATTACGCACTCTTTATCTTCTCTGCAAGTTTATTAAGCTGCTCTTTTGTGAGCTTTTGTCCCTTCAATGTTCTAAAGACTAAAGGAAGCTTGGAAAGCAATTCTTTATCAGAGAGTATCTCCTCTGGAATTCGGCCTGCACTCAATCGTGCAAGATCGAAAAACTCGTACCAGTCATCTGACCCCTTCTTTATCTTCAGGCTCTGTGCATATGCTTCAAGCTTGTCAGCGCCCTGCGGTGGAGGAAGAAGCCCTCGTTCAAGTTTGCTGATGTTTCCGGGGTCAAGATTGTTTTCAAGACAGAATTGCCTTAGAGTTTTGCCTAATTCAATCCGTTTCTTTTTGAAAAAATCTCCAAATAATGTTGCATTCATAAAAATTTACCCCCTCCCATCTGTTGTATTATTATTACAACATACATGATGCCTATTGTCAAGGGGGCAAAAAATTCCGTTATAATACATGGGAATCGGAGGTGCGATATCGCTTCAATAATAATAGACGGATATAATCTGATAGGCATACATCACAAAGACCTTGAAAACCAGAGGCAGAGGCTTGTGGAGAGGCTTGCTGAATACAGGAAAATTAAGGGACACGATATCACTGTTGTGTTTGACGGATGGAAAAGCGGAAGCGGTGAGGAGTCCCATTCAGTAACAGGGGGTATCAAAGTAATCTATTCAAGGCTCGGAGAAAAGGCAGATGCTGTCATAAAGAGAATCGTATCATCTGAAAAAAAACAGTGGATTGTTATAACTTCTGACAGGGAGATTGCAGACCATGCATGGGCCAATGGCTCTGTTGTTGTCTCATCGGATGAGTTTTCGGATATACTCGGCAAGCCCTTAAGGGTTGAGAAGGGCGAATTTGACCTGATTGACGAAGATGAATATGAACCTCCTAAAAAAGGAAGCCCCAGAAGGCTTTCAAAAAAAGAGAAGGCAAAAACGAGGGCAATGAGCAAGTTATGAAAAAACTATTTAATTTAAGGCCTGCTGATGCTGTGACAGTGGTATTTGTGAGCATATTACTGCTGCTCACGATTGCATTTAACTCTGCTATCCCGAAGAGACTGCTCTTAATTTCAATATATGCCGCGCTCCTTATTTTGCAATTCATAATTATAAGATTCAGGGATAGGAACAGATTTATGAGGATAACCTATGACCTTGTATTTCCGATGATATGCGTTATCATACTCTTTGACAGTCTTGAATGGGTTGTCCATTACGTAAATCCCATGGATATAGACTCGCTGCTTATAAAGCTTGATTATATTATCTTCGGCAATCATCCCACTGTCATGCTTGAAGCGATAATGAATCCATTTCTTACAGACATTCTTCAGACAGCATACTCTACATATTATTTCCTGCCTATTGTTTTCGGTATAGCGCTGCTAAGGAACAACCAGAGAAAAGAGTTTGACAGGTCGCTGTTTCTGATACTCTTTTGTTTTTATCTATCATATATCGGGTACATAGTTTGGCCTGCGCTCGGGCCGAGGTTTGCGCTTGCTCATTTACAGACGCAGAGGCTGGAAGGTTTTTTAATGGCGGAGCCGATGCAGAATCTGCTGAATAGGCTTGAGGGCATAAAGCGTGATGCGTTCCCGAGCGGGCATACAGGCGTTGCGCTTACAGTGCTGTACCTTGCATACAGGTACAAGAAAACTCTATTCCGGATTTATCTGCCTGTTGTGATCCTTCTTTTATTTTCCACTGTCTATTGCAGGTATCACTATGTTGTGGATGTCATTGCAGGGGTTATACTTGCGTTTGCGGCGATATTTTTCGGAGAAATGTATTACAGGCGGTGGGAGAAAAGGCCAGATAAAACATGAAACAAATTTATTCTTATAGGTTCATAAAAATTTAATATCCGCTTTCTCTTGACCCTCTGAATGTCATGGAGTTAATATAGAAACTGTTTCAATAATTAAACACGTCATTGCTAAATGAAACAATATTGGCAGAGCAAGGAGGAAGCGAATTGATTCATTCAAGGAAAGTTTTAAAGATTTTGATTGTTGTTCTTTCAATAATGGCCCTATTCGTTAGTATATCTGCTTTTGCATCAGAAACTCAGGAGGTTGCAAAGGAAACTGCTTCAGCATCAACCACGCCATGGTGGGTTTGGCCCTTGGCTTTATTTGTTGTTACCTTTATCTTAGGCATCCTTGCTGTTCTTGGAGGTGTCGGCGGAGGCGTTCTTTTTGTCCCCATTATAGGCGGGTTTTTCCCGTTCAATATTGATTTTGTAAGGGGCGCCGGGCTGCTCGTTGCTCTTGCGGGAGCTCTCGCGGCCGGGCCGGGCCTCTTGAGAAGAAACCTCGCGAGCCTTCGACTGGCATTGCCAGTGGCGCTTATCGCATCGTCAGCTGCAATCGTTGGTGCGATGATAGGTCTTGCTCTCAAGCCAAACGTAGTCAATACCCTTCTCGGAGCGACAATCCTTTTCATCGTAGCGATTATGATCACGGCTAAGAAGTCCGACTTCCCCAATGTTGCGAAACCGGACAATCTGTCTCAAAGCCTTCATATTATGGGGATATACAGAGAAGAATCTTTGGGAAAAGACATTGAGTGGCAGGTCCATAGAACTCCTCAGGGTCTGGCTTTATTTATAGTCATCGGTGTAATGGCCGGCATGTTCGGGCTTGGCGCCGGCTGGGCCAATGTTCCTGTTTTAAACTTATTGATGGGGGCCCCGCTTAAAATATCTGTTGCAACAAGCAAATTTCTTCTTTCCATAACTGACACTTCAGCAGCATGGGTTTATCTCAATCAGGGGGCAGTATTGCCCATGATTGTTGTGCCTTCAATTGTCGGCATAATGCTCGGCTCGATTGTAGGCGTTAAGATACTTGTAAAGTCAAAACCTAAGGCCATTAAATCGATGGTTATCGGCCTGTTGTTTTTTGCCGGAACCAGGGCGCTGCTCAAGGGCCTTGGTATATGGGAATAGGAGGATAAGATGACAGAAAATAAGAAGAAAGCGTCGGAAGAGCAGCTTGCATATGCAGGCGTTTTAAATATTGGGATGTGGATTGGGCTTGCCCTGCTTATAGTTTTCTTTATCGTGTATATATCAGGATTGCTGCCAAGTTACATACCTATCGGGGACCTTTCTAAAACTCCTCCGGGTTCAAAGATAGCATACTGGAGTATGCGAGCTCACGATTTCAATCAGGCTTTCAATGTGCCGACCGGCTGGGGCTGGATTAAGCTGGCGGGCAATGGCGATTACCTGAATTTTGTTGGAATTACTATGCTGGCAGGACTGACAGTTGCGTGTTACATGGTAATTTTACCTATTCTAATCAGGAAGAAGGATACGGCTTATGCGATAATTGCAATTGTCGAGGTGGCTGTTTTGGCCCTCGCGGCAAGCGGAATCTTAAAGACAGGAGGTCACTGAAATGGCACAGGCATGTTCAACTGCAAAACTTGAAAGATTATTGGTACCGACAGACGGTTCAGAGTTCAGTGAAGGCGCTGTAAGAGAAGCGATAAACCTTGCGAAAACATGCTCAAGCAAGTTGGTTGCAGTCGCTGTGATAGAGACAAATCCCGAGTACGAGACAATAGCTCCTCAGCTTATTGAGAAGGCGGAAAAAGAGACAAGGGAGCACCTTGAATCAGTAAAGGCGCGGGCATTAAAAGCAGGTGTTAACTGCGAGATAATCGCACATCAGGGAGAAGAGCCTTACAGATATATAGTTGAAGAGGCAGAGAAAAATAAGGCAGACATGATAATCATGGGAAGGCGCGGAAGGACAGGGCTGAAGCGGCTCCTGATGGGAAGCGAGACAGCGAGGACCATTGGCCACTCACCGTGCAATGTTTTAGTTGTTCCAAGGGCTGCAAGGCTTGAATTTAAGAATATTCTTATAGCTACCGATGGTTCTAAATACAGCGCTGCGGCAGCCTCCGAGGCTGTAAGCATTGCAAAGCGCTGCGACTCGGAGCTTATTGTTATTTCCGTAGTTCCATCCGAGTCCTTATCTCCGTTTGATATCGTTCATTCCGAGATGCAGAAGGGTCTTATAGCTGATGAGGAATTTAAGGTTGCAGAGGATAATGTCAGAAAGGTTAAAGGCCCTGCAGAAAAAGAAGGGATAAAGACAACAGGGCTGATTTATTCCGGAAGGCCTTACGAAGCGATTATAGAGGCTGCGAAAGAGAAGAAAGCAGACCTGATAGTGGTTGGCAGTCACGGCAAGGCAGCGCTCGCAAGGCTTCTCATGGGAAGCGTGACAGAGAGGGTTATCGGCACTGCCGAATGCGCCGTGCTTGTTGTTAAAGCAAAATAACTGCGCCGCTGTTTTTTCTGGAAATGCTAACATTTATTCCTATGGCAGGCACACATCCGACGAATGTCTTCTCAAATACATTTTCGGGTTAAGTAATACAATCGCTGCAAATATAGCCTCGACTTCTATTGACAACGAAAGATTCTAAACGATATTCTAAAGAGGCTTGGTGATTATGGCGCAAGGAATAATAGAAAACCTCATAAGCGAACTTACAAAACTCCCGGGGATAGGAAGAAAGACCGCGCAGAGGCTTGCCTTTTTCATACTTACGCTGTCTGAAGAAAGCGCAAAAGACATAGCCAAAGCTATCAATGATGTGAAGGAGAAGGCAAGGTTCTGCATCAGGTGCTTTAACATTACGGACACCGAGGTGTGCGGTATATGCAGGGACGAGTCAAGGGACAGAACAAAGATATGCATTGTGGAAGAGCCGAGCAACATCCTTGTCGTTGAAAGGGCAAGGACATTTAACGGCCTTTATCATGTCCTCCTCGGTTCAATCTCGCCTATAGACGGGATGACGCCGGACAGGCTAAAGATAGCTGAGCTTGTGGAAAGGGTGAGAGGCGACAGCGTAGCGGAGGTAATACTTGCGACGAATCCCAATACAAAAGGAGAGATGACAGCACAGTATATAAAAGATGTTCTGAAGCCCTTTAATGTGAAAGTTACACGAATCGCCTACGGCCTTCCCATCGGAAGCGATATTGAATTTGCAGATGAAGTAACTTTAAGCAAGGCGCTTGAGGGAAGAAGGGAGATGTAAAATGCTTTTGAAAAATAAAATCCTGATTATTTTCTGGAGCATGCTTGCTGCCATAGCACTTTCCGCCTGTATGCCGGCGATGTCTGTGCGGACGGAATTTGATGACAGCATCAACAAATATAATAAGTTTTTGTCTTCCCAGAGTTTTGATGCCGCAGGCTTTTTTGCCTCGGAGAGCATTGCAAAGGAATTCAGTGCAAGGGTAAAAGCAGCGAAGAATATTAAAGTGATAGACCGCCGCATTGTGAGTGTAGGGTATGACGAGGAGAAAGGCACTGCTCAGGTTGAGGTGGAGATAGACTACTATTCCCTTTCTTCATACAGGATGAGGACCCTGCTGGACATTCAGAAGTGGGCGTATGTGACTGAAAGCGGCTTTAAACACTGGAGGCTGATGAGCCTGCTGCCTGAGTTCCCTTAGTCCTGAAGTTCTGCACAAGTTATTTGATCTTGCATCGCCACTCTTTGGCCTTAGCTGTTATCTCATTTTCATCAGCAGTTGAAAGTCTTCCATTCTCAACCACGAGCTTGCCGTTAACAAATACAGCCTCTACATCTGATGCCCGCGCTGAATAGACCATGTGTGAATAAATATCATAAAGAGGCATAAGATGAGGCTTATTCAGGTTTATTATTGCTATGTCTGCCGCCTTGCCTTTTTCAAGACTGCCTGTAAGGCCTCCGAGTCCAAGAGCATCTGCGCCCCATTTTGTCGCCATGAGCAAAGCTTTTTTTGCATTCAGAACAGTAGGGTCATTTGAGACCGCCTTATGCACTTTCGCTGCAGTTGACATCTCGCTAAGGATATTAAGGTCATTATTGCTTGCGGCGCCGTCTGTTCCAAGGCTTACCTTTACGCCTGCCTTAAGCATCTCAGGCACAGGCGCAATGCCCGAACTCAATTTAAGATTGCTCTCTATGCAGTGAGAGACTCCGGCTTTGTGTTTTGCAATAGCCTCTATATCTTTCTCACCAACCCAAACGCAGTGGGCTGCAATAATGTTCTCATCAAGAAGGCCGATTTTTTTTAGATGCTCAACAGGGGTTAAGCCGTATTTGCCCTTTATCTCTTCAACCTCCCACTTTGTCTCTGAAAGATGCGTGTGAATCATGACATTGTATTTATCAGCAAGTTCTTTTACTTTTTTGAGAGTCTCAGGACTGCATGCGTAAGCTGAATGAGGCGCAATGCACGGGACAATCAAAGCATCGCCTTGCCATTCCTTTATGAATCTTTCCGCCTTGTTTAAATATTCATCTGCCGAATTGCCTGCGACTGTGGGGAAGTCAACTATCCCTGCGCCAAGAACAGCCCTCATGCCGATTTTTTTAGCAGCCTTGCTTGCCGCGTCTTCAAAGAAATACATATCATTGTATGTTGTAATCCCTGCCTTAAGCATCTCAAGACAGGCAAGCTCTGTTGCGTCGGATACAAACTCAGGGCTGAGCCACTTATTTTCGGCAGGCCAAATATGTTCTTCAAGCCATTCCTTTAAAGGCAGGTCATCTGCCATGCCCCTGAAATAGACCATTGCCGCATGGGTGTGAGTGTTTATTAGTCCGGGGATAACTGCTGTGTTTTTGCCGTCGATTATATTTTTTGAGGAATACTTTTTTGTTATGTCATCAGGGCTTCCTATGTCTGCAATCTTATTCCCCTGAATAGCAAGAGCGCTGTTCCTAATGACAGTCAAGTCATTGTTCATTGTTATGATGTAATCAGCCTGAATAATATAGTCAGCAGTTTGCAAATACTATCCCCTGTCTTTATTCTTATCCTTTATCTCAATTCTCGGGAAAAGGTGTTCCGCCTTAGAGACTTTTATTTCATAAGAAGGCTTCCAATCCCATTCAAAAATCTCAGGGCTGTACTGTTTTGCCTCATCAACCAAAGATTTCAAGCCAAGCTGTATCCATATCTTCCCGGCAGTATCGGGCATAAAAGGATAAAGCGAGAGCGCTGTGATTCGCAAGGCATTCCAGATATTGAACATAACAATTTTCAATTGATCCGTATTCTCCTTTGCGAGTTTCCACGGCTCCTTCCTTGCTATATAATTATTCGCCTCCCCGATTATAGCCCAGATATTTTCAAGCATCAGGCTGAACTGCAGATGGGACCAATATTCTTTTCTGTGCACATTCATATGTGCATAAGCGCACTGCTCTTCAAACTCACGCGATGCGCCTGCATCTATGCGTTCAATATCAATTGCTCCTCCAAAATATTTCTCTGCCATTGCAATGAATCTGCTTACGAGGTTGCCAAGGTCATTTGCGAGGTCTGTGTTTATACGGTTAATGAGAGCCTGCTCTGAAAAGTCTCCGTCAAGCCCGAAAGGCACCTCGCGGAACAGGAAATACCTCAGGGCATCCACACCGTATTTTTCGACCATGGCATTGGGGTCAACCATATTTCCGAGGGACTTTGACATCTTCTTTCCATGAACTGTCCACCAGCCGTGGGCAAAAATATTTTTTGGAAGAGGAAGGTTTAATGCCATTAGCATTGTAGACCAATATACGGCATGGGTAGTAAGAATATCCTTTCCCACAAGGTGGTGATTGGCAGGCCACCAGAAATCTCCAAGCTTTGCATTTTCCGGATGAGGCACAAGGTAACGCGTTGCAGAAAAGTAATTCACCAGTGCATCGAACCAGACATAGGTGACGAAGTTTTCATCGAACGGCAATGGAATTCCCCATGAAAGCCTGTTTTTGGGCCTTGAGATGCAGAGGTCTCCTAGAGTGTTGTTCCTCAGAAATCCGAGAACCTCATTTCTCCTTGTGTCCGGGAGTATGTAGGCGGGGTTCTCTTCGATATATTTGATGAGCCTTTCCTGATATTTCGACATGAGGAAGAAATAGTTCTCTTCATGTATCCGGTCAACAGGTCGGCCGCAGTCGGGGCAGTTGCCTTCCACTATGTCCTTTTCAGTCCAGAAACGCTCATCAGGAGTGCAGTACCAGCCTGAGTATTCCCTTTTTTCAATCTCTCCTCTATCCCAGAGCATCTGAAGAAGTCCCTGCACACTCTTGATGTGTGCGTCGTCGGTTGTCCGGATAAATGCGTCATTGGATATGTTCAGCCTTTTCCAGAGATTTCTGAAATTGTCCACCATGATGTCTGCATGTTCCTTCGGGGTGCGTTTCTTTTCCGCGGCTGCCTTTTCCACCTTCTGCCCATGTTCGTCAGTGCCTGTAAGAAAAAAAACTTCTTTTCCCTGCAGTCTGTTGTATCGTGAGAGAATATCCGCTGCAATGGTAGTGTATGCGTGGCCTATGTGCGGGCTATCATTGACATAGTAGATTGGAGTTGTAACGTAGAATCGCTGTTTCATTTAAAGGTTCTTATAGACTGGCTTTATCATTTTTTATGGAATTTTCTCCAGTGCCACCTTTTGCGCTTTCTTTGTTCCTGCCCGGTCTCTTGTTTTTGTCCTGTTGCATTTTCCTTGGCAGTTTCTGTCTGAGGTTTGTCAGAAGAAGCAGGCGTAGCGCTCTGGGGAGCAGGGGGCGGTGTTTCTGTATGTCTCGAAATAGTTTCTACTACTGCATCTCGTAGAGTCAAGTCTGCGACTTCTGTTTCATCCTCAAGAGGCGTGTTCTCTTCCATGACCCTTGTATTATCCTTGGGTTGGATCCTGGCTGATTCATCAGGAATTTCATAACTAAGGCAGCACATAAGCCTGCCGCAGATCCCAGACAGCTTGCTCATGTTGAGTACGAGTTCCTGCTGTTTTGCCATTTTGATGGATATCGGCTCAAATGACGTAAGAAATGTCCTGCAGCATAGTTCTCTGCCGCACATTCCAAAACCTCCGACTATCTTTGCCTCATCCCTCACCCCTATCTGTCGCATTTCTATGCGCGTCTTGAACTTTGCAGCGAGGTCTTTTACAAGCTCCCTGAAATCTATTCTTCCGTCCGCCGTGAAATAAAAAACTATTCGTTTTTTGTCCAGAGTAGATTCCGCAAACACAAACTTCATCGGAAGTCCCCTCGCCATAATCCTCTCTATGCAATAATCCTTCGCCTCTTTCTCAAATGCCTCGTTGTCCTGTTTTTGTTTAAAGTCATCCTCAGTTGCTTTTCTCAGCACTTTACTTAGTTCTCTGGCAGATGTATCAACTGTGCGCCTCTCTATAATTACGCTCCCTATGCTCAGGCCAAGGTCGGACTCAACTACTACGCAGTCTCCTTTTTTAAATTCCGCGCCTGAACCATTGGCCTCAAAGTCGTAAATCTTTCCGCAGTCCTTAAATCTTATTCCGATAACGTCTGGCATTTATTCCTCCGGCAAATTAAAAACTCAAAATGCAAAATTAAAAATTATGGAATCCTTTTAATTTTAAATTCTGCATTATAATTGTTACATAATTCCATGTAATTGATTTGTTCAAGTTAAAGCCAAGATAACCCTTCAAAAATGACAGCCTGCCGTAAATATCTACTATATCTTTCATCACTATCGTTTTGCTCATCTCGGCGAAGCTGTCTTTAAGGTCTGTATTTATCAGCATGTCGCTTTTCCCTGTTATCTTTAATACGGCAATATCCCTTAAAAGCATGAAGGCCTTATTAAACCATAATTCCATCTCTTCCTTGTCTGCCCATGTCTCTTTATTTCTGCCTCCTGACATTTCCCCGAAAAGATTGAAAAACCAGTCCCTCTCTTCCATGAGGTCGCTTGAGATTACAAGTCCGGGCCTTCCCATGGAAAGCCTTGAAAGAGTTGACAGTTGGGAATCGGTAAGCTCCGCATCCTGATTGTCAATGCCCCTTATGACTTCTTTGCATTGCTCAGGAGCCAGAGGCGAAAAATTTATCCTTGAGCACCGCGACCTTATTGTTTCAGGCAGGCTGTCAGGGCTTGCTGAAATAAGAATTATGATGCTCTGCGGAGGAGGCTCCTCGAGTGTTTTAAGAAATGCATTAGCGGCAGACGGGTTCATTGTCTCCGCGTCATCAACAATCACGACTTTTCTTTTTCCCTCGTAAGGCGCAAGTGAAATAGCTTCTTCAATCATTCTTATCTCATTAACCCGTATCTCTCCCTTTTCAGGCGCTGCCATGAGAAAATCAGGGTGTGTCTGCGAGGCTATTTTCTTGCAAGAGGGGCACTCATCACAGCAATCAATAGGGGTTTTTGGCTTCTGACAGTTCAAAGTTTTTGCAAGGTTAATCGCAGTGAATTTTTTGCCTATGCCTGATTCGCCCGCAAAGAGATATGCCGAAGGAATCCTGTTCCTTGCCATCGTGCCAAGCAGGATGTTTACCGCTTTTTTCTGTCCTATAATATCTTTGAACGCCATATCAATCAAAAAGTTAACCGGAATCTATTTTATCCCTAATTTTGCTGCTTAAAGATTATAACTTTATAAAAGAAAGGTTGACAAGGTTATAAAAAGTCTTATTATAAAAATGATGGCAAAGAAGAGGCCTAATACAACGGCTAAGTTAGAGAAAGTAAAATCCCGCCAAAAGGCCCTGAAGGAAATGGGGAGAAAATACGAGTTCATTAGCAACCACCCCCATGGGTTTTTATGCCTCATAGATGCAGATTATAAATATGTTGCCGTAAATGACTCGTACTGTATGGCCCACAATAAGAAACGGCAGGAAATGGTTAATAAATCTGTATCTGATATATGGAGCAAGGAAGTTTTTGAAAAAGTCATAAAGCCCCATCTGGACAATTGTTTTGAAGGGAAAAAGGTTCATTATCAGGTAAAGTTTAAATTTTCTGCATTAGGATTGAAAACTATACATGTGACTTATTATCCATATTGGACAAATAAGGGAAAAGTTGCTTATGTTTTGGCTGCCTCACATGATATTACGAAGCAGAAATCAGATGAAAAAGAACTTTTTGCATTGAAGAAGGCAGTTGAGACAATGCAGCTTGGCGTTACAACCACTGATGCCGAAGGAATGATTTTATATACAAATCCTGCCGAAGCAAGAATGCACGGATATTCTGTCGAAGAGTTATTAGGCAGAGAAGTAAACCGTTTTGCTCCTTCTGCTTACCGGAAGAAGAGAACGCTCAGCCAGTTGAATGAGCTTACAAGCTGGAGGCGAGAAGGGGTTAATGTACGCAGAGATGGCAGTTCCTTCCCTGTACAGTTGATGTCGGATGTTGTTAAAGATAGGGAGGGCCAGCCCATCGGAATTGTTACGACCTGCGAAGATATCACAGAGCGTAAAAGGACTGAGGAGCAGATTCAGCGTCAAATTCAGCGTCTTACAACCTTGCGAGATATTGATATGGCGATCCTCTCCAGCTTAGACCTGAAAATCATACTCAATGTTTTGCTGGATCATTTAATAGATCGGCTTAATATTGATGCAGCTGTAATCATGTTACTCAACCGGCATACACTTACTATGGAATATGCTGAAAGCCGTGGCTTTCGTTCCCATGACATACGTAATATTAAACTTAAATTGGGAGAAGGCCTTGCAGGCCAGGTTGCCCTTGAGCGGCGTCTCATTAGCATCCCGAATCTCCATGAGAAAGAAATACCCGGTGTTAACCGTTCTCTCTTTGAAAAAGAAGGGATAGTCGTTTATTATGGCTTGCCGCTAATAGCCAGGGGACATGTCAATGGCACTCTCGAGCTTTTTCACCGCACCCCTATAACCCCTGACTCTGAATGGTTAGAATTTATGGGTGCCCTTGCTGCTCAGACTGCCATTGCAATAGATAATGCAACTCTATTCAATGAACTTCAATCCTCGAACATAGAGATAACACTTGCTTATGATTCTGCCCTGGTTGGCTGGTCTCGCGCTCTCGACCTAAGAGACAAGGAAACCGAGGGGCACTCTCAACGTGTCACAGAGATAGCTCTGCAGATAGCCCGCGCTGTAGGACTGACCGAATCTGAACTTGTGCACATTCGCAGGGGCGCTTTATTGCACGACATAGGCAAGCTTGGAATCCCTGACAGCATATTGTTAAAGCCTTCCCCTCTCAATGAAGAAGAATGGGAAATAATGAAACGGCACCCTCTATATGCATACCAAATGCTCTCACCAATTAATTTTCTGCGCCCTGCACTTGATATCCCTTACTGCCACCACGAAAAATTGGATGGCACAGGTTATCCTCAGGGATTAACAGGAGAAAATATCCCTATAGCAGCCCGAATCTTTGCAATAGCAGATGTCTGGGATGCTCTCTGCTCTAATCGATCATACCGCGGGGCATTTAAAGAAGAAAAGGTAATAAAACATATGCGCTCCCTTGCAGGCACACACTTTGATCCTGAGGTTTTAACTGTTTTTCTGGCTATGAAACGGTAATAGCCTAATATCTTATCCCGGCTTTTTTCTGGTTGGCAACAACAATCAGCACAAAATTCTCCGCATCAAGATATTTTCCGGCAACACGCTGCACATCTTCTTTAGTTACCGCATTTATGAAAGAAACGTATTTTTCTGCGTAATCCAAGCCAAGGTTATAAAACTCAACAGTAGCCAGGAAATCTGCCATCTTCCTGCTGGTGTCAAGCCTTCTTGGGAAGCTCCCTGTAAGATAGTCTTTCGCTCCTGAAAGTTCCTCGTCAGAGACTTCCTCTCTTCTGATTTTTTCTATCTGTTTCAATATCTCTTCTGTCGTTGTATTTGCCGATTCATTTTTTGTCTGTACTTCCGCCTGGAATAAACCCTTTTCCTTGCTTGCGGTAAAAAAACTTCTGACGTCATAAGCAAGCCCCAGCTCGTCTCGTATCTTCTGCATAAGCCTTGATGAAAAACCGCCGCTGCCGAGTATATAGTTCATAACAGACACGGCATAGTAATCAGGATTGTCCCTGCTTATTCCGAGATGCCCGATGATTATAGTTGCCTGCGTAACGTCCTTGTCTATCTTCACGGCCTTTTTTGTTTTTTCCTCGTTCATGGGATGAATTTTCCTCTCGGGCAGTTCAGCTATTTCCCATGAATAGAGATATTGTTTAATAAGAGAGTTTAATTCAGCAGGCGTAAGGTCTCCGACAACTGAAAGCATTGCATTATTGGGGATGAAATATTTTAAATGAAATCCCAGAAGGTCTTCGCGTGTTATTTCTGAAAGGGTTTCTGTTGAGCCTTCCACGAGCCTGCCGTAAGGATGTTCTCCAAAGGCCTCTTTTTTAAACGAACGCTCTGCGAGGAAAGAGGGGTCTTCTTCCCTCTGTTTCAGAGAGCCTTTTATCAGTTCTCTTTTTCTGTCAAGTTCTTCCTTAGGGAATACGGGATTCAGAAGTATATCCGAAAAAAGCTCAAATCCCTTTTCTATGTCTTTCTTAAGCACGGAAAGTGTTATTGTTGTGTAATCGCTTCCTGCCGAGGCGCCAAGCCCTGCGCCTATGAATTCAATCTCCTCGCTTATCTCAGAGGATTTTCTGCTCTTGGTACCCTCATCAAGAAGTTCCGCCGTAAGATAGGCAAGCCCTGCCTTTTCCTTGGGCTCGTCAAGGACGCCTGCTTTTACAATCATGGTAATCATGACAATAGGCAGATTGTGCTTTTCAGAATGCAGAACCGTAAGCCCGTTAGGAAGAATCTTTTTGTTTGCCTCAAGGGCGTATAATGGAAAGTTATAAAGTAAAAGTGCAAAGTTAAAAATTATTGAAGAAATTATGACCTTTTTAAATTTTGAATTTTTCATTTTGGATTTTTTGTCGGAATTAGAATTCCCACAGTCCTGTTATCTTCATGGAGGTATTTTTTTGCAACACGGGTTACATCTTCCGGCTTAACCTTTTTTATGTTTTCCATATAGTCTTCCTTAAGTTTCCAGCTTCCGAGCATCTCAAACATCCCCGCTATCTGCGCCTGATAATATATTGAGTCCTGCCCCATTATAAACGACGCCTCAATCTGGTTCTTTGCCTTCTGCACTTCGCGCTCTGACGGCAGCTCCTTCTTTATTTTTTCTATTTCAACGTACAGCGCATTTTCAACATCCTTTATGTCTTTGCCGGGAGCTGCTGTTGCGTCAAACAAAAAAAGATACGGGTCTTTATTAAAACCGCTGTAGTCGGCAGAAGCGCCGATGGCGAGTTTTTTCTCATAGACCATTGACTTGTAGAGCCGCGAGCTTTTGCCGCCTGATAAAACCATTCCAAGCACCTCAAGGGCATAACTGTCCGGATGCGGAAAACTCGGCGTGTGATATAAAGCGATTATATATGGAAGTTCCGCCTCTCTCCTTAGGCTTATTCTCCGCTCGCCTTTCTGTTCGGTTTCTTTTGAAGTGACAACTGCTCTGCCGGAAGCGGGAGAAATGTCTCCGAAAGCTGCTGTTATCTTTTTGATAATTTCATCTGCCTGAACATCTCCTGAAACAACAATCACTG
Organism: Nitrospirae bacterium GWF2_44_13; assembly: GCA_001805105.1. Classification (GTDB taxonomy): domain Bacteria; phylum Nitrospirota; class Thermodesulfovibrionia; order Thermodesulfovibrionales; family UBA1546; genus UBA1546. Next base: position 35,813 of record MHEE01000002.1, on the reverse strand, counting down.
CGTTGTCAGGCGAATAATATGCCTTGTAATGACTGAGAAGGCCCTCTCTTTCTATTGAAGAAATGTCGGACATCCAGCCTATCACAGGCCAGTGATAGGGATGCGACTTGAACGCAGCAGCCAACACCTCTTCGTATAATGAGTTCTGAGGGTCGTCGTCATACCGCATCCGGCGCTCTTCCATCACGACATCTCTTTCCGCAATAACCTCTTTTGGATCAAGGATAAGGTTTTGCATCCTGTCAGCCTCAAGCTCTATGGATATGTCTATCCTGTCTGATGCAAGCGTCTGATAATACATGGTGTAATCCTTGGTTGTGAAGGCGTTGTCAACTCCGCCTTTTTTCTTCACCATCTTTGAAAATTCCTTAGAGCCGTATTTCGGAGTGCCTTTGAACATCATATGCTCAAGCAGATGGCTTATGCCGTTTTTTCCCGCAGGCTCATCCCTTGAGCCGACGCGGTACCATATCTGAAAAGTCGCCAGCGGAGCCTTATGGTCTTCAATGACAAGGACTTTTAAGCCGTTGTCAAGCTTGTATTCCTTTACTTCCGCATTGAGGGACAGGGGGAGAACAAGAATTAAAATTATCAGTAATACAAATTTTTTCATCATTTCTAATATAGCATATTCTTTTTCAGTCTTTTGCTGCGAAGGGCCCTTAAAAGAGAATTATAGCTCATTGTATTCAGCACATCTTTTTTCTCAACCCATCCCCTCCTTGCTATTGCTACGCCGTAAGACATATAGTCAAACTGGCTTGTGAGGTGTGCATCTGTGCTTATGACAAACTTAATCCCAAGTTCCTTTGCTGTTTTTGCATAGATGTCATTGAGGTCAAGCCTCAGCGGGTATGCATTTATCTCAATGGCAGTTCCTGTCTCTTGTGCAATTTTAAGGATATAGTCCATATCTACCTCATAGGGGTCTCTTTCTCCAATAAGCCTACCTGTTGGATGCGCAATCACAGATACATAGGGGTTCTTCATTGCCGAGACAAGCCTTTTTGTAAGCTGCTCTTTGCTCTGTCTGAACCCGGAATGTATTGATGCAACAACAATATCCATCTTTGCAAGGACTTCATCAGAAAAATCCATCCTGCCGTCGCTTCTTATATCAACCTCAATCCCCATCAGGAGTTTAAAACCGCGGAGTTTTTTCTTTAGAGCGTCTATTGCTTTTTTCTCCTCCATCAGCCTTTCCTCATTCAGCCCCCTTGCAATGCCAAGCCCTTTTGAATGGTCTGTTATGGCTATATACTCATATCCCCTTTCTTTTGCCGCACCGGCAAGTTCTTCAAATGTGTGGCTTCCGTCACTCCATTCGCTGTGCACATGAAGGTCTCCTCTTATGTCTTTAAGTTCAATTAGTTTAGGAAGGGCCTTGTTCAGGGCAGCCTCAAGCTCTCCCCTGTCTTCCCTCATTTCAGGCGGGACGTATTGAAGCCCGAGTATGTTGTAGATGTCTTCCTCGTTTTTGCCTCCGAGTTTTTTGTTGTCTTTTTCCCTGAATATGCCGTATTCATTTATCTTAAGCCCCTTCTTTACAGCCATCTCCCTTAAACGTATATTGTGCTCTTTACTGCCTGTAAAATAAGCGAGCGCTGCTCCGAAAGATTCTTCTTCAACTACCCGCAGGTCAACCTGAATTTCCTCTCTCGTTATAATGCTTGATTTTGTGGGGCCCTGCATCAATACTTCTTTTACATCAGGAAGATGAACAAATGTTTTCATGACATCATGCGGATTGGACGAGGTTATCAGAATATCAATGTCCCTTACAGTGTCTTTCATCCTCCGCAGGCTTCCTGCAACGCTTATTTTTTTAACAGGCGCATTTTTCTTGAGGTATTCCACAATATCAGAGGCAAGCGGCAGCACCCTTCCAAGCGGCTGCCTATCCTTGCCCCTTTTGAGCATCTCAATCCCTCTGATTATATTTTCCTCTGTCTTTTCTTTTATTCCCGGGAGGCCGACGAGTTTATGTTCTCCGGCAAGCTTCTCAAGCTCGTCAATGTTTTTTATTTTCAGTTTTTCGTGAAGGAGTTTTGCTGTTTTCGGGCCTAGGCTTGGAACGGAAAGGAGTTCAGAAAGGCCTTCGGGAACTTCTTTTTTCAGCTCTTCATAACTTGCGATTTTTCCTGTCTTTAAATATTCCTGAATCTTGTCAGCGAGGTCTTTCCCTATGCCCGGTATTTCAAGGAGTTCTTCTCTGGTCAGGCCTGCGATGTTTTTAGCATGTCCCTCAATGTTCTGCGCAGCCCGTTTGTATGCCCTGATGCGGAATGGATTCTCGCCTTTTATCTCAAGCAGGCCGGCAATCTCATTGAAGATAGCGGCTATTTCCTGATTCTTCATGAGTAAAGTATAGCAGAAGGTAGAATGAATGGTGCCGAAGGCGGGATTTGAACCCGCACAGCCTTTCGACCACTAGACCCTGAACCTAGCGCGTCTGCCAGTTCCGCCACTTCGGCTGTAAGTATTATATAATATTCCTTGGAAGCGATGCAGCAGCTGTCAGTTATTGAATTATGGCAATAAAGACAAGAAGAATGATTTACACAATTTTTATCGGGCTGGCCCTTGGTTATCTGCTCCTTGTCAGTTTTGTTTATCTGCGACAGGGCAGCATGGTTTATTATCCCACAAAGGATATAGAGGGAACGCCAGCGGACATAGGCTTAAAATATGAAGAGCTTACTCTGACAACAAAAGACAGCGTTAATCTCTCGGCATGGTATGTGCCTGCAAAGGATGAGCGCGGGGTTGTGCTTTTCTGCCACGGGAATGCAGGCAATATTTCACACCGTCTGTATTCCATAAAAATATTTCACGACCTCCGCCTCAGCGTTCTTATATTTGATTACAGGGGCTACGGAAGAAGTGAAGGCTTGCCGACAGAAGAGGGGACCTATCTTGACGCAGAATCAGCATGGGACTATCTTGTTAATGTGAAAGGCGCGCCTCCTGAAAAAATTATATTATTCGGCCGCTCTTTGGGAAGCGCTGTTGCAGCAGAGCTTGCGCTCAGGCATAAGGCAGCAGGGATTATTATTGAATCGGGGTTTAAATCTATTCCTGCTCTCGGCGCAAAGGTTTTCCCGTACCTTCCTATAAGATTAATCAGCCGTTTTCAATATCCAACTATTGATAAAGTGGACAAGATTGTGATGCCGAAACTTTTTATCCACAGTCCACAGGACGAGATGATTCCTTATGAGCATGGCGCTGCGCTTTTCAAAAAGGCAGTAGAGCCAAAGGAGTTTCTTCAGATAACAGACGGTCATAATGATGGATTTCTGACATCCGGGAAAATTTACACTGACGGGCTGAACAGGTTTATCTCACAATATCTCTGAGTTCTGGCTATATTTGAGAGAAGTTTAATGGCGGGAGCGTGTGGGAATCGAACCCACCCTTCCGGTTTGTGGCCGGAAACACCGGCTTTGAAGGCCGGGAGGGACACCAGAACCCTATGCACTCCCAATGTGATGATAATACTTCATTTCGATTCTGCTCTGCAACTGTAAGGCTGGGAATTTCACCTTAAGATGCTTAGCAAAATATCTGCGAGTATTGCGAGAATTGAAAGGATGAAGATTATCGCATAGTTCAGGTCTTCGGGTGAGGATTTTATTGATGAGAGAAGATACAGAACTATTTCCCTGTCCTCTTCAGTGAGGCAGGCGTTGGCTTTCACCTTGGCAATGAGCTCAAAATCATCTATAGCCTTCTTCCTCTTCTTTGTTATCCTGTATCTGTAGAGAAAGAAGAAGATGTATCCGACAATGCCTGCATACCACACAGGCCTTACCCATGAAGGCTCGAGATGCTGGAATACTATAATTGCCCTGAATGCTATCGCAGAGATAAGGCCGATAACAAAGAAGCCATATATTATGTATTTTGGCAGGATATGCGGCCTTCTATCCATTATTTTATTCCTATCTCAATCATCTTATTTTTTATCTCTTTAATCCTGTCCCTTATTGCCGCCGCGCGTTCAAAATCAAGTTTCTTGGCAGCCTCTTTCATCTCTCCCTCAAGCCTTTTAAGCGTTTCATCGTCATATCCGTATTCTGCTTTTCCCTCTGCCGCAACAGGCACTGTCCAGTAGTCCGATTCATAGATGGAGCTTAATATATCTTTTATATTGCTTTTAACAGTCTCAGGTGTAATATTCATATCCCTATTGTACCTTTCCTGTATATTCCTCCGTCTGGTTGTCTCATCCATAGTCCTTTTTATAGAGCCCGTTATTTTGTCTGCATACAGAATTGCCTCTCCATTTATATGCCGTGCCGCGCGTCCTACTGTCTGTATTAAAGAGCGCTCTGAACGGAGAAAGCCTTCTTTGTCGGCATCCAGTATCGCAACCAGCGACACCTCGGGAAGGTCTAGCCCTTCCCTGAGGAGGTTTACGCCTATCAGCACGTCAAATTCCCCGAGCCTCAAGTCCCTTATTATATCAACACGCTCAAGCGTAGCTATATCGGAATGCAGGTATCTTACCAGTATGCCTAGATTGGCATAGTAGTCTGTTAAATCCTCTGCCATCTTTTTTGTGAGCGTTGTGACAAGTATGCGTTCCTTCTTTTCTGCTCTCTTCCGTATTTCCTCTAACAAGTCGTCTACCTGAGATGATACAGGCCTTATTGTCAGTTTCGGGTCTACAAGCCCTGTCGGCCTTATAATCTGTTCTGTGACTCTCCCTCCTGATTTTTCTATTTCATATTGAGACGGCGTGGCCGAGACATAGATGGCCTGCTTTACCCGATGTTCAAATTCCACAAATGCCAGAGGCCTGTTGTCAAGCGCTGAAGGCAGCCTGAAGCCGTAATCAACGAGCGTTTGTTTTCTTGAGCGGTCACCTGCATACATGCCTCCTATCTGTGGCACTGTTGCATGGGATTCGTCTATCACAATCAAAAAGTCTTCAGGGAAGTAATCAATAAGTGTATACGGAGGCTCTCCTGCTGCCCTTCCGCTCAACTGCCTTGAATAGTTTTCGATGCCGTGGCAGTATCCGAATTCCCTGAGCATCTCAAGGTCAAACCTTGTCCTCTGTTCAATCCTGCGCGCCTCAAATATCTTTTTTTCTTTCAGAAAAGACTCAATCTTTTCATTCATCTCAGCCTCTATTCTCTTTAACGCCGGCTCAAGCTTTTCCCTCGGCGTTATCCAGTGGCTGTTCGGAAACAGTGCGACTTTCTCAATCCTGCGTGTCCTGTCGCCTGTCAGGTTGTCGAATTCATTGATTGCATCAATATCACTTCCAAAAAACTCAATCCTTATCCCCCTGTCAAGAGAGAAGGATGGATAGACTTCCACAATGTCTCCCCTTACCCTGAAGGTTCCTCTATGGAAGTCCGTATCAGCGCGCGCATACTGCATCTCAACAAGCCTTTTCAGTATCTCATCCCTGTCTGTATGCATTCCTTCCTCTATCAGAAGATGCATATTTCTGTAATCCTCCGGCGAACCGATGCCGTATATGCAGGAGACCGATGCAACAACGATAGTGTCTCTTCTTTCAAGCACTGCCCTTGTAGCTGAGTGCCGCAGCCTGTCTATGTCATCGTTTATTGAGGAATCCTTTTCTATATATGTGTCAGTGGTAGGGATATAAGCCTCGGGCTGGTAATAGTCATAGTAGCTCACAAAAAACTCTACTGCATTTTCCGGAAATAACTCTTTGAACTCGCCGTACAGTTGCGCTGCAAGTGTCTTATTGTGCGCTATGACAAGAGCGGGTTTGTTCACGTTTGCAATGACGTTAGCTATTGTAAACGTTTTGCCCGAGCCTGTTACTCCGAGGAGCACCTGATGCCTCAGCTTTTTTTCTATTCCATAGGTGAGTTCTTTTATTGCCGTGGGCTGGTCGCCTCTTGGCGTGAAGACTGTGGAGATTCTGAAATTGCCCATAGGGAATTTTAAGCCTTAAGCTGGCCACAATTCAACATTATTCCATGATGTGCACCTCAATGCCAGGTCTTTGCCTGTACGGGTTTTCTTATTGACAAACTGGCGAATAACTTGGTATAAAATCTATCCCTGTGAGGATTCTTCTTCAGAAAAAAATCTAACGATGGGAGGAAATGGCATGAAATTAGCTGTATTTGTCAGCGATTTTAAATTGACGTACGATACACTGGACAGATTAAAGGCTGATAAACTCGGTATTATATTTGTGGCAAACGGTGTTTATCATGCAACTACAAAAGAAAACGGGGAAGCGTCTTCCCTACTGAATAAAACACTGAATCTGTATGCCCTGTCTGAAGATATACAGACAAGAGGGATGAAGGATGCGGATGTTGACAAGCGTGTAAGGGTTGTGAATTACAGCGATGTGGTGGATCTTATCTTTAATGAATACGATAAATTAGCGTGGATTTAGGAGGTATAAGATGGCGACTTTAACCGTAGGATGTTTTCCGGGACTTATTGGCAATATGAGTTATGACTTTGTCGTAAAACTTGCTGGGGCCGCAGTAAATAAAGGGCATAAAGTGAATATCTGGTTTGCAGGCAATGCAGCAGGGTCTGTCAAGGCTCATCAGAAGCACTTAAAAGACTATTCAACAGGCGAGAAACATTTAAAGGCGCTTATTGAAAAGGGTGTGGAAATATGCACATGCGAGGCTTGCACGGTGGCAAGAGGCATCCAGAAACCTGAGGGCATTGAGAAGATACAATGGAATGCCATGCACTGGTATCTTGCAAAGATACACGCCTCGGATAGAGTGCTTCAGATAGGGGGGGAATAAGATGGGTGATGTAAAACTTGCTTTTGTGGTGCAAAAACCTCAATATAAAGGTGAAACATCAAGGCTTGCAATAACCCACGCTATAGCTTATCAGACTGTTGAAATACTGCTTGAGGATGGCGATACAGTAACGCCGACGTTATGTTTTGTCGGTGAAGGGGTGCTTGGACTTCAAAAGGGGCAGAAGGCAATGGACTTATACGAGGTAACAAGCACGGAAACCCATCTTAAAAATTGTCTCCTTGTGGACCTTGATGTGCTTGTCTGCAAGGAAGACCTTGCTAAATATGGCATCTCCGAGGATATGATGCCTGATGCCGAAGATATGGGCGCTGACAAGAAGATAAAGGTTGCTCCGTTTTCTGAGATACAGAAAGCGATGGAAGACGCAAAACACATTTTATTCTTTTAATAAAAAGGAGGTTTTACAAATGGGAGAACTAAGCAGCAAAACACCGGACCAAGTGCTTGACGTACTGGGCAGGGTATGTCCTTATCCGTTAGTGCTGACAAAGAAGTCAGTGGAGAAGATGTCAAGCGGGCAGATATTAAAGGTACTCTGTGACGCGCCTGCGTCAGCAGAAGATTCCCTTCCAAAATGGTGCGAAAAACAGGGGCATAAGTTTGAGTCGGTAAAAGACGATGCAAAAGGCTCCTGGGATATTTATATCCAGAAGGGTTGAGATTTTAGACGCAGAAAGGATGAGACAGATAACTGTCGCATCCTTTTTTTTTGAGATCCGGCCGTTGTGCCACACAGCCTTTATTCGTTGAATTTTTCCGCACTGCCGGCATCCCCCCCAAATACAATACAATAAAATATTTAGAAGTCTAATCAAACAGCAGTATAATCTTTGTATGTACAAGAAAATTCTCACCGCAGTGAATGAACACCTTAACTCAGAGGTTACTGCAAGGTATGCGATGAATCTTGCAAGAATCTGCGGTGCACGGCTTTATCTCTGCTTTGTTGCTGAGAAAGAAATGACGGCCTCTACAATTAACAGGGCAAAGGAGGCGGTGAAGCGGATATTTCTCGAGGCAGAAAAAATCGGCATAGAGATAGAGGCTATAACAGAGACAGGAGACCCTGTAAGGAAGGTAGGCGAACTTGTAAGGGGCGAGAGGATAGATATTGTCTTTGCCTCAACAAGAAAGGAAGATATTGAACGGAGATTTTTTGCGGGCACTATTGCAAGACGCCTTTCTCTCAGCCTTCCCTGTTCAATGGCTATCGTCAGGGTGGTGCACACAGGCAGGATACATCCAAAAGAGATTCTTGTCCCGCTAAAAGCAAGAATAGATCATGTTGAAGAAAGGGCATATTTTACGGCAAAGATCGCGCAGGCATTCGGCTCGGAGGTTTTTATATTTCACTCTCCGGAAACAGTGTCAAAATTTTTTCATGGAGAAATTCATCTGACGCCGATTGAGTGGGCAGAGAACCTTCCCAAAGACATATCAGATTTCATGGAGCATATGAAGAGATACAGGATTGCCCATGCGGGGAGGTCTGTTCCCGGAAGCATAGGCAGGATGATTACTATAGAGGCATTCTCTAAGAGGCATGACCTTATAATAATGGGAGCCAGACAGAGGAGCATGCTGAGTTCTATATTAAAAGGCAATCCTGTTGAGGAAGTGCTGAGGAATACTCCCTGCGACCTTATAATTCTAAAGCCAAGACGTGAAGGGTGAAGATACATAATCTCACAAAAGAAGAAGCCTTACGCACACTTGTTACGTCAGAGAACGGGCTTTCAGAAGAGGAGGCTAAAAGGCGGCTTTCCGAATTCGGCTTTAACGAGATAAAAGAGGCAAAGAAAAAACCTCTCTATATCAGATTCTTTAAACAGTTCACTCATTTTTTAGCGCTGCTCCTCTGGATAGCGGCCTTCATGTCATTTTTGTCTGAATACCTCCATCCTGGCGAGGGCATGCTCACCCTCGGCATAGCAATAATAGCCGTCATATTCATTAATGCAGGGTTCACCTTTATTCAGGAATACCGCGCTGAAAAGGCGCTTGAAGAATTAAAAAAACTACTGCCATTTTACGTGAAGGTTTTAAGAGATGGGAAAGAAAAAGAAATCTACGCGCGTGATGTTGTCCACGGCGATGTCATCCTGCTTTCAGAGGGCGATAAAGTCCCTGCAGATGCAAGGCTCATAGAAACTTCAGGGTTGAGGGTGAACAACGCTCCTCTCACGGGTGAGTCAGAACCTGTGCTGAGAAGGCATGAGGCATATGAGGGAGAGTTTATCGAGAGCCATAACCTTGTCTTTGCGGGCACGGCAGTTGTGAGCGGTTCAGGAAGGGCGGTCTCATTTGCAACGGGAATGCAGACAGAGTTCGGGCGCATAGCGCACCTGACAGGCGCTGTAGAGGCAGGGCTCAGCCCTCTTCAAAAAGAAATTGTTAAGGCTACAAGAGTCATTGCTGTAATAGCTGCTGTGGTTGGAGTGTTCTTTTTTTTGCTTGGGTTTTTAATCGGCAGGAGTTTCTGGAACAACTTCATATTTGCCATCGGGATAACAGTGGCCCTTATCCCTGAAGGAATGCTTCCTACTGTAACGCTTGCCCTTGCAATGGGAAGCCAGAGGATGGCGAAGAGAAAGGCATTAATCAAAACCCTGACTTCGGTTGAGACGCTCGGCTCTGTAACCGTGATATGCACGGATAAGACAGGCACTCTCACTCAGAATAAGATGGCTGCAACAAAGGTATGGACTATAGACGGGGGAGAAAAGGCGCGGGAGAGTTTGCTGAAAATAGCGTATCTCTGCAATAACGCACGTTTTATTGAAGGGCAATACAGGGGCGATCCGACAGAAGTTGCACTGCTTAAGGCTGCAAGAGAAACAATAGGAGATTTTAAAGGCGAACGCATAGCGGAGATACCTTTTGACTCCGAGAGAAAGATGATGACCACTGTATACAAGATGCAGGATACTCGCCTCGGGCGAGTCGCCGAGGAGACAGGATACACGATTCAGGATGAAAAAAATCGTGCATCCTTTGTTTCTTTCACAAAGGGCGCGATGGAAGGCCTTCTTCCATTATGCACCGACAGCCTGATAAACGGCGATAAAACCCCGATGGATGAAACGGTAAGGAGAAAAATCAACGATGAATATCATGCCATGATGGATAAGGGGCTGAGGGTGCTTGCCTTTGCATACAAAGAGATTGATGACAATTATAAGTTCCCTCCTTCGGCGGGTTCGCCTGAGGCGGAAAAAGTTAAAAGTGAAAAGTTAGAGAACTCCGAACTCGAAAGTCAGATGGTCTTTGCCGGATTAGCAGGGCTTGAAGACCCTCCAAGGCCGGAGGTGCCTGAGGCAATCAGGAAATGTCACGAAGCAGGGATAAAGGTAATAATGATTACAGGAGACGCAAGCAGGACTGCGGTTGCAATCGCAAAAGAGATAGAACTTGTTAAGGGGAATCCTGTTGTTATTGAAGGGCCTGAGTTTATCCGGATGAGTGATAAGGAATTGAGGGAGAAGCTTTTAGAAAAAGAGGTTATATTTGCACGGATGACGCCCAAGCACAAGATGAGGGTTGTATCAATATTAAAGGAAGAAGGCGAGGTTGTAGCTGTGACAGGCGACGGCGTCAATGATGCGCCGGCGCTTAAAAAGGCTGATATTGGAATAGCGATGGGAATCTCCGGCACTGACGTTGCAAAAGAGGCGTCTGATATGGTTCTGCTTGATGACAATTTTGCGACTATTGTCAATGCAGTTGAAGAAGGAAGGACAGTATATGAGAATATCAAGAAGTTCATAACATACATCTTTGCATCCAATATCCCGGAGGCTGTGCCGTATCTCGCATATATCCTCCTGAAAATTCCGCTTCCGCTTACGATAATACAGATACTTGCTGTGGACCTCGGTACAGACATGCTTCCGGCGCTTGCGCTCGGCGCAGAAAAGCCAATGCCGGGAATAATGAAACAGCCGCCGAGAAAATTACAGGAAAGACTGCTGAATTTTTCTTTAATCAGCAGGGCGTATCTCTTCCTCGGCCCGATTGAGGTTGCTGCATGCATGTTCGGATTTTTCTATGTGATGCTTAATGGAGGATGGAGATGGGGCGAGATGCTTTCGCCGAATAACATCCTTTACATGCAGGCGACAACAGCATGTCTTACAGCGATAATAATCACCCAGACAGGGAATGTCTTTGCATGCCGCTCTTCGAGGGAATCCGTATTCAGCATAGGATTCTTTACAAACAGGCTGATATTTTTAGGCATTGCCGTAGAGCTTCTCCTTCAGTTATTCATTGTCTATCATCCCTGGGGCAATAAGATATTTGGCACATATCCCATATCTTTCAGCGCATGGCTTGTCCTGATTCCTTTTGCGGTTTTCCTGCTGTTTGCCGATGAAGCAAGAAAGCGGATAAGGGTTTTGTCTCCTTGACTTGCCTGAGAGGCAATCATTATACTTTTAACTTAAACATAAAATTTTATAGGGGAAATGATGGAAGAAACAAATGATCTCATAGAGCAGCGGATTAAAAAACTTGATGAGCTGAAGGCGTTAGACGTAGAGCCTTTTGGCGGCAGTTTTGACATAAAGAACTACGCATCGGATTTAATTAATAAGCACAGCTCTACAGCCAAAGAGGAATTTGAGGCGTCCCCTGTTCAGTGCGTAATAGCCGGAAGAATAATCATGATGCGTGATTTCGGAAAGGCTGCATTTGCGCATGTGCAGGATTCAACCGCGAAAATTCAAATTTATTTCAGAAAAGATATTCTCAATGAAAAATACAGCGTGGTTAAAAAACTGGATATCGGCGACATCATTGGCATAAGCGGAAAGCTTTTCAGGACAAAGACAAATGAACTTACAATAGAGGTTGATGACTTCACATTTCTCACAAAATCACTGCGGCCCTTGCCTGAGAAGTGGCACGGCCTTAAAGATATAGAGACGCGGTACAGGCAGAGGTATGTTGACCTTATTGTCAATCCGGAAGTTAAAGAAACATTCAAGAAAAGAAGCACGATTATAAAGGCTGTGAGGGATTTCCTTGAGACAAAGGGTTTTATTGAAGTAGAGACGCCCATGATGCACCAGATACCGGGAGGCGCTGCTGCAAGGCCTTTCAAGACTCATCACAATGCGCTTGATATTGAACTGTATCTCAGGATTGCCCCTGAGCTTTATCTCAAGAGGCTCCTTGTCGGAGGATATGAAAAAGTTTATGAACTCAACAAAAATTTCAGGAATGAAGGCATCTCAACTAAACATAACCCAGAGTTTTCAATGTTGGAGTTCTATATCGCATACAAAGACTACAATTATCTCATGTCCCTTACAGAAGAGCTTATCTCTTATGTGACAGAAAAGACTCTCGGGATTTTGAAAGTCCCATTTGGAGAGGGAGAGATAGATTTTACCCCTCCATGGCCCAGGATACCTTTTCTTTATTCGCTGACTCAAAAAGGCGTGCCTGCAGACATTCTGAATAATATTGACAGGGCATTGGCATGGGCAAAGGCAAATAAAATTGAGATAGACAAAGGCGCTTCGCTTGGAAAGGTTCTTGATGAGATTTTCAAAGAAAAGGTTGAGCCGTATCTTACGCAGCCGACATTCATAATTGATTATCCTGTTGAACTCTCACCGCTTGCTAAGAGGAAAAAAGACAGCCCTGAACTTGTAGAGAGGTTTGAGCTCTTTGTTGCGGCGAGGGAGATTGCCAATGCATTCTCAGAACTCAACGACCCTATGGACCAGAGGGAGAGATTCCAGAGGCAGGTGGAGGCAAAGGAAAAGGGAGACGAAGAGACGATGTGGATGGACGAGGATTTTATCCGCGCCCTGGAACACGGGATGCCTCCTGCGGCAGGAGAGGGCATAGGAATTGACAGGCTTGTAATGCTGCTTACAAATTCACAGTCAATAAGGGATGTAATCCTTTTCCCTCAGTTAAAACCGGAAGCGTGAAGAATCTGCAAGGACTAATGTTATAATCATAATAACGATGAAAACAAGAATACTCCTAACAATTTTTTTGATACTGTCTGTTAACGTGTGGGCGGAGGAGAGATACGCAGGGAAGGTCAAGTGGTTCTCTCTTAACGAGGGCATGGAGAAGGCAAGGGCTGAGAAAAAACCCATGCTTGTTGATTTTGCTGTTGCAAGGGGATGCCCGAGATGTGAATTCCTCCAGAAAAACGTTTACAGCAAGGACGAGATTGTAAAAAAGATAAATTCTGATTTTGTGCCGATATTTATAGACCTTTCAAAAAAATTTTCGCCCGAGGAAAAGGCGCTCGGAGAAAAATACGATTTCAAGAATGACTGCCTGCTGCTTTTCCTGGATTACAACGGCAATGTCATAAAAGAGCCTGAGGCAGGCAGGATGTGTTTTCCAGATAAGATAGAGCATGAGGTTTTCATAAAGTATCTTGACAGCGTAAAGAACAGAATGCTTAAAAAATAAAACAACACTATAACTTCAAATCAGCTAAACAGGCCACCATGAAAAAGCCAAATAAAAATCTTTCAAAGCATCTGCGTTTCCCGGATGACGAACCAAGATTCCCGTGGCTGTCACTTCTGCTGGACTCTTATGCAATCATAGATGAAGGGCTCTCAGTTGCAATAGTCAAGGAAGAAGCCGGGAGAAATAGAGAGCTTGCATGTAAAGAAAGCTGTGACATTTGCTGCAGGGTGAATAAAGACATCCCTGTTTATCCAATAGAACTTGTGGGGATTTACTGGTTTGCTACTGAGAAAGCAGAGCAGGCTCTTCGTGAGACACTTAAAAAACAACTCTCAAGCCATACAAAAAATGACCCCTGTTCTTTTCTCATAAACGGCTCTTGCTCAATTCATGTTATCCGTCCTATTTCATGCCGGCAGTTTAATGTCTTCAACAAGCCGTGCGCTGAAGGCGAAGACCCGTACCATACAAGAAGAGATGACGTGCTGACGCCGATAGAGGATTACACTAAAAAGGCTTTTCTGGCAACACTGCCTTTTTACGGCATTACTGACGAGAAGGAACAAATTCATTTCATAGAAAACAATCTCATCCATGCGCAGGTTGTCAACCTTCAGGCATACGACTGGAAGAAGCTGGTAAAAATAATGGACGATTTCGATTCTAAGAAGCGGTGAAAAGTTCCTCTATCTTCTTCCCTATATCCTTTGCTTCCATGAATGAAGTGCCAATGAGAACGGCGTCAATGCCGGCTGATTCAAGCTGTAGGATATCATCACGGGTTTTGATTCCGCTTTCGCTGACAACGATTTTATCGGATGGGATTTCTTTTTTGATTTTGAATGTATTGTTGAGGTCAATCTTTAATGTCTTTAAGTCCCTATTGTTAATGCCGATTATTTCTGCATTTACTGAAAGCGCCATTTCAAGTTCTTTCAAATCATGGACTTCAAAAAGCACAGACAACCCAAGTTCTCCGGCAAGGTGCAGGTATTCTTCAGCCTGATTTTTACTGAGTATTGCGGCGATTAAAAGTATTGCATCAGCCTCGTTGGCCCTTGACTCATAAATCTGATATTCGTCAAATATAAAATCTTTTCTGAGTAGTGGTATGGTGGTTATCGTTTTCACTGCTAAAATGAATTCCAGCCTGCCCTGAAAATAATCCTCTTCTGTGAGCACTGAAATGGCATCCGCTTTTTTTTCATAAATTGTTGCTATTTCAACCGGATCAAATTTTTCTCTTATAACCCCCTTTGACGGAGATGCCTTTTTTATCTCGGCAATAAGTTTTATTCTTTCAGAAGGATTCCGCTTTATTGCGCTTCTGAAATCCCCTGGTTTCCCTGCATCGGCAATCCTTGATTTAATGCCTTTCAAGGGCACGCCGGACTTTGCGATGCCAAGCCTTCCTTTCTTCTTTGAAACTATCTCATCTAAAATTCCCATGAAAGGATTTTAAAGAAAGGGGCAGGTGTTTTGCAAATGGATTTTTTAGAATAGTTTTTTGCTATAATTCATGAAATGATAAAAAGGCTTGTCTTTGCTCTCATACTTCTTGCCATTGTAATTATATCGGGGACAGCAGGGTATGCCCTGATAGAGAGATGGGGCATGCTTGATTCATTGTATATGACGGTCATCACCATCGCTTCTGTAGGCTATATGGAGGTGAATCCATTATCCCCGAATGGCAGGGTGTTTACTATATTCCTGATTATATTTGGAATGGGTGTTCTCTTATTTGGCATATCGACATTTACCGCTTTTTTGGTTGAGGGAGAGTTGAGCGAAATACTCAGGAGGAGAAAAATGGAAAAGATAATAGCAGGATTAAAAGGGCATTATATTGTTTGCGGTATGGGAAGAATAGGAAGGCATATTATTGACGAGCTCCATAAAACAAGAAGGCCGTGTGTTGCCATAGATAAAAATGAAGAGGAATGCAGAAGGCTTTCAGAGGAAAAGAGATTATTCATTAAGGGCGATGCAACGATCAGTTCTATTTTAAAGTCCGCAAATATCACGAATGCAAAAGGCGTATTTTGTTCTCTCCCGACTGATGCGGAAAATCTTCTTCTAATCCTTACGGCAAGAGGCATTAACCCATCGTTGAAAATTATTGCAAGGGCTGAAGAAGATGAGTCTGAAGAAAAGATGAGGAGGGCAGGCGCTGACGGCGTAGTCCTGCCAAAATTTATAGGCGGGCTCAGGATGACGTCTGCTATGGTCAGGCCGGAGGCCGTTACATTTCTGGATAAGATGCTGAAAGATCAGGAAGAGGTGTACAGGGTTGAAGATATTTTTGTGGATGCTGATTCTGTATTTACAGGCAAGACGCTGAAAACTTCGGGCCTTATGGAAAGAAAAGGATTCTCTGTGGTTGCCGTAAGAAAAGGCGACAGATACATTTTTAATCCGTCTTGCGATGAGAGGATTGAAACAGGAGATGCTGTAATACTAATCGGTGAATCCGAAAGCATCAGAGAGGTTAAAGCGGTCAGGGGATAACAAACAGCGGCATGGACGAAAAAAGAAATATAACCAAAGCTGCCGGCATTATGTCCGCGGCCACATTTATCAGCCGTGTCCTCGGTTATGTTAAAGACATGATTCTTGCAATTTATTTCGGGGCCACGGGACTTTCAGACACCTTCTTTGTTGCATTCAGGATTCCGAATCTTTTGAGGGAACTTTTTGCAGAGGGCTCAATGTCATCTGCGTTCATACCTGTACTGACAGAGTATCAGGCTAAGAACGGTAAAGATGAAGCGAAAAGACTTGTAAGGGTTACATTTACTTTTATAATTATATTTGTCGGTTTAATCTGTCTAATCGGAATTATATTTGCTCCCTCAATTGTTACAGCGATAGCTCCGGGTTTTTTAAATATGCCGGAGAAATTTTCCTTGACTGTTCTTCTTACGCGAATAATGTTTCCCTTTCTTTTATTCATCAGTCTTGCAGCGCTTATTATGGGCGCATTAAATTCAAGGCGCGTATTTTTTATTCCGGCTTTGGCGCCGGCAATGCTTAATGTTTCAATAATTGTCACAGTTATAGCGCTTGCTTCAAAAATGGAACAGCCTATTATCGCAGTTGCAATAGGCGTTGCATTGGGAGGTTTTGTTCAGTTTGCATTTCAGATACCGTCTTTTTTAAAAAACGGATACAGCATTAGGCCGGAGTATGATTTAGGGCATCAGGGGCTTAAGAAGATGTCTGTTCTTATGCTTCCCGCAACCATGGGGATGGCTGTTGCACAGATAAATATTTTTATAAGCACAATCCTTGCGTCATACCTTGCTGCGGGAAGCATCACATATCTGTATTATTCGATGCGCCTTGTCCAGTTCCCTGTCGGGATATTCGGGGTTGCTATGGGGATGGCTGTATTGCCAACCTTGTCGGAACATGCGCTGAAAGGGGATTATGAAAAACTCAGGGATGATTTCTCGTTTGCGCTAAGGCTTCTTTTTTTCATAACGATTCCGGCAATGGCAGGGCTGATTGCGTTAAGAGAGCCGATTGTCAATATTCTTTTTCAGAGAGGAAAGTTTGATTATGCCGCGACAGCAGGAACTGCTGATGCGCTTCTGTTTTATTCCCTTGGCATATGGGCCATAGTCGGAGTCAGGATTGTGACTGCAAGTTTTTATTCCATGCAGGACACGAAAACGCCGATTAAAATTCTTGTGGTTACAGTAATGACAAATATTATCCTTAGCCTGATACTAATGAGGCCGTTAAAACACAGCGGCCTTGCTCTTGCAAATGCCCTTGCGTCAACCGTGAACTTTCTTCTTCTTTTTTATTTTCTGAGAAAAAAACTGGAAAGGTTGGGAGCAGGAAGGATAATTAAATCTTTTTTAAAGATATCTTTTGCCTCTCTTGCAATGGGTGCCGCAGGCTGGTTTTTACTTCACGGAGAGATATGGAAACAGAGCGGCAGGAGCATGGAAAAGGCAGGTTA
>MHEE01000002.1:6099-13599 GCA_001805105.1 Nitrospirae bacterium GWF2_44_13 | reverse complement strand
TGGGAGGCTTTGAGGCGTGGGCGCTAGTTCACGCGGAGCCGTCCTTGAAATACCACCCTTATCTTACTGGGGCTCTAACCTGTCCCCGTGATCCGGGGAAGGGACACTGTCTGGTGGGTAGTTTGACTGGGGCGGTCGCCTCCTAAAGAGTAACGGAGGCGTCCAAAGGTCTCCTCAGGCTGGACGGAAACCAGCCGTTGAGTGCAAAGGCATAAGGAGGCTTGACTGCGAGGCAAACAAGCCGAGCAGGTACGAAAGTAGGGCTTAGTGATCCGGTGGTTCTGAGTGGAAGGGCCATCGCTCAACGGATAAAAGGTACGCCGGGGATAACAGGCTTATCGCGTCCAAGAGTTCACATCGACGACGCGGTTTGGCACCTCGATGTCGACTCATCGCATCCTGGGGCTGAAGTAGGTCCCAAGGGTTCGGCTGTTCGCCGATTAAAGCGGTACGAGAGTTGGGTTCAGAACGTCGTGAGACAGTTCGGTCCCTATCTGTTGTGGGCGGAGGAGACTTGAGGGGCACTGTCCTTAGTACGAGAGGACCGGGATGGACAGACCTCTAGTGTTCCGGTTGTCATGCCAATGGCAATGCCGGGTAGCTATGTCAGGAAGGGATAAACGCTGAAGGCATCTAAGTGTGAAGCCCACCCCAAGATTAGGTCTCCCGTGGAGTAATCCACCTAAAGGTCTGTGGTAGACCACCACTTTGATAGGCTGGAAGTGTAAGTGCAGTAATGCATTCAGCTTACCAGTACTAATAGGCCGTGAGGCTTGACCCTTATTTTTAATTTCTTTCTGTTGTCAAAGTCAGGGATATGAACTATTAAACGAAATAGTTTTAATTACCCCTTGCCAAATTTTTTTAAAAGAGTACAATTGTCTTAAGACTACGTTAAAGAGTTCAGAGAAATTTCAGAATGGGGAATAATCTCTATTCTGAAATTTCTTGTTATACATGGCGACAAGATGAGAGAAAGAGATATATTTGAAGAGATACTTGAAATTGGTAAGAGACGAGGAGTTCTTACCTATGACGAAATAAACGAAGCGCTTCCTTCCGAATTTTTTTCCCCTGATGAGTTAGAAGACCTGATGGACCTTCTTCACGATATGGGAGTGAAGGTCGTAGATAACGAAGAAGTTACCCTGCCTGAAGAGGAAGCAGAAGAAGAGGTCGAAGAGTACGAAAAAACAGAAGACCTTGTTCAGGCTTATTTTCATTCCATGGGTGATATATCAATACTTACGCGGTACGAAGAAACTGAGCTTGCCAAAAAACTTGAAGAGGGCAAAGAAATAATAAAGGCAATAGTATCCTCCCTGCCTATTTATAAAAACGGCGAGATACTGCCCGAAGAGGAAGAAGAGCCTATTTCAGAGGAGGAAAGGGCAGACGAATTGCTCTTGAGAACCATCAACAGGCTGGAAGAGCTGATGAGGCAGATCGCTGTAATAGACAACAAACTCCCCAAGGGCAGTTTGTTAAGGGAACTAAAGAAGACAATCAGTGAAAAGAAGAAGAAAGGGATAAACACAAAAAAGCTTGAGGCAACCGCAAAAGATGTGCAGCTGGACTATAGAAAAATAGAAGCAGAAATAGGAATAAAGGCAGATGAATTTAAAGATATGTGGAGCCGCATATCAAAGGCAAAAGCGCTTATGCTGGAAGCAAAAAACGAGCTCATTACGCGCAATCTCAGGTTGGTTGTTAACATAGCCAAAAATTACGTAGGCAGGGGACTACCTCTTCTTGACCTCATACAGGAAGGCAATATCGGCCTTATGAAGGCTGTTGATAAATTTAAATACGAAAAAGGCTTCAAGTTCAGCACATATGCTACATGGTGGATAAGACAGGCGATAACAAGGGCGCTTATTGACCAGACAAAGACCATAAGAGTGCCTGTTCACATGATGGAATTTTATAACAGGGTTACAAAAGCCTCAAGAGAACTTACGCAGCAGCTTGGAAGAGAACCCACCAATGAGGAGATTGCCAAGAAACTTACAGTGCCGACGAGGAAGGTTGAAGAAGTCTTCAGGGCGATACAGGATCCTATTGCTCTCCAAACGCCTGTCGGAGATGAAGATACAGAACTCGAAGATTTTATTGGAGATAAAAACAGCCCGTCTCCCTACTCTGACGCTGAAAGGAATGAAATATCCGAGCAGATGCAGCAGATACTGAAAACCCTTACCCCAAAGGAAGAAAGAGTTATCAGGATGAGGTTCGGGATTGGGGCAGACAGAGATCATACGCTTGAAGAAGTCGGCAGGCATCTGTCAATAACAAGAGAGAGAGTCCGCCAGATAGAGGCAAAGGCTTTGAGAAAACTCAAACATCCAAGCAGGCTTAAAGCGCTTAAAACGTTATCAACATAATTTAATTCTTACTTCATGCCGCTTATCTCATCGCCTACATTAACTGCGGATTCGCTTCTCTTTACAATTGCGGTTGCCGTTGTAGGTTTTAAATTAATGACCTGAATGATCCCGCTTGTTCTTGATTTGTTGTATTTGTCCACAGTCGTTGTTTTTAGAATATCTCCGAGTTCAAGCCCGTCATTCCTGCCTTTATCTATAAACAGTATGTCATAGGAGCCGCTAATGAGTTTCATATAGTGAGACGCTATTACAAAGCCGCTGACATCAGGTTTTCTTGGTGATTCCTCTTCTATTACCGGTTCAACTTCATAGAAAGGCTCAAGCATGTCTCCTGCGCGTATGTCACCATAAGACTTTGTGATCTTTGCCTTTGTTTCGCCATTTTCCATTTCAACAACTTCCAGAACTCCCGGCACAGCAATATGATATCCCAGCTTAAGTTTTGTTTTCGGATGTCTTATAAGGGTGGTTGTCCGCATAACATAAAATTTTGCGCCCGTGTTTGCCGGTGTATCTGTCTTTATATATACATAGTCGCTTTCTCCAAACAGGGACCTGCCGGAAGGAGAGCCGCTAATTCTGCCGACACCCGTTATCATCTTTTTCTTGATGAAATCCGTGATATAGCCGCTGGAGACAATAAGGCTTTCATCTGCGGCATAGTTTTTCTTGACAGGCTCAATTTTTTTCTCGGAGATCTTGGGAGGCTCTTCCTTCATTGGTTCTATTTTTGACTGCTCAGGTATCGCAGATGCTTTTTCTGTTGCGGCTTCTTCCTCCTGCTCTTTTTGAATCAGCCTGAGAGGGATTTTTATCATCTGACTGGGTGATATCCTGTCGGGGTTTTTAATGTCGGGATTCTCCTTCCATATCTTCGGCCAGAGGAACGGGTCTTTTATCTCCTTAGAAGAGATGTCCCAGAGAGTATCGCCCTTCAATACCTTATATTCCTTGTATTCCATATCCTGAGCGGTTAAGGTTAGGAAAGAAAATGCAATAACCATGAAAGCTAACATGCCTATGAGACTTATTTTTTTAATCATCTTCGTCTCCTTTTAAGCTTAAAGTAATCTATTAATATTATATTACAATCCAAAGATTTGTCTATAGTTTTTGGCGGGGGATTTCCGGTTTCCCGAAAAGTTCTTCCTGAATCAAACACCGTCGGCGCATGTTACAATGGTGCGGAGTACTATAAGGAGCGAATAAAAACTCTATGCTGAATTATTTTCGTAACGGGGGGCTTGCAACATGAAGTGGAAAACAATGAATCTGCAAACACGCCTTTACCTCATCAGCGCGATTATCCTGCTGGCTGGTTTGAGCAGCTCCATTTGGATTTATTTGACGGCAGAGAATGATTCGGCAAGCGTTTTGGGTTATGAAATAGCAGGTGAAAATGCTTATCTGGTTACGCCTGCAAATTCCAAGAAGTATGTACATGACGTGGAACTAATTGGTGGAAAGGCAGCTGTGCTTGCGGATGAATTCGGCCGTTGGTTTGTCGGGTTATGGCATGGAAAATCACTCGCATTCACAGTAGCCTGCATTACCATTCTTATATCCCTTGGATTTTTCTTTGTTGCCAGAACCTCACTGTCCGGCTTAGAAGCTGACGCCCGCGATCAAGATAATCGGGCCGGGAGTAAATAATCTTGGGTCAAACGTTCATCGTTTAGTGGAGATATTTGATATTGGATTCCAGCTTAAAGATTGCGGGGATGACAGATGAAGAAGTCTTTAACAAGGTGTTGTAGCTCAAAACCGTGAAATTAGATATTTTTTTTGCAATTCTTCACGATTATGTTGACAAAAGAGTGAAAAAGTATATAATTTAACTATGGCAAAAATATTACATGTTTTTAATACAATCAATCGCTTGAGAGAGCAGTATTATGCCGCATCTGCCGGGAAACAATCGCTTATAAAATTATTGAGTGAAGCGGAAGTTGCCGAGCAAGTATATAACTCCAATGCCATCGAGAACAGCACTCTCACTCTTGAAGAAACAGAGAAAATCCTTTTGCAAATAAATTTAGATAGATACATCACTGAAAGAGAAATTTTTGAAGCAAAAAACCTCGCGCGGGTAGTTTCTTATATTGACACAAAAGCCAAAGAACAAGAACTCACCCTTGAGGTTATTCTTTCGCTTCACAAAATGCTGATAGCGAATATCAGGGATGATATTGCCGGAAGATTTCGCAAGGACGGTGAATGGATCAGGGTCGCAAACCACATAGCTCCGGACCCAAAAGAAGTAGTAGAAAGATTGGAAAAAATGCTTGCGGGGTATAACGCAAACAGCCGCGAAAATATTATAAAACGTATTGCGCTGCTGCATCTTATTTTTGAACATACCCACCCGTTTGTTGATGGTAATGGCCGCATCGGAAGAGTAATAAATAATTATTTGCTTATACGGGAAGGTTTTGTGCCGGTGAATATTAAATTCATTGATAGAAAGATGTATTACGACGCGTTTAAGGAATTTGACGAAAAAGGCGCTGCCAAAATCATGGAGGAAATAGTCGGCAAAGCGCTTACGAACAGTTATCACAAGAGGCTTGCGTATCTGGAAGGCGCGCAGATCATGACGCTTGCTGAATATGCGAAAAAGTATAAAGTATCACACTCTAATTTGATAAATAAAGCAAATCGCCAAACCATAGAAGCCTTTCTTGAAAAAGGCGTTTGGAAGATTGGAGTAAGTCAGAATAAATTATGAACGAAGCGGAAACCAGAGCGGAACTGATTGCCCCGAAGCTGAAGGAGAGCGGCTGTGTCGCAGGCAAAACTTTTATTGCCTTTCAGATTGCGTGGAAACTCTTTCAGCCACGATTGGGCGTGGCCTCGGTTCCACTACCGGCTGCGCCCCTTGCCAATAGCCGTGCTGATTTCATTCCGGAACAGTCAGGGTGTTCCCGAAAAGATTAGAAGATATAATTCTCCTACTCCGGTTTTCCTGTCATTACAAATGCGCCCCAGTAAAATGGATTCTGTTTCTTCATCATCATGTTCAGTTTTGCCTGTCTCAGTGCTTCAGCCTTGGGTTTGCCATCTGCCAGAAGTGTATAAAAATCTGTCATAAGCTCTGTAGTCTCTGCGCTTGGAACGCTCCATAAACTCATCACCAATGTCTTTGCGCCTGAAAGTATGAATGCCCTCTTAAGCCCGAATACCCCTTCTCCGTTTTTCACATCTCCAACGCCAGTCTCGCATGCCGAAAGCACTACAAGGTCGGTCCCTTTCAAGTTCAGTCCGAGTATTTTTTCTGCGCTCATCATGCCTTCGTCCCTTCCGGCTTTGAGCGAGGCATTTACTCCTGAAAACACTATCCCGGAACGCAGCATCGGGTTTTCAATATTGATTGCCTCAGCTTTTACCATAAAGTCGTCTTTCAATTTTATTTTAACTCCTCTCGTCTCACTGCTTCCTTTGAGTTCTTCGTCATTAAGAAAATATCCGTGAGTTGCAAGATGGAGTATTTTAGGCGTCTCTGCGGAGAATATCATTTCTTCAATCGCCTTTGTGTTCTGATAGTTTTTTACCTTAAGTTTCTTTTTATTTTTTAATATCTTCTCTATGGCATCTGCCTCCTGTTTTGTCTCAGGAAGCCTGTCAAAGCTTATATTCAAGACATCTTTTGATAATCCTCCCCTTATCGTTTTCGCCACTTTCATTTCCTTTGTCATTTTATCCCTTTCCATTAATCCCATGTCATAGTCAGGGTCTGCAATGATAAGGGCGTCGCCCTTGGCTATGTTTGTATCGGTAAACCTGATTATGTCCCTTCCTGCGGCGATGTAATTGATTGTGTATTTCTCAATGAAGTACTTGTTATCAGGCGTTACCAGCGCTTCAAATGGTATGAGGTTGAGGTTCCCGTCAGGGCTTATGAATAATTGTTTCTTCCCTTCGATGTACTTCTCCAATGGTTTAATCGCAATATCATATATGGCACGGGCGGCTTTGTCCAAGGCGGCTTTATCAGGAATTTGGCCTATTGTCTTTATTCTGTTCATCTCCTGAATGTATGCCTTAATATGCTTTTCTATATCCTCGGCGTCTGATATTTCGATTAGTTTGACTTCAGGCTCTTTCTGCAGTATCAGGACAAAAGCAAGGTATTTTGGTTTATCCCATTTGTTTGTCTTGAAGTCATAAAACTTAATCCTCGCAAAGTCTATGTATGCTGAATCCTTTGGCAATATTTCTGATATGTTTTTTACATCAGCTTTGCCGATTGTCTTTTCAAGGGCAAAATCTTTGCTCAGCCTGCTTAATTCGGCTTCGAGTGTCTCTTTTTGCTTTTGCAGTTCGGCAATCCTGTTTCTGTAATCTTCAAAACTCCCCTTATCATCTGGTTTTGATAACTGCATCTTTGCTATTTCCCTGCGGATGTTGGTGAGTTCAGCAAACTTCTTTTTTATCTCAGGGTCGCCGGATTGCATTGCCGCATCCATATATCTTCCCTGCGCCTCTGCAACTGCGCCTTTCCACTTGAGCCATGAGTTAAAGGTATCGGTTATTGATTGAGAAGATGATTGCATATATTTAACTGTATGGGTCATAAAGGCATGGATAGAGCCTTCCTTCTGATTCATATAGCTAATTTTCTGTTTTTCATTAAAGAGCAAAAATACATTCTCTCTCATTAAGTCATCTATAGAAATACCTCTTTTAAAAAGATTTTGGCTTTCAGGATGTCTCTCTGTTGCGGCATAAAGAAAGGCCAGATTTTTAAGAATTAGTGCTACAGCAGGATGTTTTTTCCCATATGCCTTTTCTCTTATCTCAAGTGCCCTTTTATACAATGGCTCGGCCTCTGCATGCCTGCCTGTGACTCTGTAAAGCTCTGCCAGAGTGTCTATGATTATTGCTGTAGCAAGATGTTCCCTGCCAAGTGCTTTTTCCATTATCTCAAGTGCCCTTTTATGCAATGGCTCGGCGTCTGCATACCTGCCTGTGGATTCATAAAGCACTGCCAGCTTGTTAAGACTTGCTGCTACAGAAAAATGGTCTTTACCAAGTGCTTTCTCAACTATCGCAAGTGACCTTTTAAATAATGGCTCGGCCTCTGCATACCTGCCGGTGACTCTGTAAAGCTCTG
>MHEE01000002.1:0-6056 GCA_001805105.1 Nitrospirae bacterium GWF2_44_13 | reverse complement strand
ACGGATTTTCTCTCTTATCTCAAGTGCCCTTTTATACAATGGCTCTGCGTCTGCATACCTGCCGGTGGATTCATAAAGCCCTGCCAGGCTGATTAGGCTTTGTGCCACAGAAGGATGTTCCCTGCCAAGTGCTTTCTCGTATATCTCAAGTGCCCTTTTATGCAATGGCTCTGCGTCTGCATACCTGCCGCCGATGAAGGCATAAAGCCCTGCCAGATTGTCTAGGCTTTGTGCCACAGAAGGATGTTCCCTGCCAAGTGCTTTCTCTCTTATCTCAAGCGACCTTTTATACAATGGCTCTGCCTCCGAATATCTGCCAATGACTTTGTAAAGTCCTGCCAGATTATTAAGGCTTGTTGCCACATTAGGATGGTCTTTGCCGAGGATTTTCTCGTATATCTCCAGCACTTGCTTTGCGTACGGTATAGCCTCATTATACTTCCCTGCTTTATAAAGTTCACTCGCTTTCTGGTTAAGCTGCTTAGCTTCATCAAGAGCCTGCTTTTGCCCAAATGCTGAGTGAGAAAATAGTAGAGATAAGCAAAAAAATACTGCACAAAAAATTCCTGCAATTTTTCCGGTTCTCATTTAATTATCCTCCATCCACAGAAGCTGATAGTAATCTATATATTTAAGCGAAAACTGTCAATCTATAGTCAATGAAGACATAGTTGAGGATGCAAAGGCTGCTCTTTGCAAGCAGGTCAGAGTGTTGCTCATTTCTCCCTATAAGGCACACTTTTTGAAAATGATTAAAAAGTGAAGATTTTAAGCGAAAATGGTTAACGTTACTTTTTTTACCGTCTGCGTCTTTTTGTGATACTTTAGGGAAGAATTGCTGGCTGAGTCAAGAGAAATTATCATTCGCAGATGTTGGATACCCCTTTTTACCATAGAACGGAAAAGGGGATGGCTGTTCTTTCTCATCTTCTTTTTCAAGACTATCAAAAGGCGTCATATGATTTAAGCTGTCTGCATGCTTTGTGATAATCAGCAATTCTTCATAGAGATTCTGATTGTTTAGAGGGGCATAATAGAACTTTCGGCAAGGCAAGATAACAAAAAAATCAACAAATACATAATAAACCCTGCTAAAATAGAACTATGAAACAGGCAGTAAGAAATGTCGAGGAAGCAAAGGCCATCCTCAAAGAGCACAAAGATGAAGTGATCCGGAAGTATCGGATTATCGAGATCGGCATCTTCGGCTCTTTTGTCCGCGGCGAGCAGAAACCGCGCAGCGACGTTGATATACTTGTTGAATTTGATGATAGAAATATTCCCGGGCTTCTTAAGCTAAGCGAAATGGAAAGATATCTCCGAAGGCTTCTCAAAAAAAAGGTTGACGTGGTTATAAAAAGTGGAATTCGCCCTGAGCTTAAGAAAGGCATACTGAAAGAGGTCGTCTATATATGAAGAGGGAATGGAAATTCTTCATTCAGGATATCTATGACGCAATTCAATACATAAAAGAATTTGTCGGCACAATGAAACGAAATGAGTTTCTTGCCGACGAGAAAACAAGAAGCGCCGTGGCGTTCAAGATCGAGAATATAGGGGAAGCATCCAAGAACATTCCGAAGGAGATAAAGGCAAAGTACAAGAGCCTTCCATGGACCGACATGGCAAGGATGAGAGACAAGATCACTCATTTCTACTTTGGGATTAATTACAGGGTTGTCTGGTCGGTTGTAAAGAAAGAGCTGCCCGCAATAGAACCTGCCATTGCAAAAATATTAGGCGATATTAAGGCATTTAAATCCACCAAAAAGAAATAGGTTTCATGTCCACAATTCTCTAATGCGGCTTTGCGGCTGGAACCCGCAATCCCTCATAGAGATTCTGATTGCTTAATTCAGGAAGAAATTTGCATTTTGAAATCGAACTGAGATGTGTTACTTTCTGAGAAATCAGCAGCAGCAAGAAACTTTTGTTTTTGCGACTTGCAGGTGTTATACTTTTTTTATACCATTGATTTTAATCAATGCGACAGAATCATTTAATGGCTTTTATATTTATCAAAACTTCGTCGGCCACTTCCTGGCCGCGTGAAGTACACGAAGGATCTCTATGGTATTGTTCTTTACGCGGTATGGGATGATATAGGGAAGCCCTGAAATAACTAACTCACGCGTTCCTTCCACTCTTCCTGTGCGGCCCATAGCCGGGTGCTCTGCGAGTTGCTCTACGTGACTTAAGATGCTTATAGCCACATCCTGTGCGGCATGAGAGTTATCATTTCCAATATATTTTCTAAGTTCTATAAGATCTAAAAGGGCATCTTTAAACCATCTTATTCTCATTCCGGTGGTTTCTTTTCCTTATTAGTTCCCCATGTGCCAAGCCATGCAGTTACTTCTTCATGCTCTATAAACTTCGCTCCCGAACGGTCCGCTGTTTCTACTGCTCTTTTAATCTCTTGAACCTGCCATTCATTGATCTCCAGAAATCCCTTTACAGCATTACTTACAAGAAATGATTTTGACCGGGCTGTTGCCTTGGCAAGCCTGTCAAGGCGCTTCTTTGTCTGATCATCGAGTCTTACTGTTAAAGTGGCGCTCATAGTTTCACCCCCTTTTAACACATAGTAACACAATGTGTTCACCCTTTCAATAAATAAATTTCACTCGCCTACACATGTGAATATTTTTTGTCTGTCTATCGGCAAGAGGCTGAAAAGCGACTTATTCGGCGCCGAATAGGTCAAATATATCTTTCATCCTGAAATCGTTAACCTTTGAGCGCATGGGAAAACCGCGGACTGAGTCAAGAAAGATAATTTTTCTCATAACTGATGTTTATTTTTTCATGCGTTCTCTGATATACTATCTTTTCCTACGGTGAAGATTTTGAGCAGGGAATGTGGTTGCTCTCTCATGCAGTTCAGAGGTCACTCAGGGAAAATATAACAGGGTTGAGGTCAGTTGACAAAAAATATTTTCTCTGGTATGCTTTCAAAGTTTTCCCGTGGAATCTGTGTTTCGTGAAAAATACGATACGGAGGCAATGTGCCGACAATAGCGCAATTAGTAAAACATGGCAGGAAGAGTCTGGAAAGGACAACGAAAAGTCCTGCGCTCAAGATGTGCCCTCAGAAAAGAGGAGTCTGTGTCAGGGTATATACAACCACGCCCAAGAAGCCTAACTCTGCCTTAAGGAAAGTAGCAAGGGTAAGGCTGACTAACGGGATGGAGATTACGGCTTATATCCCCGGTGTCGGGCACAATCTTCAGGAACATTCTATAGTGATGATTAGAGGCGGAAGAGTTAAGGATCTCCCCGGTGTCGGATACCACATAATAAGAGGCACACTGGACTCTATGGGCGTTGCTGACAGAAGACAGGGAAGATCTAAATACGGGGCCAAAAGGCCCAAATAACGGAGCGGATAGATGCCAAGAAGAAGAGTTGCAGAAAAGCGTGAGATTTTACCGGACCCAAAGTATGGCAGCAAGGTTGTCAGCAAGTTTATCAATGTGCTGATGGAAGACGGTAAAAAAGCAACAGCTGAAAGAATATGCTATGGGGCATTTGAAATTATCAAGGAGAAAACCAATAATGATCCGCTTAAGCTTTTTAAGGCTGCGCTGGAAAATGTTAAGCCGGTGCTGGAGGTTAAGCCCCGGAGGGTTGGCGGCGCAACATATCAGGTGCCTGTGGAAATAAGGCCTCAGAGGCGCATGGCGCTGGCATTTAGATGGCTGATAAGCTATTCCCGCGTAAGGGCGGAAAAGACAATGAGGGAAAGGCTTGCCGGTGAGCTGCTTGATGCATCGAATAACACAGGGACGTCTATAAAGAAGAAGGAAGATGTCCATAGAATGGCAGATGCTAATAAGGCATTTGCCCATTATAGATGGTAGAGAGAGCAGAGGAGAAAGATTTTGTCAAGTTTTCTGTTAGAAAAGACACGCAATATTGGAATCATGGCACATATAGATGCAGGAAAGACTACGACCACAGAGCGTATCCTCTACTATACAGGCGTCACATATAAAATAGGCGAGGTCCATGAAGGCACTGCAGTCATGGACTGGATGGTTCAGGAGCAGGAAAGAGGCATAACAATCACCTCTGCTGCTACCACATGTTACTGGAAAGACCACAGGATTAATATCATAGATACGCCAGGGCATGTCGATTTTACCATTGAGGTTGAAAGGTCTTTAAGAGTTCTTGACGGCGCTGTGGCTGTTTTTGATTCTGTGGCGGGTGTTGAGCCTCAGTCAGAAACTGTATGGCGGCAGGCTGATAAATACAAGGTGCCAAGAATAGCATTTATGAATAAAATGGACAGAGCAGGAGCAGATTTTTTTATGAGTGTTCAAAGCATGGTGGACAGGCTTGGAGCCAATCCTGTGCCTATACAGATACCTATGGGCGCCGAAGAAAAATTCAGGGGGCCTATAGACCTTGTGGAAATGAAGGCAGTATATTTTGATGATGAGACTATCGGCGCAAAATATGTAGAGGGCGCTATCCCTGACGATATGATGCCGACAGCCAGGCAATACAGGGAGAAGATGATTGAGGCGTTATCTGATGTTGATGAGAATATTATGGAAAAATTCCTTAGCGCGGAAGAGATAAGCGCAGAAGAGATAAGGGCGGCATTAAGGAAAGGCACTATGCAGATGAAACTGACGCCTGTAATATGCGGCACCGCATTTAAGAACAAAGGCGTCCAGCTTTTGCTTGATTGTATTGTAGATTATCTTCCTTCTCCCCTTGATGTTCCTCCGGTATCAGGGACAAAGCCCGGCAACGGTTCTGAGGTAGTAAGAAAGGCAGATGTAAATGAACCGTTCTCAGCGCTTGCTTTTAAAGTGATGACTGACCCGTATGTGGGACAGCTTACATTTGTAAGGGCATATTCCGGCGTGCTTACAGCCGGCTCATATATTTACAACTCTACAAAGGACACAAGAGAGAGGGTCGGAAGGCTTTTAAAAATGCATGCCAACAAACGCGAGGAGATAAAAGAGGTTGCCGCAGGAGATATAGCCGCAATAGTCGGCCTGAAGAATACACTCACCGGCGATACTTTATGCGATGAAAAGTCGCCTGTAATACTTGAATCCATGGAATTCCCCGATCCTGTCATATCGGTTGCGATTGAACCGAAGACAAAGGCTGATCAGGAAAAACTCTATGAGGCGATGGGAAAGCTTACTCAGGAAGACCCCTCATTTAAGGTTTCATACAATGAGGAGACAGGCCAGACAATAATATCGGGAATGGGCGAACTGCATCTTGAAATAATCGTTGACAGGCTTTTAAGGGAATTTAAGGTTGGGGCTAATGTCGGCAAGCCGCAAGTCGCATACAGAGAGACAATCAGGATCTCGTCAAAGGCAGAAGGGAAATTTATAAGGCAGAGCGGTGGGCGCGGACAATACGGCCATGTATACTTAGAGCTCGAACCTGTTCATGGCAAGGGTTTTGAGTTTGTTAACAAGATTGTAGGCGGTACAATACCGAGAGAATATATCCCGGCTGTTGAAAAAGGCATAAGAGAGGCTATGGACTCAGGGGTTCTTGCGGGATATCCTGTTGTAGATATTAAGGTAACACTCTATGACGGTTCATATCATGATGTGGACTCCTCTGAAATGGCATTTAAGATTGCAGGTTCGATCGGTTTCAAAGAGGCTGCCAAAAAAGCAAAGCCTGTTTTGCTCGAACCGATGATGAGCATAGAAGTGGTTACCCCTGAGAATTATATGGGTGATGTTATAGGAGACCTTAGCTCAAGGAGAGGAAAGATACAGCAGATGGAGAAAAGGGGTAATGCACAGGCAATAAAAGCTCAGGTCCCGCTCTCAGGAATGTTCGGTTATGCTACGGACCTCAGGTCAAAGACGCAGGGAAGGGCCAACTATACAATGCAGTTTTCCCATTATGAAGAGGTGCCCAAGGCTATAGCCGAGGCCATCGTAGCAAAGGTTAAGGGTGAATAAATTGACTAATATTATTTTTATAAGTATAAGCAGGAGGCAATAATGGCGAAGGCAAAATTTGAGAGGACGAAGCCGCATTGCAACGTAGGGACAATA
>MHEE01000001.1:12230-55544 GCA_001805105.1 Nitrospirae bacterium GWF2_44_13 | reverse complement strand
AAGCTTGCATCTTCTTCAAGCATAGCAGTTGTCGCACATGGCGGCGTGAACAGGATAATCCTCTGCCATATAATGGGAATCCCTCTGGAAAACATATTCAGGATTGAACAGGATTTTGCAGCAGTGAACATCATAGAGTTCTGGGAAAAGTATCCGGTTGTAAAACTTTTAAACGGAGCCGCTTGTGGCTAAGGCATTGATGATTCAGGGTACAGGCTCCGGAGCAGGAAAAAGCCTGCTCGTTGCCGCCCTATGCAGAATTTTTAAGGACAGCGGGGTAAATGCGGCGCCGTTTAAAGCTCAGAACATGGCTTTGAATTCTTATATAACATTTGAGGGCGGAGAGATAGGCAAGGCGCAGGCGCTTCAGGCAGAGGCAGCAAGGATTGAGCCTACAGTGGATATGAACCCGATATTGCTCAAGGCATCTGGTGAGGCGGGCTCGCAGGTTATTATTCACGGCAAGGTTCACAGCACGATGAAGGTGAGGGAATACTATGCCTTCAAAAAAACAGCATGGGCTGCCGCAAAAGAATCGTTTGACAGGCTTTCCAAAAAACATGAACTGATAATAATGGAAGGCGCCGGAAGCCCTGCTGAAATAAATCTTATGGATGTTGACATTGTGAATATGTCCATTGCGAAGCACGCAAAAGCGCCTGTGATTTTAGTCGGCGATATAGATAAAGGCGGTGTTTTTGCAGCGCTTTATGGAACCGTTAAACTCCTTGGTAAAGACAGCAGGCACATCAAGGCATATGTGATAAATAAATTCCGCGGAGATATGGAGATACTCAGACCGGGACTCGATATGATTAGCGAAAAGACCGGAATACCTATGATAGGCGTACTGCCTTACATTAACAATATAGACTTGCCTGAAGAGGACGGATTATCGCTGCAAGGCAGCAATTCAAAATTCAAAATTAGAAATTCAAAATTAGAAAAGATAAAAATCAAAATAGTTATATTGCACCTTCAATATATCTCCAATTTCACTGATTTCGATCCTTTCATGCATGAGCCTGATGTTGAGATTGTTTATTCCAGAAATTCGTCAGAGATAGAGAACGCTGACATGGTAATCATCCCCGGTTCAAAAAATACTGTAAAAGACCTTATGTTCCTGAAAGAGGCCCGTCTTGATGAAAGCATTAAGCGGGCTTTTTCAAAAGGCATACAGATTATGGGCATGTGCGGCGGATACCAGATGCTCGGGAAAAAGATATACGACCCTCACGGCATTGAGAGTTCTCATAAAGAAGTGGCCGGCTTAGGGTTTCTGAATATAGAGACAACATTTGAAAAAGAAAAGACGACCTGCCAGATAGAGGGAGAATTAGTTCGGAGTTCGGAGTTCGGCGTCGGGAATAACGGATTATTGAGGGGCTATGAGATTCATATGGGAACAAGCAGCGGAGATATTGGATTATTTAAACTCAGAAGGCTTTCCTCAAACTCGTCACTCATTCTTGATGGTTCTATAAACGGCAACTGCTGGGGAACATATATCCATGGAATCTTTGAGAACGATTCATTCAGAAGGGGAATAATAAATTTTCTTAGAGAGCAAAGGAAGCTTCCTCCCATTGATTCAGCTATAAAATATTCTGAAATGAAGGAAAAGGCAATTGATGCTTTAGCTGATATTGTGAAACAGAATTTAGATATGGATTTTATAAACAGGATCATCGGGCTATGACAGATTTTCTTCAACATTTAAGGTTTGGCATTCAGGATTCAGCATTTAGCCTTCCGCCTGTTCTTCTGATGCTGGCTTTTCTGCTTGACCTTGTCATTGGCGACCCGCGCCGGCTGCCGCATCCTGTAAGAATGATGGGAGGGACGATAAGAAGAACAGAAATATATTTGAGAAAACTAAAAGTGAGTGAAAAACTTAAAGGCATTCTTTTAGTAACCACAATTGTTGGAATGGCCTTTATTATTACATGGTTTACAGTTCACATTTTATTGCGGATGTCTTTGACTTCTCACTCCCTGCTTCTCACTGCTTACTTGTTGCTTATTTATCTTACTTCAACCACAATCGCTGTCCGTGAATTAATTAACTCTGCAAGAGCAGTGATTGAAGCTGTAACAAGCAGCAATATTGAATTTGCAAGGGAAAGGCTCTCAATGATTGTTGGGCGTGACACCCATGCCCTCACAGAAAAAGAGATACTTAAGGCAACAATGGAGAGCCTCGCTGAAAACCTCTCGGACGGCGTTATAGCTCCTGTATTTTATCTCGTTGTCGGAGGGCTTCCGCTTGCCATGGCATATAAGGCGATAAATACTCTTGATTCGATGGTCGGATACAGGAATGACAGATATATTCATTTTGGATGGGCTGCAGCCCGACTGGATGATATTGCCAATTATATACCCGCAAGGATAACAGGCCTATTAATTGTTATAGTCTCTTTCTTCGTTTCCCGTTCACTGTTCACTGTTCACTGTTCACTAAAAACTATGCTTCGTGACGGCAGGAAACACTTGAGCCCGAACAGCGGAATGCCCGAGGCTGCGATGGCAGGCGCGCTCGGAATCAGAATGGGAGGGCCCTCCGCATACGGAGGCATTGTTATTGAAAAGCCATACATCGGCAATCTAAGAACAGAGGACTACGGCAGGGCATCCACGCAGGCTATAACTATTGTAAAGGCATCCTCTGTTTTGGGCATCGCGACAGCTATAGCAATCCTATTCTTAAAAGGAGGGGCGTGATGCAGGAAACTCACGGAGGGAACATCTATGCCCTTTCAGAAAAACTCCGTCTGAATGAAAAGAACATAATAGATTTCAGCGCTTCTATTAATCCTCTCGGCATTCCTGAAAGTGTAAATTCAGCGATAAAAGACAATATAAAATATCTGTATAATTATCCTGACCCTGATGCTAAAAGATTAAGGTCGCAACTCGCAAAACACCATAAGATAAATCCTGAATCCATCATATGCGGAAACGGCAGCACAGAACTGATTTACCTTGTCGCCCGCGCATTAAGGCCTGAAAGGGTTCTTATCCCTGCGCCGACATTCTCTGAATATGAGAGGGCGTGCAAAATAAGTTCAAAGTTTAAAGTTAAAAGTTTAAAGTTAAAATGCGAAAATAATTTCGACATAGAAACAGAAAACTTTATTAACTCAATGAAAGGCTGCGATGCGGCTTTTCTCTGCAATCCCAACAACCCTACAGGCAGGGCGCTTAAAAAAGCTGATGCAATAAAAATCGCTGATGCTTCAAGAAAGCTTAAATGTTATCTCATTATTGACGAGGCGTTTATAGATTTTGTGCCGGAAGAAAGCGTAATCAAAGAGGTTGGGAAAAATCCGTATCTGATAGTCTTAAGATCACTGACAAAATTTTATGCGTTGTCAGGCTTAAGAATTGGATACGGAGTATTTCCATTAAATATTACCGAAACCATAAAAAAACATAAAGAGCCGTGGACAGTGAATACCCTTGCACAAACAGCAGGGATTGCAGCTTTCAATGATACTGCATTCAAAAAAAAGACTTTCAGGGTAATCAAGCAGGAAAAAGATTTTCTGGAAAAGGAATTCAAAAGACTGGAGATTAGCTACGTCCCGTCACAAGCAAATTATTATTTATTAAGGATAAACCATGCAAAAGAAATAATATCGGCATTGGGGGATAAAGGCATTCTCGTAAGGGACTGTTCCAATTTCAAAGGACTGGACGGGAAATACATCAGAATTGCGGTTAAATCAAGAAAAAACAATATGCGGTTAATAGGGGAGCTTGGGGAACTATGCGGGGTTTAGTGATAGCAGGCACTCACAGCGGGTGCGGAAAAACGACTATAACGCTTGGACTTATGGCTGCCTTGAAAAAAAGGGGGTTGAAAGTCCAGCCGTTCAAGGCCGGCCCTGATTTCATTGACACAGGACTTCACAGGCTTGTTACAGGCAGACATTCAAGAAACCTTGATATATGGATGTGCGGACAGGAATATGTCAAAGAGTGTTTCTATAAATACGCGGCTGATGCGGACATATCAATCATCGAAGGCGTTATGGGAATGTATGACGGTGAACACAGCACGGCAAAGCTGGTAGGACTGCTTAAACTGCCTGTAATTTTAGTTGTTGACGCCTATGGAATGGCCGAGAGTGCAGGAGCGATTGTGAGAGGGTTTGTTTCTTATTCACCGATTCGGATAGCTGGCGTCATTTTTAACCGTGTGGCATCAGATAATCATTTCAAGAGACTGAAAGACAGTGTGCAGGAGGATGTAACAGTATTAGGGTACCTGCCGAGAGATTTGGATTTTGAGATACCACACAGGCATCTTGGGCTGACAGTCGCAGAGGAAACACCTATTGCTAAAGAGAATATTGCTAAACTTGCGGATACGGTTTTGGAGCATATAGATATGGAAGCGATTCTTGTCATGGATGATTACCCTCCGCTTCATTCTCGGAAGAATGGACATGTCGGGGACTATCCCAGATTTACGGGTGCAACCGTAGAATCGGAACAGTCCCCGACATCGGCAATAAAAATCGCAGTTGCCTATGACAAGGCTTTCTGTTTTTATTATGAAGATAATCTGGATTTATTGAAAAATGCCGGGGCAGAGATAATTGCATTCAGCCCCTTATCTGATTCGGCAATCCCTGATAAAGCAGATGCTATATACATCGGCGGAGGCTATCCTGAGCTTTATGCAGAGGAACTATCTAAAAACACATCGATGATGAAATCAATTAATGGCTGGGCAAATTCCGGCAAGCCGATATATGCTGAATGCGGCGGGCTGATGTATCTGTCAAAAGGCATTTATGATTTTAACGGAAAGTTCTTTGAAATGGCCGGGGTCTTTCCTTTTGAGACAGAGATGAAAAAGGGGAGATCGCATCTTGGCTATAGAGAGATTCTATTAAAAGAAGACTGTATTCTCGGCAAAGAAGGAGATAAATTGAAAGGGCACGAGTTTCATTATTCGGAGATAGTTAACAACAGTTATGAGTTAGGAGTTATGAGTTACGAGTTAAAGAATAAAAAGGACTCCAAAAACTTGTCACTCGTCACTTGTTACTCGTTACTTAACAATAATCGGGATGAAGGCTATACATTTAAAAATACCCTTGCAAATTATATTCACATACACTTTGGAAGCAACTCTGAAATTGCATGGAATTTCCTAAATCACATAATGGAGCAAAAATGGAAAGCATAATACTCATAGGGCACGGCAGCCCCAAGAAAGATGCGAACAATATAGAAACAATAGGAAGGTTTTTACACAGCATGATTCACCCTGATTGCAGCAAAGGATGTGTAAAGGTTGCATATCTGCAGTTTGCAAAGCCTGAGTTATCGGATACGATTAAGGAGAGTGTTCGCAATGGAGCTAAAAAAATAATAATCCATCCCTATTTCCTTATCAGTGGAATGCATGTGACAAAAGACATCCCTGAAATGATAAAGGAAGCTGAAAAAATGTATCCTGATGTTGAATTTATTTATACAGAGCCTCTCGGTATTCACGAAAAACTGGTTCAGGTAATAGCTGAAAGGATTAAGACAGCCGGAGCTCTTCTGCCAGCGGAGATTGAAGAGAAGAGTTTTGAAATCCTTTCTGGTGAAACAGATTTAAGCGATATGCCGCAGGAGCAATTACCGATTATAAAACGGGTGATTCATACAACTGCTGACTTCGAATTTAAGAAGACCCTTGTCTTTCATCCTGATGCCATAACTACAGGAATCAATGCGATAAGGGCAGGCAAAAACATTCTTACTGACGTTGAAATGGTGAAAGCAGGAATAAATAAAAAACTGCTAAAAAAATGGGGCGGAGAAGTCATTTGTAAAATTCAAAACTCAAAATTCAAAACTCAAAATTCAGAAAATAAAACAAAAGCAGAGATGGGAATTGAGTCAGCGTTAAAAGAAAACAATAACATCGGCATTATTGCCATAGGAAACGCACCAACCGCATTATTAAAAGTGATTGATATTTTCACTAACTCGTCGCTGGTCCCTCATCGCTCGTCACTGGTTATCGGTGTTCCTGTCGGTTTTGTTAAGGCGCTTGAATCAAAGGCACTGCTATCAGCGCAAAAGTTCCCGTTTATCACTAACTTAAGCAGAAAAGGCGGCAGCCCTATAGCTGCAGCTATAGTTAATGCATTGTTAAAAATAGCGGAAGGAGGTGATATGTGAGATAAGCGCTGTTTTAGAACAAGAGAGGACAAATCGTAAAAACATGGAATGATGAATCGGAAAGGGGTGAAAATCCTCTGCTGTTCCGCAACTGTGATGGGAACGAACGCTATTAAGCCACTGTCCCGATAAATCGAGATGGGAAGGTTAGCAAGTAGGCAGCCCTAAGTCAGGAGACCTCTCATTCCAAAAACCTCGATGAAAGGAGAAAAAATGTTTAAAAAAAACTTTACAGCAGTTATTGTGATATTGTGGTGTGAAGTTGCATTTGCTGCACACCCCTTAATAACAGACGACACAGGCACACAGGGGAAGGGGAAATATCAGCTTGAGGTTAATGGAGAGCATGGAAATGAGAAATATGGTGTTGACGATGAAAAAAATACTACCAAGATGGCAACAACACTAACATACGGAGCATCAGAGAATATGGACATTATTCTTGACATCCCGTATCAGTATATACGGACAAAGACCCCTGCCACAGACACCGAACCGGAGTCAACAAAAGCAGAGGACGGAATCTCTGATATATCCATAGAGTCAAAGTGGAAATTTTTTGAAAAAGACGGCTTAAGCCTTGCCTTAAAACCTGGAATCACTCTTCCAACAGGAAACAGGAAGAGGGGATTGGGCACAGGCAGAACAGCATACAGCCTCTTTTTTATTACAACAAAGGAAGCAGAGCCGTGGGCATTTCATTTCAACTTGGGATACAAGAGAAATGAAAACAGAAACAACGAGAGGATAGAGATATGGCATATATCCCTTGCATCAGAGGTTGAGGTTGTTAAAAACCTCAAGGCAGTTGCGAATATAGGCACAGAAAGGAATCCTGATAAGACATCAAACATAGACCCTGCATTTATTTTGGGCGGTTTGATTTATTCCATATCTAAGAACTTTGATATAGATTTTGGTATCAGGGGAGGCCTTAATAAACCAGAAACAGATTATGCAATCCTTGCAGGCATTGCATGGAGATTTTAGGAGGAATTATGAAAATTCAAAGTTCAAAATTCAAGGTTTTTATTCTTTCACTGTTCACTGTTCACTATTCGCTATTCACTGCTTCTAATGCTCATGCAATGCATATCTCTGAGGGCATACTGCCTTTTAACTGGGCCTTGCTCTGGTCTGCTATCGCGGTTCCATTTGTGGCATGGGGATTATATAAGCTGAAGAAGCTCTCTTCGGTTGATCTTTCATTTAAGCCCCTCGTCGGATTAATGGCTGCTGTTGTATTTATAATCTCGTGCATGCCGATACCGGTACCGACTGCAGGCACCTGCTCACATCCATGCGGGACAGGCATATCAGGCATACTCCTTGGTCCTGCTATTAGCATATTGATTACAGCAGTTGCTCTGTTGATTCAGGCACTCTTCCTTGCGCACGGAGGCTTAAGCACATGGGGCGCAGACATAGTTTCTATGGGCGTTATGGGCTCATTTGCAGGGTTCTTGACTTTTAGGGCGTTACGCTCGATAAAGGTGAATATTGCAGTTTCAGGATTCATGGCAGGTCTCTTTGCAGACTGGGCAACATATTTGACAACATCTGTCGAGCTTGCATCAGGCATAAAAGGTGATTCAGCATTCATGCCTCTATTCACAAAGATACTTATCGCATTTATTCCGACTCAGCTTCCGCTGGGAATCCTTGAAGGTGCAATGACAGCAGGCATGGTTGTTCTGCTTTATAAAAAGCGCCCCGACCTTCTTGTGAAAATGCGTGTTTTAAAACCCGGGGAGGCTATATGAAAATTCAAAGTTCAAAGTTCAAAGTTCAAAGTTTTGGAGTGATTTTTTTATTATTTTTTGTGCTGATTTGCTACCTTCTGTTGCCTTTCACAGCCGTATTTGCTGAAGAAGGCAAATGGACCGGCGTGGACGAATCAGTTATAGAAAAATTCGCAAAGGAGCACGGCAGGGAGGCAAGGGAGCCGTTCATAAACACAGACCAGGGCGACTTGCTTCTTTTTGTCTTTCTGCTTGCAGGCTCGGTTGGGGGTTTTGTAGCAGGATATTACTGGAAGGAACTGATAGGAAATAAAAGACAAAAAGTAAAGAATAAAGAATATGGAAATATTTAGCGAATATTTCAAAAAAGACCACTTGCTTTCGCAGGTTGACGCAAGGCTAAAACTCGGCGTCAGCCTCTTTGTTTTAGCAATGGTATTGAGCTATAAAGGGCTTGTGTTCCCTCTGCTCATATTAGGCATAAGCCTTTGCCTTTGTATAAGGATGGAGATACCTTTTAAGGTATTTCTTCTGAGATTTTCAGAGCCTGTGTTTATCGCATCTGTTGTGATATTGCTTAAACTCCTGTTTTCAGGACAGGAGACTATGTTCTCAATAAAGATGTGGGGCATCACCATAACAGGACACAAAGACGGGCTTATGGACGGACTGAGAATCGGCAGCAGGATTTTAGGGGCTGTCTCTATTGTCGCTTTATTGGGTTTTTCTACCCCATTTACAGAGATAATGGCAGGGTTGTCATGGCTTAAAATTCCAAAGGGCCTTATAGAAATATCGCTGTTTGCCTACAGATATATCTTTGTGCTTTTTGAAGATGCGATGGTCATCTATAACGCACAGAAAAACCGTCTTGGTTATTCCAATATGAAGCGGGGATTAAGCTCCTTCGGAACCTTGACAGGCTCACTGACACTCAAGGCGTTTGAGCACAGCCAGAACACAACAACTGCAATGCTTCAACGCGGATATGACGGCAACATCCCGATGTTGAAACACAAACCGTTCAGGTTTTTGGAAGTAGCAGTCTCAATTTTATTAGTATTTGCAATGGGGCTTGTATGGCAGATTTGAAGATAAGATTGTCTGTTCAAATAAATTCATTTAAATATCCGGACGGAACACAGGCATTGTCTGATATCGCGGTTAATATCTCGCATGGAGAATTTATCGGCATACTTGGCTCAAACGGCTCGGGGAAAACAACATTGCTTAAAATAATGGACGGCTTAGTGAAAGATTTTGAAGGCAGCGCTTATCTCGACGGGGCTGACATAAAAAAACTTTCCCCAAAAGAGATTTACAGTAAGGTTGGCCTCGTCTTTCAAAATCCGGATGACCAGCTTTTCGCTCCTACTGTATTTGAGGATGTGGCATTCGGCCCGATAAACATGGGATTCAGGGAAGATGAGGTCGTCACCCGTATAAACAACGCCCTTAAGGATGTTGATATGCAAGGATACGCAAAGAAGTCTATCCATCATCTCAGTTTCGGGCAGAAAAAGAGGATTTGCATTGCAGGCCTGCTGGCAATGGGGCATGAGATACTGCTGCTTGATGAGCCTACAGCCGGATTAGATCCCATGGGAGAATATAAAATGATGAATCTGCTGACAAAGCTCAATAAGGAGAAGCGCGTAACTGTTGTTATGGCCACGCATAGCGTGGACCTTGTACCCTTGTTTCTTGACAGGCTTTATATATTAAGCAAGGGCCATATTGTTAGAAGCGGTATCCCCGAGGAGGTGTTTACAGCGCCTGATGAGATGGCGAATGTGAAGTTGCGGCTTCCCCAGATCGCGGAATTAATATACAAACTAAGGCATGAAGACAATATGCCGTTTGGAAAAATCCCTCTCACCATCGGTGAGGCAAGAAGAGAAATACTGAAAACTCTCAGATCGTGAATGAAAGGAGGTGAAGAAATTTGAATAGTCCCAAAAACAGGGCTAAAAAGAAGGCAAGGGCCAGCGTCATATCGTACCATCTCAAATGCGCAAAGACAGCTAACGGTTTGACCCACTTTGTGATGTATGGAGATGTTCCGAACAAGAAAATGCCGTTATAAAATGATGCTGCCTCAGAGGCAGAACAACTTCCGCAATAATTAGTTATTGCGGGGGCTGTTTTGCCTCTCTAAAAAATTAAAAGGAGATATATACATATGAAGGAAAATCAAAGGGGCCTTTCTTTTTCTGATATTAACACTGACTGGAAGCTTGTCCTCGATGCCGACAATGTATTCTGGGGGCTTGCGCCAAAAAATGACAATGGGGATTTCCTGCTGCCGGAAGACCTGATAACGCTGTACAAAAATAAAAAGGCTCATCTCGATAAAGAGCTTCACGATTTCAGGTTCAATGCGGATTTAAACTGCGTATACATAGACCCTACTGACAGATGTAATGCAAACTGCACATACTGTTATATCCCTGCCAAAATAAGAAAACAGGGCACACAGATGACAGGGAAGGAACTCAACACTGCATTGGAAAAGATTGCAGTACATTTCAAAGATTCAAGAAAAAAACCCGTAATCGTCTTTCATGCCGCTGAACCGCTGTTGGTGAAAGACATACTGTTTGACGCCATAAAAAAGTTCAGCAATAGATTTGTTTTCGGCATTCAGACAAATACACTTCTGCTTGAAAAAAGAGACGCGGAGTTTATGAAAAAATACAGGATAGGCGTAGGCATATCGCTTGACGCGCCGGATGCCCGTACAAACAATCTCTCGAGGGTAACTGCAAAAGGCGGGGGGAATTTTGAGAAAGCTGTTCAGGCCTTAGACTGGTTTAAAGGGTATGAAGGGTTGAATGTAATCTCAACCGTCACAAAATTCAATGTCAAAAAGCTTTCAGAGCATGTTAGATTTCTCCATAAGAAAAGAGTGCCGTGCATACTCTTAAACCCTGTCCGGGTAACACAGAAACAGGCATTGAAACAGAAGCCGGATGAAAAGGAGTTTGCAAAAGAATTAATAAAGGCCGTTGAGACAGCGATTGATCTGACAAAAAAATCCGGCAGGCAGATCGTTGTGGGCAACTTTGCAAATGTTATTCTTGCAATAATATCGCCTTCTGCCAGGCGCATGATGTGTGACATCTCCCCTTGCGGCGGAGGCAGGACATTTCTTACAATCACTGCAAACGGCGATATGGTTCCTTGCGGCGAATTTATCAGCTTCAAGGAATTTTCAGGAGGAAATATCTTCAAGACATCAATTGAAAAAGCGATGAACTCCAAGCCGTTTAAAACAATCAGGGCAAGGACTGTGGAGAAGATTGATGAATGCAGCGCCTGCGACTTCAGGCATATATGCGGCTCGCCATGCCCTGCCGAGATGTATGCCAGAGGTAATATGTACAGAAAGGCTGAGTTTTGCGAGTTTTACAAGGAGATGATAAGATATGCTTTTAAATTGATATCTGAAGATAAGGTGCCATATCTTCTCAGAGAAGGCTCTCTGCAGCAGATGCAATATGAATACCGCTATGCGTAAAGGTTATATTCATATTTACACGGGAAACAGCAAAGGCAAAACCACTGCCGCGTTAGGGCTTGCGCTAAGGGCAATGGGCGCAGGTCTTAAGGTATTCGTTGGGCAGTTCGTAAAAAGAAGAATATGCAGCGAACATAAGGCACTGGAAAGATTTAAAGACCTTGTAACCATAAAACAATACGGCACCGGTTTTTTGAGGGGAAAAGCCCTTACTCCATCCGAAAAGGCATCCGCAAAAAAGGGGCTTAAAGATGCAAAAAAAGCGCTCTTGTCCGGGCAGTATGACATGGTGATACTGGATGAGGTAAATATTGCTATTCACTACGGAGTTATTAGCGCTGACGATGTGCTGGAACTGCTTGATAAAAAACCACTAGAAACAGAGGTCATTATAACGGGCAGATATGCGGATGAAAAACTTATAGAAAAGGCGGATCTCGTAACAGAGATGCGGGAGATTAAACATTACTTTAAGCAAGGCGTCAAGGCAAGGAAAGGGATTGAATATTGAGGTGAAAGAATGAAAAAAATATACCTTATCGGGATTGGTCCTGGCAGCAAGGATTATCTAACTATTCAGGCGATTGCGACACTAAAAAAGGTTGATGTTTTTCTGCTTCTTGAAAAGAGCGAAAGGAAGGACAGGGATCTATTAGGCCTTAGAAAAGAGATATTAGAAAGACATCTAAAGCATGGAAGCTATAGAGTTGTAATAAAGAAGATGCCGGTGCGCAAAAGGAGCCGTATGGCATACCATGAAGAGGTTGCTAAGTGGCGTGGTGAAGTGGCCAACACTATCGAAGAATTCATAGAAAATGAACTAAAGGATGACCAGAGCGGTGGCATTCTCGTCTGGGGAGACCCTGCATTATATGACGGCCATTTAGAAATGCTGCGAGCGCTATCAAAGAAGGTAGAATTCAGTTACACGGTGATTCCGGGGATAAGCAGTATTCAGGTCTTAGCGGCAAGACATAAGATACCCCTAAATCGCATTAGTGAACCAATCTTAATTACAACAGCGAGACACCTAAAAGAATACAATCCAGCAGAGATTAAAAATATGATAGTTGTTCTGGATTCGCATGTAAGCTTTAAATCTATTGACGATGAAGATCTTGATATTTATTGGGGTGGTTATCTTGGCAGCAATGATGAGATCTTAATTTCAGGCAGATTAAAGGATACAAAGGAAGAAATCAAAAAGACCATAATTGAGGCAAAAAGGAAAAAGGGCTGGATAATGGATACTTATATTCTTAGGCGGAAAATGAGTGAGTAAAATATACGTCATAGGAATCGGCTATAAGCCACTTGATAAAAGGGCGCGGGAGATTATTTTGAATTCCGAAATCATCCTTGCATCCAAAAGGCTCTCGGAGGTCTTTAGGGGATACGAAGAATATGAGACAGTAAAAGATAAAGTAAAAATAATTAATAATGTGGATGAAACAATAAAATTCATTCACGCGTCACTCGTTACTCGTCCCTCGTCATTCATTACCCTTCTTGCCTCAGGCGATCCCGTATTTTTTGGAATCGGCAGAAGGGCAGTCAGGGAATTTGGAAAAGACGCGGTTGATATCATCCCTGATTTATCAAGCATCCAGATAGCATTTTCACGCATAAAAGAATCATGGGATGACGCATTTTTAATGAGCCTTCACGGCGGGCCTGACCCTGAAAAAAGAAGAAGGCTGCCGTATAAGATAACTGATATTCCGGCCTTGCTCCAGCAGTATAATAAAATCGCAATCCTCACTGACAAGGAAAATAATCCATCGGAGATTGCAAAAATTCCTCTTAACTCTCAACTCATTATGTTTGTCTGCGAAAAACTCGGCTACCCTGATGAAAAAATTACAAAAGCTTCTCCTGAAGAGATTGCGAGGATGGCGTTTGAAGCACCGAATGTAGTTATTCTGAAAAATGAGAAGCCATCATCAATGTCATGCCCGCTTGTCGGGGATCCTACTGAGCTGTCCGAAAGCGTAAAGAAAGATTGCGGACAAGCCGCAATGACAGATGAAGTCAGATTTGGACTAACAGAGGATGATATTATGCATTCGCGAGGGCTCATAACTAAAGATGAAGTGAGAGCAGTAACCATTCACAAGCTGAGACTTCCTCAAAGAGGCGTGCTATGGGACATAGGCGCGGGATCAGGTTCAGTATCGGTGGAAACAGCAAGGCTGTATCCTGAAATAAAGGTTTTTGCCGTTGAAAAAGACAAGGAGCAGATTAAAAACATCAGAGAGAACAGGATTAAATTTGACGCAGTCAATATTGAAATAATAATAGGCGGCGCCCCTGATGCCTTGCTAAATCTTCCTCGGCCTGACAGGGTGTTTATCGGAGGCAGCGGCGGAAAGCTCAAAGAAATAATAGATTTAATCGCCAAAATGCAAACTGCAATTATCGTAATAAATGCCGCTACAATAGAAACATTAAACGAAGCGGTCCAGAATCTTGAAAATAATGGATTTGAAGTTGAGGTTTCAGAACTCTCTGTATCAAGGTCCAAGAGCATTGCCGGTAAAAAACACATGAGCGCTTTGAATCCGGTGTTTATAATCATAGGAGAAAAACAGATATGACAGGCAAGCTCTATGTAATAGGAGTTGGTCCCGGAGACCCT
This sequence comes from Nitrospirae bacterium GWF2_44_13, assembly GCA_001805105.1. Lineage (GTDB taxonomy): Bacteria > Nitrospirota > Thermodesulfovibrionia > Thermodesulfovibrionales > UBA1546 > UBA1546. The sequence goes on along the minus strand of MHEE01000001.1, from coordinate 41,449 downwards.
GAATTGCTTACGCTCAAGGCAGTGAGAATTCTTAAGGAGGTAAAATGCATCTGCGTCCCGAAAGGAAGGGAAGAAGGAAACAGCCTTGCCTTGTCTATCGTACAAAAGGCATTGAGCCTTGAGGGAAAAGAGATTATAGAAGCGCACTTTCCGATGACAAAAACAAAACAACAGGGGTTAGGAATTAGGGGTCAGGGGTTAGAAAACTCCAGACTTGACAATAAATGGGCTGAGACTGTAAAAAATATCCTGGGCAGGCTTAATAAAGGGATTGATGTAGCATTTATCACCTTAGGAGACCCTGCTGTCTACAGCACTTTTTTTTATTTATATGACAGGCTGCTTGAGCTTAATCCTAATCTTAAGATTGAAATAATACCCGGGGTCTCTTCCATAAATGCTTCCGCAGCACTGGCAGGGCTGTCATTAGGGCTTGCTGATGAAAGGATAGCAATCCTGCCTGCAAATTATATTGACAATTTAAAAGAAATGCTGGGGAAATTTGATACTGTAGTGTTGATGAAAGTCCATAAAGTATTTGAAGGCATAAGGCAGACCCTTACTGAAATGAATTTTCTGAACAATGCAATATATATATCAAGGGCAGGCATGGAAGATGAAAAGGTATTCAAAAATATCAACAGTGTCAAAGAAGAAGACCTTAATTATTTCTCTATGATAATAGTTAAAAAGGGGAGGTAATGAGCAAGGTTTATTTTATAGGCGCCGGTCCCGGAGACCCTGAACTGCTAACAGTTAAAGGCAGAAATTTGCTCGACAGCGCTGATGTCGTCATTTACGCAGGAAGCCTTGTTAACCCCGAATTATTGAAAGGCTTAAAGGCAGAGATACATAATTCCGCTTCAATGAATCTCGATGAAACTACTGAGGTCATAACGAAGTCTGTCAGCATGGGCAAGAACGTTATAAGGCTCCACACAGGAGACACAGCATTTTACAGCGCAATATCAGAGCAGATAGAAAAGCTCCGGGAGTTAAACATTGAATACGAAGTTGTCCCGGGCGTTTCATCCGCAATGGCAGGCGCTGCAATACTCGGACAGGAACTTACAATACCCGAAATAAGCCAGACCGTAATATTCACACGCCTTGAAGGGAAGACGCCTGTTCCTGAGAGCGAAAAATTGAGCGAGCTCGCAAAACACAGAGCGACAATGGTCATTTTTTTAAGCGTTGGAATGATCGAAGAAGTTAAGGCTGAACTTTTGCAGGGTTATTCCGAAGACACACCTGTTGTAATTATTGAAAAGGCATCATGGCCTGAGCAGAAAATTGTAAAAGGGAAATTAAAAGATATTGTTAGTTTGGTCGAAGGCGCGGGCATTAAAAAGACTGCGCTTATTTATGTCGGCGAATCATTAAGGGCATCCGAAAAATCTTTAGGCAAAGAATCAAAGCTGTATCACAGGGACTTCAAGCATGGCCATAGAAAATAATACAGCCATTTTCTACATCACAGCCAACAGCTTTGCCCTTGCCAAAAAACTAAACAGCCTTTATCCTGATGCAAAGGCCTTTAAGTTTAAACCTGATACTCTCTCCAAATTCTGGGGCAAGCACAAGAGTTTCATCTTCATCATGGCAACAGGGATTGTTGTACGGACGATTGCGCCTTTGATTAAGGACAAAACGACAGACCCTGCTGTCATTGTGCTGGATGAAAAGGAAAAACATGCAATCAGCCTTTTGAGCGGTCATCTCGGCGGAGCAAATAAACTTGCAAAAGAAATCGCTGAATTCCTCGGAGGGCAAGCTGTTATTACGACTGCTTCAGACGTAAACAATATGACATCAATCGACTTATGGGCTAAAGAAAATGGCCTGATTATTGATAACTGTAATCTCGTTCCTCAAGTGGCAACAAGATTTATAAATAAAGGCAAATTGAAAGTTTATTCGGAAGTTGAGATAAAAATGCCTGAGGGGTTTTTGAGAACAGATAAGCCAAGTTCCGCTGATGTGCTGATTACAAACAAAAAAGATCTATTCACCCATTCACCCATTCACCCATTCACCCAGCTTTATCTCCGCCCCAAGAATCTCATTATCGGCATCGGCTGTAACAGAGGGACATCAGCAAATGAGATTGAAGATGCTGTCAAAAAAGCGCTGGCTGAAAAAAAATTGTCTTTCCTCTCAATTCACAGTGTCGCAACAATTGATATCAAGGCAGGTGAGAAAGGCCTTAATGAATTTGTCCGGGCATATGGCTTCCCCATAAAGACATTTACCGCCAATGAGTTGAACAGCTTAAGGGGCATTCAAAAATCAGCGTTAGTCTTTAAGGCAACAGGCGCTTATGCAGTTGCAGAGCCCGCGGCATTGCTTGCATCCGGAGCAGATAAATTGCTCCTGAAAAAGCAAAAGATGGGGAATGTAACAGTGGCAGTGTCAGAAATAAAAAGCCGTTACGCGTTATGCGTTATGCGTAACAAGTTAAAAGATAAAAACCCATCACTCATTACGGATTACGGATTACGGGGTATAGGCAAGCTTTATATTGTTGGAACTGGCCCCGGAAGTGTTGAACATATCACTCCGTACGCACAGAAGGCAATAAGAAACTCCGATGTAATAGTCGGATACGGCACATACATTGAGTTGATAAAGGAATTAATAAAGGACAAGGAAATTGTTTCTACAGGAATGACGCATGAGATAGATAGATGCAAAAAGGCTGTTGAGCTTGCGATATCAGGCAGAACCGTTTCCGTAATCAGCGGAGGCGACCCCGGAATATACGCAATGGCAGGGCTGGTGTTTGAAGTATTAAAAAGCCATCAGCCATCAGCTATCAGCCATCAGCTATCTGTTGAGGTTATCCCCGGCGTCTCTGCCTTGAATGCATGTGCTGCAAGGCTTGGCGCGCCTCTGATGCATGATTTTGCCTCAATCAGTTTATCGGACAGGCTTACACCATGGAGGTTAATAGAGAAAAGGCTTGATGCAGCAGCCAAAGCTGATTTTGTCATCATCCTCTACAATCCCAAAAGTAAAGGAAGGGCCGAGCATATAGACAGGGCGCGGGAAATTATTTTGAAATGCCGGAAACCTGAAACACCCGTCGGTATAGTAAAAGGCGCAATGAGAGAGAATGAAAGGGTAATCATCACTGATTTAAAAAACATGCTGGAACATGATATTGATATGCAGACAACCGTGATAATAGGCAATTCTCAGACATTCGTGTGGGATAACAGAATGATAACGCCAAGAGGCTATGAAAATAAAAGACAGTAACAAGTTGCTTAAAAATAAAGCCGCCTTTCTCTGGGATGAATCATTTTTGTGGGGGCTGATGGCTTATAAAGCCCTGAAAGCAGATGGCCTGTTTTTTGAACTCATCCGCGCGGAGGACATAAAGAAAGGATGCCTGAAAAATTATGCGATGCTCTTTGTCCCCGGAGGCTGGGCATCTAATAAACTTAAAACCCTTGGTAGTAAAGGCATTAATGAAATAAAGAAATTCATGAATAACGGCGGAAATTATCTCGGATTTTGCGGAGGCGCAGGGCTTGCAACGCTCGACGGCATAGGGCTTTTGGATATAAAAAGAAAGCCGACGAAAGAAAGAGTTCCAAGCTTCAGCGGCAGGATTCATCTGAATATAAATGCCCATCCAATGTTCGCCAATTCACCCATTCACTCTCCTCAGCGAGTCGCCCGAGGCGACCGATTCAGCCATTCACCTGTCTTTCATGCCTGGTGGCCCTCACAGTTTCTGATTAATGATAAAAAAATAAAGACACTCGCTGCTTATGGAGATGCGCTTCCTGATGCTTTCAGCTCTGATTTGAATATAGGGGATGCAGAAATTAACGGCAACTGGACAGAGCTTGAAGAGATTTATGGGATTAATCTCAACCCTAAAAGATTGAAGAATGAGCCTGCTGTTATAGAGGGGGCTTTCGGTAAAGGCAGGGTAATATTGTCACTTATCCACTTTGACGCGACGGATGATGAAAACGGAGCAAAGGTTTTAAGAAATTTATGGAGATACCTTAACACAGGATTCAGGATTCAGAATAAAAAAAATCATGCATCGTGCATCATGCATCATGCATCTGAGGACTCTAAACTCATAATAGAACTTGAAACAGCAGTCAATGACCTGATTAGCCTCGGCATTCGCAACTTTCTCTGGTTCTGGAGGAATCCAATGCTATTGCAGTGGCGCAGGGGAGTGAGAGGGCTTGAATACTGCACGCTGTATGTGATGGTGAAAGAGATTGCGGAAATACTGAAAATGCACGATGCAGGACACAGGATTCAGGATATAGAAAAAGACCTGAAAAAAATCAAGGGGATGCTCCTCCCTTTTACAGAAAAGGCAAAACAGCTTTTGATTTTAGAAAGGCATGCCATTCAGAACGGGCATATCACATACAAAAGATGTGACAACCCTGAAATTCAGAAATTAAGAACAGAACTTTTTTCTTCTTCAAAAAGCCACGGTGGGCTGTTCAAGAAACTGATAGATGAAACAGATAAGCTTTTATACGCCTTGATAAAAATGCAAGCAATCTGATTTATCTAACCTTTTTCTCTACCTGTGAACACATGCCGTAAAACATCTTTAATTCCCACTCCGTAAGCCCTGCCCTGCCGATAAGACGCTTAAGGTTTCTCATTATCTTCATTTCAAGGTCATTGCTTCCTCTCGGTATATATTCAAGAAGCCTGAGAGTGGAGCGGATTCGCCTGTAAAGGCTGTCAATCTCTTTCTGTCTGGCCAATTCAGGAAATTCTGCTTTGTATGTCTTTTGGCTGAGTTCATAGGCAACAAGCAAAACACTCTGGCTGAGGTTTAAAGAGGCTGATAGGGAGTTCGCAGGTATTGTTATAAGGAACCCGCATTCCTCAACCTCCCTGTTGTTTAAGCCCTTATCCTCCCTGCCAAAAACTATTGCGATTTTATTTTTCTTTGAAGCAGAAACAGCTTTCTTTATCCCCTCTTTCAGCGGAAGTATGAGCCCGCGGCGTTTCCCTGTCCTTCTCGTTGTGCCGATAATTATATTTTTGCCTCTTATTGCACCTTTAAAGCTTGCATGGACAACCGCGCTTTCAAGCACATCAGCAGCATTGCATGCCATCCGTCTGCTTTCATCTGTAAGAAAATTCCTGCGGGTTACAACCTCAAGATTTTTAAACCCCATATTTTTCATAGCCCTTGCAGAGGCGCCGATATTGCCTGCTTCTTTCGGTTCTACGAGGACAAAGAAAACATTGTCCTTCCAGTCATTCATAGGAATTCCAGAGATGGCATGAAACAAGCCTGCCCTTTGCTTCTTTCAGCTCTGGCACTATATTGTCACAGGGCTTGAATCTCTTAGGGCATCTTGGATGAAACGGACAGCCCTGAGGGACATGTATCGGACTCGGGACTTCACCTGTATCAGGCTGATGGCGGACACCTGAAGGCTGAACCCTGATTTTCGGAGCTGATGAGAGAAGCAGCACTGTATAAGGATGCATTGGATTTTTGAACAGCTCTTCTGTTTTTGCATATTCAACTATCTTGCCAAGATACATCACAGCTACTGTATCGCTGAAATAATTGACAATCTTAAGGTCATGGCTTATAAAAAGAAACGTTATCTTTGTTTCTTCCCTTAGTTTCTGAAGCAGGTTGAGTATCTGCGCCTGTATAGAAACATCAAGCGCTGAGAGCGGTTCATCCGCAACTATAAGCTTAGGATTCACTGCGAGCGCCCTTGCAATGCATATCCTCTGCCTCTGGCCGCCGCTGAACTCATGGGGATAGCGGTTCATCACATCTGCTCCGAGGCCGACTTTTTTCAGTAGCTCTGCGCTTGCATCTTTGAAGTATTTTTTGTCAACAATCCTGTGTATCTTCAGAGGCTCTGAAATCGTATCAAAAACAGTCCTCCTTGGATTAAGAGATGCAAAGGGGTCTTGAAATATTATCTGCACAGACTTCCTAAATGCCTTCAGGGAATCGCCTTTAAGCGCAGATATATCCCTACCCTCGAAAAGTATCTCTCCGGAGGTAGGCTTCATAAGTCTCAGAACAAGGCGCGCAACTGTTGACTTGCCGCAGCCGCTTTCGCCGACAAGCGCAAAAACCTTATCCTTCTCTATTGAAAAATCAATGCCGTCCACAGCCTTAAGCCAGAGCGGTTCGCCCGTCAGCTTCTTTTTTACCGGGAAATATTTCTTTAATGCTTTTACCTTCAGTAGTTCCATTTTATCTCTTCTGCCCTTATGCACCTTGCAAGGTGCGTTATTTCTTTTTCCGGTGATACCTGCCTGAGAACAGGCTCTTTTTCCTTACATGCAGGAATAACAAACCTGCACCTGTCAGAGAACTTGCAGCCGTCAGGAAGCCTGTCAGGACGCGGAACAGTTCCGGGTATGGGGTTGAGGGGCTTACCTTTCTCCTTTGGCAGTGAATCAAGAAGCCCCATTGTATATGGATGCCTCGGATTACTGAACAACTCATTTACATCTGTGAGCTCCACAATCCTTCCCGCATACATTATCGCAACCCTCCCTGCGTTCTCTGAGATAATGCCGAGGTCATGCGTTATCAGAAGGACTGACATCTTTCTTTCCTGCCGAAGCCCCTGAAGGAGTTCAAGTATCTGCGCCTGTATGGTCACATCAAGCGCGGTTGTAGATTCATCGGCTATAAGCAGGGCAGGATTGCATGCTATTGCCATTGCTATCATCACTCTCTGCCTCATGCCTCCCGACATCTGGTGCGGATATTCTTTTATCCGTATCTCAGGCGACGGTATTTTCACATCGCGCAGAAGTTCTACTGCCCTGTCGAAAGCCTCTTTTTTTGACATGCCAAGATGCGTTGTCATAACCTCGGATATCTGATACCCGATAGTCAGAACCGGATTAAGCGACGTCATGGGTTCCTGAAATATCATTGCCAGTTCTTTCCCGCGCAGGCGGCGCATGGGTTCCCTGTCAAGTTTGAGGAGGTCTGTGCCTCTGAAGTTTATTGAGCCTTCAGCGTACGCATTCGGAGGAAGTATGCCCATCAACGCAAGAGCCGTAAGGCTTTTGCCGCAGCCGCTCTCGCCGACAAGCCCGAATACCTCTGATTCATCGATATTAAAAGACAGGCCGCTGACTACTTTTACCGGCTTTGCTGAAGTCCTGAATAAAATATCAAGGGAGTTTATTCCGAGCAGTGGCACTGCTTCTTACTGTTCCTTTTTCTTTAGGAGTTGAATGTATGTCTTTGCTTCTTTAAGGTCAGGGTCTTGTTTCAGCGCGGCTTCCCATTCTTCAAATGCAAGCGCTGTGAGCCCCTTAGTGTAATATGTCAGCCCGAGTTGAACCCATGCCTGTCCATAAGCAGGATTTATTTCCTTTGCTGTTTTAAAATGGGTTATTGCCTCTTCGTGCCTGCCTTTGCTCCTCAAAGCCATGCCGATTTTAGTGTGCCCGTCAGCCAGTCTGGGATGAAGCTTAAGCGCTTTGCTGTATTCCTCTATGGCGTCATCAAAGAGCCCGAGGTCAAAATAAAGACTGCCGAGTTTATAATGTTCGTTTGCCAGCTTGCCTGCCGCGAAGGGGTCAATAGAAGTGGGAGTGGGATGAGCTATCTGCGCTGCCTTTGAAAATACCTCCTGCGCCTGTTTAAATTCGCCCATGTCATTATATGCAATAGCGAGATTAAGCGAGGCCTGTGTGTATCTTGGATTAATCTCAAGCGCCCTTTCAAAATATTCAGCAGCTTCTTTGGTGTTGCCTTTCAGATGGTTAATAATGCCGAGTTTGTTCCATACGTCTGCATACTTAGGATTGATGGCGATAATATCTTTTAAGACAGGCTCTGCCTCTGAGTATTTGCCCTCTTCAAATAACTTTGTGCCAAGGTCATGCAGTTCATTCAGACGGGAATCCATGCTTATTTAATATATGGATTCAAAGAGCCTTTGTCAACATTCAGTATCAGCAAATCAGTATTCAGTGTCAGTGATTAGTGACAGGTACTGACACTGGCAACTGACACTGCAAGAGACTGGCACTATTCACTTTATTGACTTTTTATATAACCACATCAATTATTACCGGCCTTTTGTCCGGAGGGATTTCGCCTGTCTGGATCCCTGAAATAAAAATTTCCTCTGCTTCCTTTATATGTGTCTCGTCATTGTAATGAAACATTGCAACAGGCTCATCAGGAGTTATGTAATCACCTGTTTTCTTATTTAAGACCATGCCTGCGGAATGGTCAATCCTGTCTTCGGTCTGCTGCCTTCCTGCGCCCAGAAGCATGGACGCTGTGCCGACTTTTTCAGCGTCCATCTCCTGTATATAGCCCTTACAGGGAAGCCTTATCTCTTTTACTCTTGATGCGGCCGGAATCATATCGGGTTTAAAAGCTATTTCAGGGTCGCCGTACTGGGCGTCAACAAATTCAACAAATTTTTTAAATGCATCTCCCTTCTCTATGAAATCCATAAGCTCTGATTTGTATTTTATCAGCACATGCTCTGAAAGCCTTGATATTGCCGCCTCTTCTGTAACGCAAGCAGCCGCATAAACCATCCATGAGCCGAGCGTAAGAACCACCTCTTTTAAATCATCCGGCATCTTTCCTCTTAACGCGGAGATGCATTCCTTAATCTCAAGCCCGTTTCCGATGGCCTTTCCAAGGGGCTGATTCATGTCCGTAAGAACCGCAATTGTCTTTACACCCATCGCATTGCCTATGTTGACCATGGTCCTTGCAAGTTTTCCTGCATCACTGATATTTTTCATAAATGCACCCTTGCCAACCTTCACATCAAGCACAAGCCCGCCAATGCCTTCTGCAAGCTTCTTTGACATGATGCTTGCCGCAATCAGTGGGATTGACTCCACCGTCGCAGTAACATCTCTGAGGCTGTAAAGTTTTTTATCAGCAGGCGCAATCTCATCTGTCTGGCTTATTATGGAAAAACCAATGTCCTTAACATTATTTTTAAATTCTTTTAGTGAGAGGTCTGTACTGAAGCCGGGAATTGATTCGAGCTTGTCAATGGTACCTCCTGTATGGCCAAGCCCTCTGCCTGCTATCATCGGGACTTTTACGTTCATCGCAGCCATAAGCGGCGCAAGTATTATACTTGTTTTATCGCCAACTCCTCCTGTTGAATGCTTGTCAACCTTGGGGATTGAGATATCGGAAAAATCCAGCCTGTTGCCTGATGAGAGCATCAATTCAGTCAAGGTGATTGTCTCGGCGTCTGTCATTCCGCTGAAATAAACAGCCATTAGAAAGGCGGACATCTGATAGTCAGGGATTTTATTGGAGAGGTATTCTGTGATGAGGAATGAAAGTTCTTCCTTTGAAAGCTCTGCTCCGTCACGCTTTTTCTTTATGATGTCGTATGCGCGCATAAAAATCGTTGTTTATTATACAACAGTTTTTTGTTTATCTCTGAATATTTGCCAGCCATATACAAATAAAAAAGGCGCCCCGATAAAATCGGGACGCCTTTGAGATTCAACTTTTCTACAATTAGAAGCTGAGTTCCAGTCCGTGTCTTACTGCATATGCATCGTCAGCAACTACAGTGGCTGAATCATAGAATGTGCCTGTCCAGAGATAACCGCCCTCTACATAATAAACGAGGTTCTTGTCAAGCTTGTAGGTTATCTTTGCATCAAGCTCTGATCCGATTTTCTTGGATGTGTGAGTTGTTAAGCCGTTTATTGCCGTGCCGCTATTGGCCTTGGTGGCTCTAAGCACATAGTAGTTAACATTTGCGCTCAGATCCTTTGTTAAATTTGCCGCCACGCCAGCCTTAAAATAGGTGGTGTTGGCTATGCCTGTGTTTGTAAGGCCCGTTGCTCCCACAACGCGGTAGTCATACACAAAAGTCATGAGCTGTGTGTTTTGTACCGCTGTTACAAAAACATCGTTGTCGAGGTCAGCGGAGTCATTGTCACCACTGCCGCTACCATAGCCGAGAGAAAGAGTTGCAGGAGCAATCTTATATTTGGCGTTTAGCGCATAGGCTCTGCCTTTGTGCTTAATATCTGAAGCGCTGCCGGCATAATCGGTTTTTCCAGACTGTAATTCCACATCAGCTTCAATATTCAAGTTTCCAAAGGTTGCGTCAGCGCGAAGGCCAACGTTGTTGAGCGTGGTCCCGTTGTCACTGGCAGCAAGGGCGCTGGCAGTATAAACGCCATCAGTAGTAATGCGACCCCTCTGGTCTTCAATACGAGTGTAATCAGCGCTCAGGTTAAAGCCTTTGCCTTTATAGGCTAAAAGGGCTATGTATGCATCTGAGTCGTCAGTAATGTTGGATGTGTTCTCTATTAACTTTAAATTCAATAACCCTATGTGCAATTCCTTTGTAGGGTCTATAAAGAACACTATAACATCATCGCCGAACTTCGTGTGGTTAAAGAAGATGCCATTGCCGAGTTTTACCGGCATATGACCGATCTTTATTCCTGCCGGAACGCCGATATTGAATTTGTGCTGAATCCAGGCTTCAAGAATATCAAGGGTGCCCTTTTTACCGTTGCCTATGCTGCGGTATACACCGCCTGCCGTACCGGATGTGCCCCAATAATATTTATTCTCAGTGACACTTCCTGATTCAAGGTGAATAACTCCCTGTGTATTCTTTGAAACATCTGCCTGAATGCGAATCCTGACCCTGCCGTCATACCTAGCGTCGTTGTCATCCGCATTTTCTAATATTGTGCTCTGGTTAAGGTCAAGCGAATGCTTAAACTCACCCCTGAACCTTAAGTTTCCGCCTATTGTTATCTGGGTTGAACCTTTTGCAACTGCTGCCTGAGTCTCTGCCGGGATCTCGGCATGGATGGCAAAGGCGCTAACTGCAAAACCGAGCGTAAATATTACGCCTAATACTAATGCCAAATACTTTTTCATTTGCTCTCCTTCACTTCCTCCCGATAATATCGGGAGTTCAGTATTGGTCCCGTTAAAAACGGGATTTGCCCTTTTACCGTTGTACTGCTTTACTTCTACTTCAGTTCTTGCTCTGCCGTCACCTCCTTTTTCCTGAAATCACCTCCATAAAATGGAGATTCGTCCCGAACTGCTCGGGACTGAATTTTATAAAATATGCTAACTTTAATCGTTCCCCACACCTTTTGTCAAGCTAAAAACATACTGTCAAATAACAATGTGCTATACTCTGGAGATATAGAAAGCAATAAGTATGCCCGTTATGCCTGATTGAAAAATAAAGGTTTTCTATAAAAAGATGTCATAGCCCCTGTATCTTCTCTGCAACACGGTGTGAATCATAGGGACACTTGTTGTTTTTCTTGACTTTTATTTGCTATCCCATTATATTTTTTACGTAATGACAAAGTTATGGAAATATGATTTTGATATTGCTAAGTACACAAAAGCAATAGAATTAAATCCCGACAACTACGGCGCTTACAGCAACAGGGGCATTGCCTATCAGAAAAAGGGGCAATACGGCCTTTCCATCGCTGACTTCACCAAGGCCATTGAACTAAACTCTGATTTTGACATGGCATACATCAACAGGGGAAACGCCTATCAGGAAATAGGGCAATACGACCTTTCTATAGCTGATTTTAACAGGGCTATTGAGCTAAGCCCTCAAAACGGCATGGCATATAACAACAGGGGATTTACATTTATTCTGATGGGTAAATACGAGGAGGCTGAAAGGGATATAAAAAAATCGCTTGATCACAGCCCGAATAATATCTACACATTAAACAGCCTGGCTGAACTCTATGCAGCAAAAAATGATTCCGTAGAAGCATGCAGGTGGTTAAAAAAAGCATTAGAGAAAGGCTATAACAACTGGGGTTATATAAAGACATCAAAGACTTATGACAACATCCGCAATTCTCCTTGCTTTGTAGAAATATTATCAAAACATGATTCCCATGCCGCTGCTCCAAGGCACAGGGAATCGCGCCTTGACTAAAGCGCAGCTTAAAATTTAGAATTTAATACTAAAAGAACTTTTCACTTTTAACTTAAAACTTTTTAACGAGGGGCTGTAGCTCAGTTGGGAGAGCGCTTGAATGGCATTCAAGAGGTCGTCGGTTCGATCCCGATCAGCTCCACCATGAAAAAATCAACATGAAAAAGACTAAAAAACAAATCACAGAGATTGCTAAAAACATAAAGCTTCTGATTCTTGATGTTGACGGAGTTCTTACAGACGGAAGCATTATTCTTGACAATAAAGGCAATGAGTTCAAGGCCTTCCATGTGCGCGACGGGCACGGGATAAAAATGCTCATCAGGGCAGGCATTCACGTTGCCATAATTACAGGACGGCGCTCAAAGGTCGTGGAGAGAAGGGCCAAAGAGCTTGGCATTGCCGAGGTCTACCAGAAATGCTACAACAAGATAGAAGCCTACAATCGTATTAAAGGCAAGTTTTCTCTCCGGGATAATGAGATAGCATATATAGGCGATGATATAGTGGACCTGCCTCTGCTAAAGAAGGCCGGGCTTTCTTTTGCTGTTGCTGATGCGCCTGATGAAGTCAAATCTCTAACCTCGGCCGTCACAAAAAACAGAGGCGGCAGGGCCGCTGCAAGAGAAGTCACGGACCTTATACTTAAGGCCAAGGGGTTATGGAATAAAGTTATAGATGGGTATCTTAAAACTTAACATCCCGACAGTCCTTACCTTAAGCAGGATTATCCTTATCCCGGTTTTCGTAATCACAGCTTATCAGCATCCATTCTGGGGCGCGGCAGTATTCGGCGTCGCTGCATTAACAGATTTTTTTGACGGCTATCTTGCCAGGCGTTCCGGGCAGATAACAAAGTTCGGCATCATCCTTGATCCCCTTGCGGATAAGTTTCTTGTTATTTCGGCTCTTGTGGTCTTGGTGGATATGGCGCGGCTTTCCGCATGGATGGCAATAGTTATAATTGTCAGGGAATTCTTTGTAACAGGACTGCGCGTTGTTGCTCTTTCAAAAAACATTATTATCCCGGCTGAAATGGGAGGAAAACTCAAGACAACAGCTCAGATAACGGCAATCCTCTGCCTGATTCTCGGGGGAAGCATATTTGATATAGACCTTTATGACGTCGGCATGATTTTCATATGGGCAGCGCTCGTCCTATCTGTAACCTCGGGAATTCAGTATACTATCTCTTTCTGGAAAAAGATAAAATGAAGCCTGCTCTGCTGATAGTCTTGGCATTTATCCTCGGTTCAATTCCGTGCGGCGTCATAATAGCAAAGGTAAAAGGCGTTGACCTGAAAAAAATTGGCAGCGGCAACATAGGCGCAACAAATGTGCTTCGGTCTTTAGGAAAAGGGGCTGCTTTGGTTACGCTTTTGGGAGATATGCTGAAAGGCACAGCAGCCGTGGCCATAGCAAGGGCTTTCGTTACCGACCCCGGATTCTACGCCTCCTCCGCCTCAGGCGGAGGAGCAGGAATCTTGCAATCCATAACATCAAACCCTCAGGCCGCGATTGAAGGGCTGGCGGGGCTTGCCGCAATACTCGGCCACAATTTCTCGCTGTTTCTCAGATTCAGAGGGGGCAAGGGCGTTGCCACAAGCCTCGGTGTTTTAGTGATTTATTCTCCTCAAGTTGCTATACTTACACTTATAATATGGCTTGCAGTGGCGTTTATAACAAAATATTCTTCTCTCGGCGCGATTGTATCATTCGGGCTTCTTCCTGTAAATGTATTTCTGTTTGACCCTGTGGGGATAAAAGTGCTAATCTCGGCCATGATTACGCTTTTGATTTTAGTGAAACACATTGGGAATATAGAGAGGCTTATAAAAGGGACTGAAAGAAAAATTGGCGCAAGGCCTTTGTCGTAAAAATTAAAATTCAAGGGGCAAGATGAAAGGCTACAACGTGAAATCAAAACTTACATCCCCTCTTATATTTGCATTCTTACTTTTAATTTTCACGCTTTCCACATTTGCTCCGCTCTCTCATTCTGCTGAAGATACCTATGAATCACACCTTGACAGGGGGCTTAAAAACAATGAGCCTTATTCGTATGTCTTGATAAAAAAAGCCAACGCTGACCCGTCAAAAGCCAAGAGCCTTTTAACGGAAGCGTTAAGGCATTCTCCTGATCTACCGCCGGCATATTTTGAAATGGCAAAGATAAGTTTTTCGCCTTCGGCAAAAGGCATATTTGAAAGCCTCGACTATGCTATCAAAGGCTTTAAGGCTTACAAAGAAAATTTCTGGTGGCTGATGAGTATATCCGGGCTTTTTACCGCAAGCCTGATGCTTTCTTTTGTTGTTGTGCTTGCTTTGGTTTTAGCTGTAAGGCTTTTTATAGATATCCCTCTTTTATCTCATGATATTAAGGAAACCAGGAAAAAGATTTTAATTGCCATGCTGCTTGTCCCACTCTCTTTTCTCGGCCCTTTATTCTTCATGGCAGGCTCCCTGCTTCTGCTGGGGCTATATTTCAGAGGAATGAATAAGGCTGTTGTTTATGCCTCTGTTCTGTTTCTCCTTGTGTCTCCTCTCTGTCTGAACATTATAAACATGTTTCTCTCCGTTCCCTCTTCTGAACTCAGGGCTATTGTGGCTGTCAATGAAAGCAGGGGCAATAAATATGCCGCCTCCGTTCTTAAAAATAAAGATGATTTTATATCCCTTTTTTCCTACGGGCTTGCGCTCAAGCGGGAGGGACGCTATGAAGAGGCAATATCTGCCTATAAGAAACTTTTGGCTTCTCATCCTGATCCACGGGCTTACGTCAATCTCGGGAATTCCTATGCCGGCGTCAATGATCTGGCTGCTGCAAGAGAGTCATATAAAAAATCCGTAGAATTGAAACCGCTTGCATCGGCTTATTACAATCTCAGCCAACTATCACGGGAAATGCTTGACTTTACAAAGGGAGAGGAGTATTTCAATGAAGCCGTAAAACTCAACAGTGAAACCGTATCCCAATTCTCGTCAGCCGCGAGCCGGAATCCAAACAGATTTGTCATCGATGAAACCCTTCCAATGTCAACTATGTGGGAATATGCGGAAACCGGCGCACAGAGACTGATAAAAATATCTCCTCTGAATTCTGCATCTTCTGCCATAGTCTCTATTGCCCTGCTGGCGCTGTTTTGCGTAATGGACCCTGCCTTCAAGCAGAGGGCCTACAGGTGTCAGCGGTGCGGTGTAATACTCTGCGGAAAGTGCGGGAAAGGAAAGCTCTGGGGGGAGATGTGCTCTTTATGTTATAAGTCTCTTATTAAACTTGATGCCCTTGATTCAAGGATAAGGGTGGCAAAACAGCTTGAGGTGCAGGAACTCCAGAAGAAAAAAAGGCGTATAATCAGTTTCCTTTCTTTTGCCCCACCCGGAATAGCCCATATTTATTGGGGGAGAATCCTCTCAGGAACATTATTCCTGTGGTTATTTGTTTTCCTGCTGCTTTTGATATTGCTTAAACCGTTATTTTCTACCGGGCTTTCGCTCTTTTCGCATGGCTGGATTACAATGCCGTCGGCAATAATTATGGCTTTTTTATACCTTATCTCGGCTATAGATGCGCGAAGGAGGCTGAAGTAGAATATGTCTTTAGAGGGTTCCTTAAAAGAATTCGGGCTGGCAGATATACTGCAGCTTATATATTTCCAGCGTAAAACAGGCGTCCTCACGCTTGAAGGCAGGATGGACAGGGTTCGGCTGCTGTTCTATGAGGGCAGTATTATATCAGCAGAGACCAGGAGAAAGGTTGAGGCAAACCG
Organism: Nitrospirae bacterium GWF2_44_13; assembly: GCA_001805105.1. GTDB lineage: Bacteria > Nitrospirota > Thermodesulfovibrionia > Thermodesulfovibrionales > UBA1546 > UBA1546. The sequence goes on along the minus strand of MHEE01000001.1, from coordinate 25,731 downwards.
TTTTGGAAAACTGCTCTTAAAGAAGGGCCTTATCAAAGAAGAAGATCTTCAGAAAGCCCTTGAGGAACAGCAGTCAACAGGAGAAAAGCTTGGCAGCATCCTTATAAAAAAGGGCCTTATCGGAAAAGAACAGATACAGGAAATTCTTACAACGCAGATAACTGAAATCGTTATTCAACTCTTCAGCTGGAAAGATGGCGACTATGAGTTTTCTCCGCAAGGAGTGCCTGTTGACAAGGAGATGCCTGTATCGCTCGATACCCAGCAGGTCCTGATGGAAGGCCTTCGCATTGTGGATGAATGGTCGCTGATAGAAGGCAAGTTAAGCCCCGGCACCATGTTTGAAAAAACAGGAAAATCAGGGGCCGTGCTTACCCCTGACGAGGAAGATATCCTCGGGCTTGTGGATGGTGAAAGAGATGTCAGCACAATAATCGAATCCAGTCATATGGACAGTTTTCAGGCGTCCAAGTCTCTCGTGTCCCTTATGGAAAAGGGCCTTATAGAACCTAAAGAGGCTGCTCCTGTAGCCCCTGCTTTGCGCGGGACAGCGCGGCCTGATAAAAAAGGTATCCCCTATCCCCCATTTATTACTCCGGTTATATTTCTGGTCAGCCTTTTTATTGCGGTAATCTCATTCCCTTCACAGCGGTCTGGCCACGCTGACAGAATTAAAACATCAGCGGACATAGATAACATAAGATTTATTATTGAGGCATACAAATATGAGAACAGCTCTTATCCGCAATCAATCGCTCAGATAACAAAAACGGCTGATTCGTGGGGCAGGCAGTATATCTATAAACCAGCGGCCGGTGATTTTGTCCTCTTCAGCGCAGGGCCTGACGGAAAAGAAGGCACAGAGGATGATATTTACTAAAAAGATGCAGGATTTTAAGCACTTATACGCAAGGTCTACTTTTATCATGTATCGTGCATCGTGTATCATGCATCATAATCTATCTTTATGAAACGAGCGGTTGTCCTTCTCAGCGGCGGAATAGATTCTTCCACAACAGCGGCCATAGCAAAACACGAGGGTTATGAAGTTTATGCCCTGAGTTTTGATTACAATCAGAGACATCGGGTAGAGCTTGAGGCTGCAGAAAAAGTAGCCTTATCATTAAAAGTAAAAAAACATCTCGTAATAAAATTTGATTTGAGAGCAATAGGAGGCTCGGCTCTGACATCAGAGATGGAAGTGCCAAAAGACAGGATGCAGGATACAGGATACAAGATACAGGATAAAAAAAGTCGTGCATCATGCATCGTGCATCATGCATCCAGTATCTCTTCTGCTATCCCTGTTACTTATGTCCCTGCACGCAACACAATCTTTCTTTCGTTTGCGCTTGCATGGGCAGAGGCGCTTAAGGCTGAAGATTTATTCATCGGCGCAAATGCGGTGGATTACAGCGGCTATCCTGACTGCCGTCCCGAATATTTGAAGGCATTTGAAAAAATGGCAAACCTTGCAACAAAGGCATCGGTGGAAGGAAAAATCAGATTCAGCATTAAAGCCCCTCTTCTCCGTCTTACAAAAGCAGAGATAATTAAGAAGGGCACAGCATTAGGGCTGGAATATTCCCTGACATGGAGCTGTTATGATCCGCAAGAGGTAAAGCAACACAAAGGAACAGGGAGACAGCGACGCGGAGTTTCACCCATTCACCGATTTTCCCCCTGCGGCAGGTGTGACAGCTGCCTCTTCAGGGCAAAAGGATTCAGAGAGGCAGGGGTAAAAGATAGATGAACCAGTTTTTACCTGAGCTGCAGGAATTCACAAAAGAGCCTAAGATTGCCTATTTCTCAATGGAAATAGGCATTACCAACGATATCCCGTCTTACAGCGGCGGCCTTGGAGTGCTCGCAGGAGATACGATTAAATCAGGCGCTGACCTTAAACTCCCTATGGCTGCTGTAACCCTTCTCAGCAAAAAAGGATATTTCACACAGGAGATAGACGAAAGGGGAAGACAGACGGAGATGCCGACACTATGGGAGCCGTCAAAACAGATGGCCCTTCTTCCGGCAAAAGTATATGTTCAGATAGAGGGAAGAGACGTTGCGGTTCAGGCGTGGCTTTACATTGTTAAAAGTCTGACAGGCGGAAGCATCCCTGTGTTTTTCCTTGATACTGATATCACAGAGAACTCTCCAGACGACAGGGAAATTACCTCCTGCCTCTACGGAGGCGACCATGTATACAGGCTCAAGCAGGAAATCGTCCTCGGCATAGCAGGGGTGAGAATGCTCTATGAGCTCGGATTTGAGATAAAAAAATACCACATGAATGAGGGACATGCCAGTTTTCTTACGCTGGAATTGCTGCTCAGATATAAACGGCCGATAGAAGACGTATGGGACGAGCGGCTTGTGTGGGATATTGACAGGGTAAAAAATATCTGCGTGTTTACAACCCACACTCCTGTTGAAGCCGGCCATGACAAATTCTCGTATGATTTAATCCTGCGAGTCATGGGAGAATTAATACCTCTGAATGTAATGAAGGAGCTTGGCGGTAAAGACAATCTAAACATGACTATGCTTGCTTTACACCTGAGCGAGTTCGTTAACGGAGTTGCTAAAAAGCACAGAGATATTTCAAAAAACATGTTCCCGGGTTATGAAATATCCGCAATAACAAACGGCGTGCACAGCTATACATGGACCTGCGACAGCCTGAAAAGGCTTTATGACAAATACCTGCCGGGCTGGGCTAATGAACCTGAGCTGTTTGTGAGAGTAGGCAGAATTCCCGAAGATGAATTATGGACAGCCCATATTGAAGCAAAAAGGGTTCTTATTGACTTTGTAAATTCAGAGACTAAGGCGGGCATGGATTACGACACGCTTACAATAGGCTTTGCGCGCAGGGCCACCGCATACAAACGCGCCGACCTTATTTTCAGCGATATTGAAAGATTAGAAAAAATTGCCTCAGGAAAGATACAGCTTGTTTATTCAGGCAAGGCGCATCCGAAAGACGACCACGGCAAATGGCTTATCGAAAAAATCCATGTCATAAAAGAAAAGTTAAAAGGAAAGATTAAAATAGCCTACCTTAAAAACTATGATATGGAGAAAGCCCTTAAGCTCGTCTCTGGTGTTGATATATGGCTTAACACGCCTCTCAGGCCGCATGAGGCATCAGGCACAAGCGGCATGAAGGCAGCGCATAACGGCGTAATAAACTTCAGCGTGCTTGACGGCTGGTGGATAGAGGGGCATATTGAAGGTTTTACAGGATGGGCTATTGGCCAAAGCCCTACAGAAACAATACTTGCTGAAGATGTTGACGCAATGGATAAAAGAGACGCTGATGATTTATACAACAAGCTTGAAGCCATCATAATCCCTATGTTTTACACCGACAAACATACATGGATTCGAATGATGCAGAATGCCATAGGCAAAAATGCCTACTACTTCAACAGCCACAGGATGATGAGAAGATACGTCACCGAGGCGTATATCAGATAGATAACACTACCTACAAAATCTCCACAAGCTTTATCTCAAATACCAGATTCTTTCCCGCCAACGGATGGTTGCAGTCCATAATAAATGCCTTCTCTGTTTTGCCGGTAACTTTAACTGTTATAGGCATGCCGTCAGCCCTGTACATCTGAAGCTGCTGCCCGATTTCAGGGTCAAAGTTTTCAGGCGCCTTGTCTCTGCCAAATTCAAAAACCTTTTCTTTCGTGCAAATGCCATATCCTTCTTCTGCGGGTATTCTGATTGTCTTTTCATCTCCGGCTTCCATTCCTATGACGCCGTCTTCAAGCCCTCTCAGAAATTCTCCTCCGCCTGCCTTGAATTCCAGAGGAGCGCCACCCTCGGAAGAATCAAAAATCGTCCCGTCTTCAAGTTTGCCTGTGTAATGGATGCTTATTGTATCTCCTTCTTTTACCTTTACCATCCTCTCTCCTTTATTTGTTATCTTCCTTTTAAAAGTCTCTCCTCCAGCGCTATATGATCTGTTTCTATTTCTGAAAGGGCTGTAAATACTTTTTTTACCCTCGGCTCCGCTGCCTCTTGAGCTGCCTTCATGTAAAAAGCAGTCGCTGCCTTTTCCCTTTCATGCGCTGCCTTAAGATTCTCCATGTCGTCATCTGTGGCGGCCTCTTTGCCTTTCTCAGGCTGCGGCAGTTCACACTTCAGAATCTTTTTAACTGTTGCCGCATGTTCAGCCTCAATCTTGGAGAGATACTTAAAAATACCCTGAAGCGCTGTATCCTTAGTCCTCGACATTGCATCGCGGTAAAAAGGGGCATTGTTGACCTCAAGCTGGAGCGCCTTTTCAAGATTCCTCTTTGAGATTTCAGAAAGCATATCAATGCTGAGATTCTCATCGGCCCATTCAGCCGCATCCGCGAGATATTTATCCTTTGCACCGCAGAATGGGCAGTTTGAAGGTTTCTCTTTTCCCATATAAACATCCCCGCATATCAGACACCTGTAGAAGTTCATTTTTATTCTCCTTTTTGTTTCTTTGAAAGGGCGTTATAGTATTCCATTTCAAGCAGCCTTCTCTTTATATCAACGCCCGATGAGTAGCCGCCTATTGAGCCGTCAGACTCAATTATCCTGTGGCATGGCAGGACTATCGGAATCAGGTTCCTGCCAAGCGCCTGTCCTACTGCCCTGCTTGCCTTCGGACTCCCTATTTTTTCAGAAAGCCATTTATAAGTGCGCGTCTCTCCGTACGGGATTTCTTTTAATGCAAGCCAGACTTTTCTCTCAAAATCCGTGCCTTCCAAAAATACAGTGCCTTGCTTAAAATCTTTACTCTTGCCTTCAAAATAACTGTTCAGCTCTTTCTTAAATGATTCCGGCGCCTCTCCTCTTCTGCAATCCGGCTTTTCAAAAGTTACTCCTGCAAGATTTTTCCCTGAAAATAAAAGGAACAGCCTTCCAACAGGGCTTTCAAAGATATCAAAGAAAAGTTCACTGCCTGACTTTTTTGTTTTCATATTAATGCTGTTAATTCGTGCGCTTTTATTTTATCACAAGCCGAAGCTTCTTCCCTATCTCCTCCCAGTCTTTAACCTCCTCTGCTCCTTCCACTTCATTAAAACTGAACGCTTTCGGTTTGAATTCTTTTGCTGATTCTATAACTGTTTTACCGCCAACTATAAACTTAATCTTCAACCCTTTTTTATCCGCTTCTTCAAACACATTCCCCCCTGTCCATGGAAGCAAGGGCGCCTCTGTGAATTCATTCTCCTTCAGCAGTTTTTTTAAGGTCCTGATATCGAGAATCCCTGCCTGAAGATACACAACAGGGAATCTTTTTGCTATTGCCTTAATTATTTTCAGGCTGTCTTTCCTTGGTTTGCCTGACATGGGCGCAAACATGCTTCCCTCAACATCAATAAAAACAATCTCTGCGCCTTTTTTAAGGGAGAGCCTGAAGCCGCTGTCTTTATCTTTGCCGGATACTACGGAGACTTTATGCAGTCCTGTTTTTTCCGCTCTGAATTCCTTGAAAGCAGCGCCGTCACCGCCTGAAAGCGACCTGCCTATTGATTTTCCGTCAACAAAAAATTCAACCATCTGCCCACCTTTGGTGAAGACCTTTCCTTTTGTCACAGCCTTCAACATTATTTTTTTATCTTTCAGGCAGACTGAATCATAAAATACTACCACCGCTTGGCATTCTACGTATGGCAAGAGAATGAATACGAGGGCTGCAAGAAACATGCTGATGATTTTCATTACTTCAATGCGATAGCTATTTTACATATAAGCCATGCTAATAAAGAACATGCAGGTAAAGTAAAAACCCATGCAAGGACAATCTTGCCTGCAATTCCCCATCTTATTGCAGACAGCCTTTTCGTTGCCCCGACACCCATTATCGCCGTAGCAATCACATGCGTTGTGCTTACAGGAAGGCCAAATTGACTTGCGCCAAGAATAATAGCGGTGGCTGATGTCTCGGCTGCAAAACCATGGACCGGTTCCAGTTTTAACATATTAACGCCAATTGTTTTAATAACCTTCCAGCCGCCAAAAGCTGTGCCAAGACCCATAGCAACGGCGCATATCAATATGACCCAGAATGGAACCTCCACAGAATTCAGAATGCCTCCGCTCACAAGTGAAAGAGTAATTATCCCCATAACCTTCTGCGCATCGTTAGAGCCATGGCTGAATGCCATAAAGGCCGATGAAAGCAGTTGCAATCGTCCAAAATGCTTATTAACAGTGCCTGATGGCAGAGTCCCGAAAAACTTTAATATCATCTTCATTATAAAAAATCCTAAGATTATTCCTAAGACCGGGGACAAGAGCAATGAAGAGAATATCTTAACGAGACCTGATGCATTGAGAATGCCAACGCCACCGTATGATACGGACGCGCCAATAAGACCCCCGATAAGTGCGTGCGATGCGCTTACCGGAAGGCCAAATTTTGTCATTGCTGTATTCCATGCAAATCCTGAAAAAAGCGCTGCTGCCACAACGACCTCTGTCACAGCCTTTGGATCCACCACGTCCTTGCCTATTGTCTTTGCAACTGCTGTTGTAAAAAAAGCTCCGAGGATATTCATCCCTCCCGCAAGCAGGACTGCCTTTGTGGGACTCAATACTCTCGTTGAAACTACGGTTGCAATCGCATTTGCAGAATCGTTCCACCCGTTGCTTACATCGAAAAGAATGGCAAGTATTACAATGAGGATTATTACTTCAAGCATGCTTCAGGACTATGGCTTCAAGGACATTGGCTACATCTTCGCACTTGTCGGACGCATCCTCAAGATGTTCGTATATCTCTTTCCACTTTATTATAAGGATAGGGTCTTTCATATCGTCAAAAAGCGCTCCGAGCGCATCCCTGAATGCTCTGTCTATCCTGTTTTCCAGCCTGTTTATCTCAATGCAGTACTCCTGAACATAAGAATAATTTTTTTCCTTTAATTTATGTATTGCCTTATGAATTACCTCGGCGGTTGCAAGAAGGTCCTTGGACATTGCAAGGGCCTCTTTTGTCGGTTCGGTTATCTTAAAAACAGACAGCCTGTCAACAGAAGCCCATATCAGATCAAGGACGTCATCAAGGCTTGAGGCAAGGGCATGTAAATCTTCTCTGTCTATGGGGGTGATAAAGGTCTTGTTGAGCTTTTTCATTATATCGTGGGTCAGCATATCGCCGTCCTGCTCAACCTCATATATCTCCTTGGCCCTCGCATCGACATTGTCAAAGTTTTCCATTAGAGAAACAAGGAGAGTGGCTGCCTTTGTGACATTTAATGCCGCCCGGTCAAATATCTCGAAAAAGTCTATTTCTTTAGGAAAGAATTTCATATCTGTTTTGTTATTTAATAGCATATAAGAAACAAAAGCGTGATGTCAAACAAAACCTGTGACAATTCGCACTGTAACGCCAACATGATAATGTCCTATTCTCAAGAGATGCTAAACTGTCTGTAAACCTCCGGTTCGACATAGACACTTCCTCCTTTGCTTATAATTTTACCTTTAAACGTGTCTACTAAGCCGGGGGAACTCCAAGGGGCAAATACACTATAAGGGTCATCATTATAATTTTCTCTTGACAAAGATTGCAATTACTGGCATATTTAGTTTAGCCGCATTGTATTATTTATGATATTGAGCCAGGTAATATACAAGCATCACCCAGGGCATCAGCTCTGGGATTTTATTTTTGGGAGGAAGCATGGGTAATAGACTTTATGTAGGGAATATCTCGTTTCAGGCATCGGAAGAGGACCTGAAAGAACTGTTTTCAAAGGCAGGAACAGTAGCGTCCACAAAACTGATAACGGATGCCGCTACAGGCAGACCAAGAGGTTTTGGCTTCGTTGAGATGAACTCAGACGAAGAGGCACAGAAGGCAATAGAACTGCTGAACAACAGCAGTTTCATGGATAGGAACATTGTGGTCAACGAAGCAAAGCCGCAGGGCGAAAGGGATCGCGGCAGCCGTGGCGGCCCATCAAGAGAAAGAGGTGGATTCAGCAGGGAAAGAAGGCCCGGCGGAAGAAGATAGACCTATCTAACTTTTCCAGCTATACAGGCAGGCCAGGATTTTCTTAAAAGCATAGACCCCTTAGAAAGTCCCAGTTCTTTTGAAACTGCGTCGCATTTGGACTGAAAGAGGAAGAATATTCTTTTTTGAGACCCCATTAACGTCTCAAAATTACCCTGTCCTTTGCTGATAATAAGGGAGGCGTTTGCGAAATCGCTCTGGAATTTTTCTGACGTCCATTCCAGTATGGTTCCTACGGCGTCAGAACCATTGTCTATGACATGGCAGGTTTTTGTCAGATGCGTTTCACGTGCGTCCTGCATTGTTGAATCGTTTATAACATCCGACCCTTTTACAACTGCGGTTACTTTTTTGCCGTGAGAAACAAGGGCCTCTATAAGAATTCTGTCAAAGACTATCTCGCCGGCATTGTCAAGCAGGTAAAGGATTTTATCATGCAGCTTAACTTCATCCTTAAACGCCGGATAATCATCAACTATTATAGGGCCTCTTAATGCCCTCTCTACTGTTCCTTCAATGTCCACGGAAGTGAATATGCCAAAGTCAATAACATTGCCGGCGATTGCAAGGCGCGATGCAGTCCACAGCGGATCAGGGCTCTCCTCAACACGCCTTTTTAATAAGGGGTAGAGGGTTAAAGCAATCTGATTGTATTCTGCTTTTATGTCTTTAAACGGATCTCCGCCCATAAGATTCCGTATCTCTCTGTGGAGAAAGGTAGTTGCATGGGCAGGGGTCTTTGAAGTATCAACTTCTCCGATAGCAGCCGCTATTTTTTTGAGAACATATTCTCTTTTTTCATTGTCTTTTGTCCCGAGCCTTGCCGCAATAATAGCCTGCCTGAGAAAACAGGGATAACAGTCCAGATGAACCCGCATTACTTTCTCCTAAGCGTCTTTGCCTTCCTCTCAACTTCCTCTTCAAGCCTTTTTTTATGCTCTTTCAATTGCCTTACAATCTTTGCATCCTTCCTTCCAATAATCTCTGCGGCAAAGATTGCCGCATTCTTTGCGCCTGCCGTCCCAACAGCCATCGTTGCGACAGGAATTCCGGGAGGCATCTGCACTGTGGAAAAGAGGGCATCAAAGCCCTGAAGAGGAGACGAATTAATGGGGACGCCTATCACAGGAAGTATTGTGTGCGCTGCAATAACTCCGGCAAGGTGCGCTGCCGCGCCTGCGCCTGCAATAATTACTTCAACCCCCTTTTTCTCTGCGCCCTTTGCAAGCTTTACCGCCCTCTCAGGTGAACGATGCGCTGACGCTATTGTAGTTTCAGAGGAGATTCCGAATGCTTTCAATATCTTTTCTGTTTCCTCCATAACCGGCAAATCCGAATCGCTTCCCATTATTATCAGAACCTTTGGTTTCATAAATAACCTCCATTGAGTCAGTGGTCAGTGCCTTACAGTGTCAGTGAACAGTGTCTGTGTCAGTTGACAATTTTTACTGACACTGTTCACTGGCACTGTCAAAACTATTGTTTATTGCCCTGTCGGCAATATCCCTCCGGTAATGCATTCCCTTAAAATGAATCTTTTCTGTGGCATTATACGCTTTACTTTTTGCATCCCTTATGTCCCTGCCAAGCGCTGTTACCCCGAGCACCCTTCCGCCTGATGTGATAACTTTATTGTCATTAAATGATGTGCCTGAATGAAAAACAAAGACATCATCCATTTTTTTGACATCATGGAGCCCTTCTATGGCCCTGCCTTTTTCATATGCGCCCGGATAGCCCTTTGACGCTATTACAATACATACTGAATGCTCCGGTTTCCATTCAAGATTGACACCTGATAATTTTTCATCGGCTATGGCAAGGGCAACATCCACCAAGTCTGTTTTAAGCCTTGTGAGAACAGGCTGGGCCTCGGGATCTCCAAGCCTGCAGTTAAACTCCAGAGCGTATGGTTTATTTTCTTTTATCATAAGGCCTGCGTAGAGTATCCCTTTGTATTTTATCCCCTCTGACTGCAATCCCTTTATTACCGGGCGCATTATCTTTTCCATCACAATTGATTCAATCTCCGGCGTAATCACAGGGGCAGGGCTGTATGCTCCCATACCGCCGGTATTGGGCCCCTTATCCCCGTCAAAAATCCGCTTGTGGTCCTGAGCGCTTACCATCGGAAGTATTGTTTTCCCGTCAGTGAACGCCATGAAGGACGCCTCTTCGCCACGGATACATTCTTCAACCAATACTTTATTGCCTGCATCCCCGAATGCCCGGTCTTTCATTATAAGTTTAAGCCCTGCTATTGCCTCATCAACTGTTTCTGCTACTATCACGCCTTTCCCCGCTGCAAGCCCGTCTGCCTTTATGACAATGGGAGCGCCTTTCATGCGCACATAATCTTCCGCATGAAGATAGGAAGTAAATGCCTTATACTCTGCGGTTGGTATCCCGTACCGTCTCATAAGGTCTTTTGCAAACACCTTGCTGCCCTCAAGCTGTGCTGCCTTCATGTTAGGCCCGACTATCTTCCTGCCGTTTTTCTCAAACACATCAACAATGCCTCTTGATAACGGCGCCTCAGGCCCTACAATCGTCAGGTCAATTCCCTCGTATCTGGCAAAATCAACAAGCGAATCAAAGTTGTTGTCATCAAAGCTTATGCATTCCGCCAGCTCCGAAATGCCCGCGTTCCCCGGACAGCAGAATATTTTTTCTGCATGTCTGCTCTGAGCAAGCTTCCAGACAATAGCATGCTCTCTCCCGCCGGCGCCGATAACAAGAACCTTCATTCCCAATCCCCCCAAAAATTAGATGCACGATACATGATGCATGATTTTTTATCCTGAATCTTGTATCTTGAATCCTGTATCATTTATTCTCTTCCTCTGCTTTCGTTAGGTAATCGGCTATTGCATTGTCATACCTTGATGTAAGCCTGAAGACCTTTTTCGCAAGTTCAAGCCGTCTCTTGTAACTGAGGTCTCCTTCAAGCTCTTTCATCTCCTTAATAATACTGCCATAGTCGTTAAAGTCTGTCACTACCGCAACGTCCTTAAAATTTTTTGAGGCAGAACGAAGCATTGTGGGCCCGCCTATATCTATATTTTCTATCGCCTCTGCAAATGCAACGCCAGGTTTTGCCACAGTCTCCTCAAAGGGATAAAGATTTACAACAACCATGTCTATCAACTCTATGCCGTATTCTTTTATATCCTCCATATCTTTCGGGTTGTCCCTCCTTGAAAGAAGGCCACCGTGAACTTTCGGATGCAGTGTTTTCAGCCTGCCGTCAAGCATCTCCGGGAATCCTGTGTAATCAGAGACGTCTTTCACCGGAACACCTGCATCCCGCAGCGCCTTTGCAGTGCCTCCCGTTGACAGTATCTCAACACCTAATGAATGAAGCGCCTTTGCGAACTCAGCCAGCCCCTTTTTGTTTGACACGCTTAAAATTGCCCTCTTTATCTTCGGCATTAAACCCCTCCAGCTTTAAAATCAAATTTTTTGAATTTTTCATTTTGCATTTTGAATTCTCCTGATATATCCGTCATCCATAAGACTTGTGTGCCTGCCGTCCCCTATTATCACATGGTCCAGAACCTTTATGCCTACAATCTCGCCTGTCTGCACAAGCCTCTCGGTTATTGCTATGTCCTCGCGGCTTGGCGCAGGGTCTCCGCTTGGATGGTTATGTATAAAGATAACTGATGCCGCCGACTCCTTTATTGCGTTCTTAAACGCCTCCCTCGGATGAATGAGAGAATTTGTAAGCGTCCCCTCGGAAATCCTGCAATCCCTGAATATCCTGTTTTTTGCATCCAGCATCGCGCAAAAAAGAATTTCTTTTTTAAAGTCTCTTACAAGCGGATAATAATAAGAATACACATCATTACTTGAAGAGAACACAGGGCCTTTAACGTCGCGTTCCATAAAGAGTCTCCTCCCTAATTCAAATGCGGCCTTAATCTGTGCTGCTTTTGCATTACCGATGCCTTTAAAGGAAGCGAGCTCTTTTATTGATGCGCTTTCCATATTTTTCAGATTCTTTAAAGAGTCCAGCATCTCCATCGCGAGATCTATTGCGCTCTTTCCGCCGCCGCCTGTCCTCAGTATAATAGCGAGAAGCTGTGCGGCTGACATGTTAGATGCCCCCATACTGAGAAGCCTTTCTCTCGGTCTTTCTTCTTCGGGCCAGTCCTTTATGCTTTTATATGACATAAGATTGAGGATTCTAACATCTTCACGCCTATTTTTGCCAAGCACCCCAACCCTGTTAGAAAGGCTAAGGCTTTCTAACGGAATAAATTGCAGCGACATCATCTTTAGGGATGCAAACTTTGCCCTCGTCCTTCTGCGTGCAATAGCTGTCTGCCTCTTCAAAATAATTACTCCAGAAAAGTTTTCTGCCGCTTTTCAGCGTGATGGCAATGTCAAGTGATTCGGATGGAGTATCGGTTTTCCCTATCCATGACTTCAAGGTTTTCAAATTTATAGAAGGAATCTTTTTAAACCACTCCTGAGAAAATGAAGGGATAATCTTGTCTTTATAAGACGGGAACAAAAATACTCCGGCTATTATAGAAACAGCAAGCGCCAAAAAAATTATGCAGCTGCAGCAGCCGCGTCTTCTGGGCATTGAGGCCCTGACAGGTTTAACAGGCTTTTCCTTCTTCTTTGGCTTTTCAGGTTTATAACTTTCTGAAGATGTCCCATAGGCTATATAAGACTTATTTTCTCCTGCGGGTTCCTCTTTTCCCGCGGTCAGTTCCTTTTCAAGTTTTAAAGAAACAATTTTTTCCGCCATGCGCTCAGATTCCATTTCGCTTCTAAACAAATCATTCATATATTGTTTTAGGGCCAATACAGGGTTGCCATCAAGGACATTAACCGACGCACCCCAGAGGTCTAGTTCCATATCAGAGGCATTTTGATAACGCTCTGACGCCTCCCTTGCCAGCGCTTTTAAAACTTTAGCTTCAAGGCCCGAAGGCAGGTCCATATTAACAGCGGAAGGCAGCGGCTCAATTCTTGCCTTTCTGATCATTTCAAGCGTGCCTACCTCCGAATCTTCCTGAAAGAGCTTTCTGCCTGTAAGCATTTCATAAAGCACAACACCGAGCGAAAATATGTCTGACCTGTGGTCCACAGGCTTTCCCCACGCCTGTTCAGGAGACATGTAAGAGAGTTTTCCCTTAAGCATCCCAGTTGTTGTTTTTGAATGGGTGCTTGCCTTTGCAATACCGAAATCTACAATTTTAACCTCACCCTCGTAAGAAACAAGAATATTCTGGGGGCTTATATCCCTGTGTATGATATTAAGGTCATTGCCTGTATTGTCTTTCTGTTTGTGCGCATAACCAAGGGCTGTGGCGACTTCTTTTGCTATGAACACTGCAATAGCAACAGGCAGCTTTCTCCTTTCCAATCTTACTTTTTTGAGTATTGCCTTAAGGTCTTTGCCCCTTATATATTCCATTGAAATAAAATAATTCTGTTCTTCTTTCCCGAAGTCGTATATCTGCG
>MHEE01000001.1:0-12205 GCA_001805105.1 Nitrospirae bacterium GWF2_44_13 | reverse complement strand
AACATATTTACAAATTCCTCGTCAGATGAAAGGTGGGGCAGGATTCTCTTTACAGCCAATACCTGTTCAAAGCCCTCTATGCCGATTTTCTTCGCTTTGAAAATCTCAGCCATGCCGCCGGCGGCAACCTTTTCAAGCAATACGTATTGACCGAATCTTTCCATGTCAGCTTACATTTTATCAGATTTTAGATTCTTAAAGTGCATGCCTGTTGCCTCGGTGGAGTTTTGGAGAAGGGGAAAAAAAATTTGATGAAACAAAAAGACTGCCTAAAGTCTATTCTCTTACACGCTGTCGAGCATGTGCCCTAATTTCTTCTTCTTAGTCTTTAGATAAATGATATTTTTCTCGTGCGGCTTTGTCTCTACGGGAACCCTCTCCACCACCTTGAGCCCGTATCCTTCAAGCCCGATAATCTTCTTGGGGTTATTTGTCATAAGCCGCATCTTTCTTACTCCAATATCAACAAGCATCTGCGCGCCTATGCCGTAGTCTCTGAGGTCAGGTTTAAATCCGAGTTTTATGTTTGCCTCGACAGTGTCAAGGCCTTTGTCCTGAAGTTCGTATGATTTAAGTTTATTAACCAGCCCTATGCCTCTTCCTTCCTGCCTCATATATAAAACAACACCTTTCCCTTCTTTTCTTATGAGTTCCATAGCCTTATGAAGCTGTTCTCCGCAGTCGCACCTCCTTGAACCGAACACATCGCCTGTAAGACATTCGGAATGCACTCTCACAAGCACCTCGTCTTCATGCTTTATCTCGCCTTTGACAAGGGCAATATGAACATTGCTGTCCATATCATTGGCGTAGGCAACAGCCGTAAAATCTCCGCCGAATTCGGTCGGAAGTTTTGTCACTGCTATGCGCCTTACAAAAAGCTCGGACCTCATCCTGTATTTGATGAGGTCTTTTACCGTAATTATTTTCATGCTGTGTTTCTTCGCAAATTCCGTGAGCTGGGGCACCCTTGCCATTGTGCCGTCATCATTCATAATCTCGCAGATAACGCCTGCAGGGTAAAGTCCTGCAAGCCTTACAAGGTCCACAGAACCCTCTGTCTGGCCGGCTCTCTGGAGCACTCCGCCGCGCTTTGCCCGCAAAGGGAATACATGCCCGGGCTTTGAAATATCTTCAGGCTTCGTATTTGGATTTATTGCCGTTAGTATTGTGGTGGCCCTGTCAGAGGCAGAGATGCCGGTTGTAACCCCTTTCTTAGCCTCTATAGAAACAGTAAAGGCTGTTCCAAAAGGAGAGGTGTTGTCATCCGTCATCATCTGAAGCTTCAGTTCTTCCACCCTCTCAGGCGTAAGCGAAAGGCATATAAGCCCCCTGCCGTATTTAGCCATAAAGTTAATTGCCTCGGGCGTTATCTTCTCCGCTGCCATGCAGAGGTCTCCTTCGTTTTCACGGTCTTCATCATCTACAAGGATAACCATCTTGCCTTTTGCTATGTCGTCAATTGCCTCGTCTATTGTATTGAATTTATATTTTTCCATAATCCCCTCGCGAAAATTCAAAAATGAAGAGTTCCGCAATTTTGAATTTTGATTTTTGCATTTATTTAATATACCCCTCACTCATCAATGTATTCATAAACCCGGTATCTTTTCCCCTGTCTTTATTCAAGAACTTCGCAACATATTTCCCTAATATGTCAGCCTCAATGTTTACGGTGTCGCCCGTGCCCTTAAATCCGATCGTCGTAAGTTTCGCAGTATGAGGAATGATAACAATTGTAAAACCATCACCTAAAACATCAACAACAGTAAGGCTTATGCCGTCAACGGCAACAGAGCCTTTCTCCACAAGAAAATTCATAATCTTTTGCGGAGCGCTGATTTCAATCTTAAGCATATCGCCTGTCTTTACCTTTGAACGTATACTTCCGACCGCGTCCACATGCCCTGTAACAAAATGGCCCCCAATCTTTGAATCAGGGCTCAACGACGCCTCAAGGTTAACCTTGTCGCCTCTTTTAAGCTTGCCAAGATTCGTGCTGTGTAGAGTCTCGTCTGAAAGATCAAAAGAAAGCGCGTTAGCGCTTTTCTCTATGACGGTAAGGCACACGCCGTTTACAGCAATGCTGTCTCCAAGTTTTGCATCGGATGCGGCCTCGTCTGCTTTAAGCGAAAGGACCGCACCTCCGCTGCGCATCTTAACGGAAACTATCTCCCCCATCTCAATTATAAGTCCTGTAAACAAATCACTCCTCTACGTCAATTTTAAAGTCAAAGGTTTTCTGATATATGCCTAATATGTCCACTTCTTCCGACCACACTGTTTTCACCCGCATCCCACGGGTTGTCTTTATCACTTCTATATCCTGCTCTTTTATCGGGACATTTGATTCCTGCGCCATCTCAAAAACCTGTGCCCTTATTTTCTCAACATCTCCGGCAACGCTAATTCTTGCAACCTGTTCCACATCTGATCTAAGCGATGAATACCTGTAAAAAGGCATTCCAAGCTGAAACCCTGCGTACATGAGAAACGCGATAAGTCCAATGACAAAAACAAACTTGAAAAATCCTTTCTCGTTGTTCAGCATTTGTGCCTTTTTCAATGTACCAAACTCCCAATCCTACCAATCCTAACCCAGCTTTTTTCAGAGTCCCACGACCAGTAAAGGATAAGCGCCTTTCCTTTTACGTCCTTTATATCCACATAGCCCCAGTAGCGGCTGTCATAGCTCTGGTCACGGTTGTCGCCCATTACAAAATACTTATTCTTGGGCACTATGACCGGCCCGAAATTATCCCTCGGCTCAATCCCCATCGGCCTCATAGAACTGTCTGTATGCTGCGCATACGGCTCATTTACCTTGTTCCCGTTAACATGCACCATTTTATTTTTTGATTCTATTACATCGCCTTCTATTGCTACCACCCTTTTTATGAAATCCTTCGAGGGATTCTCCGGATATTTGAAAACTATTATATCCCCTCTCTCGGGTTTCTTGAACATAAGAACCCTCTTGCCCGAGAAGGGAATTTTTGTCCCATAAAGAAATTTGTTTACGAGGATATGGTCGCCTACAAGGAGCGTAGGGATCATTGAGCCTGACGGAATCTTGAATGCCTGTATAATGAAGGTCCTTATCAGCATAGCAAGTATAAGCGCGGTGATTATCGCCTTTGCATACTCCCATACTATCTTTTTTTTGTTTGTCATTCAGCGTTTCTCCTCATTTACTGTTGCCATGTTATATTGCCTTATTGTATTACGTTGCTTTCTTCTCTATGCCTGCCTGCGCAGAAAATACAAGACCTGCCGCGCCTATCATCCCTGCATCATCTCCCAATAAAGACGGAATTATTTTGACTTTATCAAAAAGAGCCTTAAATGACCTTCTTGACGCTTCCTTAACAGCCTCCTGCACATAGATGTTCCATGCGCCGATAAGCCCTCCTGTAAGTATTATAGCCTCAGGGCTTATTATATTTATTATATTCGCAAACCCGATTCCGAGATACCTTCCTGCCTCCTTGAGCGCTTCCCTTGCAAGATTGTCTCCTTCAATCGCATGTTTGTAAATATCCTCTGCTGTAATCTTATAAATATTGCCGTTGCAGCATTCCCGCAATAGGCTTTCACTGCCCTTTTCGAGGGCAGAAACCACTTTTGAATGTATTGCATTTGCCGCCGCATACAATTCAAGGCAGCCGTAATTCCCGCAAGGGCATTTCTCACCGTCTGCGTTGATGCTCATATGCCCTATCTCAGCAGCGCAGTCAGCGAGCATCCCTTTATAAATTATACCGCTTCCAATGCCTGTGCCGAGCGTAAGAAGAACAAAAGAATTAAACTCTTTGCCCGCTCCTATCCATTTTTCTCCGAATGCCGCTGCATTGGCGTCATTTTCAACCAGCACCGGAACAGGGAATTGTTTACCCAGAGACTCTTTAAACTTAACCCCTTCAATGTCATGGATATTGGGCGAGCACAGGACAACACCTTTCTTTTTGTCCACAAGCCCTGCCACTCCAATGCCAATTCCCCTGACGTCATCTGAAAACAGGCTTTCAACGGCGTTTTGCAGAGACTCCGCCACATTAACTCTTGAGGGCTCTTTTATCTTCCTGATTACTTCTCCTCTGCCGGATATTAAAGCAGCCCTTAGATTTGTCCCGCCGATATCTATCCCTATGACATATTTTTCTGGCATACGATTTGAGTCCCGATAACATCGGGATTAAAATGAAGATTATAAAGTTTACCACAAAAATATTTGCAGTGTAAACCCGCTTGAAATGAAAGGGCAGGGTTTTCCACTGTTTTTGCCGTGGTAAAGGCGCCTCTCGGTAGTGGGTCATTTTGATTTTAATAAACCATTAAAACATCAAGTCTGCTTGATACTGTGAAAAGTCATCCCCCTTCTTTATGCAATTTAGTATTGCTCTTATAGTGTTTTCACTTATAGAATGTTTTACGTGACAAACTTTATCCAATTGTGCTTTAAAAACTTCTGCTTTGGTGAGTGCTGTAATTGGGTTTAATTGAACCCAAGTATCGGAGGGAAATCCGTCTTTATTTGCTTTGATGTGATATATTCCTTTATCGCTGTGGCATCCTTCTCTGGTTATTTCGCATTTGCAATGAGATGTTGTTCTGCATACTAAATAAGGCTCATCATTGGCAGGAGTATTCAAAATAACTAAAAGTTTTTCCCCATGTTCTCCATCAGGAAATTTAAATTTTTCATGGAACAAAACTGTGCCACGCATCGTCATTTAAAGGCTGATTCTAATTGCTCCTTATCTCTTATTCTTTCTTTCGCTTCTTCTTTGGTTATCTCCCCCGGTGAGTTGTCTAAGGCAAGGAAATAATCTATAAGAGCATGCATGCCATTAGTTTTATTTGTTATATCCCATGGTTTATCAATTTCATGAGATGCTTCAACCATATGTTCTGCTTTAGCATCTCGGAATATATCGCACAGATTTTTTAAAATCCTTAATTCACGCTTTGTAAAATGTTTTTCATCAAATTTTTTTCTCGCTTTAACCCCTATAAATGAATCTGAAGAACCTATGAGGGTAACATGTTCTTGAATATCCTTTGGCTGTTGTGCAAATTCTTTATGAAGGTTTTTAGGTGCTGGGCCATGCTCCCATACAAAATAATCAAGCTCCGTAACAGAATGCCCCGTCTCTTTAAAATGAGTGAAATCGAGATAAAATAGAAGCTTATATAATTTAGTTTTTCCGCAATATTTTGTATTATTTGCGAAATAGATTATTGCATTAAGAAGTTTCTCGCGATGATGGCTGATAGGCATCTTAGTATCACTATAACAAAAAAAGTGAAAATCTGGAAGGGGGGATAATCTATCTATTAATAAGACTTATAATTTCCTCAATCTCCCATACATGGCTTGTTATCCCTGCCTCCATTGCAGGCGTAACCCTTAAAGATTGATGAATCCTACAAAAGTTATAATGCATAAAATGAAGGGCTACAGCATGAGCAAGATTCTCTACCTTCTTTGAGAACGCATTAGTAAGCCTTGTAAAGCGTCTCATAGTCATACGCATTGTCAAGTTCTGTCTTTCAACATAGCTTGTAGAAATATAATTAGGGTCTGGCTTGCCTATAATTCTGACCTTGCGTGTGCCTGTGCATTGAGCAGGGCTATATCTGACCTCTCGTTCAACCTCATTGCCATAGAGCTTTATTAATTGACTGAAATCCACGTTTGAGCCAAAAGCATTATCAACAGCATCTAAATATACCCTGTGGCCATCTGTAGTAAGCTGTATCCTGTTTTTCATGCGTCCTGCCAAGTCCTGCATAAACTCTGTAGCTGTCTGTAAATCACGGCTTCCTATGCGCCATGTCGGAACAACCTTAGAATCAGCACAAAGAGCCGTAAACGTCCAGACATCGCCATAACCGAATTGACCTTGTTTATCTTCCGGCACATTCTTATCTTTCGCATAGCAGAATGACCAAATCTCATCACATTGAACACGCTTGCAGGGAAGGTTTTTTAAAGTCTTATCCTGATATTCAGCGCAAGCCTGTCCTACATCGGCCAATAACTTTAAGACTGTGCCTTTAGCTGCGCCTGTCATTCTGCATGTGGCACGGATGGAATTGCCCTCTACTAAGGCTGATATTATTTGTGCCTGTTTCTTTATGTCTAACCTGTTCATGATTTAATTATACTTGACCGCTCAAGCAATGTCAAGTCTTTTTTGCAAGCATTTATTCCAAATACTGCTTGCATTTTATCTTAAGGAAAGTTATAATGCAAGCATAAAATAAAAAGGAGATGCAAGCATGGAAAATGAAGGCAAAGCAAAGGGCGGCTACGCAAGAGCAGCAAAGCTGAGCGGAGAAGAACGCAAGGCTATTGCGCAAAAGGCAGCTAAAGAGCGGTGGGAAGGGACGAACATACCAAAAGAAACACATCCGGGGGTGGTGAAAATTGGCGATATTAAAATACCATGTGCTGTATTGGATAATGGCGTCAGAGTATTAAGAGAAAGAAGTGTTGCCAAAGCCTTCGGGAAAAGAGGAAGTGGTGCTCATTGGAAAAGAAAACGAAGCGGTCAAGAGGGCGCTTACCTTCCTGAGTATGTTTCAGCAAAAAATTTAGAGTCCCTTATTGATGAAGAAATCAAAAAAAAGCTTTTAAATCCTATTAGTTATATCACAAAATCAGGAGCCAAAGCGTGGGGATTACCAGCTACTCTTTTACCGGAAATCTGTGATATTTGGCTAAAAGCAAGAGAAAAGGGCGCTCTTTCAGATATACAACTTCCTACTGCTCGACAAGCCGAAATAATACTAAAAGGGTTTGCTCATATCGGAATTATAGCTCTTATTGATGAAGCTACGGGCTACCAAGAGATAAGACCCAAAGACGCATTGCAAGTATATTTAGAAATGCTTGTTCGTAAAGAACTTGCAGCTTGGGCTAAAAAGTTTCCAGATGAATTTTATGAAAACATTTACAAACTCAAGGGTTGGATATGGCCGGGTATGCGCAAGAACAGATTCAGTATATGCGCTCATTATACCAATGATTTAGTTTATGAAAGAATTGCGCCTGGACTATTACAGGAATTAACAGATAAAAGCCCTAAAGACGAAACGGGTCATAGGAAAAATAAACTTCATCAATGGCTTACTGAAGATATAGGCAATCCTATGTTAGCGCAACATTTACATTCTCTCATTATGTTCCAGAGGCTTGCCTTGTCAAATGGTTACGGGTGGCATAGGTTTATAAAAATGGTTGACAAGGTTTTACCGAGAAAAGGAGCCACTCTTGAATTGCCTAACCTTAATGTTGACGCCATCGAGCTTTAGCAGCTTTCACGGCTATTTCTTTACGTTTCTTAGCAGATAACTTCTTTGCTCTGGCCTTCCCACCCTTCAAGCCTCCAAGACGGCCTAAAGCAACGGCAGCGGGGTTTTTCTCTGGTAGGGATTCGCCAGTAGCCTCTTTGACTATAGAGGCAGCAAGGACATTAATATCATCGGGTCTTTTCTTTTTTCCCTTCATGCATATAGCATAACCGCTCAAGCATCAAGAGTCAAGAGGTCTAAAAATCAAAATGACCCACTACCCGCATTTCCGCTTCCTTGACATGAATACAATTTAATTGGTAAAGTATTCTGTTTTATATATAGGATTATTTATAGTATAAAATTTATAAAGAGGGGGGGGGATTATAAATGCCCTCTGTGAAGGTGCGTGAGAGTGATTCTTTTGAGAATGCTCTCAGGAAGTTTAAAAAGCAGTGTGAGCGTGAAGGAATTCTCTCAGAAATAAAGAAGAGAGAACATTACGAAAAGCCAAGCGTAAAAAAGAAAAAGAAGGCTATTGCTGCGCGTAAAAAAGCCCTTAAAAGGGTAAGGATTATGGAAAAGAGGTAAGAGTTCTTACCTCTTTTCCCTTCTGACATCCACACCAAGCATGGTGAGTTTTTCTTCTATTTTTTCATATCCCCTGTCCAGGTGGTAGACACGGTGGATAGTGGTTTCTCCCTCTGCCCCGAGCGCAGCAACAACCAGAGAAGCGCTGGCCCTGAGGTCTGTAGCCATCACATTCGCCCCTTTTAATTTCCTGACTCCCCTCACAGTTGCCGTGCTTCCTTTAAAACTTATGCCGGCTCCCATTCTTCTGAGTTCGGCAACATGCATAAACCTGTTTTCAAAGATTGTCTCTGTGATTATGCTTGTGCCCTGCGCTTTGCTCATCAATGCCATAAACTGCGCCTGCATATCTGTTGGAAATCCGGGGTAAGGCGCTGTCTCTATATCAACTGCATTGGGCCTTGCAGGGCCAACTGCCCGCACTCCATCCGCTGTTTCTTCGACCTTCAGCCCTGCCGCCTTAAGCTTTATCAAAAATGCCTTAATATGTTCCGGCATACATCCCCTTATCGTGACATCCCCTGCTGTTATACCTGCTATGGCCATAAACGTACCGGTCTCAATCCTGTCAGGTATCACTTTATGGGTAAGGGGCCTGAGTTCATCTACGCCTTCTATCTCTATAATGCTCTCACCTGCGCCGTTAATCTTTGCGCCCATTGCTGTCAGCGCATTTGCAAGGTCTATAACCTCAGGCTCTCTTGCAGCATTTTCAAGGACTGTCACCCCTTTCGCAAGAGACGCAGCCATCATAAGGTTTTCGGTCCCGGTTACGGTTACCGTGTCAAAATAAATCACAGCTCCTTTCAGCCTTTTTGCCGATGCTATTACATAACCTGATTCAAGCTCTATTTTTGCCCCCATTCTTTCAAGTCCCATAAGATGCAGGTTTATCGGCCTTGCGCCTATAGCGCATCCTCCGGGCAGAGAGACCTTTGCGCGGCCAAATCTTGCCAGCATGGGCCCCAGCACAAGAACGGACGCTCTCATTTCCTTAACAAGCTCGTATGGCGCTTCAAGATTCCTTATCTTGTTCGTTGCTATGACTGCTTTATGCGGCTCGTAATGAAACTCCGCTCCCATGTTCTCAAGGAGCCTGCCCATTGTCTTTATATCCCGGAGGTCAGGAACTCTGGTTATTTCGTGCTCTCCCTGCACAAGGAGCGTGGACGCAATGACAGGCAAAGCCGCGTTCTTTGCCCCGCTTATCTCAACCTCGCCTTTAAGTCTTTTTCCGCCTTTTATGATTAGTTTATCCATGGAGATTTATCATATCATAAAGCCGAAAAACGTAGCTAACTATAGGAGGCTGTGTTTGGATTAAGGCAAGATTCACGGGTCAGTCAGAATAGGGGCTGAAGTCGCAATGAAATGGAGCGGATAGCCCCGCATAACAGATGTGAAAAACAAAATATATTGCACTAACATTTATACTTTTACAAAGGTAGTTTAATATTGCCGAAAGACAGACACAGCCTCCTTGATCAACTGCATTTTCTTGGCTAAATGTATTATAATTATCTATGCATATTTTATTGATGATCATCTTAGCCATCAGCTATCAGCTATCAGCTATCAGCTATGCAGCGGCCTCCGGTTCATGCGATACGGACTGCATGAAATGCCACACCATCAGCACTGACGAGGTCCGCAATATCCTCACAAAGATCAAGGCGCCTGATGCAAAGATTTTAAAGGTGCAGATGAGCCCTGCAAGAGGGTTGTGGGAAGTTTCTATAGACAATAAAGGCCAGCGCGGGTTGTTTTACGTAGATTTTTCAAAAAAGTATTTGATAAGCGGCAGCATCATCGAAGTAAATGCGGCAATTGACAAGACAAAAGAACGGCTCGACGCTCTTAACAAAGACAGGCGGATTAACCGCTCGCTCATCCCGCTTAAAGACGCTTTAATTTTAGGAGATAAAAAGGCGGCAAACAAGGTGATTGTCTTTACAGACCCTGACTGCCCGTTTTGCGGCAAGTTTCACGAAGAAATCAAAAAAGTTGTTGAAAAGAGAAAGGACATCGCCTTTTACATCAAACTGTTCCCTCTGACAAAACTCCACCCTGATGCATACTGGAAATCCAAAAGCATAATATGCGAGAAATCACTAAAACTTCTTGAGGATAATTTTGAGAAAAAATCCATACCAAAACCGTCTTGTGAAACCGATGCGATTGGCAAGAACATAAAACTTGCGGGAAGCCTCGGCATTTCAGGCACGCCGACGTCAATCCTGCCTGACGGCTCTGTGCTTACCGGTTCTCAGCCTGCTGATAAACTTATAGAACTTATAGACTCGGCAAAAAAGAAGGGGTCTGGAAAGTGAAAATCGCAGGGTAAAATGTATAGTTTTCTGCTAAGATACTTGTAAATGGAACTGAGATTTACAAGGCATGCAAAAAATCGGAACAGGCAAATACAGGCAACAACATTTGAAATCTTAGAGTGCATTGAAAATCCTGACAGTTATTATATTCAGGCTGACGGGAAAGAGATTGCAATAAAGGCATCGGGGAATAAACTATTAAAAATAGTTTTTAGACGCGGGTTGGCAGGTTACGAGATTATAACTATTATTGACCGCAACCAGTAGGAGGGGGCATGAAAATAGAATATGACCATTATGCGAAGGCTCTTTATATCAGGGTTCAGGAAAAAGAGCGGGAGAGAACTCTTGAAATTAATGAGAACCTGAACATTGATCTGGATGAAAAGGGCAATCTGATAGGCATTGAAATCCTCAACCCCGGAGATTATCCGATAGAAAAGATACTGAAGCCAACGGTTGAGGAATATACAGAAAAAGATGCTGAAACCTTTGAACTCAAAAAAGAACCGGCGTGAAGGACTGTTAAGTTAGGAGGTCCCTGAGATGTTTCCATCCCATAATAAAATCTTGGTGTCTGTTTCCCTTTTTTTTGTATTTATCCTGATTTCAGGTCTTGCCCTCGCTGATTATAAAATCATCCTCAAAAATGGCAGGGAATTTGTTGTAGATGAATATAAGGACATGGGCAGCAAGATAAAGTTCTACAGGGAAGGCGGAGAGATAGAGCTTGATAAGGCCATCATAAAAGACATCAAAAAAACTAAAGCCGTAAAACGCACAGAAGACGGTGCGCCCTCCGAGATAACTAAAGACGCCGATGAAAAACCGTCGGCAGAAAAAAGCACACAGCCTCAGAAACAGGAAATTGACAGTAAGCTTAAGGATGTCGCCGGAAAGAAGGCTCAACTCAGGGCCGAGGGAGAAAAACTGATAGCCGACAAGAAGAAACTTGAGGAAGATATTAGGAAAAAAGGGCGGGTATTAGCAATCCGTGAGAAGAGGGAAATCGAGAAACAAATCTCAGAACTTGAGGGAAAAATCAAAAAGGTCAATGAAGAAATCAGCAGCGCAGATAAAGAAGAAGCACTGTTATTAAAAGAAGCAGGAGGACGTTAGAGTTATTTATCTCCCTGTAGTCAGCTCAAAGACAAAACTCTGAAGCGCCTCTCCGCCGTGGTTATCAGAAACAATAACAGCAATCTCTGCCTTCCCCTTGAAATCTGTCGGCACATCCCATTTTATCAAGCCTGTTGTTTTCTCAATAGTCATTCCTGCAGGAGCAGTTTTAAGAGAATAGGTTAGTGTGTCATTTTCAGGGTCAGTTGCTTTAACCTGATACGTGAACTTTCTGTTGTCGAATTTATTTTCGCTCGGAGAAGATGTTATTTCGGGGAAAGAATTGCCTATTGTAACCTTCATTAGGCCGCTGCTCCCTTTCACCTTTCCGTCATCGGGGATTACATTCAGGGAGATATTATCACCCCTTTTGAAATTGTCTTTTGCCAAAACAAGCGCATCTGAAGTCTCAGAGAGAGGTTCGTCATTTTTAAACCACTGGTATATAAGCTTTATTTCATCTCCGTCGGGGTCTGTTGCCTTTACAGTTATTTTGATAGTGTCCCCTATCTTTGGATAAAGAGGAACAACATCAATATAATCAACACGCGGCGGCTGGTTAGGACTTACTTGAGTGGAGGGGGGTGTTTTTTTATCCGCTTCAGTAACTGCAGTTTTAATCTCTTGCGTAGGCGCCGGAGCAGTCACCGCAGGCTTGGGCGCTTCCTTCCCCTTGCAGCCAGCTAAACATATAAGAATAGAAATAACGATGCATGATGCATGATGCATGATATTTTTTTTATCAGTTATCCTGAATCTTGCATCCTGAATCTTGTATCCTGTATCATGTATCATGATTTATTGTATCACCCTGTAAATCGCCTCTGTTTTCCCGATATTTTTTTCCGTGCCGCTTGCTTCTTTTG